>JANQNH010000027.1 GCA_028279655.1 Candidatus Nanoarchaeia archaeon | reverse complement strand
TAATATCTGATTCCAAAAGCTCTTAGAAATCCTAGGGGTCTAATGCACATATTCGATATCAACAATTACCAACACACAACCCCTCACAGAAAATTGTATATAACTATCTAGGTTTGGAAATAGTATTTAAACACATAACTAATATGGAAGGAAAACATATTTAGGTACTAGATTATGCATAGGAAAAGCTAAAAATTTTCCAAAAGAAATTTTTAACCTACATAACTTAGTTTCTTCTTCTCACTTAATTCCTGAGCTTTCTGGCTGGAACCCAAGATCCCTTTCAATTTACCCTCAAACTGAGTTGCCTGAGCCATCAATGGTTTTGGATCTACCTTTAGTCCAAGATACTTATCCAAAGATTCTATTATCCTAGCAGCAGCCTTGCTGTCAGGAAGATTAGATGCAGTATCAGCAAACAAACAACACAGGGATCTGCTGTCAGCTTTTAGCATAAGTGCACCTGTTACTCCCATGATAATACCCTCCTTTAATGGCTTAAGGCCAAGATTCTCCATAGTCTTTTGCTTATCTTCCTTATTTGTATAATAGAAGGAATTTGAAGCAGCCTTAAGCCCGTTTGCACCTACTCCCTCTAAACTTATTATCTCCTTCGCATTCAGCTGCTTAGCAAGATCCACCAGGGCATCTGCCAGTTTCCACTCAAAGCCAGTTGATGCTGTTATCACGTGCAGAATCACAATGTTGTATTTCTCACAGTAGAATATGCCCATAGGCTCAACAACCTTGTTCTTGTGTATAGCAACAACAGGCGGCATATCCTCAAACATGATCTTCCCTATCTGCTCTGTCTTCAGATGCTCTATCAAAAACTCAGATGCTATTGTTCCTACTAACCCAAATCCTGGAAATCCCTCGATAATGATGGGATTCTTTGGTTTTTTCCATAGTTTTATTTGCATTTTACACCTCTAAGATTTTAACGCTCTTAATCCTTTTTTAGGAATATTCTTTATCCCAAACTCGTTGTCTAATCGTTTCACCTGCGTGAATATCTCTCCTTTTAACTCTTCAAAGCTTTCTGCTATTCGGTTTAATTCCCCAAGATACCTCTTAAGGAGATTATCTGATATTATGACATGCCTTATGTGCCCCATATATTCCTTTACCCTCTGCATGACCAATATGGAAAAGTGTATTGCATCAGAAGCATCCTTAGCTTCCATCTTGGAATCTCCAACAAGCTGGTGTATTTCTGAATTCATATCTGCAAGTAGATGTTCTGCATACTCCCCTCCTTTGGAGAGATTCTTAAATTTCCCATGGGCTCTTTCCATAAATGCGTGTGCCCTTTTATCCAAAAGTCCTGCCTCAATCCCCCCCTCCCTTCCGATAAGCTCCCCAAGCCGATAATTTGACCTTATTATGATCGTCTCTTTGACCTTATGAAAATTAAATGTTTCTCTTTCCTGTGCTTTTGCCTCTAACCTGGTATGGTAGATCTTGGCTTCTATACTCTTGATCAGCTCTACCAGCTGTTCTAATACCAAAACAGCCTTTTCTTGTGCCTTCAAATCCTGGCTTACAACACCCTTTTCATGTCTTACAGCCCCTTGAAGTTTCTTTGGAAGCTTTTTCTTGTGCTTATTGAATTCCTCCATTTTCTCCTGTAGTCTATTTGAATCTTTATTGAATCGTTTCTTGTCCTTACCACATCTTTTCACTAGATGTTGTACCGCTAGGTCAACCTTTTTAGTAAATTGCAGCAGACTCTTTTCTTCCCTATAGAGCAAAGCGCTTGCAGAAAAGATTATCCCCTCTATATTTATAATAATCAATTCTATCCTATTAAGGATAACCCCCACATTCTTTCCGTTCATAGGGTCATTAAATCTTTTTTTTATGTCAACACTCAAGGCCTTTATTGCCTGTCCCCCCCTAATTATCTTAACGCATAGTCCATGAGAGAAAATCATCAACCACTTATACTTAAACCATAGCATTTTATTCTAAATCTTGGCCTCTATTGTATATAAACCTTTTGGAAAAACCACCAACAACATTGGGTTCAAACACGGTCGTGCTTCGCACGCCCTATACCAAAAGGAAAAAACCGGACTTCGTAAAGGATTTTTCCTCTTCAGGCAGTTTTCACCCTTGTTGGTGATTTTTACTAATTATAAAAATAGTTAAAAAATAAAGAAAAAACTACATCTCCATTGCAAATGTAGCGATCATCAGGAACAGCCCTATTATTATGAAGATAATATTGAACACCATCCCGCTTATCCATGAGATCTTGCCAAGTACTTGTAATACCCCTAGCACAGTTATCACAGCAGCGACAAAGAAACTCAGCCACCCTACTATATTGCTGTTCGTAATCTCGATGAATGAATTGATTATCAGGTAGAATCCGCCTATAACAACCACATAGCTCAACAGCTTCACAGGCAGGCTAAGCCCAAACCAGGAAGGACCAACACCCCGAGCATTGAGAAGAGGCAACAACCCTAAAGCCAATATCACTACTCCCACTAATCCTGAAATCCAGTCCTTTGCTTCCATCATAATTATCAACCTCTTTTTTTACAAATTCCAAAGCTGCAATAGGAATTTTTCTAGATTCTTCAGATAACCATGGATCACCTGTTTATCATTTTCCAATGCCTTTAGATCATTATAGCCAAGCATCCTAGGGATCTCATGTTTTTGTATTAATTTCTTATCAAGCTCTATCTCTTCAAATAATATCCCGACAACAACCTTCAATAGCATTAAGTCAAATATGAATATCTTATATGAAGCCTTAATAACTTCTTCTACAGCCTTAAAGAACTCCTTAAGCTCCTTCAATATAGCTCTAATCTCCTTCTTTTCAGTCTTGGCAGCTTTTTTAAGATCCTGTATCTTTGCATGATGTTTTGCTATATCAGTAAGTAGCTTCCTCAATCCTTTCTTTAATCCTTGCAGGTCCTCTTCAACCTTATGTTCCTTATTTATCTCTATCTTTAGGTTCTTTCTGAGCTTCCTCATAGCACCCCATCTTAACTGCATCATCCTGCCTATCCCCTTTGCATTGCCCTTAAAAGTCAAGCCAGTTGCAGTCTTTCCTTCCATAGTAGCTAAAAGGTCAAAATCTCCTTTCTGCTCTTTCTGCAGTTCCCCATGTACATCATTGATTACTGCTCTGATCCTGCTGTCAGTAAAATCATCAGCATGTTTCTCTTGCTCAAGTATCTCTTTGAAAAGATTCTCAGCCTTGGTTCCCCTTACTTTTTTTATAAGCTCGTTTTCTAACTCCTCTACCCCTCTAATCTCTTTATGAACTACCCTAGCAAGATACCTTAAAGTAAGGATAGATCTTCTTAATAATAATGAGTTCCTGTAAGCAAGTTTATATCCTTCTTTCCCTTCTTTCTCTATCAGGCCGTCAATATTAGCCATCTCTTTCCCAATTCTTTCGATATTATGATTCTTGATGCTCTTCTTTAGCTTTGTAACGTCTGCTTCAAGCTTACCAGTATCTTTAGAAAGGTGCTTCCACTCAAACACCATCATATAATAAGTGCCATTAACACTTACATCCCTTTTTGCAAATATGCTTCCGGTTCCCATTTGTTCACCTTCTTTATTATTAATTCAATCTCAACTTCCTGAATATTTAAAACTTTCTATTCTATCTAAGTAGAGACTACCTGTAAAAAACACAGATATGTAAAAAATTAACTACTACTCAATGGTATCAAAAGCGAAACATTTAAATACTACCTGCATTTAACCAATACAAATACATAATAAAACTAAAATATCGGAGCGTGATAAGATGACACAACCACCACCCCAAACAGGTGTACAACCTGGAGGAGGTATACTTAGAAGGATTAGTCGTAGAGAGGCCCTAAAAGCACTATTATATACAGGCCTTGGAGGAACAGCAGCAACAGTTTTCAATGACCATGTAGAGACATACTGGCCAGATTCTTGGCATGTACACAAAGATGATGCAACTGACCCAAACATTGTCAGCAGGCTTGGCCTAGACAAGGAAGTTGAGTATCTAGCAGTACAGATAGACGGAAGAGTACGAAGAGTTAACTATAAAGGAATTGAAAACGACCCAGAGTTTGGTAAGTATGTTGATTTTCAGAAATCAACCAAGATTATCAAATTGGAAAGGGGACCTGATGGAAGCTACACATCTTCAGGCATAACTGAAGGTGGGGCAAAAGTTCCTAGCATGGTAAATGATGCAGGAGTTAGTGTTCCAAGTCTAACAGCAACATATACTCCAGGACAGCCACCTAATCCAGGATCATCTGACAAGATGGATCTTGTAGGTATGGTACAGATCAGTTTACCAGCACCAGCTACAAAGTAATTTTTTTACTTTTTTTGAGGTATTTTTATGGCAAGTTCATTAGAGTCACTTACGGACAGCGAAATCGGATCTACTTCGGATAGTATAGCATCCAAAGACGGAAGCTTTATTTCAAAGATATTTAGCAGGGGCAGAAAGAGCCGAAGAGACCAGATGTATCCATCTTCACAGATGATATATCACACAAAAAGGGCATCCGAACTTCTAAAAAAGAGAAGGACAAGATCCGCATTAATAGAGATAGAACAAGTAATGAAAATCGCTGATAATAATCCTAATCTTAAGGATGATACCTATGCAGATGCTTTGATGGCATGGTCAGAAGCATCTTATCAGCTAAAATTCTATAATTTTGCAAGGCAGTTCATGGCTGAGGCTATACAGATCGTTCCTGATAATCTAAGAGCATTGGTCATACATGGAAAAGCAAACAGCATGAGGGGCTACTCAAGAGTCAGCGATTCACTATTTCAAAGAACAATCCTAAAATGGACAGGCATAGAAAAAATTAATTACATAAATCCAGATTACCAAACAGCAATTGACTCTTTGGAACAGGCAAAAGATATCATTGAAAACAACACTGGTGTTCTACAATCAGAAAAAGACAAGTATAGGAGGGAAGTAAATCTTCATCTAGGAGGTTCATATAGAAGCGCAATAGAAGAGAACGCGATTCCACAAGGAGATCCAATAGATATGGTTCAAAAACTTACAGCAGCATATCATGATGCATTCCTTGCAGACCCAAAAGCTACAGACGAAGAGGCAATATCTACTCACTCTGCACTGGCAAAGTATTATAGGGAGACCATAAGGCTAAAAGGCACTCAAACAGAGGCAGTTGAAGAAGCTGCACAGACAGCTTACAACGAAGCAGTTGAAAAATCAAAAAAAGCTGGTTGGGATCCAAAGATCGAAGCAGCCAGGGATCTAAGACAGATTTATGCAGATAATCCTCACTTCCTAGCACCTCTTGCATCATTAGCTAAACTACATGCAGGATTGGCAAAATACGTAAACAAACAAAGAAGTAGTTAATTAGCTTATGTCAATAGCTCCTGGCCCACTCTCGCTTGATTCTTCCTCTTCACTACCAAGTATAGCCAACAGTTCTCTCTCCCTTTTCTGCTCTTTTGCTGTAGGTGGCTTATACCTTCTTTTTCTTGTTCTTTTCGCTCTTAGCTCTGCTAGTTCCTTCCTGGCCAGTTCCTTTGTCTCTTTATTAGGCCTTGTAGGATACTCTGGTTCAGGAAACTCTCTTTTTGTAGGGCTCCTGTACTTCTCAGCCTTCTCCCTCAGCCTAACTTTACCTCTAACATCAAAAGCATTCTTCTCCAAAGCATATAGTTTCTTCAATGCTATCTCTACATCCTCCTGCAGCTCTCTCATCTCGTGCATAAATCCAGGTTCTTTCCTGTAGATCAGCCACCACATCCTGTCTATGGCTATCTTAAGTCCATTCCCTTTTGTTCTCTTATCTGCTTCACTGATCTTTTCCTCTCCTTTCTGAACCCTTTGGATATGGTCAACATAATCTGCAATTGGACCGATCCTGCTGTTCTCTTCTTTTATCAAAGCATAATACTCCTCGATTATCGTGTCTATCTTAAGAACTAAAGGAGTTATTGTACCGACTACAATAGCCTCTTCTTTTTTGTCAAGGTTAGTCTCAAAATGATCCAGGTCATCTGTAAATCTATCAGGGACCTTTCCAAGCTCTTCCCGTCTTTTCCTGGATAGTTTCCTCAATCCTCGTACAAGAAGCTTAACCACCTGCTGCTCCAGCTCTGTCAGGTGGTGTAATTCCCTTATATCAGTTACCAACTGTTCATTTTCACTAATAAATGTTCTTACATCATTACCCATATGCTTAACTATGCCATCTCCTGAAAAATCCTTATCAAAGATAATCCCCCACCCTTCCTTTCCAACCTCCTTCTTAAGATTTGTTGATAATTTCTTTAAATTTCTCATGACCCTTTTCCTTTTATCATTCTTTGTGATCTTCTTCCATATATCATCAAATCTCCTCAGTATCTTCCTTAGATTTCCAAACTCCACATGCAGAGTCATAAGCTTATCCTCTTCCTTTCGCTCATATAGGTCTTCTGCCAAAGCCTGATCAACATTATACTCTATCTTATTTATCTCCTTCAGAAGAGCCTTTGCCCTTGTCATATTCTCTCTTACAGTATTAACTCTAGCCCCACTTAATCCTTTCTTTGTACTCCACCCCATACCTCCAACAAGATCTGCCCTCATTCCATGATATTCTGAAAATGGCTCAAGATTATCTTTGGCAAAAGCATCACTTCTCATTATCCTAAGAGAACTACTGCATAAGTTTAGAATATCTGCATATCTATTATCCATCTGTTTCTCTATCCAGATCAACCTATCGTATCTGTCCTTTCTCTTATTTTCTCTCTTATAAGACACCATTAATGGCACCTCTGATTTTAGTTTTAATCTTCATTTTGGCTGTTAATCTGGTTCTTCTTCTCCTGATATTTCTCTCTCCTCCTTTCGTTTGCACTCCTTAACTGCTCTACTATCTTGCTTGCTTCATCCAGGTTCCTCTGCACCTGTCTCTTTTCCTCAGGAGATATGTGTTTGTTTTTGAGTATGCTTTGAGTATTATTGATCAACCTGCCTAATCTAAATCTTCCTGTTTTGTTCCTGGTTGCATCTGATACAGACTCTGCAGTTTGTTTAGGGATTTTCCTAGCCTTATAAGCACCATAAGTAACTGCTGAGACAACAGCAAAAGCAGCTAAGATCATCCACCACTTCACCTTAGACTTCTGTCTCACTTCTTCTGTATCCGGATCATCCTCATCCCCTATAATGGGAGGCCCATCCGCCTGTCCAGGAGTCTGTGGTATTGCACTAACCGGATCCCCCCCTCCACGACTTGGTTTGCTGAATGTAAACCAGCTTCTCTTCTTTGAACTGCTTGATTTTCCAAACCCACTGAAAGCGTCTGTAACCTTACCTAGCCCTTGGAATGGCAGTCCTTCATGCATCAGATACCATATCAGCCACAACAACAACAATGTGATAATAAGGGCAATGATAAATGCCAGCAGTTTCTTATTCTCCATACCCATCTTACCTAGCATAGCATAGAGTGCAAACAATATCAGTATCCCGATCAGGATCCATGCCAGATAGCTTAGATTCATCCAGCTGAAGCCCATGGTCATCACAATAATAAATGAAGATAGGAATGCAGCTGTAAATGCAAACGTCAGATGAGCTCTGCTCAGATCACCCATACTCTTCTTCATACCTATTATGAAAGCTGTAAAGAACAGGAAGAAGAATACCAAGAAGGTTATGGTCCTTTCATAGGTCTGCCATCCTCCACCAAAGAATCCTTCAATTGGATTCAAGCCAGCCTCACCAAGGGCAGCTCCTACACTTATAGAAGCCATCACTAAAGCAATCAATGCCAACATCCATCTGATCATCTTTTTATTCATCTCACCCTCTTGATTATATCCAATATTAGGTCTTCTCCAAAGAGCACATTACCATTCTCTAAAATATCCAATATTCCTCTTTCCTTCCCAGCTAAGCCATCCTCAAATTTCCCTTCATCAAAACAATTAACCTTGATATCCTTAAGATCCCTGTAACATATATCATTTACCCTATCTGGATTACTGGTAATAACTAATAGATTCTTACCGTCAAAAACAGCAGCCCTGCTTTCCTTCTCAATCTCGCTGGAATCAATCTCCTTTAGCTCAAGATGAGACAACAGACTAACAGCTGCAAGGTGCATAGCAATACTATTGCCAAGATTTACCTCATAAAAGAGTCCAGTCCCTAACTTCTCACCCTTTACAATACCATTATTCTCCAGCTTCTTCAGAACAGCATGTACTCCAGCTGCACTTACCCCCAAAATAGAGGCAATATTCCTTATGGTAAACCTCTTAGAAAAATTTCTAATCAAAAACCCTATTACATTAAACTCATTCTTACTTAATGATATCATTGTTCGAAAATAACGAATATATATACATTTTATATGAACTTATATTTAAATATTTCGATTAAATAATCAATTTTAATCAAATTATAATAAATTTATTTCTAATAAAAATAAGATAAAATATTATAAAAAAACTAAAATAACTAACAAAAAATAAATAAATAAAAACAATTGTTAGAAAAAAGTGAATAAATAAATCCCATAGGATGTTCAACCTGGGAATATAGACGACCCTAGTTTATTAACTACTTCTAGGTAACAAAATCCATAAACTTTAAATACCAGTAATATTTCCTACCACAGAGTAATAAAAATACTATCCACTAAAATGAAACATAGAATCAGCATAACAGTGGACGAAGACACAATTACAAGAATTCAAGATACCTTGAGGACTAAATCTAGATCTGGAATTTTCAGAAATAAATCACACTTCATAGAATATGTGATAAAGAGATATCTGGAGGAGAAGAATGGCTGAGCCAGAGAGCATAGATGATGTAGCCAGTCCAGCTACTGAAGCCCCTTCTCCATCTGGAGGAGGAAGCATCTTTGATTCTATAGGCAGCTCCCTGGAGAGCATGGTTGACAGTGTTAAATCAATCGGTTCTGGAATTAAGAGTGCAGCCCATTATGCTTACTATACAGCAAAAGCAGCTGCAGGTCTTGCTGCAGGATTTGCCATGGGTGGTACAAATGCTTTGATACTACCAGCAGGAATAGCTGTTGGAACATGGCTGGGTAATGTGAAGAATAATCAGAAAACGACCTACAAGCAGATGGCAAACGAAGTAGCAATAGGAGGGATCCTTGGAGGCGTGCTTCATTACATGTTTGCAGGTTGTTCATTATTGGGAAACTCTATAAAAGCAGCATACGGAAAAACAATAGGCCTTATCGCAAAAGCCGGACTGGGTCTGGCGACAATGCCCTCTTTCTTGGTAGCACATGAATATCTTAATCGGGCATTTATAGCAGACTATGAACCTAAGCCAGTAGAAGTAGGCAAACAGATGGTAGGTCCTATGAAATACATTATCCCTCCTGTAATGGCAAATTTCTCATTAGTCCCAGAATACCTAGGTCATGCCTACCAGATGCCAGTAGCAGCAGGAGTATCAGTAGCCTATGGTCTCTTGAAAGGAGATAAAAAAGAAGAGAAGAAAGAGGCGCCTGCACTACCAGCACCAGGACTGCCTCAGACTACCTAATCACCATCTCCAGGCTTATATTCTTTAGATGATTCATTGGCTGAAGATACATCTAGATTAAACGGATCCTCAGTAAAGGTTTTTATTCCCTTATCGTAAGCCCTGGGCCCATAATCAAAGCGAGAGCTGCTTCCGATAAATTTCAGCTCATCATGCATCTCCTTGTAAGATTTTCCCTCAGAGATAACCTTATCTATCAGGAACATAGACATTCCTCTTGTAGTTACAGCAGGGTCCTTCTGGTCCTCCACACAGATATCAGAGTAATCTCCATAATATCTCCATTTACCAACATACTGCCATTCCTTTCCGCTCTTCATCTGTCCGATAATCCCTTTTTTCTCAGGTTCAAAAGCCCTTAGGTCAAACGAAGGATTGATATCACTGGTTTTTCTAAGTCCATTTATCCTTGATCCATCATGCAGGTGCATGGTAAACCTTCTATCATCATTGCTTCTATCATTATCATCTGTCTTCATCTTAGTCTCATCCTTCAAATCCCATTCATCTCCTGCTGCCCAATGGTTAGCCATTAGGTTATCAGTGATTGTAAGTGTCTCAGGATGATACCTCGCATCCCTCCAATCATCCCTATACTCATCCCACTGGTTAACAACATAATTTGCAACCTTCAGAAGATCCAGTTCCTTTATCATGCTTTTTGGAACTTTTTTATGTTGGGTGGGCATATTACTGGCATCAGGTAACCCTTTAGCTCGCGGATATTTCCTCTTCCATTTGATTACCATAAGTTCCCCATCATCAGCTACTTCCCAGGGCATACCTCTATCATCAACAACAGGCGTAACATATGGGTCAAGTTTTTCCTTAACCTCTCCATCATAATGCTTTCTTACCGGAAGCGCAATCTTATAGGTATGCTTGTATCTTACGCTTTGGGGTATTCTCTCCATCAACTTCTTTCTCAGAGTACTATAATTAGCTACAAAATCATCATGGATAGTCCTCATATACCCAGTGTGAAAATGTTTTTCCTTACCTCCAACATTCTGTTCACCTCCACCCGGCTCTGTTTTCCCACCTTCTTTGTCTCCTGATTGAGCTCGAAACAAGATTTTAATCTTATTTATATATTCTTCTCTAACAATATCAATATACTTTTCTTTATCATCATTACCAGTATGTAAGGTCTTTGCATGATCGCAAATCAGGTTGATAAATTGAGAATATCTATCAGCCCATGGTTCTGTTTCCCCATAGCCAAAATATGAAACATATTCATACCTATCATCCCTCTCAAAATAAATGGGCCTTTTTGGAGGTATCTCGAATAAGAATAGTTTCCCATTTATTGTAATTGGCTTAACTTCAAATTTACTATTTTTGTATGGATCTTTAAGATCTCCGTTGATTCTCTCAGCTTCCTCATCTGTATACTTAGTACCACCATTACATTTAGACTGCTCAAATTTTATAAGCCCATCCTCTGTTGATTCGTTGGCTTCAGGATCAACATAAGGGCCAGCCCTGCGATAGAGCTCTTCTATCTCTGGCATTATACCCTCAACATCCCCAAATTTCTTTTCTATCTCTACCAACTCATTATTCCTATCTCTCAAAAGTTTTACCATAGGTTCATATTTCTTATAGGTAGGCAGTCTTCTATCACCTGCCCTCATATAGTGAAATCCGAATCCTCTTTTTCTCAGTTTTTTCTTGACTATATTGGAAGCTCCAGTACCTGCTGAACTGCTGCTGCTTTTTATTAGATTCTTAAAAAATCCCATTATTGATCACCTCTAGCTGGCATACTTAAGCTGCCATCCTCCTTGTCCTTCAGTACCCAGTTTTATTGTCCTGGGCCCTTTCCTCTGATTCTTTCTGCTAAAATCAACCTTAATTGGCTCAGGTTCCCCTTCCACTTCTTCTCTGTGGCCTTTAATGAGCACTCTCTCTAGATAACTTATCAAAACATCCAGTTGCTTTTCAAATAAAGGAAGTACCCTATCCAACTCTTCTGTTATCCTCCTTAACTCCATAAGTTCCTGTATGCCTTTTTGTTTTGTATCATCGTGCTCTGCCTTTAACTCAGATTCACGAGCCATACAATCCAATATGTAATTAGATACCTCTGCAGAAGCACCAGGTCTTTCTGGATTTACAGCCTTCAAAGCCCATATTCCTCTCTGATACAAAGGCATCTTCTTATCCAGTATCTTCTTGATCTCCATAAGTCTCTTCTCAGGCTCTATCCTGTTTAAATCATTATGCAGGCTATAAAAACTCTTTGCAGTACTACTGTAACAATAAGATTCGCTTTTATCATATTGTTTCCTTACCATCTCTAGCTTCTTCTTAGATTCCTTCTCCAATCTATCAACAGCCTTGAGCAATTTTCTCCTGTGTTGCCTAGGCAGTTTCTTTATACCTTTAACAACCCTTGAAACTCCATCCTTGGTTTGTGAAAATTCAGCTTCACTAACACTATTCAACCTATTAAGGACATTATCAAACAATTTCAATAGATTTTCCCTTATCTTCCGGACTGCATTCTGTTGATGTTTAAGACGTCCAAGAATATTTCGGAATCTACCTTCCCATGGCTCAGGCTGCTGGCCAAATTTCTGAGGATTGTTATAGCAGCCCCATAATTCCTCTGCTGTTTCCGTGTCAGAATACCTGTCTCTCAATGCCCTGATTATACCCTTCATACTGGAATAAACATTAAGGAACTGTCCCCAGGTATCCTTTTGTGAACCCAGAGTACTTAAAGCACTAGCTACCCTCTTATAAACATCCTCCAAAAAGATAATCTCTCTTTCATAGACCAATATCTGCTTTATATCATCCATATCCAAGAGAGAATTAATCCCCTTATCATTCAGGCTCCTCAAAGACCCAACATACCTCTTAGCTTCTGCAACATAATCCTTAATCTGTCCATTTGCACCATTCCATTTTACTACCTCATCAGCAAACACCCTTACACTCTTGACTTCATTCTGCCTCTTCTCATACTCTTCTAAGAAACCAGCTATCAGAGCACTTACCTTAGTTGCTATCTCCCTATTCTTCAATGCAAGAAGCCTTCTTGAGTATTGTGTACGATACCTACTAAAATGAACATATACCCTTTCCTTAGGATACCTCATGAATATCAGGAGGATCCTGCTGATTACAGGAGACACCCCTTCTTCTTCAACCAGCTGACTTATCAACGCTGCTAGTTCAGGGTTATATTCCCTTATCTCATCAATCCTCCCATGCAGGACATTGAAAAAATCAGTATGATCTTTATGGCCCTTGGCAATCTCCCTTACCATCTCAACTGCCTTGAAACCACGAATGATCTTTGGCCTGTTCAGGTCATTCAGCAGAGAATGACGTAGCCTAGCCCTTTCCTTATCTTTAGTGATTACCTGCTCAGACCTCTTCATAAGCCTTGCTATAGAGTCAAATAGCAGATCTACTGCATCTCTTGCTTTTTTCTCCATCCTAGCTTCAGTCGCTCTTTGCATCAGTTTGTTTTGCCTCGCTTGGTAGTGTTGTAAAAATCTCGGTATGCTCAGCTCCAGTATCATACGCATATCTAGAAACATTCTCCCTAAATCTATCATCAGTCTTCATCTTTGTTTCTAGATAACTCAGAATATAATTTCTTAAACCCAATGTGGATAATGCAGGATTCCTTAGTACTGAAGTTGTTACGTCTGCATCAGACACACCATCAAACTTCTTCCTTCCTATGTAATATACTGAAGGAGACAACAGTTTCTCTCTATCAAATGCAGGATTCTCCCTTCCTACTCCTTTGTTAAGTGCCTTAACATCTCTATAATTGAAAGATCTCTTAGCATGAAGATCAGTATAATCCTTTGCAGATCTGCTATTTGGATGATACCTCCCGTCTCTTATATCTCTAATGAAGAACTCCCATTCCGAGTCAATCCACATATTAACACTATTAAATCCAACATGATCCTTTATGTTTTTTAACTTCTTTTTTACCTTCTTTGTTTCCACCTGCCCAGTATTCTTATTCATTATTTCTTGCTTAACCTCAACCTCTTCAACCGGAGTCACCCTTCTGATATAGCCTCTATTCTTATGTTCAATCCTATACTCATTCAAATCCTGAAGGAAATAACCGTCAAAATCAACCTCCACAAGATTATTTTCAGGAATAGGTTTTTTTGATTTCTCCCCCCTACCCCAATATAGTTTTGGAGATTTTTTTAGTGTATCATTCCATGGATCTGGCCCTTGGTCCTGCAAGGGAACTTTGTAAACTGTCGCTCCTTTTCGTGCAAATTTATAGGTATGGTCATATTTCCCTGCTAACCTATACTGGTCTAACATCCACAACCTTCTTCCCTCTATTAGGTTCAGAGCACCCTTTCTCTGGACAAAAGCCTTTGGTCCATCCTCTTCAGCAGAATACGTTCCGTACCTCCTCTCAACAGAATTCAGGCGCTCGTTAATATGCTTCATTCTTTTTTCCAAGGTATTTCTAATCTCTTCCCCTTTATTCGATCCTTGCTTAATGTGCGTTAACTCTTCAACTTCTCTCTTCAGATTGTTAATAAGTTCAAAAACCCACCACTCAGTTGTATTAAAACCAGCTTCTAAGACTGTTTCTTTCTTGTTTTCGTCTAGAATAATCTTTCTAACTGGTTTGTAATTTCCGTCAAATATTTTAGGATTATTGTACCAATCTGCGTGTTTTTCCGGAATCTTAACTGGTTTTGCTCCTACAGGTACAATCAATCCTTCACTAGATTTTTGTAATCCTCCTGGACGGAATAATCCAAACTCTCCACCATTCTTAAATTGGTTCAAGAATCCATGTATTCGAGCCGGTTCAAAAACCTGATGCAGTCCCTTCTTCCCATACATCTTGTCAGCCAACTCCTGCGTCTTAACCATAAACCCTTTCTTAGCCTTATATACCTCTAACCTCAGTAGATAATTCATCATCGTCATGAACTCTACTCTTATATCTCTGAAAGGGAATGGGATCTCATCTTCAGGAGTAGGAAGTTTCGGATCCCATAGCTTATATATTCCTCTGACAAGCGGATTCCTTGATCTTCCTGCCCACCTGTGCAATCCCCAGAGAGGATACGAGATCATATCCTTCTTCCATCTGCTTTCTTTCTCCTTGTCCTCTTCATCCTTCTCTTTCTTGATTACAAATGCACCTAATGCAGTTAGAGCAACCCCAATGATGACTATTGTTAACAAAGACCCGTATAGCCCCATCTTTGAGAACAATGCACCTGCCCATCTAACAAAAAAGAATCCCTCTCCTGGGAAAGCAACACTCGATATCCAGGTGATTAATCCATAAGACCATACAGCAGAAGACCAACTGAATTTAGTCTCTCCTTCCTTCTTGAATTGCCCATAGAGTATCCATATTGCAATTAGCTGCCCTCCAGCGATCAGCCAATCCTTAGTAAGACCTTGATGAGTCATATCAGCAGCAAGAAGTATGGCTATCACAAGATCCACACTATCATTCTTCCCTTGCCCTATCTTTACCTTCGTTACAAATAGCCAATACAATAAGGCAGATGCTCCGATGAATATCAATATCCTCGTAGGCCTCAATATCCCTATATTTCCTTCTTCGTCAACCCCGAACAAATACCTGAATGCAGGCCTTACAACAGCATCTTCATGCCAGATAAACATGTTTCCTATCCTTATTGCAAATACCACAGACACGATCAACAGTGCAATAAAAAATACACTCTTAGCAGTGTTGCTCTTGCCTGGCTTTATCTTCCCAACAAGTTTCTCAGGTAGGAAATGTATGGCTAAAAAGATAAATGTCCCAATCAAGAGGGTGTTGACTATTAAGAATACAATGCTTGTTCCTCCTGTAACACCACCTATACTTGCTCCAAGGTCTCTTAGGCTAAATCCCATCACCCCTACGCTTAAAATTACTAAAATCACTGCCCATAGCATCCAAAGTAGATTTTTATTCTTCACTCTTCCCTCCTTTCTTATTCTCAACTTCCTTCAATAATCTCAGAACTGCCTTGTCAACAAAGTTCTTTACCGACGGATAATCAAACCTATTCTCACCTTTAGAAATAAACTCCTCTATGCGTTTCTTCAATTCAGCATCTATCTTTACCGGCAAATCTCTCAATTTAATCATAGTTACTAATAGTAACTATTTAAACCTTTCGGTTACTTTTAGTAACTTAACAATAAAAGAGAACCAATCAACAAGGGTGAAAACAGAAAAACCAACAATAAAGGCGGAGAAGAGCCGGGGGTTGCCCCCGTAGGGGTGGCTCGTAGGATTTTTCTTTGAAAAATCCGTCTCCCACCTTTGTTATTGTTGGTTTTTCCTTTGGAATAGGATTAAGGGGATTGTTGTTTTTGATTGGTTCTCTTTATAAGAACAAACAAGAATAAATCAACCAACCCAAGAAAACAAACAAAACCTTTATATACTAAACAACCAAAAAACAAGATATAAATAAAAGAAGGTGATACTGATGTTTAGATCTAAGAAGGCATACATTGCACATCCTGTTATAGACATTATCGTATGGTTTATACTTGGGATGGTATTGATGTATCTTATAGCAAAAGGGATTGTTCCAGTTCCTCTGAAAGTCTGCTAAATGTACACTCTAAGAGATGTAGAAATAGCATATTCTTATTATGCAAAGTCACCTTTCTACAGTTTATTTTCTAATATCCTGCTAAGCAAACTAAGGAAGAAAGCGATAAAAAAGCTAGATCTGAAATCAAACTATGATGTACTTGACATTGCATGCGGAACAGGCATCAACTTTAGACCTATAGAAAAGATTATAGGGAAAAACGGAGATATAACAGCAATAGACTACTCCAAAGACATGCTGGAGAAGGCAAAAAGACTGATCAGGAGAAACCAATATAAGAACATAAAACTTATACAAGCAGATGCAGCAAAGATATCCTTACCAAAAAACCATTTCGATGCTGTAATATCAACTTTAGGCTTCTCTTCTATACCCAACCACAAAGCAGCACTAAGGATAGCTATAAATTCCCTAAAGCCAGGAAAAAAACTAGTTATCCTGGATGGTAGACAGTTTGATCTAAAACCATTAAACATCTTTCTTCCAATCCTAAGGTGGAACAGGAGCTGGGATAGAGGAAAGGATCTGATCAAAGACATAAAACAACTGTTCCCAAAAAAAGAGATTTATCTGGAACACTATAGCCTTGGTTCTAACTTTATTCTAGAATTAAAGAAATAATCAGGCAATGCTGACCTTATCACCGATAGCCTGCCCAGGCATACCTGTCTCGAATAGAACCCTAAGAGCCCCATTATTCCCATGCGTAGCTCTTACTTCACCTTTTATCTCTTTGTCTCCAGGGCTTTTCCAGGATACAACCTTGCCTACAAGCTCTTTGGCCTTCTCCTTCTTATCGACACCCTTCACTACCACGATCATCTGGTTCATTGTCTGGGTCTTTCTTCCCCTCTTAAAGTTCTTGATAACTCCTTCCATAGTAATGTTTAGAATTAAGTCTCCTTTTAAAAACTTTATGTTTTTAACTACAGTAACTATTTCTTAGCCTTATAGACGCCTCCTTGCTTTTCAACCTCCACCACCTTACCAGTATGTACCTTCCCTCTCTTTGTTTCCTTCCTCCTGCTTCTATATTTTCTAATCCTAAAAGGTGCAGTAACAAGCCTAAAGAATCCGCCTACTGTTCCAAAAGCCAAAGCCAGAATACTGCCCAAGAGCAGTATTGCTCCTACTATGACAAATGGGATTCCAACAAAGGCAAACACAAAGGTAACAGTAAGAACTATGCCTATAGCAATGATTACAACAGATACGATTATTAGCATCAGGCTGTTAAAAAGATCCCTCATTATACCTCTTAAGGGATAAGACTATAAAAATCTTCCTACCTAAAATTCTCAAAACCAATCTTCTTAAGTATTATCTTTATCTCATTTATGGTCTTTTGCTGTGTGTCTTTATCAGACATCCTTACGAACTTTATCAACAGTTCCTTTAACTCTTCATCTGTAAGGCACTTTAACCTATGCCCATCAGTAATAAAATAGAATCTGAACACTCCATATTTTATCTCCTTTATGGCTATATTGGCTACATGGCCTACTTCTTTGCCTTTTCTTGGAAATATCTCCAATTCAGTCATTAAATCATAGATCTTATCAGCCTTTTTCTTGAAAATCTTCTGGATTTGCCGAACCAATTCAGGAAGAATCATAACTCTTGACATTTTACAGGCCATCTAGTTTATTCTTTTCTTTAGTCCATTTCCTAGCCTGCTCTATGGTCAAATAACCTTCTGTATCCATTAACATATCTACGCTTTCCTTTAATTTCAGTTCCTTATACATCTTATTGATGATATCTGTATATGTCTCTCCTTTTTTCCCAAATTCCTTTATCTTTTCCCTTGCTCTTTTTGATATTAATATTGTTGTATTCTCAGACATATTTATCACATATATAGCTATTATACATGGTTATACACAATTATATATAAATCTTTCTGTCTACAAAACAAAAAACAATATCACAGGCAATAACAAACACCCCATAGCATGCGAACGTTTTACCCTTAGTAATCCAGGTATTATCCCAACTGCAGTTGAAGTAACCAGGATCAACAGCCCAACAATACCAGAAAAATAAAAGACCATCAAGGTAATGAAAGAGATTATGCCAACTACCAATCTCCTATAATTGACCTTTACAATAAGATTAGAAAACACTCTGGCAAAGAACAAAGCCAATAAAGCAGCAACACACCCTGCAACTAAAGCAGCAAACAAGAACACCAACAATTGAGATAGGCTGATCTCCTTTATTATCTCAAGGATAGCTACCACAGCACCGTTCCTTGCCTTTCCTAGAGTAAAGAAAGTTACCAAGGAGAAGGTAAAATTAACTGTATTTATACCCCCTAATAATATCATGAATGCGTAAACACCTATATCTCCGACTATCTGCATTGCGATTATTGCAGCCTGAGCTGCCCCGAGTCCTGGCATTATCCCAGTCAACGAACCAGAGAACACAGCAGCTGAGATAGCCTTAACCTTATCAAACAATCCTACTTCTATACTCTCTGTGATCTTCTGCTCTGGTATCTTGGTATCTCCAGACAAAGAAGTTACCAAAGCACTTATCCCGAACAGACCAGAGAGCATAGGCAGCAATGGCTGGTTAAGATTATTCCAACCTAATACAATTATCCCCAAAACCCCGCTGATAAAAAAGACAAAACTGCTCCATGCTATCTTACTGAACTTCTTCTCCTTTAGTATCATATATGCAACAACAAATATCAGTATATAACCTATATATGGCTGTACAAATGAATATATCCTGGGAACAAAAGGTATCATAAAAGGAATAAGTAACAGGGTAGCTATCAAGGCAAGCAAAGAGCCTATCACTGTGAGCTTAACAGCCTCATAACCCTTTCCCTCAAGCAACAACCTATGGCCGGGCAACACCCCTAAAGCCATATCTGCATCAGGAGCACCCAAGAATATCGAAGGTATGCTGTCAAGAAAGGTATGTGTAACAGACATAGCTATTATAAAAACACATAGGCTAACTACATCAGTGATTCCAAGCAGATAACCAGATACGCTGATCAGTATCATAGAAATGAGATTAACATGGATGCCAGGGATCAAGCCTGTTATGCACCCGGCCAAAACACCAATCAATAGTGCAATCATAAAGTCAAAAAACATCAACCTATCATCCTCACCCGGTTTCCTATCACCTCTCTTTCACCCTTGTATTCCTCCACTTCTCCAATTACCTCTATATAATCCCCTTCATCTATACTAACATTGTCGAAAAGCAAAACCTTCAAGTCCTCTGGCTGAGAAATAGTCACAATGCTCAGCTTCTCACTATTGAACACATCCTTTACCATCCCCTTAACCTTTACATCATTACCGATGTCTTCCTCTTCTATCCTTCCTATACTAGTCTCATCCAGTTTAATACTCCCAGAAATAACATATAGCAGAAAAATACCTACCAAAGCTCCGATTATAGCTATCCTAAGCAGAGTTTTTTCCTTCATCAAAGCCTTCCCCCTAACAAACAGGAATACTGCAAACTATAAAAAACTAATCACAAAAAACGATATATTTATATATCTAAATATATAAATATGAAATAAATGATGGATAATAGGGTAGAATTACTTAAATCCTTAGCAGATGAAACAAGGTTCAATATAGTCCTCTCTATACTGGAGAAAGAAAAGACAGTTTCTCAGATTGTCAAAGAAGTAGGAAAAGCCCAGCCCACGGTTTCTCTTCATCTAAAGCTCCTTCAGCTAAACAACATAATCACGTCCAGAAAACAAGGGAAATTCATTCTTTATAGTGTATCAAATACAAAGATAAAGAATATATTAGAGGTGCTAGGATAAAATGCCGCCGGAAAAACCAGACGAGGTAAAAGAGACAAAACCAAAGATATCAAAGCCCATGACAGGGGGCCGGATCTGGATTATTGCTATTGTCCTAGCGTTAGCTCTCTTCCCAACATTCAATTTCTTCTATAACCGAAGTGTTGGCGACCCAATCACCCTTGGATCTCTGTTCTATCCATCCTATCTTGAGAACATGGTAGGCAGCATATCATCAACAGCAGGAAGCACATATAGCTCTATAACCAGGACAATAACCAGGCAGACAACACCAGAAAGAGTCCCAACAACAACGACGAAGAGAGGAAACATAGTAACCAGAAATCCAATATGGACTTCATTAATAGCCCTTGTAGTTATCTTCTTCCTATATCGTGGATTCAAAAAGAGGAGAAGAGAACGTGCAGGAGAGCAGCCAGGAGAAGAACCACCTGCAGAAACTCCAGACTCTACAGATACACCTGGAACACAAGAACCACCAGAAGAACCGCCAACACCTAAATCCCCAGACAAGTTTGAGCCAGAAGAGTATGGGGAGTCAATAAAATATTTGTTGCAGAAGCACCCCGCTGCTGTTCTGATATCCGGGAGGGCATTGAAGACAGCTATAGATCAAGCATACGCCTTCCAACACCACGAACCTAAGCCTTTAGAGAGCATAGGTATGCTAGTAGGATTTCCAAATCCATATTTCAAGAAAGAGAATATTGTTGGTCTTGTAGTCCCATTCTATGTTCCTCTTCCAGTACTGGTTGCAGCTACCGATGAGATGACACCTCAAGGTAAGAAGACATATGCGACATATGACACTGATCTGTTGAGTGACATAGAGAATATTGCAAAATTAGAATTCTCAGATAAGGAATATCCAGGACTAGATAGGATGTATAAGGGATTGAAATCTCTTTTTGAGAACTACAAAATAAAATTCGGCCCTAACGAAGTACTGGACAGAATAAGAGGAGAAAAACTCTTTGATCCAGAAATACGAAAGCATTTCAAAAGGATGGGCTATATTTTTGGGGAATTCCAAGATAAATTGGGATTTGTAGGTCATTACCATAATCATCCTTTAAGCGAAGGATACGATGCTCCTGCTCTTATGTTATTATCTAAAGAAGACATGGATGCAAACTGTGAGATTAGCAGACAATTTGGTGGAAAAGCTACCTCTGACTTGCTTGTAGCTACCCAGGTTCCAAATAAACATACGTTACTCAAATACGAAGGTGACCAAGGAGAGAACATTGGATTCAGATTCTGGCACTCAACAAAATGTGTGGAAGAATCAGACGGAAAGATGGTAGGCAAAGGAGGGGTTTCTGATGTAGACTTCCTAATATTCTGTATGGACAAAGAGATATATGATTGGTGGACAACTAATGCCCCAGTATTGGATAACGCAGGTAAGATAATCAACTGGTGCGAAGAACATCAAAAAATGATAGAACCAAAACAATCACCCAAAGAACTGCCTGCAGAAACAGAAGAGCCCATAGAGAAGATCCTCAAGTATCTGAACGAAGTTAATCAAAGAAAAGAACGTGTGATGAACTACCTTATGGAGTTAGAGACCAAGAAGGCAGATATAGTCCGGCACCTAAAAACCCTAAGGAAAGAGATTATCGAAAGTGGAGGATATGATTACTTTAAAGACAATATCCTTCCATTATTGAGAGATCCGGATAAGGACGAATTCAAGGCATTGTCAGAAGAGAAGAAACAGCTTGGAAAACTGCTTGCAGCAGAGATAGACCTTAGCAAGGCCTTAAGGGCTCTTGCACAGCTGGAATCCCATCTAAGTCAGAATGAGAAGAAGATAAGTAAGTACATCGCAGAACTTGGATTGAGCGAAGAGGAGGCAAATAGGCTTCTGGCAGAGATCAGTAAGAAAGCAATAGAGGTGCAGCTAAAGCTAAAGGAGATATTTGATATAGCGGAGAAAGAAGCACTAGACACAGAAAAGCTTGCTAACCTCCTGGATGACAAGTTCATAGAAAAAAGGGTCTATGACCGATGGATAAGAGAGGTAGTTAAGGATGAAAATCTTTTCAACGCATTGATAAGGCAGGAATTCGAAAGATACTCCTCTCTTGTTATTTCTCTGAAAAGACAGATACTACTAATCACTAAGCTTATAGAAAACCTTCACAAGAAAGCAGAGATTAGCATTAGCATAGAATCCCCTAACTCGCATAATCCTGAACCAGCATATATTGGCAGGTCTATCCCACTACAGGCAAAGATAACAGGTATTGAAAGTGAAAAGAGCAAGTATGGTGTTATATGGAGCATTACCAGCCTTCAGATACCCTATCGCTTAGGAGAGGGACCAAGATTAACTAGCAATATTCTTCCATCAAGCTTGCTCCCCCCTAACAAAGATGAGATTGAAGGAAATGTGTTGGCAGTCCTCTACAAAACAGACAATCCAAACTTCAAACGCTATAGCAAGGTGAAGGTTATCATCAAAAGACATGGACCTGAAACAGGAAAACCAGCAGCACCTCTTCCAGCACCATCTAAAAAGTCAGGACCAATACCTAAGACAGACAAGTTTCAATTAAAGAGAGACTACAACTCTAATGATCTATTCTGGCCAAATTCCTCAAGTGCATTGGTTGGCCAGGCCCATCATAAGGGGTATAATCTGGCAGAACAGGCACAGTACCATTATGATTGGTCAGTAAGGTGTATTGCAGAGATTCAATCCCATGGTCTTACTGATGCAGTTAAAGGAATAAGGTTTGACAATAAAAAAAGTATCCCAAAACAAAACAACAAGATGGCCGGGCGTGGAGGAAAAAAGACAGGACGTACTCACCTAAAAGAAAACCCTTATGCTACCTTTGTTAAAGGGGGATGCAACATTATTGAGGCACAGGCAAAGGTTGAAGAGTTCTTTAAGGACCTTTTCCAGGGAAATCTGTGGGTAAAATATCTGGAAACCATCGAAAACACAATAATTCAGCTCAAGAACAAGGGAATAACAGATGAGATAGGGGAATGGGATGATGATAGATGGTTAGGATTCAATAACCTTACTGAAGGAGAAGACCTGCTTCAAAAGCTAGAGGGGATATCAAAAAGAGATCCAAACTTTGAAGAGTACTTCAAGACATATGCAAAATACATAAACACCATCCGGGACATGTGGGTCAACTTTGAACTTGGGATCTGGGTGATGAACGAACTCATTGGAAGGAGGATAAACCTCGCTCTTAGAAGGGGAAAGATTGCTGAAACTGCACAACCAGCACCCCCTCCAACACCTAGGCCGACTAAAAGGACAATACCTAAACCCCCTACAAAAGCAACACCAACACCTCAACCACAACCGAAAAGAATGACAGATAGTGACTTTGACAGACACTTTCCAGAAGGAAAAACTACATTCTCACAGGAAGACCTTGACAGGTTCAGGGATCACCTCTTGTGGTGTATAGAACATCCACGTTTCACAAATAGCCCAAAACTGATAGGCTTAAGTGCTAGTCAATCATTTATTATGGTTGCCTGCAGAATAGCTGGATACCAAATCTCAATCCAACATAATATTATTTATGCAGAAAAAAGCGGAACAAAGAACCTCATGTTTGACGTATGGAGAAATATTATTGGGCCTATGGATTTCAGAAAATACATGAAAGACTATCTTAACTATGAATATCCAGATGAAGAGTGGAATAAGCATTTCGGTCCTAAGAAACCAACTCCAACAGGTCCAATCTCAAAAAGAATTGCAATAATCTCTGACATCCATGCAAATATGCAGGCTTTTGATGCTGTTTATAAGGATATTAAGTCAGAAAAAATTAATGAGATATACTGCT
Source organism: Candidatus Nanoarchaeia archaeon (assembly GCA_028279655.1). Taxonomy (GTDB): domain Archaea; phylum Nanobdellota; class Nanobdellia; order Woesearchaeales; family JACPBV01; genus JAHWHQ01. The sequence goes on along the minus strand of JANQNH010000027.1, from coordinate 8,715 downwards.
TAGGAGATGTAGTAGGATATGGGGGGAATCCAAATGAAGTAGCTAAGAAAGTATATAGCCTACTCGATAGAACTAAAAATAAAAAAAGTTCACTAAAACCAATTAAATATATTGCATGGGGAAACCACGACTACAGTGTTTATCTCCGTGCACAACCCAATACGTACTATACTGACATGGAATTAACCGATATTGGCACTAGTGAGGTCATAACTTCACAGAAAAAGAAGAACTATTCATGGTATCACGAACCAAATTTTGAGATGTCTTTCCAGGGATCAAATTTATTTTTCGTTCATTCTGGACCCAAGGGATTATCAGTAGCAGATACTAAAGACAGGCTATTATTTTTTACAGGGGTCCTTTCAGGAGCAAGACCAAGGGAAAACGCCATTGAGTGCTTTGATATTATGAATAAGAACAATTATGATTTTTGTTTTGTAGGGCACTCTCACGTTGCTGGGTTGATATACCCCAAACCTGACGGTAGTATTTTCGGAATAGACCCTGTAGATAAGACACCTTTGGATGAAGAAATTGATCTCAAGGATCATTCAACAGCAATTATTGATGTGGGTTCTGTAGGTCAACCGAGGGATAGAAATTCAGCATCATCTTATGCAATATTGACATTATATCAGGATGGAGAAATAACTGTGAGATTTAAGCGAGTGAAATACAAAAAAGGTGATGCAAAAAAAGCTATTGAGAAGATGTTTGATGATTGGATCGATGATATTAAGGTAAAAAATAGGCATTATAACGGAATAGACCAGGCTGCATTACTTAAAGAAATTAACATAGAAAAGAGACTTCAATCAGGAAGACTTGCGAACGGAACATAATTCAGAAAACTGACAAAATACGAAAATAAACAAAAAATGCCAGAAGAAACAAAGATACCAACCCCAAAAGGAGTGAAATTATGGATCTCAATATTCCTAATAGTCTTAATTGCATTCCCAGCAATTAATTTCTTCTATAACCGCAGTGCAGGAAATCCAATAACAATAGGAACATTGTTTTATCCAGCATATCTGGACAACATGTTCAGTGGAATATCATCATCAGGAGGGACATACACCCAATTAACAAGGCCCACAAGTCCAACCCCAGCAACAACACCAGAGACTACCCAAATTAATGCAAAGAAAGGAAACATAGTAACAAGGAATCCCATATGGACTACTCTTTTGGTATTGCTTGTCATATATCTCCTATACCGCAGCAGGGGACTTATATTCAAGGGAAGAGAAAGCCCTACACAAACAGAAACTCCGCCAGCACAAGAAACACCAACCGAACCAGAAACAACAACCCAAGAGCCAGAAACACCAGCAAGAAGAACCTATAATCATCTACAGGATATAATAGAAGGAAAGACAGAACTCATTGATAAGATTGAAGACATCGAGCTAAAGAAGCAGAAGATCCTTGAAGACATAGATAAGATCAAAGAAGAGATAAGCTCCATGGATCCAGACGAAGAGATACCAAAACTGATGGACAGGACATCTGATGAATATAAGAAACTCCTGAGAGAGAAGAAAGAGCTTGAAAAACTAGTAAGGTACGAAGAAGCCATAGAAGGTCTTCTGAAACAGCTTCTTGAAATAGAGATATATGTATATAGGATGATGGAAGAGCTGGAGAAGAATACACAAAACCAACAAGCCCTGGAACTCATAGAAAAAATCAAGAAGATAACCGAAACCATGGAACCTCATCTGAAGTCTTATTTTAAGATACAGCTGGCAGAGATAAGAGACGAAGAAAAATTAGAAGAACTCTTAAGCAAGAGGCATATTGGAGACAGGGTTAAGAAAGAGTGGAACAGTATTCTAAAGGCCAAGCAGGAAGAGGTAGAATCCCTGTTTGAAGAAGAGAAAAAACTTTTTACTAAGATCAAGGGATGGATCGAAAACGAAATAGACTCGATAAATCAACTAACTGCACTTATTTCTAAAGAATCTGAAACAGAACAACCACCAACCGAAAAACCTCCTGAACCTCCTCCAAAAGAAAAATCCCCAGAATCACCCTTAAAAGAACAACCTACAGAACCCCAATCAGAAGATCAACCACCAACAGAACAACCTAAAGGACCAGAAAGAACCCAAGAGCTAGCTGCACCACAAGAACAGGACCTAGAACTAATAAAATGGATGCAAAAGGCAGACCGGGCTATAAGACAGACCGATAACCATCTGGAATCCCTCCTTGCTGAAGAGGAAAAAGATCTGAAAAAAGTACTGAAGCTATGCGATTATCTCCTTGGTCTTATAAATATATATACACATGAAAAAAATACAAACACCGAAAGCAAGGAAAAGATCCTCAAAAAGATAATAGAGATATTGTACTATCTCTCCTCTTTCCTAGCTGATCTTGATCGCATCAGCAAACCTATAAGAGAATATGAAGCAGGTATTGTAAATCTTAATAAACAAGTCAGGAAAAAAACCAGGGGATTAGAAAGGACAACTCCCAAATTCATATCAGAGACATCTGCAGATAGAGAGGTAATTACACTGTTTCAGGATTTCAATAGGGTAATCCAGAGGTACCAACGGTATAAACAGGACATAGAGAACGTATTGCAACAAACAGAGGAAGCAAGAAACACCTTTGACTATAATCAGGAATATCTTTTAAAGACATTAAACAACTGGATTAATAGCTTAAGGTCCAATATTGTACAAAGAGGATCAGAAGAAAGACCAGAAATAAACATAAGCAGGGTAACTCCAGAATCAATGGATCGGTTTGTAGAACAGGCATTGCCTTATATCACCCTGTTAAGAGATAATACCCGATCCCAGATAAGGATCAAAGCAAGGATAGGAAAAAAGATAAACGAAACAACATTACCAAAGATGCATAGATTATTTGAGAGGTTTATTGAGCTTCTGGAAGCCTTTAACAAAAAAGTAAAAACAAATTCTTAGGTTGTACTACGTCTATTACGCAAAGCCTCTTCTGTAATCTTCGTTACCTCCACAAGATCACTTTCGAGTTTTTTGTGCGCATTCTTTGTAGCCTTAAATCCTCGTTTAACCTTTCTGTGAAACTCGTTAGCTTCCCTCATCTCTTGTTCCACAAGCTCTTTGATTCTCCTGTATATGGCAGTTGCTGTATGCTCATCCTTCAAGAATTGCCTTAGCTCCTTTCCTAAACCTTGTATCTCTGAAAGTCTCCTCTCGTTCTCCTTTGCTAGTTTAGGGTCAGGCTCATTAGCGAAAAGTTCTCCTGCATTTCTATTTATTACCTTAAGATTTCTTCCAAACCCCGTTATTAGATTATTTAACCTTGCTAGATTGCTCGCCTGTTGATCCACAAGATCTCTTAATTTAAAGAATCTATTTAGAAGATCCTGTTTTTCCCTCAACTTAGATTGCATACTAACTGTTAGTTTGTATTCCTCCTTATAGTCCTTTATCTCTTCCCCCATCAACTCCTTGTTAGCATCTTCAAACTTCTTTCTGGTCTTCTTTTCTTTCGCTAATCTTTTTTCTAATTTGTCTACTAATCCTTTAAGTTGATCATATGTGGGCATTGGGCCTGGCATTTAAATCACCTGTGTATAGAGGCCATCATCCTCTTTGCCCTTTTTACAGTGTCAGGTTTCACCTTACCATGTGCATGCGCAGAGATCTGGACAGCAGTCAGTACAGTCTGGTGAGCCACCTTCTTTATCTCTTTGTGTATAGATTTTAATTTATTATGTAAAGCAATAATATCCTTTTTTGATTTCTTTTTCGCCATTTTGAACCTCCAATATCCACAATAATCTATTCCTAGGTATTCGCATATATAAACATTTTGATTTTGTATAGGAAATCTGTTACTCCTAGATTACTAGACAATAATAGACTGCTAACAAATAAACTCATTCTAGCAAAAAATAGCAACATGGGTGAAAACTGCCTGAAGAGGAAAAATCCGTTACGAAGTCCGGTTTTTTCCTTTTGGAAAACTTCAGCTTGCGAAGCAAGGTGAAGACTTGCGAATCCGAAGGATTCGAAAGTGGGCGTGAGAAGCACGACCGTGTTTGAACCCTATGTTGTTGCTATTTTTTGCATCTACATATTATTAGTCAAGTACGTATTTAAAGTAAGAAAGCACAATAATAACTAAACAAAAACTTTAAAAATACCCATATATTCTGTTATAGATATGCCGAACATGAAATTCAAATCAACAGCAGATATCAAGGTAAAAAAGAACATCATAGATCAGGTGATAGGCCAGGAAGAGGCTGTTGAGGTGATGAGAAAAGCAGCTCAGCAGCGAAGACACGTTCTATTGATTGGGCAGCCAGGTACTGGAAAATCCATGCTAGGTATGGGTTTAGCTGAGCTATTGCCTAAAGAAAAACTTACAGACACAGTCTCCTTTCCAAACCCAAACGACGAAAACAATCCTTTGATAAGAACCGTTCCAGCAGGACATGGCAGAGACCTGGTTGCAAAAGCCAAGATACAGTCCATGGGGATGTTCAAGAACCAGAATATCCTATTGTTCATACTCGTTATCATCTCGATGATAGCTCCATGGTGGGCCAGAAAGCATTATAACTCTGATATTATGTTTGCAGCATTCTTCCTTGGAGGCATGGTCTTCTTAGGAGCATTTGTCATATTCCTTAATGTTGGAAAAAGGGTAAATGCCCCGCAGGTAAGAGCCCCAAAACTAATCGTAGACAACTTTAGAAAAAAACAAGCTCCATTCCATGATGCAACAGGCGCCCATGCAGGCGCTTTATTAGGAGATGTACTTCATGATCCGTTCCAAAGCGGAGGATTAGGGACCCCGGCTCATGAACGTGTAGTAGCAGGCATGATCCATAAGTCCAACATGGGTGTGTTGTTTGTAGACGAGATAGCAACATTACAACCACATACCCAACAAGAGCTTTTATCAGCTATCCAGGAAAAGAAATTCTCAATTACAGGACAATCAGAACGCTCTGCAGGCGCAATGGTCAGGACAGAACCTGTCCCATGTGATTTCATCTTAGTAGCAGCTGGAAATCTGGAGACAGTAAAAAACATGCATCCAGCCCTAAGGTCAAGGATAAGAGGCTATGGCTATGAGATATACATGAAAGACACAGTACCAGATAATGAAGAGAATAGGAACAATATAGCTATCTTTGTTGCACAAGAGGTAATTAAGGATAAGAAGATCCCTCATTTCTCAAGAGAAGCTGTAAATGAGGTTATAGAAGAAGCTAGAAAGATGGCAAACAGAAAAGGCCATCTCACCCTAAGATTAAGGGAACTCGGAGGACTAATCAGAGCAGCAGGAGACCTGGCAAAGGAACAAAATGCAAAGCTTGTAGCTAAAAAACATATCGAAGGTGCAAAGAAGATAGCAAGAACCTTGGAAAAACAGTTGGCAGATAGATATATAGAGAGGAAGAAAGAATACGAGGTTATTGTAACAGAAGGCAAAAAGATAGGAAGGGTAAATGGATTGGCAGTTATGGGTGGAGAAGATGCTTACTCAGGGATTATCTTACCTATAGAATCCCAGGTTACACCAGGAGGAAAGGAAAAAGAGATCATAGCAACAGGTAAACTTGGAGATATAGCCAAAGAAGCCATAAAGAACGTCTCAGCTATAATAAAAAAATACTTCGGTGAAGACCTTAAAGAAACCTACGATATCTACGTCCAGTTCCTACAGACCTATGAGGGTGTAGAGGGCGATTCAGCCTCAATTGCCGTTGCAACCTCAGTGATATCTGCTCTTAAAGACATCCCAGTAAGACAAGACACTGCAATGACAGGTTCTTTAAGCGTAAGAGGAGACGTATTGCCAATCGGTGGAGTATCATCAAAAGTAGAAGCTGTAATAGAAGCAGGCATCAAAAGAGTGATAGTCCCAAGATCAAACATGAGAGATATAATAATCGATAAGAACAAACTGAAGAACATCAAGATTATCCCAGTTGAGCATATAAAAGATGTTTTAAAAGAAGCTTTAGTGTGGAATGGAAAATCAAGAATTCTTAAAAAGATAATCAAAAGTTAGGTTGCTGAAAAAACATAAATTTTATAAACAGAATAACAAGCCTGATTTCTATATGGTTAAGAAAAAGTCTAAGAAGAAAGTAGTAAAAAAGCCAAAAAAAGCACCAAAGGAAGTCAAGATAGATCTATCCACATTAAAATTCTGCCCAGAGTGTGCTTCCAATAATATATTCTACTCAAATTCAAGGGACGAGCTGGTCTGCCGTGATTGTGGAGGAATATTCTCTAAACTTACACCAGAGCAGATGGCAAAATACCAGAAGTCTTTAGCTTAACGCCACTCTACCTTAACATCATCTGTTCTTTCGTAAGGCTTGATATCTAAATCATCGATCTTATCTGCACCACGACTCTTATATTCGATAATGCCTTCCCAGGCTATCATTGCACCATTATCCACTAGCACACCGTTTGGAGGTAAAAAACATTTGGCATCTCTTGCCTTACACATATTCTCACACATCTCCTGCAGTCTTTTATTACAGGCAACCCCCCCTCCTAGCAACAATTCTTTTTTCTCACAATGAGCCATGGCTCTTTCACTAACCTCAACCAGCATTGCAAACACAGTTTCCTGGCAAGAATAACACAGATCCTCTTTTGAGAACTTACCAGAATCATACTTCTGCTTTAGATTTGTCTGTATCCCACCAAAGCTGACATCCATACCTTTAACAACATATGGCAGCTCAATATATTCCTTGCCTTCAAGCGCTAACGAATAAATCTTAGGGCCTCCAGGAAAACCCATTCCCATATACCTGGCAAAACCATCCAGAAAATTACCAATACCATTATCTAGTGTCTCTCCAAAGATCCTGTACTTCCCACCTTCATAAGCGATTATCTGTGTATTTGCTCCTGAAGCATATAACATTACAGGATCCTCACAGCCGCAAAGCTTACGTCCAATCTCAAGATGGGCAATACAATGATTGATCCCAATTAAAGGTTTCTTATATTTTCGTGCAAGCTCTTTGGCCTTCTCCATACCAATCACTAAACACGGAGCCATACCAGGAGACTGAGAAAAACTGATAAGGTCAACATCATCCATAGTAATCCCTGCTTCCTTCAATGCATCCTCCACCACCTTATCCTTGCAAGCTATGTGGTGGTTCTTCGCCTCTGTCGGATGTATCCCGCCTTGCTCAGTGGTATAACTATCCTTGGCATTAGCTAGAATCTTACCATTTTCATCCATTATACCTACACCAAAGGTATGTGCAGTACTTTCAATACCTAAACATATCATAAGAATACAAAAAATCAAGCCAATTTAAAAACTTATTGTCTGGATCCACAACAAAACGCTGTGAGGCAGCAAAAACCAACAACATTGGCACCGACGAGCCGGGGGACGCCCCATCCGGGGTGGCGAGTAGGACAAAGCGAAGCTTTGTCCGTAGGTGCCTATGCTGTTGTTGGTTTTTGATTAAAAAGTTTATAGCTACCGCTATATCAACAACTAATTAGAAAGAACATAGCTCCAACTAATAGATAATAATGTATGATACATAATTTAATAAGAAAAAAAATGATAAACCATGCATAGAGTAATGAACGATTGGAAATTGCATGCTGAATACCTCGCCGAAGCTTGGCACTTACACATCAATTCCATTAAACCGATGTTTTATCGGAGTTCTAAGATATCTCGTTTCACGGATGGCTTCGTGCTTAGATGCTTTCAGCACTTATCCATAGAACGCGTAGCTGCCCTGCATACCTTGTTAGATAACAGGTCCACCAGAGGCGTCGAATCCTCGTTCCTCTCGTACTAGAGGATCCTTCCCTTCAGATATCAACATTTCCAGTAGATATTAAACCAACTGCCTCACAGCGTTGTGAACCCAGCTCACGATCCCTTTTAATTGGTGAACACCCACACCCTTGGACGCTTCTGCACGTCCAGGATAGGAAGAGCCGACATCGATGTAGCAAGACGCGCCGTCGATAAACTCGTTAACAAAAGCAAAGCTATTGCTAACTATGAGCTCTCAGGCGCGACCACTCTGTTATCCCCGGAGTAACTTTTCAGTCATCTCTAGCCCCCATCAAGGAGGACATAGAGGTTCGCTAGGCCTATATTTCTATCCTGCATTCAATTTTATTATGAATTCAGTCAGGCTGACTTTTACCCTTGCATTCTACACTCGATTTCTGACCGAGTTGAGTCAACCGTTGGGCACTGTTGATATAAAGTCGAGCATCGCGAGACCTTTATAGAGGAATCTCTGATTACTCGTATCTTTTCAACAGTGTGCCACCCCAGCCAAACTGTCTAGCTATTGATGTCCTTCTTACGAAGTTAGCAACGTAAATTTTGAAAAGTGGTGTTACATTGGCGTCTACACACAACCCGAAAGTTCTGCTTAAGCGACTCCCACCTACACTATGCAACAAAGTTCACATTGCAACAACAACCTACAGTAAAGTTTCACGGGGTCTTCACGTCCCACTGGAAATCTCTGGCCTTCACACCAGAATGGAGAGTTCGGAGAGTTCTAATTGGGGACAATAAGGGCCTCGTTACGCCATTCATGCAGGCCGTCAATCAAACGGCAAGGCATTTCGTTACCTTAAGAGAGTTATAGTTACCCCCGCCGTTTACCTGTTCTTAGCTCCCTTGGAAAGGAGTTTAAAGTACAGGCACTGGGCAGACGTCACCTTCTAT
>JANQNH010000038.1 GCA_028279655.1 Candidatus Nanoarchaeia archaeon | reverse complement strand
ATGACTGGTACAAATGTCGGTGTTATCAAATTGGGATATAATGGGGCTGATAGTATTATAGATATGGATCCATTCGGAGATGGCGGAGGATTTAAACTTATAAGTAGTGATCTTGGAAATGATTATATTACTGTAGATGCATCTCAAAACCTATTGTTAGATACATCTGCCGATTTGTCATTTAATGATCAGTATTTATCTAGTGCAATAACAATCAGCGAATCAGGAACAACTGGGCTCTCTGGATTTACAGCGACATCTATTGTTGGCGCATTGAATGAATTAGAGACAGAAAAGCTTGATAAAACATTAAGTGTAGAAGCATTTACTGCTAATGACACATTGACTGCTGCAGAAAGCGGCAAGATGTGCACTAACGAGGGAGCTGCTGGAGCAATTGAGTTAACACTGCCGACTGCTGCTGCCGGAATTACTTATACGTTCTATGTACAGGCTGCTCAATACTTAAGAATCAATGCATCTGCTGGAGACACTATTAGAAATGCCGGAACAGAGTCAGCTGCTGCTGGGTACTTCAGAGCTAATGTTGTTGGAAATCTAATTAGAATAACAGCTGTTAATGCAACAGAATGGGTAACAGAAAGCATCGTAGGCACATGGAGTGTTGACGCTTAATTAAAGGAGAAAGAAATGACCTTAACCACACCAATAGATAATGTAGAAGTTCAATACGATATCATATTTGATAGAGCTAATTACGCAAGTGATACAGCTGCCGGAACTGCGTTGAAGACTGTTCTGGAAGCATCTGGTAATAACTCTATTTTCATTAGAAACGGAACTTATGATTTGGGCACTGATACAGGTGTAACTGTTAATGCAGACTTCTCAAGGATAACTGGAGAAAGTATGGAAGATACAGTTATTAAGTTCACCAACACAGCTGTCCTAGACTTATTGGCATTTACTTCTAACTGCACTGTTGAGAATCTATATTTTGATGCCACACCGTCCGCAGATTTTGATGCGCTTGTATATGCGACTCAGGTGGATGGGAGTATTGCAAGGAACATTAAAGTTGTCGCATCATCTTTTGTTTCCAGCACAACAGCTGTTGTTGGCTTCGATGTTGTTGACACTGTTTTCACAGATAATGTAGCATCTCCAATTAGATTCTGTATAAACGTTAATAATTTATATGCCGATAACTATGGAGATGATGTTTGCCTGACATGTCGTAATATTAATAATGTTTATCTTAAAGATATGGCATCTGGAGCACAAAACTCTTCAATAACTTTATTCTCTTCATGTAATATAGTAAATAATATATATATGACCTTTTCAGCTGATGTTAGTGGGACTGGAACAAAGGTTATGTTTAATGGATGCGAAGTTGTTAATAATGTACATGTTATTGGCGGCTCATATTCCTGGGAAAGTACAAATAGCTACGCTAGAATACTGTCTTCTTGTGATTGTGCTTCTAACATATATATAGATTTAAACGATGTCACAGGTACATCGGCAGGTCTCCTATCAAATAGTACAAATGCATTAAGTAATGTTGAGTTAGAAGATACAACTTTCTCATCTGATCCTATTACGAGCTCTGGTGGAGGATATTTTTCTACTGGTCTTATGACCCGGTCTGAAGCTCGAAATAATTTAGCAGATGATGGGGAAATATTAGTTGACACAGGAGAAAACGGTTGGGGTTTTGCACAAGCAGGTAGTAATGAAGAATATGCTCTTTTTTCATTCTCTAATGCAGGTGTTGTAACCTTGATACAGAATAGTGCTAACGTTGTTAATACTGACACAGACGGAAATCTTTGTATCTATGATGCTGGGTCTGGTATAGCTATCAAAAATAGATTGGGATCTGCAAAGACAATAAGATATCAAGTTCATTATTCATAAAGGGATGATAATATGGCTGATTTAAGATTGAATAATAACTCATTTACAATTAGCGATACTAATAAGTTCTTAGGTGTAAACGAAGACTCTCCGGCCGCCTTCTTGCATATAACGCAAGATGTCGCGAACTGGACTCAAAGGCTTGAGAACACATCTACTGGTGGTGGTACTTGGTATGTTGGAAGCACTGATGACTCATGGGCATTGGGAGAGGGCGGAGCCTTTGTTGTAACAAATACCGGAAGCTCATCAAGTCCAACGATGGTATTAGATTCTAGCCGTCTTGCATATTTCGGAGATCCAACACCATCTGAATATACTGGGAAGGGAACTTTAAATGTAGGATCGGACAGCACATCTGCTTTTATATCTGTTAAGAATTCATCTAGAGAATGGAACTTATATAATAATGGTTCTAATAATTTCTTTGGCCTCTATGATAGAACTGGTGGAGTATATCGCTTCTTAGTTCATACTAACGGTGAAATATCAACGAATGGAGAAACCGCTCCTGATGTTGTCGCGGGTGGTTTATGCCTTAATGAACAAGCGCAGACAGGTAAGATACTTACTTTTAAATCTAGTGGTGTCAATCACGGAATGACAGGTATTGCTGAAACAGACACATATGGTTTCTTCCAAGAATTTACTGACGATGCTGGGGACTTAGGCATTAATGGTTTAGGTGAAACTCAGACTGGAATATTCATGACTGGGTACGGTTCAACAACTGATTCTTCAACATCTACTGGATCGGTCGGTCCTATTATTTTAAGAGGCGCTCGAAAGAGTGGTTCCGGAGCAGCATCTCTTGGTTCTGCTAACTTAATGACTGTTATGGATTACTTCTTTACAAGTCGTTATATATTCAAAGGTAATGGAGCCGCTTATGCTGATGCTACATGGACTACATTCTCTGACGAAAGACTCAAGACAGATAGAGTTCCATTAACTTATGGTCTTGCTGAGATAAAGCAACTTAACCCTGAAAAATATCAGAGACACTCCGGTCACTTCGACGAACAGGGAGATGTTGTATTTGATGGGGATCCTTGGGATAGTATAGGATTAATGGCGCAAGATGTTTTGTCCGTTGTTCCAGAGGCTGTTCCTGAGAATGCAGATCCTTCTGAATCTTTTTATGGATTGACATATAGTAAGCTTGTTCCTGTTTTAATTAACGCTGTTAAAGAGTTGTCTGATAAATGTGATGACTACGAAGCAAGAATAACTGCATTAGAAAGCGCATGATAAATGATATATGCATATACATACCGATAGGGTTCTACCTTCTTAATGTTTTTCTATCATTAAGAATAGCATATTTATTTTATAAATCAAAAGACGGAATAATAAGAAAGATATTTATAGGTTTATTCACAGCGTTCGCTTGGTATCAATTATGTATATTTTTGGATGTCGCTATCATACATGGTATTATTGATAGATTTAACTGCTGGCAGTTATGGGTTGCGGTGACTCCAATGTTTTTAATAATGTTGAAATTGGAGAGAACGTTATGGCGGAAATACAGTTAATCAGAGAGTTGATAAACTACGGTGCATTAGGTATATTCTCTGGTTTGATGGCATGGTATATCATGTATACCAAGAAAGATCATCGCAAAGAAAGAAAAGAATGGCAGAAAACATTCGAAAAACTCAATAATAGTATGGTTAAAGCTTTTAATAAGAACACTAAAGTTATGGAAAAACATAACAATGTTGTTAGTGATCTTAAGGGCATCTTGCAAACAGGTAAGAACAAAAAATGAAATATATAATGTTTCAGAATGGTTCGTTTGTTGTGTGGAGTGATGATAGTATTTGCCACTCCGAAATGGCTGATAGAATGGATAAGGTAGACTCTTATCCTATATCTGCAGGATTTGTTAAATACGACGGAACCGGAGATGTAGAATGCTATGGTAAATCATTGACATTAAAGATAGAGAGCCAAGACAGAGACACTGTTATATTGAACAACTATCTTAAACGAGGAGCTGAACGAAATGGCTAAAATAACGGAACATTTTACTTATGAAGAGGTAGTTTTTTCTCAAACAGCCTCAAGATATGATATTGATAATACACCTTCAGAACAAGAATTAGAGAAGTGTACTATTTTTGCACAACGGATACTAGAGCCTGTCCGCGCACATTTTGGTAAACATATTAGTCCTTCATCATGGTTTAGATCACAAGCATTAAATGAAGCTATAGGTGGATCTGAAAGCTCACAACACTGTAAGGGTGAAGCGTGCGATTTCGAGGTTAGTGGCGTTTCAAATAAAGATGTGGTTAAATGGATATACGATCACCTTTCTTTCGATCAAATAATCCTAGAGTTCCATGATGAAAAAGATCCTAACTCTGGTTGGATACACTGTTCTTACAGGCAGGGCCATAACCGTATGCAGTGCCTAAGAAGTTACCGAGACAAAAACAGTCGTGTGCACTATGTCGTTTTAGATTTAAGTAATCATATTGTTGAAAGTAGAAACGATGAAGATGAAGACTCGGCTTCAATATCAAAAGATTCTAATGATGAATATCTTGCAAAAGACAATATATTTGTTAGAATTATAAATGCCATTGTGGCTTTGTTTAATAAATAAGGAGATTACCATGGAAGAAATGATGTACGATACAGCTGCTGTTAAGTTAGCAGCTTATATGACAGAATATCTATGGGTTTGGGTTTCTGTTGTTGTTGCTCACGTTGGCGCATTGGTGTTTATTGCTATGACAGATACCAAAGATACATGGTACTACAAACTGGTTGAAAAGATTGCTCTCGTTTTTGGTAAAGCGAAAGAGAAAGCTTCTCTTCCACCTAAAAAGAAAACAAAATAGTTATGGATAAAGTCATCGAAAAACTATTGGATTTGTTAAAGAAGCTGGTCGATGTTTGGCCAGCTTTTCTTTCTTACTTATATGGTAAAAAAACAGAGAAACTAAAGAATGAAAGAAAAAACAATAGAAACCTTAAAAAGCTCAATGAAGCACGCAGGCGCCTTAATTCTGATCCTGAGTACACTGGCAAGCTGCGGCGCAAGTTCAGGGACAAGAGATAGCTTAATTTGCGAAATTGGGCCAATCTATTCTTATTGTGCAACTGATATAGAAAGAAACTCTCCAGATTACAATCCATGTAATTGGGATACAGAGAAAACATGTTCTAATATAGATTATTATAATGCTGTCTATACAGAGGTGTGTGAATAGTTACTTATACCACAAGCAGGTTATTACTATAATAATCATTGCAAGTATTATTAGGCTCATTTTGACAACTCCTTTATTTCTTCTAATAGACTATCTATGAACGTTTTATTTAAGTTCATAGCTATTCTTTGTTCTTCTGGTAAGTAAACCTTTAGGATATCTCCTATTGTTTCACTTTTTCTGCTTAACCGTTCTATAACGTGATCAAGAACAATCGCTTTTTTCTTACACTCGTCCATTGCCCATAGTCCTTGTAACTGAATCAATTAACTGCTTAAGATCATATAAATCGCTTCTATCGTTAACATCAATTTCTTTCAGTTTCTCTAGTTCTTCTTCATCTAGGTTTTGAACTATATCGTTAACCTCTCTTAAACTCTTTGCGTTTGATAATTTCTCTACAATGTCTTTCAACTTATCCTCCTTTCCTATTCGTCCCTGTTAATTATGTTTCTTGTAAGATGATATATTTTTGTACTTATTTCAAGCTCTTCGTTACTATTTAAGTTTCTTGGCTCTATTTCTATAACGCCACCGCTCTCCATAGATGTTGGTGCATTGAACTGTTCGCTTTCATAAGACAATGAATATCCACTTTTTGTTTCGATCTCTGCTGTATGATATCCAGCTGTTGCCATAAACTGCTTCATATGTTGTTTTATATCTCCTTTCTTGTTGACATATATAGTTCTTCCTCCTGTATCTGTAATATTTTGATGCTTATGCCCAAGAAGATATACATCTGCAACATATGTAGTTGATATTCTGTTGAAGTCTATCATTCCTTTTGTGATCGGTGCGGAGCCACCTTTACCGTGAAAGAAGAGCCCATTTAACGTAGCTTGTCTTGGATTATACATGTTGTCTTTTTCTGTTACGACAACTTGGAAAAAACCTTTATATGGAGCTTGTTTTATTGGCCCTATGCTTTTATCTCTTTCTTCATTTAAGTTCTTGACAAGCTGTTTGACTAGATCAAATTGATGATATTTTAATACAGCTGTCTCGTGGTTTCCCATACCTATAAACCATATGTTATCTTTATACGGTAGCAATCCTTCTGTCACATACTCCACTATATCGTTCAACTGTGAATCAACATGGAACTGATCTCCTGATTGTGTATGTCTTTTTCTGTCTGATTTTATAATGGCATCGAACAGGTCGCCGGGGAATAACAATACGCCACCATTGTCAACTATATATTTAGCATCTTCATGAAACCTTTTTTTATTACATTTCATGCTGTCATAGTGAACATCTGAAAAGACTCCACATTTAAGAGATTCGCCCTCTCCAAGCTTAACCTCTAATCTTAGAGCTTTACCAGCCATGCTACTTTACCTTGTCATATGATATGACCGGCAGCGGAGCTTCTTCATTTAAGAATTCACAGACCTTTTCTGTGAAATCATCTCCGTTTATGTTTATTACCATCAAGGCTCCATCTTTATATAGTCTCTCTGAGCTTCTATCTATTTCTACATTATATTTATTACCATACCACATAACATCTATTTTAGCTTCATTTGATTTGATACTTGCAGAGTGTGGTATTTTATTTTCTACTAAGAAATTAGTTAATTCGAATGCTTTTTCCATTATCTCTCTCCTTTTATTCTTTTTATGTCTGCACAGATTGCCTGATTTGCTATTTCAGGATTACAATCTGTATATATTTTACTTTCTTCTTTAATATAATTGAGTCTTTCTTCGTTTAGTTCTATTCCGTTTGTTTTATATAGTGTAATATAAAACTCAGCTACCTGATCTTGAATATATTTTTTGTAGTTGTCCATATGCCATATCCTCGTATCTTTCCATATTGTATAAAAAAAGCCTGAATTCCTCAGGCATCATATCATCTTTTAGTTCGTTGCATTCTCTGCATGCGCATACTAGATTGTCTTCATCGTTTGAACCTCCTCTGCTAAATGGAATATAATGATCTACAGTACTATCTTCGGCTGTTTCTTTGCCACAGTAAAAACAGATATACTCTGCATCTGTTTTCACTTTAGCTCTTACTTCTGGTTCTATGAACCTATCTGGTTTCCTCTTCCTTCTGCCCATCTAATATCGCAGCCTTTGTTAGTTCCAGATCCCTTATTATCCTTGGGGTAACATTTAGATCTGGATAGTTTCTGTCAGTTGTCTTGAGATCTTCAATCATTTGGTCGATTAACTCTATATACTCTTTGTCATACTCAGTCATTGTTGGGTGTGTTCTCCATTGATTCTGCATGCATCCTACCTTCATAACGATGCAACTCATGCCTTATATCTTCATAAGCTTCTTCCATTGTTATGGCTCTTTCTCTGAAGTTTTTAAGTATGTTCAATACTTTTATCTTCATATCTATTTCTGGAATTTTATTTGTCATCTCCCCATCTCCCTATAATGGTTTCGATTTCTTCGCGTTGTGCTCTTTTCAAGATAATCACAAGAATGATTAAACTTAATATACTACAAAATGCACCAGCAATCAATAAAGAAAGTACAAAATCATAAAACATTATTTCTCTCCTTTGTTAATTAAAGTTCTTGTTGACGCCTCTTGCGTCCTTCTGTTTTCACCAAGAGCGATTAGGTTTTTATAACGAGATTGTGCTCTAAACCATTTCTCTTTTGATGATGCAAGTCCATCTATATATTCGAAGTATTCATCAGATGCTCTTGCGCGCCTCTCTATTTCAGCGTTTATTGGTTTCATGCCAGAACTCTCTATGTCTTTCTGTATTTCTAGTTCTAGCTTAGCAAGAAAGCTTTTCTTTTGTTCGTCAAGTCTTGAGTATTCATACAAGGCTTTAGCTGCTTCTTCTGCTGAAGTTTCTTGCTCTAAGAATATTTTATTAGGATCGAACATTATCTATCCATCTCCTTTGAGTAGAAGTCTCTCCACTCTTGCCTATCTTTCTCTTCTAGTCTATTCCAGTCTTTTTCTGTCACGCCATACATTTTTTCAACATATTGCTTGACATCATCTTCGAACAGTCTTTCGTCGTTCTGGTTCCACCAGTCAACTAGCTTATCTAACCAACTCATCCAAAGATCTCCTCTTCTTTCTCGTCTAGTTTTTTCTTGAATGTCATAACTTCATATTGAGACCATTGCTTTTCTTTAGCTTCGTCTCTTGCGGCTTTCTTAAACTCATCGAAGTTCTCTCTTGTTGATGCTTCGTGCATAAGATCTAATGCTTGCAAGAATGATTTATAACTTTTCTTAGCGTCGCTTTTGACTTGATGGTTCTGACCGAACTCATCTTCATTCTGCTTCATAATGGCGTTTGCTACTTCATCGGCTGATGCAACGTTTGCTTCTATACCTATTCCAAGATTAGCAAGAGCCCTACCCCATGCGCTTGTTTCGCAGTTTTCTATGAAAGATGTTTTATTAACGAAGCTGTTCTTGTCATCTTCTTTTTCATAAGCAATACCTGTAGACATTACTCTTCCTTCGCTGTTCTTGATGACGGCCTTCATAACAACTCTATTATCTGTCAAGTCTATGATTTGAGTTTCTAATGACCATCCAGCATATGCTTCGTTTGTTCTAAAGAATGTTAACCGTTCGTTAACAGTAACATATTCTTTTCCTTTTATATTAATTGTCTTCATTTTTATCTCCTTCTTTTGATTGTTTTATTATCTTCTCTAGAACTTCACTATAAGATTTATAGTCTCCTACTATCTTCTGATATTTGACCCAAGCCCATAGCTCCGAGTCTATATCGATAATAGCTTTAGTTTTTCCATTCATACATGTCTCCATAATTTGTATTAATATAGGATAATATGGGCTAAAATTAATGTCAATTAAAAAATATTAAAAAAAGTTAAAAAAGGGGTTGACGACAAATATATTTGTTGTTATAATGTAGGTATGTTTAACAAGAAAGGGAGAAAAAACATGAATAAACAACTAGATACACATAACGATAGTCTTAATCAGGATTATTATAATTATACTTCTTATAGAAGTTCTAAGTATAATGTTTCTGAAATTTCTGACTGGGTTCATAAATTAAGAATGAGAATAGATACTCAGACTCATGAGTACCCACCAGTTGTTCTTAACTTAGAAATGATCTGCGGCATTCTATCTGCTGGCATATCAAGAGAGCCTGGATTCGCAGGTGAGTTAAATGACTGTATCCATATCATAGCTGATTCCATAAACACATATATGGATGATCATGACATAGAGAAAGTTACAGAGGAAGTCGATAATGTGTTAGAAAGACTTGATGACATTAAAATAGATTTAGAGAATAGAATGGAGGATTTATCATGTTAATATTTTTAGGATTAATTGTATCATTTGTATTAGGTTCAATCATTGGTTTTATTTTATTTAACTTAAGAGAGGAGGATATCATGGATAACTTAAAAGCTTTTGCAAGAACATTCTGTTTTGTGTTTACTGCATTTATGGTTTCAGCATCAATATTAATGTTAATCTACTAGGAGGGAAGAATGAAGTTACATCCAGTTCTTTTAGAGATGGAAGAGATAAGAAAGGAAAAAGGAATAACCAGATTAATGTTAGCTGAGATGACAGGAACTACTGTAGCAACAATTGGTTATTGGTATAACGATGGTCGTAACCCAGGATTGTACAAAGTGTCAGAGTGTCTCGGCCATCTAGGTTACGAACTCTGTATTAGAAAGAAGGAGAAAAAGAAATGAAGTTAGGATCATATGAATACTATAAGTTTTTACTTGACAATGCTGTTAAGAGAAGATGCACACAGGATATTCACTATGCAAGAGAGAAGCTTCACGAGTTTATGAAGGAATGGAATATAAATCAACTGTGCGAATATTGTAATTTAAAAGGAGAAACAAAATGAAATTTGAAGAAATATTTCCTGCACTAAGAAATGGGAAGTACATTAAAAGAGATTTTTGGCCAGACGAATCTACTATTTCTATAACAGATTGGAAATGTACAGAGTTGGATGGTGATGATATTTTATCAGACGATTGGCAAATAATAGAAGCGCCTAAGAAGATTGATTATATAAATAATATGGAGGATAAGTGATGTTTATGCCGTGGTATGAGTTCGCAATGTTTATAGCTATGAACTTCGATGTTCCTGCTAACGATTGCGAAATAAGAGAGATACATTTAGCTGAATTTGACACTGAAGAGTGAATATGCTATAGTGTATACTGTGTTTAACTAAACCGTGAGGGGAAATGATAACACGCGCTTTATTGGTTTTCGTTGTATTAATATACGCATCTGAAAGCCATAACATACAAGCATCTATTCCAGTTGATACAGGCATGGATGTTGAGAGGGAAACAATAAAAATAAATCCATATCAGATAACAAGTTATGACAAGAAACAAATATCTTGTTTGGCTGATAACGCTCTGATGGAAGCTGCTAGCGAAGAGTATTGGGGAAAGCACACTCAGGTCGCTTCTACTATAAAGTTCGCTATGGCTTGGGATAGATCTATATGTGATATAGTTTGGACACCAAGCATATACTCTTGGACTACAATACCTAAAAGGCATTGGAACCAAAAGTATAAACATCAAAAGCAGTTCAAAGGAATGAGCCGATGGCAGGCTTCATTAAAGAGAGCTTATATAAATCTTAATAGATTTAAAAGGCTCTACCCAGAAGAGTATCAGAAATCATTGTGGATTGCTGAGGATCTGTATATGAAATGGAAACTACAAGGAGTTGTAAATAACCCATATATACGACATCATAAGAACTATGTTACTGCTCAGTTAATACTAAATGATAAAACTCCAAGGTGGTTTAACTACCATGCTGTTAATCCTGTTTTGATACAGGATCCTGACGATCCGAACGGAGGACATGTCTTTGTTGAACTATCTGATAATCCAGATAGAAATAATGGTAGACAAGTCAAAGAATATCTGTTAAAGTTAGGAGTTAAGAAGAACGGCAGATATAAAGTTTAGGAGTTTATGAAAGAATAGAATCGCTGGCCTTATTCCCTCTCTCTTTCTAAAAGGCCAGCTAGTTTTCCCCCCGGATTGTTGGGGGGATTTTTTTATTGACAAGGGTATATAACTATAATATATATAGATCAGTTCATAATGAACTACTTCTTATAATTGTTTTACCAGCATCTTTTTTAAGGTGCTGGTTTTTTATTCTTGACGACATTTTTCAGATATGGTAAAAATGAATGAGAGGGGCGACTATTAGTTCATGACTGTTAGTGGTCTTCCAACCCCACCCATGCGTCCCTCTCTTTTTTAAAATCGGGTTGAAAAAAAGAGAAGAGGGTAGATATGATAAACAAAACAACAAATATATATACAGAGTGGCTTCCTCTAATCGAAGTGCTACCAGATTCAGAAGCTGGTGAGATTTTCAAGTCAATATTAAAATATCAAAATGGTGATACAGTTGAGTGTAAACATCCTATATGGAATTTCATAAGATCAAAGATAGATGAGTACAACTCGAAGTATGATGATATCGTTGAATCCCGCAGTAAAGCTGGGAAAGCAAGCGCTTTAGCACGTGCTAACAAACGTCAACATGTGTTAACAAGTGTTAACAAGTGTCAACAAATCCAACAACAAAACAAAACAAAACAAAATAAAACAATAGAAAAAGAAAATATAAAAAGAAAAAGATTTAACAAGCCAACATTGGAAGAAGTTAAATCATATTGCTTGGATAGAAAGAACTCTGTTGACTATGAGAAGTTCGTAGATCATTACGAAGCTAATGGTTGGAAAGTAGGCCGTAATTCCATGAAGGATTGGAAGGCTGCTGTTAGAACTTGGGAGAAGACTTCTCCTGAAAACAAAAAACAGGAACCTAAAAAGGATTTTACCGAAGAGAACAAGAAGTTGGTAAATAGCATCAGCAACTCGACTTTGGAGTATGTTGACTGTTGGTCGGCATTAAATAGGCTCAAAAACGATCCATTTAGTACCGTAGACAAGCGAAGTAAGGCCGAGATAGCTATACGTACCTCAAAAACAAAACAGCTATCAGAGAGCCATTTAAATTTAATTGAGGGCATATTAACAGAATACTGTAAAAAATAAGGAGATTAAAGATGAACAATGGTAGATTGGTAAAATGTGATATAAAGGCATACCAAAAGAAAAATAGGCCAAAAGATTATCGTATGGTTAAGAAAGTTAATGCAACAAATAAATATGAGGAACTTTTCTTTAAGCAGAATGAGAAGATAGAAAAACTAGAAGACAAGCTTAATCTTACTAAGAGAGCTCTTAGTAAAATATGTGATCTGCTAGTTGATCGCGACCCAGAAGATAATTTGTCTTCCTCAATAAATATTTTGGCAAGAGTAGTATTAGAGGATGTGGAAGATAGATGATGGACTTAGATAGTTGTGTAAACATTGTTACTAGTTTCTATAACGACAACATCATGGCAGATCGTGTTTCATTGAAATACAAGAAGTACATGAATGTTGAAAAGAGATGGGCTTGGAATAAGATGATAGACATATTCATGAAGGAGAATAGAGAAATCGTCAACAAGTTCGAAGGAAAGAAAACTGTTGTTATGGCTGCATTAGCTTGGCAACATGAGTATTTCGATAAACATTTTGACAAATTGTTAGAAAAAACATATAATAAAAGAAAGGAGATGATTAATGAAAGAAAATAAACGAGAAGAAAGATTAGCGGAAAAAGCAACAGGTTTCGGTATAGCCTGTGAATCTTGTCACTGTAAGGAGTGGTATATTGTTATTACGGAGTGTCCAGATTGTGGAGATACAGCTATTCACTCTGTATGTGCTGAGTGTCAGCATGTGAAGCATATATCAGATTCTGCGCAATTCTTTTTAGATAGTCATCAAGGCGGCATAGAACTAGAGGAGGCTGAGGATGAAACCAAAGGACAAACTATTCAATAAGGGAATATCGATCACAATGTGGGAAGAAGGCCGTGTTTCCATTGAGAAGTCTTACAAGTTGAAAGACAGTGATGAGTACAAGAAAACTACTACATACTTCGATAGTGAGATAGTAGATCTTAGAGATCTATTAGACGAATGGATAGAGAAGTACGAACTTCAGAAGAACGAAGACTTGAAGGCATCAATAGACGATGAGTGTCCATTTTAAAGGAGATCGGAATGCAAGATAGATTTAAGTTTAGGGCTTGGGATAAAGAAAACAATCAAATGTGGTATGATAATGTGCATGGGGATCTAACAGATGATGCGATGATTTATGTAAGTTACTCTCCAGCAGATTTAGATGAAGATGATGTGCTCATTTCTGACGTTATTCCAATGCAATGCACAGGCTTAAAGGACAAGAACGGCAAGCTTATTTATGAAGGGGATGTATTAAAAGATGAGGACGGTAACTTCGATAGTCTTTATTGGAAGGAAGGATGTTTTATAATTGATTCTTATATGCCGTCTTATGAATGTCTTTCAAGGACAGAAGAGTTGGAAGTAATAGGAAACATATACGAAAACCCGGAGCTATTGAAAGATGGTGAAGAAGCAAGCTGAGACAGGTGTATTAAAAGCAATACAGTCATTAGCTGGATTCCAGAACTGTCGCTTATATCGTAATGACAACGGAGCATATCAGGCTAAGAACGGTAGTTGGATATCATATGGTCTTGGTCGTGGAACATCGGACTTAATAGGCTGGCGACGCGTTAGAATTACTGAAGAAATGGTAGGTAAGGAGATAGCTCAATTCGTTGCTATTGAATGTAAAATGCCAGGAAATGAAAAAAAAGCTTCACAAGAGCAGAAAAATTTTGTAGACTTAGTAAATAACGAAGGCGGAATAGCTTGTATCGCCTCTAGCCCAGATAAGGTAATGGAGGTTTTCGATGGACATGGAATCTGAAATAGAATTGTTAGAATACGATAATGGGTTTGTCATAACTCGTGGTGATGATGAGTTATTCATCTCAGAAGAAGAGTCTCATGATCTTATTCACTTGATAACAGAGATGATAAGAGAAAAAGAATACAAAAGAGTGAACGGAGGACTAGTTAACTAAGGAGCAGTAGTTGTGGTTAAGGAGAAGGACCATAACTATATAAAAGCGAAAAAGAAAAGCGTTTTATATAATTATGATGAAATATGTTTCGACGAAGAAGGATGGGACTATCTTAATGAAATAGAAGATGGCGAAATGGATGAAACGCTCTATGGAAACAGTAAGGGGAATAGAACAGATGAAAGTATATAACATAAAGGCTAAGGTAAACGGGAATGGATTCTTTCTACAAGATGGGGTTGGCTCACCTGTAGAAATAATAAACAAAGAAGCGGCTATAGAGTTCTTTAATAGAGATGATGTTAAAGAAGGTGTAGAGGTGTATCTCATAGAGTATGATACTGATACACAAGAGTCTGTTGTATTGGAAACTAAGAAAGCTAAGAAGGTGAAAGTATAGGGATGGCTAATGAACAGAATCTTACTAGAGCTGGCATCGAAATAGATAGCACTGAGAAAGCACAAAGATTAGGAAGGCTCGGTGGCATAGCTTCTGGTAAGTCTAAGAGAGAAAAGCGTAAGGTTAGAGAGATGCTTAAGGATCTTCTATATAATCATAATGTTAAGGATTGTGATGGGGAAGATACTACACTTCTTGAGTCTATTGCTAAGAATTATCTTGCAAAGGCTATAGAAGGGCAGAACCCTAGATACTTCGAGTGGATTACTGAGCAGATAGATGGTAAGCTACAAGAGAATATTGTTACAGAGAATAAAACATACAATGCTGATTTTACTGGATGGACTAAAGATGACTTCCTTAAGATGGCTGATAAACTAAAATCGATAAAAGAAGATGAAAACAAAGATTAATATAGAAATAGAATATGGATCTAAATCTCAGGTTACTTATCTCTGGCCATATCTTAATGCGATGTTGTATACTTTAGTACAAAGTGCGAAGGTGTCTCACAAGAAGAATGCTGTTAAAGTTCTTAGCTTAGAACACACTGAAGATGTTATAGAAACATTAGATAAACATTCAAAGGAGAAAAGCGATGGCGGAAAAATTCTTCATAATCCACCAAATAAAAAATCCAAAAACAAATAGAATGGAAGCCGTTGACAAGTTTATTGTTGAAGGCAATTCATTCGATAGGACATTACATGATATCTCTGGTTATGAAAATAAGTATTACATTACTGATGGAGTAGTGTATAATAACATAGAGATTAAGAACGGTTGGACGGAGTTGTGTGTTAATGGGGAAAAACCAGGAGAAAAGAAATGATTAGATTTTTAACAATAGCATTAGTAACTGCTACCATATATGGCAACCAAGCTTATTATAGCGATGGCACGTATTCCAATACTACTGGAAACACTACATGGTACAGCGATGGTACTTATTGCACACATCATGGTAATCAAATATTTTGCAACTAAATGACTGATGATGTTGATGCTGCATTAGAGGTAATAGAGAATCAGATATCAAAGAACTTCTGGGATTACTCTCCTTATCCTAAGCAGAAGGAATTCCATAACTATAGTTCGTCTAAGAGAGAGCGGGCGCTATCTGCAGGAAACCAAGTTGGTAAGACCACTTGTGCTGCATATGAGACTGCGTTCCATGCGACTGGCATCTATCCTGAGTGGTGGGAAGGTCGCAAGTTTAAGAAGAAAACGACAGGATGGATAGCTGGAGTTACCGGTGAATCAACACGAGACGTTATTCAGAAGAAGCTATTCGGAGATATCAACACATTCGAAGGTGGCGTTCTTCATAAGGATTACATCGTTGATTACAGTAGATCTAGAGGTATGCCTGATGCTATCGATACTGTATGGGTAAAACATACAACTGGATTAACATCAATCATTCAGCTTAAGTCATATGAGAAAGGCAGAGAGAAGTGGCAAGGAACATCTCTTGATTATGTATGGTTTGACGAAGAGCCACCGCTTAACATCTACATGGAAGGTCTATCAAGAACTAACGCAACTGATGGAATAGTCTATACTACGTTTACACCATTGATGGGAATGAGTAACGTTGTTCTTAGGTTCTGGAAAGAGAATCATCAAGACTGTCAATTAGTACTGATGGGATTGAAGGAAGCCCAGCATATCAGTGAAGAAAAGCGCGAAAGAATCGTCGCGTCTTATCCTGAACATGAAAGAAAGGCAAGAACTGAGGGTGTTCCTATGCTTGGAAGTGGAAGAATATTTCCATTGCCAAGAGAGCGTATATCTGCTGTTGTTCCAGAGATACCTGCATGGTGGCCAAGAATATGTGGTCTTGATATTGGTTGGGATCATCCAACGGCTGCTGTATGGTGTGCATGGGATAGAGACACAGATACTATGTGGGTATATGATTGCTATCGTGAAAGAGAGCAAAGTGTTCTTGTTCATTCTGCTGTGATGAGAACTAAAGGTGATTGGATTCCTGTTGCATGGCCACATGATGCATTAGCTCATGATAAAGGAAGTGGCGAACAGATCTCTAGTCAATACAGAGAGAATGGTATTAACATGTTGCCACATCGGGCTACGTTTAAGGATGGCAGTAATGGTGTGGAGGCTGGTATATCTGAGATGTTAGATAGGATGAAGACTGGAAGATTTAAAGTTGCACCACATCTGGAAGAATGGTTCGAAGAGTTTGAGCTGTATCATCGTGATAATGGTAAGATTGTGAAGGAAAGAGATGACTTGATTTCTGCAACAAGGTATGCTATGATGATGCTGCGTTACGCTCAGACAGAGCATGAAAGAGAAGATCCTGAAGAGGACTACGATCATTATTTAGAAGAAGATAAAAGCACAGTTGCGGGGTATTAAATGGCTGAAGATAACAACTATCGTTCTGAAGAAGAACAAATCGTAAACGAACCAGAAACAAATGAAGAAGAAGTAGAAGTAGTTGACTTTCTAGGTGATGTTGCAGACGAACCAATGGGAGGCCCAGTCCGCCCTGAAGAACTCAAGAAAGATCCAAAAGTATTTAAATTTATAGGCAAGCCAAACATCGCTGATAAGTTAGATGGTGATGAGAAGGATAAGATTGCTTATAAAGTTATAGAAGGATGGAAGCTTGATAAGAACTCAAGAGCAGGTAGAGAGAACAGAATGCGTGAAGCTATGGACATGGCCATGCAGGTTGTTGAAGAGAAGAACTATCCTTGGCCTAAAGCTTCTAATGTTAAGTTTCCATTATTAACTGTTGCATCTATACAATTTGCTGCAAGAGCATATCCTAGTTTAATACAAGATGGTAAGGTTGCTAAAGGTAAGATCATTGGTAAGGATGAATACATGCAACCTGTTATTGATCCTAATACTGGAGAGCCTGCTGTAGATCCACAGACAGGCCAGCCGCTTCCTCCAGAGAAAGTTAGCTTAGGAAAGCAAGCAAGAGCTGATAGAATAGCAGAAGCTATGAACTTCCAGCTAATGGAAGAGATGGAGCACTGGGAAGAAGATACAGATAGACTTACAAACATTCTTCCTATCGTTGGTTGTGTATTTAGAAAAACTTATTATGATGCCTTGAATTCTAAGCCAGATTCTGTTATAGTGTATCCTCAAGATCTCTATGTTAAATACAATACAGTATCGTTAGATCGTTGCGCAAGAATAACTCACGCCGTTGAGTTGACTAAGAACGAGATTATTGAAAGACAGAGAAACGGAATCTTTAGTGACTGTGAGATCGGAGAAGGCGACGGAGGTCTTTCCAAGATACATCCAGATCAGAGTGAAGGGATGTACGAACAAGACGAAGCTTCATCAGAATTCTTATTGTTAGAACAACATTGTTGGTTGGATTTAGACGATGATGGCTATGAAGAACCCTACATCGTTACTGTATTAGAAAGTTCTTCAGAGGTGTTACGTATTGTTGCTCGTTATGATCGTGGTGATGTGTTCTATGATGAAAAAGGTAGAGTTAAAAAGATTGATGCTCGCCAGTATTTCACTAAGTATTCGTTTATCCCAAGCCCAGATGGTGGATTTTATGACCTTGGTTTTGGCGAGATACTATACCCAATTAATGAGTCTGTTAATTCAACTCTTAATCAACTTCTTGATGCTGGCCACTTATCTAATGTCGGCGGTGGATTCATTGGTGGCGATCTTCGTATGAAGGCTGGGGCTATGCGCTTCAAGCCAGGTGAATACAAGATTGTTAATAACTTTGGTGGTTCTCTTCGTGATAATATCTATGAGTTCGCTAGAAAAGATCCTTCGCCAACCTTATTCCAGTTACTAGGATTGCTGATAGATTCTGGTAAGGAAGTTGCTTCTATTAAAGATATTCTAACAGGTGATATGCCAGTTAACGCTCCGGCAACAACAACGATTGCTATGATTGAGCAAGGCTTATCATCATTTAAAGCTATATACAAAAGATTACATAGAGCATTGAAGCAGGAGCTTAAGAAACTATTTAAGCTTGATTACATGTTCTTGCCTGAAGAAAAATATAAAGAAATATTAGATGATCCTATGGCTAATGTATCTGACTTCGCATCTACTGATGTCGATGTTGTTCCTGTTAGCGATCCAGCTGCAGTGAATGACATGGAGAGATTAGCTAAATCACAAGTTCTTATGGATTTCTTGAACGATCCTTATATCGATCCAATGGAGGCGAGACGAAGAATATTAGAGGCTATTGGCGTATCAAACATTGATGTTCTTCTAAGGACGCCTCCCCCACCACCTCCTGCAGAACCTAATCCTTTGGCAGAAGCTCAATTACAATTAACAAATGAACAGATAGAGAGCTTACGTCAGGATAGAGAAGTTAAGAAAATTAAGACTGAATCTGACCTCATTAAAACACAGTCAGACATTCAGGTAGCAGAGATCAAGGCTGATTCTGATGCAACAAGAGCAACAGCTGATGGCGTTGATACGATAGCTCGCGCTGAGGAACGAGAGGCGGGCCGTCAAAATGAAATATATATTCAACAACTAGAAAAAGCTAAGGAGAAATATATTGGAACAGAAACTAACAGAAGAACAGAAGAAATTCCTCAAGGAACTAGAGGAGTTGACTCCAGAACAGTACGGCCAGTGGAAGAACCATCCAGTGACCAAGGTGCTCCTACAGTACCTCCTGGACTACCGGGGGGCAATCGTTAGAAGTGCATCTGCTGCATTTCAAACAGGCCAGATCTTTAAAGAAAATCAAATCGATCTAATTAAGAGCTCTTGCTATTGCCAGATTCTTGGTGATATGGCATCTATTGAGCTTTCATCTATTCAGAAATTCTATGAAATCGGAGGAGAGAAAGACAATGACAATAAAGAATGAATCAGGGATTAAACCTCTTGATTTTCATGTATTGTTATTGATGGATGAGGTTGACGAGAAAACTAGTGGTGGTATCTATCTGCCTGAAGATGAGAAGAACAAGAAGAAATATTCTCAGATATATGGACAGATCGTAGATATAGGATCTAACGCATTCTTTGAATGGATTCAAACATCCGACAAAATCAAGACACAGTATGAAATTGAGAGAGAAGGCGCAGTAACTCCTGATATTGGAGACCGCGTCGCTATTAGC
This sequence comes from Candidatus Nanoarchaeia archaeon, assembly GCA_028279655.1. Lineage (GTDB taxonomy): Archaea > Nanobdellota > Nanobdellia > Woesearchaeales > JACPBV01 > JAHWHQ01. The sequence goes on along the minus strand of JANQNH010000038.1, from coordinate 19,575 downwards.
AGTTATGCTGGTAAGCTTATGAAAGGAAAAGATGGAAGGGAATATCGTTTATGTAACGACGAAGATGTTTCTGCCATCATAGATAAGGAGATATCATAATGACAGATAATAAAGAAGATCTACAATTAGATTTAGAACAGGCTGCTGAGAAGCAGTTAGCCGATGAAGAAGAAGTTTCAATTGAAGTTAACGAAGAGCCAAAGGAGGGCGAAACCAATGAAGAAATGTCCAATGGGGAAGAAGAAGGGCGGACGCAAGAAGTAGAAGCTCAAGCTAGAAGAATGGGATGGAAACCTCTTGAGGAGTTCAAGGGCAATAAAGATGATTGGATTGACGCTAATCAGTTTATTGAGAAGACCAACACAGAGGTTCCTGTCCTTAAAGAACGTCTTAGTTTCATGGATAAACGTATGGCTGAGATGCAAGAGACATTACTCGGCACTAAAGACTTAATGCTAAAGATGCGTCAAAAGGGTTATGACGATGCTAAGAGAGACTTAGAAGCAGAGATAGCAAGAGCTAAAGAGGACTTCGATATGGAGAAGTATGATAAGCTTGTAAACGAAAAGATAGAGCTAGAGAAAGAGTCTGGTGTCGCAGAACAAAAGAAGAACACTCAACCTAAAAGTGATCCGGTATTAGAGATATGGGTTAAAGATCCAAAGAATAAATGGTTCTTTGAAGAGCCTGCAATGCAGCAAGATGCCATAGAATACTATGCAAGTCTTGAGAGAGATCACCCATACATGAACTCAATTGATATGATTAAGGGTACTGAAGAGTATATTAAGGGAAGATTCCCTCAGAAGTTTGGCGTTAAGCAGAAACAATCATATTCTGATGTTGAGTCATCTAATGTGACGACATCGCCTAAGACGGGCAGAAAGTCATATAATGATATTCCTTCTGAAGATAGGAAGATTATTGACCATATGTTAAGAGAAAGCCCTTTCTACGGTAAGAAAGACGCAGAGTCTCAGAAGAAGATGCGTCAGTACAAGGAAGAATATTTAAAATCATACTTTGGATCATAGGAGAAATAAAATGGTAGAAAAAAAAGAAACTAAAAAAGAAGAAAGCTTGTTAGATAAAGTTGATGCTGTAGAACAAAAAGAAAACATTGACAAATCTGCAAAATATGATAATATACCTAGAAGAAGACGCAATCGCGACGAAGCTAAATTAAAGCTCGATGTTGAGTCTAGATTTCTTGACCCTAATTTTAAATATAGATGGGTTAAGGGAACACCTCAACGATTACAAGAAGTTTTAGATATAGGTTATGAATATGTCGAAGATAAAGAGCTAGCGAGAGCGAAACACTCAGATGGAACCTCTAGAGTTTCTGTTATGGTAGGAACGTTAGAAGGTGGTTCTGAGAGAAGAGATTATTTAATGCGTATTCCTCTTGAATGGTACAAAGAGGACCAAGAGGCTAAGGACGAACCGATCAAAGAAATGATGGCCTCTATAGAAAGAGGGGAGATGCATCAAATAGAGAAAGGTGCTAGCTACCGGCCCACAAATGAAATCAAGGTAGATAGACGATAGATGCACATAGGAAAACAGGTGCCCTTTATCCGTTAAATTTTAAATTTGTTTATTCGGTAGAAATACCGTTATGTTTAATTTTTATAATGAGGTGTTAAAATGGCAAACGTAGACGCTCGTAAAGGGTTAGCACCAATGAGGGAGAAAGGTAGTACTTGTTATAACGGTGCTGCACAACCTTATTTTGTTAATTCTTCATATGCTACAGCTCTCTTTGTAGGTGATCCAATTGTTAAAAATGGAACAGCCAACACTGCAGCTGCTGGCACAGCCAACAAATTCGCTGCTGGTACACTACCAGAAGTGGAAAAATCTACTGCTGGCGATACTAATCCTACAACTGGTGTTGTGGTTGGTTTCGAAGCAGATCCTGACAACCTAACTCGGATTTACAACCCTGCTAGCACAGAACGTGTTGCATACGTTGTAGACGATCCAGATGTTGTGTTCGAAATTCAAGCTGACTCAGCAAATCCAATCGCTGCTACAGATATTGGATCAAATGCTAACTTAGTTTACACACATGCTGGCGATGCTAACACTGGTCTTTCTGGTGCAGAGTTAGATACATCTTCAATGACAACAACAGCTACATTCCAGCTTAAAATTCTTCGTCTTATTGATCGTGAAGACAACGAGCTTGGCACTAACGCCAAACTTGAAGTGTTGATCAATAATCACACTGAAGAAGCTGGTGTCGTTGGAATATAATTTAGGAGGTAAATTAAAATGCCAGGTGTAATTACTACAGGTTCAATCCCTAAAGCGCTGTGGCCAGGTGTACAGCATTTCTGGGGAATCTTTTACAATGAGCATGATGCTCAATATAAGGATCTTTTTGATACAGAAAGTTCTTATAAAAACTATGAGGAAGACGTACAGGTAGTTTCCTTCGGTCTTGCTCCATCAAAATCACAAGGTTCAAGCGTTGTTTATGATTCTGAATCACAAGGATTCACAAACCGTTCAACGCACGTTTCTTATGCTTTAGGTTATGTTGTTACCCGTGAAGAAATGGAAGACAATCTTTATCCTAAAGTTGCAAAACGTCGTACACAGAGCCTTGCTCGTTCAATGATGCAAACTAAAGAAAACGTTGGTGCTAATATTTATAACCGTGGTTATAGCACATCATATCCTATTTATGATGGTAAACCATTATTAGCTACTGACCACCCAACACAAGCTGGTGACCAACAGAACAAACTTACTGTTGCTGCTGACTTGTCAGAAGCTTCTTTAGAAAATCTTTGCATTTTAGCTCGGAAAGCAACTGATGATCGTGGCCTTAAAATCAATTTAATGCCAGAATCATTGATCGTTCCACCCGATCTAGAATTTGAAGCAACACGTATTTTGAAGTCTTATCTTCAAAGTAACAGTGATACTAATGACATCAACGCATTGATGGCATTAAACAAGTTCCCTAAAGGAATTAAAACCAATGTGTACTTGACAGATGATAGTGCTTACTTCATCCGTACTGACTGTCCAGGTCTTGTACATTATGAAAGATCTCCAATCGAATTCACACAAGACAATGACTTCGATACTGAGAACTTTAAAGCGAAAGCTTTTGAACGTTACAGTTTCACAACTTATGACTGGCGTTCAATTTATGGTTCTGAAGGAACTTAATTGAAATAGAAGAGAGGGGAGGGCTACCTCCCCGACTTTCTACTATGGAGGTTTTTATGTCTGGTACATTTTATAAGAAAGGCGATTACAATATAATTTGTGACCAGAGTGGATTTAAGATAAAAGCTTCTGATTCTCGTAAACAGTGGGATAATTTAAAAGTTGACAAGAAGTTCTTTGAGATTAGAAACCCACAAGATTTTGTAAGAACACGTCCAGATAGACAGGCAGTTCCTGATCCAAGAACAGAAGGAGAGGATGTCTTTTTATCGCCAGGTGACGTAACACCAGGAGATTTATAAGATGGCAACCTCTGGTAACATAGATGCAAACGAAAATAGAAATGATTTAGTACAAGGTGCTCTTAGAATATTAGGACAGCTAGCTGAAGGAGAGGAAGCTACTGCACAACAAGTACAAGATGGCGAAACAGCCCTTAATAGAATGATTAAAGCGTGGCAAGCTCAAGGGATACACCTTTGGAAATACAGAGAAGCCACATTATTTTTACAACCAAGTCAGAACAGTTATACAATCGGCGGAACAACAGTAGTTGATCACGCGACTGAAACGTACTATGATACAGAATTAGCAGTTGCAGCTGTTGCAACTGACTTAACGATAACTGTTGACGACGCAAGTGATATTTCAGACGGTGATTATATTGGTATTGAGCTCGATAGTGGCTCTATACATTGGACCACTGTTAATGGAGCTCCTGCTGGTGCTGTTGTTACTATAACAGATGCAATGCCAAGTGGAGCAGCAATAGATAACGACGTATTTAACTATACAACACCAATACCCAGACCAGAACAAGTTATGAATCCTCGCAGAAGAGATTCTAACAACCAAGATACACCAATAAGAACAATAAGCAGACAAGAATACTTTTCTCAACCAAATAAAACAAGTACAGGTAAGGCTGTCGATCTATACTATGATAGACAGTTATTGAATGGAACAATCTATTTGTGGCCATCTCCAGATTCTATTAGCGAAAAGATATTATTTACGTACTTGACACCATTTGAGATCTTTGACTCAGCCGCAGACGATCCTGATTTTCCTCAGGAATGGCTAGAGCCAATCGTTTTTAATTTAGCTGTCAGACTAGCTCCGGAATATGGTATGCCTCTTGATGAGAGACAAGTTCTTAAAGTGCAAGCAGATGAATATTTGTTTGCTGCATTGAAATGGGATAGAGAGAATACTCAATCTATCAGTTTACAACCAGATTTTGACGGATTCGGAGAGAGTGATAGCGTAAATGGTTCAGATTAATTTAGCATTACAAACATATGTTTCAAGAAGTAGACCTCTTTCTGCACAAAGAGTAGTTAATCTATATGCAGAGTCTTCTCCTCAAGGAGCTAAGTCAGGAGCTGCATTGTTCGGAACTCCTGGCATGAAGCTATTTTCTGAAGTAGGTAACGAGCCTATATATGGTATGCACGTAATGAATAATAAGCTATATGTTGTTATGGGTAACAATGTGTACTTTATTAACAAGAATGGTGGTAAGGTTCTGCTTGGAACTATACAAGAAGTAGATGATCGTGTTCAGATGGCAGACAACGGAACTCAGCTTATGATTGTTAAGCCAGATGCCACAGGATGGATCGTAACAGACGATGGAACAATAACAGAAATAACTGCAGCTGGATTCCCAGGTGCTTCTACTGTTACGTTTTTGGACCAATACTTTGTAGTATCTAAGCCAAATTCAGGACAGTTCTACTGGTCATCATTGCTAGATGGATTGTCATGGGATGCGCTAGACTTTGCGACAGCTGAGTCTGATCCTGATAACTTAGTTGCTGTTATTGGAGACCATAGTCAGTTATGGTTGTTTGGAGAGAGCACAACTGAGGTATTCTACAACACCGGTAATGCAGATAGTCCGTTTGAAAGAACTAACAATGCTGTGTTTGAGAGAGGATGCGCAGCTAAGGCTTCTGTTGTAAAGGACGACGATACGATATTTTGGCTCGGAGACGACGGAATTATTTATAGGGCGAATGGATACAACCCTCAAAGAATATCAACACACGGCATCGAGAATGATATTACGGCATATGATAAGATAGATGATGCATTTGCTTTCAGTTATACTCAGGAAGGCCATAAGTTTTATTGCTTGACATTCCCTACAGAGGGAACAACTTTCTGTTATGACGTAGCTACTAGTTTATGGCATGAAAGAGAAAGCTTCCAACTGCCAAGATGGAGAGTTAACGCTTTTTCATATGCATACAATAAGAATCTTGTAGGAGATTACTCTACTGGTAAGATATATGAGCTTGATTTAGATACATATGATGAGAACGGAGAGACAATACAGAGAATAAACACGTTTCCTCCTGTATTTAATGAAGGCAAGAGAGTTATATTTGACAGGCTTAGAGTGGATTTAGACGCCGGATTAGGTCTTAATGATGGTCAAGGTTCTGATCCAGAGATAATGCTAGATTGGAGTGATGATAACGGTTATAATACATCTAATGAGCATTGGAGAAGTATGGGTAAGATAGGTGACTATACTAGACGTGCTACTTGGAGGAGATTAGGTCAGTCAAGAAATAGAATATTTAGAGTAACAATATCTGAACCAATTAAAATTTCTCTAACAGGGGCGTATGCTGATATAAGAATTTGTAAAGAATAGGGAAAGAATAATGGTTCGAGTGCTCGTCACGTTACCAAGTATACCGAAGCAACCGCTTATTTTGCCTGACGGGCATGTAGATCCAGTTTGGGGTCGATTCTTCTACGATTTGTGGAAGAGAACTGGTGGTGCTAACGATTTAATTGACAGTATCACCAAAGCAGTGGAGATCGAAGGTTCGTGTGATACTGCTGTTAATGTTGGGGAAGCTGTATATGTTAGACCAGACGGTATTTTCGATAAAGCTGATGCATCTGACATATCAACTGCTAAAGTTATAGGCTTTGTGTCTGAAAAGAGTGGTACAACAGCTTGTACTGTTAGAATATCTGGGGAAATAGAGACTTTTTCTGGTTTGACGTCGGGAGATTACTACTTTCTCTCTACAACGGAAGGGGCAATAGATAATTCAGCGCCTGTGGCAGCTGGAGAAGTGGTTACTGGAGTAGGAAAGGCGGTGTCTTCCTCGAAGTTAATAGTAGAGTTACAAAATATGTATACAATAAGGTCGTAAAATGTTTGAAACAAAAGATATACATTTAGCTATATACTTGGAAATGAAAGGATTGAGTTTTAATTTAGAGTGTGATGAGAAGGGTATAGCAACATTTAAGTTTGATGCAGAAGTATCGGATAAAGTCGATGATTTTTACAATGATGAAGGTGGATTCCAGACATATGCTTATAAAATAAGAAGTATAAAAGAAAGAATAAAAAATAGAACAGGAGGATAGCGTGCCGAGAAAAAAGAAAGAAGTAAATAATAAGAAAACAGAAGATATTGGTGGGTTTTTGAAAAAGACTTATCTTGATGAAGCTAGTTTTTTGAAATTGAGGTTGCATCAAAAGGATTCCACGATTCATCAAAAGGCAATGGAATTCAAGAAGGCGCAAATAACCATTGCTGAAAAGGATAGAGATATCTTCCTGCATGAGCTAAGATCTCTTGAAGGTAAGGTAGAGTCTCTTAAGAAAAAATATAAAGATATATTAAAAGAAATAGAAGAAAAAACTGGTGTCAATGTTGATGGAAAGATTATTAATCCAATGACATTGGAAATTATTGACGACAACAAAGGAGAGTAAAAATGGCTCAAGTCAAATTACTTAAAATTAACTCCTCTGGATTACAAGAGGAAATGGATACAGCTGCTGATGATATTACTCTTAATACTTATACTGCTGGAACATCTTTTGATGTAACAAGTGGTGTATCTATTACTAGTGATATCACTTTTAATGCTGTAACGGATACTATTGCTGGTATTCAAAACCAAAACTTGCTAGACAAAACAGCTGACGAATCAATTACTGGTGAATATGACATTAATGCTGGTCAGTTTGTTCTTCCTTTGCAAGCTAATGGATCACCTGCAGAAGGTGACGTTTATTGGGATGGATCATCTGACAAATTGTTTGTTTATGATGGTTCTGCATATGTAGACGTCGGAGCTTCTGGTTCTGCTGATTCTGTTATTGTTTCTTACAATGCAGGAACATCTGGTGTTACTCAGTATGACGCTGTTTATATTAGCGGCGCAGATGCTGTTGACCCAACAGACGCAGACGCTATTGCAACATCTGAATTTATTGGATTTGCATTAACTACAGAAACAGTTGGTAACCCAGTTAATGTTCAGATTGCTGGTGTTGTAGGAAGTGCGCTTGTTGGCGCCACAGCTGGTCAAAGATACTTCTTAGATACAGCTACTCCTGGAAACATTGTGACATCTGCTCCATCTGGAAGTGGTGATGTTGTGTACGTTGTTGGCTATGCTAAGAATGCTACAGATCTTCACATTCAACCAACATTTGTAGGTATTAGATCATAATGGTAGATACTGTAAGACCCTTAAAGGTCGAAAATCCAGCAACAGGAGGCACACAGACGGATTCTTATCCGACTGCTGTTAATCCTGCTCAGGATTATATGGCTAGTAAGGGTCTTGCTATCGAAGATGATACGACTTTGATAGATAAGGCTGGTGATAACCAGATACAATTTACGGATACGGTTAATGGTACTGTTAAGCTAGGAGATCTTAGCGGTGGTGGCGTTAATGAGGAATTCGTTAAGAAAATAGCATTGATAATGGGAGTATTATAATGGCAGTAACACCAAAAACACTGGCCGTGGCAAACAACGTAGGAACAACGCAGGTTACTTTATATACAGTTCCTGCTAGTACAACTACTGTCATTACCGGTTTTACGATAAGCAACGTTACAACGTCCAGAGAAGAGATAGATCTTGTTGTCGACAGAGGAGGAACAGAGTACTCTATATTGAACGACACAAGAATAGATAGACGTGATTCTTTAACATTCTCTGGTCATATAGTTTTAGACACTGCGGGAGATTCATTGAAAGCAATGGCTGACGCTGCAAATTCGTTTGATATTACTGTTTCTGGATGGGAGGAAACATAATGGCTTTAGATACAATAACGAAAAGAACAACGATACTATCTGGAGATGGTTCTGGATATGGAGCACAAGTAGATATAGTAGGAAACTTAAGAACAAATTCAATCGATCGTGTCCAAGGAACTATTCACGCTGGCACTCATTATTTCTACAAAGATTTTGTGGATGTTACAGGGAGTGGAACTATTACAGATATTTTAATAGGGGTCCCCACTGGAATTGATGCTCATGTTAAGTTTGATTTTTCTTGTGAGGGGGAATTTGAAATACAAATATCAGAAGGTGCTACTTATAGTGCCGTAGGAACTCTTCAATCAAGATATAATAATAATAGAACTTCCTCTAATACTCCTAATGTCCTTATTTATACTTCTCCAACAATAACTGGGCAAGGGACTGTTTTATGGAAGCAAAAGATTGGTGGTGGAGGTTCTGTTACAGGAAGCACTTCGGGATCATCTAGAGCAGAAAATGAAATTATATTTGCCGCAAATACAGCTTATTTGGTAAGAACAATAAAAAGGGCTGGAGGAACGGATTACTTTAACAATTTATTTACTTGGTATGAGGAGGACGCATAATGAGTGATATGTCACAGCGTATGGCGTATGAAGGAGACAATAAAGAACTCTTTGGAAATGTAGATGATGCTGATACGGGATCATATACAACAATAGTTACGCATACAGTAACAACAGGGAAAACATTTTATATTACAGACATGAAATTTAGCGCTGATACAGATGGAATTGTTAGAATGAAATACGATGGTAACGTATGTTGTATGCAGTTTTATGCGGCGAGGGATTGTCTTGATTGCGCTAGAAACATGCCATTTAAGGCGGCTTCTGCAAAAGTTGTCTTAATAGAATACAAACCTGATTCAGACAATGCTAAGGCAGCGGCAAACATTGGAGGATACGAAGTTGACTGATATTAAAACATGCGATTTGCCTACATGTAGCAATACTTTTGATGTTGATAACGATGAGGGCGTAATGGTTACTGTTTGGGAGAATGGATCTTCTTCCACATTATATTTCTGCTGCTCAGAACATAGGAATGAATACGATGAATCTTAATGATGTAATTGATAATATAAAAAACAAAAACAAATATATAATGTTTAAGCTTGAAATAGAAAAGCTTACGCCAACGGTTGTTTACGCAACAATAAAGTATTGGATGAAAAGCAATAAGTCAAACTATGCAACATATAAGGAAGAAAAATATATAGTTGAAGACTATTCTAAAGATACAGAGAAAGCATATAAAGTTAAAGGTAAGGAGGTCGACTAATGGATTTAAAATTATCATGGGCCAAGTTTAAAGCAATTCATACAACCGTTATGTTTGATATTAGATTTTCTGAAGATGACGATGAGTATATCATATATGGTACGGATGGAGATATCCTCTTTACTTGTTATATAGAAAAAACAGATCCTGCAGGTAGTGATCAATCAGACTTTGAAAGCAACTATAAAGATGATGCCAATAGAAGGACCGATGGAAAGGTAATGGTATATTCTACTCCAAGACCATTAACTTGGGAGACATACTTTGGTGGCGCAGGTGATGACGCAACGAATGGTATTGGAGAGGGGCCAAGATTGGAGTTTAAGCTTCTATCTACAGATGCTAGCAAGACTGTTGACATAACATTTAATGAAGACGTTAGAATTAAAGATGGTTTCTTTTACTCAGAAGGAGCTCCTTTTGGCTCTGTATTGACATGTGAGATCGTGCATCCTGTTGCTGGAGTTGTCGGAAACTATGTTAAGAACGCACCTGTTTTTGGCAATGCGCCTATATACTTTAATTCAGAAGATAGCGCCTTAATACAACAAGGGTTAACTGTTCGTCTTATTGTTGAGAACTCAGATCCTACAACTTATACAGACCATGACGCCAGAACAGATTTTAAAGTAGTTGGTAGATTAGAAATGTTTAGAGAGAGTGTTATATGATGACTAAATTTATACTTACATCTTTATGGCTTATTATCTTCCTTGTCCCTGGCCTTATTTGGGCGGTTGGATTTGGAATAATAGCAGCTGTCGCTTGGTTTCTTAAAGCTAAAGAAACATTGCACTTTTGTCATATGAACTTATTAGCAATCGACCAGTTCTTGAACGTAGGCTTGTGGGGAGATCCAGATGAGACTGTATCTAGTCGTCTTGGAAGAGCCCAGTTATCTAAGAAGCCTAAATGGTTTGTTAAACCATGTATAAGAGCCAATGATGCATTATGGAAATTCCTATTGGATGAAGAAAATCATTCTGTTAGTGCAGTTGAGAGAAACGACTACGATAAGGAAAGATGGCATTGGCATCATGTTAAGAAGAACAAAAGATGAACAAGAAGTTCACGAGATATTAAATCATCCTGATAATGTAGAGTATGTTACAGTTGGAAATCAGGATAGAATTGATTTGACAAATGACATAAAAAATGATAAAAACATAGTATTAATGGATGATTTTGGATTATTCTTTTTCCATTGTATAGATGACGGAATATATGAGTGTCATCCATGTTTTCTAAAAGAGGGCAGAGGTAAACACGCCTTTAAATCAGCTAAAGAAGCTATTGAATATATGTTCTTGAACACAACGTGCATAGAAATCTATGCGTGTTCGCCAAAGCCATATAAGCATGCTAGATTACTAGCTTCTCATAGCGGTTTAAGACATGTTGATACATTGGAAAAACATTTTGAGAAAAAAGGGGAAAAACATGACGTTGATGTTTTCTCCATAAACTACAAGGAGTGGAAAGAAAAATGCCAGCAGGAGCAATCGCAGGTGGAGCAACACTAGCAGGATCAGCACTTAGTTCTATAGCAGCAGGTAAGGCAGCTAAAGCACAAAGAGGTGCAGCAATGGAATCTGCAGCAGCTTTAAAGAAAGCAGCAGAGCTTCAGATGAAGCAGTACAAGCAAACAAGAAAAGATGTTATGCCTTATATGGAAGCAGGAAAGGCAGGATTAGAGAGATACAGAGGCGCATTGTTAGCAGAGACGCCAGAGCAATATGCTCAAATTTCAGAACAACTTAGGGCAACCCCAGGATATCAATTCCAAGTAGAAGAAGGACAACGGGCTCTTGAAAGAGGGGCTGCTGCTAGAGGGGGACTATTATCAGGAGCTACATTGAAGGCCACGCAGAGATATGGTCAGCAATTAGGCTCTCAAAGATACGGCGAATATATGGGCCGTTTACAACAACTTGGTTCTCAAGGCCTTGAGGCAGGTCTTCAAACGGGTCGATTAGGACAACAAGCTGCTAGTTCTTATCAATCTGGTATGGGACAATATGGGGGTGCGTTGCAACAAGCTGGCGCAGCTAGAGCAAGTGGTATTATGGGTAGAACTCAGCCGTTTGTTCAAGGTATTAGTCAGATGACAGGATTAGCCGCTCAACAAGGATATATGACACCACAGTGGCAACGAGACGCAATATCAGGAATGTACGGCGGAGGAGCTTAATATGGTTCAAATGTTCGCAACAATGGCAGAGGCTCCAGATATACTAGGAGCTATCCAAAAAGGACAATCTCTATATCAACAGGGACTAGAAAGTGGTGCACTTGCTATGGAGGCAAGAAAGCAGGCTGAAGTATCACAGCTTGAAAGAGATGTTGCACAAGGAGGAGAGACTAAGACAAGCGCGCTGCAAAGATTATCTGCATTAGACCCAGCATATGCTCAACAAATTCAAAACAGAGACCTTGAGATGCAGGGAAGGCTCGCTCAAGGGGTTTTGCAAGCATCAGAAGAAGATCGCCCTGCGGCTTATCAGAGTGCATTAGAACAGGCTGCGCAATCTGGATTAGATGTAGGGGCAATGCCTGCTGCATACCAGCCAGGTATGGAATCAGCTCTTGGTGGAATGGTGGCTCAGGCGAGACAGGTTGAGGCTATGGCAGGAGAAGCAGAGGGTGCTCGTCTTGCAAGAGAGAAGATAGAGGCTCAATCGGCTCTTCAGTCGCAGAGAGACGCTGCTGCAGCGAATAGATTGCGGTTGCAGGAAAGACTTAGAGAACAGGCTCTAATGAGGGAGCAGATGGCTCAGGATAAAGCTGCAGAAAGAGAGATGCAGAAGCTTGAAAAGCTTATGGGTGTTCCTAAAGGCGCTTCTGGATGGGCCGGCGGTGAAAACGTTGTTATGAAGGGTATGCAGACTGGTTTAGCTGGAGATAAGATGGGAATGAGGCAACTTATTGCAGACGACAGAAGAGCTTATATAGCTGATAAAAAGAACATGGGAGAGGTTCTGTCTGGAGAAAGAATAAAGAAAAATAATGTTTTGAAGGCTAGGGCTGCTATGAAGAACTTTGAGACAGGAGCTGGAGCTGGAACTCGCGCAAGGATGGCAAAGATGTCAGCTATGCTTGGAGGAGATCCAAAAGCAGCTGCGGCAGCCGAGAATTTAGTTGCATTAGGAGATTCCATGGCTCTTGGAGAGAAGAAGCCAGGATCTGGACCAATGACAGATAATGACTTTATGGTGTTACAAGGTACTGTTTTGAGCATAAATAATACTCCAGAAAGAAATAAAATGTTCTTAGACGCTTATGAAGCTGCAGCGGATGACCAAATAGAGTATTCAAGGTTTAAAGAAGAGTTCTTTAAAAGACATAAAAACATCGATATGGCTGAAAGTGCATGGCAACAATACCAGGATGATAATCCTATTTTCTCTAAGGTTGAAGGAGAAGATATTGAACTTAATAAAGATAGAATGGGATGGAAAGAATATTTTGATAAGCAGTCAGAACAACAAATGGCTCCAGAGACAATGCCAGCAGCTCCAGTTGCTGCAGCACCTGTGCCGGCAGCTGTTCCAACAAGAGAAGAAGTTAGTGATGCACAAGTATTAGCGGCATTAGGATTGGGGTAATATAATGGATAAAGTACAAGCATTAAGAATAGCGAGAGAAAGAGGACTTCTTAACCCAGAGCAAGAGCAGATGTTTGCTATCGCTGAACAAAGAGGTTTATTAGCCGCTCCTCCTTCTCCAGCACAAGAGGTGACTGCGGAGGCGATGCCGGCAGACATAGGGGCACTAGATGCTGTAGGTCAAGAACAGCAGATGGCGGCTGCACAAGTTCCTCCGCAACCTGCTCCTGTTCCAGTACCAACTGTTGAAGAACAATTACAAGACCCAGAATTTTTAAGAAGAAAACAAGAAGAAGCTGCTGTTAGAAGAGCTGAGATAGAAGCAGAGACACCAACACTAGCTCAGGCTATGATTTCTGAGGTTCCTGGAGTTGTAAGAGATGTTGGAAGAGAAGTTGCTCAAGGTATGACTCTTGGTTTCGCTGACGAATCAGAGGCCGCTATCCGTGCAGCATTAGGTCCTGGAAGCTACGAAGATAACTTAGATAAAGTTAGAGGGGAGATAGCACAGGCTAGAGCTGAAAGCCCCAAAGCAATGATGGCTGCAGAGGTTCTTGGTGGTATTGCTGTCCCTGGTGGTATATTGGCAAAAGGAGCCGCAAAGTCTGCTAGCCTTGGGAAAAAAGCTGTTGAAGGAATGAAGGCTGGTGCCATAGCAGGCGCTGGATATGGATTTGGAGCAGGTGAAGAAGGATTGGCAGAAAGAGCATTATCCGCTGGTATAGGTGGTGTAGGTGGTGCTGCCGGTGGAACTATGATACCAATTGCTGGCGCGGCGGTTAGAATGGCAGGAAAAATTGCTAATGGAATTAAGAAAGCTGCTGTTGGAACTGGCAAAACTCCAGAAGATATAATTAAACAGACAGGTCTTATTAAACAGAAAGCTGCTCAGTATGCTCAAGAGCTTGATGAAGCTGTAAAGAATAATAGAACTATTAACTTGGCTGATTTAGATAGAGGAGCTGCAGGTCTTGCTAGGACATTGAGAAAGGTTGGCGGCGAAGCACAAGAAGAAGTTGAAAGAAACTTGGTTAATAGAGCTGGCGCAGAGCAATCAAGAATTATGAAAGAAGCTAATAAGAGAGTTAGTGGTAAAACATACTTTGAGAATCTTGATGAATTAGAAGCTGCTTATGATGAATCTACAAGAGATGCATTTGGACAAGCATTTAAACATGGGCCTATACAAAGCAAAAAGATGACAAGCATTCTTGGTAGAATAGAAGATTCTGCAAAAGGAATGGCTAAGAGAATAGCTAAGATGGAAGGAAAGGAAGTCGGTGACGAAACAAGTACACAGACGCTTCATTACTACAAAAAAGGACTTGACAATATTATTGATGGTAACATTAAGAACCCTATGACGGGTGAGCTTAATGAGATTGGAAGAGCTGCTTCAAACTTAAGAAGAGAACTTGCTGATGAGATTAAGAACCTTAATCCAATGTATGAAAAGGCAATGCATTTAGGTGGTGATAAGATTCGAATTAAAAATGCACAAGATATGGGGCAGAAGTATATGTTATCAAGCCCGGACGTTCTAAAAAAGAATGTAGAGAAGATGGGGCCAGCAGAAAGAGACGCTATGTTAGTTGGAGTTAAAGATAAGATTCTTACTGAGATACAGAAAGCAACTGATCAAGGAAGTTCTGCTAAGAAAGTAATAGGTAATGAATTAAAAAGGCAACAACTAAAGGCTGCTTTTGCAGGAAGAGAGAAAGACTATAATGATTTTAGAAAGTCTCTAGAAGATGAAGTTAGATCTGCTGAGACATACAATAAGATTATGGGAGGTGGTTCTACTGATGTTAACTTGGCTGAAGGTAACCGCTTTAATAGAATGATTGGCGCCCTAAAGTCTGGTGTTCAGGGAATTGCGGATCTTACTATTGGACAAGCTGCTAACGTACTAGAGAAGAGAATGGCGGGTATATCACCAAAGAACGCAAGATTACTTGCTAAAGCTTTAACTGATCCAGAATCATCTGCTGCTATGATGAGAAGAATTGCAGACGAATCTAGTGAAGAACAAACAAGTTTCATGAGAGGTTTAGTTACTTCTCTTGTAGGCCCTAGAGAGACCAAGAGATTGGCAGAGACTGTATCTGCTAAAGGTACTGGTTTCTTAGCGGGAATGGGTGCTGGCACACAAGCTGGCGAAATGGTTAGTCCACAAAGATAGGAGTATAAAATGGCTTACGGAAAAATGAAAAAAACCACAAATGGTAACCCAATGAAGAAAATGGAGCCTCGCAAAGCGATGGCTATGGGTAAAATGGGCGCTGTCAAAAAAGCGTATGGTTTAGCTAAAAAAGGTAAAAAATAACGATGAGAAACATGCGAACAACAATGAAGAAATCCAAGAGAGGAATGGGCGGTCAGGTTACAGATAAAGACTTGGCAATGATTAATTCTTTAGCTAGTAGAGGCACAGTTGGTGCTTTATCGGATGCAGATGTTGCTATGATGAAACGGCTAAAAAAGGTTAAAAAAGGTAAGAAATAATGTCTGACTTGTTTTATTTTCCATTTCAGCAAGCATTAGATGATATTGGCGAGTCATTAGACGGCGCTAAGCTTAATACATATGAAGCCGGCACATCTAATCCTCTTGCTACATATTCGGATCAGGACTTAACTGTTCCTAATACGAATCCAATTATCGCTGATGCTGCTGGTAGATTTGGTAAAATATACCTTCAGAAAGAAGCTTATAAGTTTGTATTAACTGATAAGAACGATGTAACTATATGGACTGCAGATGATGTAGAGTTGTTCGCACAGAATATTGAGCTAGATGACTTTGCAACTAACACAGATGCTGCGGATAGATATATTGGTTATGACTCTTCTGGTAATGCAGAAGCTAAATTACTAAACGAATGGGTTAACCCTGGTGGAACACCTACATTCGTTTCAACAACTCAGTTTACTGTTGATGACACATCTCTAGAAACTGACTTTACTACTTACTATAGAGTTGGTAGAATGATTAAGCTTGAAGGAACCACTCCTTTTGAAGCATATGGAAGAATAACAAGTTCTTCTTATTCATCTCCTACTACAACCGTTAACTACACCATAGACCCAGGGTTTGATACGCCTGATAATACATTAAGCGATGTAAGCTTTGGTATTGTAGATAAAGAAGAGACATCTGATCCTAATACAATGCCTATTGAATATAAGTATGATTTAGGGATATCTAAGAATTCTGTGGACCCAACAAATGATCTAGACATTGAAGCAGGTGGTGCTAGAGATGCTCTCAATTTTAGGGATATGGTGTTATCTTCTGGAATAACAAAGCAGATAGATGCTGTTTGGGCAGAAGGTACGAATGCTGGTGGATTCCCGTCTGGACTATCTGGTGGAACAGTGCAGCCAAATACAACATATAGAGTTTTCATTATAAGTAAGACAGACGGTACGGTAGATGGTGGTTTTGATACAGATAGTGCTGCTGCCAACCTATTATCAGACGCTTCTGCTTATACATATTATCGTGAAATTGGAACAGTTACAACCGATGGATCTGGTGGATTAGATGAGACATCTGATGATACGACAGCTCCATCAAATGGTGGATATGAAGTTTTCACATCAAGTGGCACATGGACTAAACCAAACTCTGACTTTTCTTTTGCATTTGTTACTGTCGTTGGCGGTGGTGCCGGAGGCGGAGGCGCAGGAACTGGAGCTACCGGAACTGCTGGAGGGAATTCTTCTTTCGGATCTTTATGTTCTGCGACTGGCGGAGCAGGCGGAGTTGGAGACACAGGTGGAGGAACAGGTGGTGCTGGAGGTTCTGGATCAGGTGGAACTTTCAACTTCTCAGGAGAAAGCGGAGACGCTGCTGCATCAAACGGTGGTGCTGGAGGTTCTGTTAACGGAAGGATAAATGTTCCTTCAGAGGGTGGCGAAACAACTACTGGTGCTGGAGATGGGGATGATGGAGCCGGCTATGGCGCTGCTGGAGCCGGTGGAAACACTGGTGTATTATTCGGCGGCGGCGGTGGAGCCGGGGGAACTGCCGAAGAATATATTGACGAATCTAGTCTTAGTGCAACAGAGACAGTTACTGTTGGATCTGGAGGTTCTGGCGGCGGTGGCTTTAACACTGGCGGTGACGGAACTGCCGGTGTTGTTATAGTGAGATGGTATTAATATGGTCTCTTTAAGTGTTAAACGAGGAGAGAAGAGTAAAAAAGGAGGCCTAACGGAAAAAGGCCGAAAGAAATACAATCGTGCTACAGGTTCTAAATTAAAGGCACCTGTAACTGGTAAGGTTAAAAGAGGAAGTGCTGCTGCCAAAAGACGTAAGAGCTTTTGTGCTAGAATGAGTGGCGTTCCTGGCCCAACAAGTAAGGGTGGTAAGCTTACTAGAAAGGGATTAGCACTTAAAAGGTGGAAATGTTAGGAGATTTTTATGCCATTAAAAAAAGGTTACTCTAAGAAAAGTATAAGTCAAAATATAAAAACAGAAATGAAAAGTGGACGTCCGCAGAGACAAGCTGTTGCAATTGCTTTATCAACAGCTCGAAAAGCGGCAAAGAAGGCTGGCAAAAGAGTATCTACGAAGAAAAAGTAGTAGAAATTTTCCGGTATTTGTGTTATAAAGAACAAATAGTGAACAAGGAGTTATCACATGAGACCAAAGATAATTACAGTAACAGGCGGAGCTGGAGAAGTTGTTTCTAATCCAATCCCTCTAGACTGGAGAAAAGAAGACTTCAAAGTTGGGCTTGCTGTTAATTTAGTTGGCGCAGCTGCTGGTACGTACACCGTACAACACACGTTTGATGATATTACTGATCCAGACTTTGACGCATCAACTGCTAAATGGTTTGATCACGAAGTATTAACATCTCAAACAACTGATCAAGATGGAAACTATGCATTCCCATGTCAAGCAACAAGATTAAAACTTGATGCTGGATTTAGTGGCGACGCTAATTTTCATATAATAATGGCAGGATAATATGGCTGGTGGAATAACAGTATATGATGGCATAACAGAGGGTAATGGTCTAGGAGAGGATCCTGGAATTACTTTCTACAAAGGCATATCAGAAGTGATTGATGAAGGTGATTTCAGATTACTTCAAGATGGAAATTATAGACTGTTAGAAAGCGGCGACATTAGATTATTGGAGAGTGCATAATGGCAAATAAAAAGATTTCGGAATTATCGGCTTTAACTACTATAGCAGATGCTGATTTAATTGAGGTGGTAGATGTTAGCGACACATCTATGTCGCCTAATGGTACAAATAAAAAGATAACATTCGCTAACTTAATACTACCAGAGAATCTATGGGACTTAGACGGAAACGATCTTGTTCCTAGAACAACTGGAAATAATGTTAAAATAGAGAATGATGATCCTACAATACTTTTGGATGGAACAGTTGGCAATCCTGGAGGAACGGCTCAGATTACATTGAATGGCGACATCACAGCAGGTGGTGGTGATAGCGTTATACAATTCCAAGATGGTGGGTCTGTTGTAGGTAATGTAGGTGGTGCTGGAGCGTTGACACTTAGCACCGCAGCAGGCATTGACATTCAAGTTACAGCTGCTAATGATCTCTCTTTAGATGATCAATATTTATCTTCAAGCATTAACTTAAGTGAGACCGGAACAACAGGTTTAGTTGGTTTTACAGCGACTTCTTTAGTCGGCGCATTAAATGAAGTTAAATCAGAAATAACTGCTGAGAGCTTATGGGACAGATCAGGCACAGACTTAAGACCTGAGAACAACGGAGACACAGTATCATTATTTGAGAGTGCTCCAGACGCTAGAGCCGGAAGTGCCATACTAGGTGTTTATGGAGATGACCCTGTTATTTTAATTGACGGTGCTGCAGCTGGAGATCCTGGCGGAGACACAAGTCTTATTATAAATGCGGACATCGACGGTGGTGGAGAAGGAAAGATTGTTTTCCAGAGCGATGGAGTCGACCAGGCAACTATCGGATGGTCTGGTGGTTTATCCATTAATTCTCCTGATGACTTACAGTTGAAAGATCAATACTTATCTACATCTATTGCGCTTTCTCAATCAGGCACAACTGGATTAACAGGATTTACAGCGACATCTATAGTCGGAGCTCTTAACGAAGTTAAGTCTGAAGTTACCGCAGAGGATCTATGGGATAGAGATGCAGGTAACGGATATACTTATACGAAGAATGCTGGAGATAAGGTCGGCGTAGGAACATCAGCTCCTGATCAGCAAATGCACCTTGTCGCGCAAGGAGTATCTGACGAAGAGTATCTCTTGATGACTGGTACAAATGTCGGTGTTATCAAATTGGGATATAATGGGGCTGATAGTATTATAGATATGGATCCATTCGGAGATGGCGGAGGATTTAAACTT
>JANQNH010000019.1 GCA_028279655.1 Candidatus Nanoarchaeia archaeon | reverse complement strand
TTGATGATTATATTAGAAATCAGGCTAAACATCATGCAGTAGCCTAAGGCCTTAGCTGGATACCCCGACCTTTAGGTCGTGGGAGGAGGTCATTTTAATCTTAACCCTGATACGAATCCAGAAGAATTAAAGGATATGGATGAAATGAAAGATATAGCATTAAGGCAAACCCCTCTTTTATACTGGCATATCTTGAAAGATTTACACAAACAAGGCCATCCAGACCCCCTTGGAGCAGTTAGGCTGATCCAAGAAGGATCAAAGAAGGGATATACAGTAAGAGGACTGATGCCCTCAAAATCAGGGCTTGCTGGTTTTTCTGATATTACTAGGAGCACATACCCTTTCTCTGACATTCCTGATGAACAAAATTATTATCTGTGCCAATCCTATAGAGCTGCCCTAAGATCGAAAGATGCAGGAGAAAGATCCTTATTATATGGATCAGTTACTGGTGCAGGAGATCCTCATATGGATCCTTTATTAGAATTTGGAAATAGGTTCGTGTTAAAAGATGGTTTGGTCAGTGGTGAGGAACATCCAAATTTTAAACATACCAAAAGGATTTCTGAGTTTATAAGAAAGCAAGTTCCCGAAGGCCAGTATGCAGTGGTAGAGATAATCAAGCCTTCTATGGCATGGCAGCCCGATGTTGCAGATGAAAGGTCAAAGGCCTATCTGGCTCGTTTGAATGGGGGCAAAGAAGTTGATCTTCCTAATCCTGATGGGATTTCAGTATTATGTCTGAACCAAGGTAAGAACCCTTATTATGCAGTTGTATTGCCCAGTCGTACAAGAAAATAACCAGGATAATTTCTTTCTAGATTTTAGAAGACTCCTCAATTTCAATAGGTCTCTATCTTAGGCTCTCCATCATCCTCAGGGACCATCTCTTCAGAAGCCATAGGCTCCTCAGAGCTATACTCAGTAACCTCTTCTACCTTCTTCTTTGGTTCTAACTCTTCCTTCTTTGCCCTGTGTATCTTTGCAAACGAAGGAACAGCTGCTATCCAGTCATCACCAAATCCAGCAATGTCTCCCTCGATAGCATCGCAGGTCTTCTTAAGTTTGTTTATAGCCCTCTTCAGTTCAACAAGATCCTTCTCCTTTAATGCCTGTATATTTATCAGGGCGACAGTATGCCCATCCCTTAAAGACTCTAATATCGGTTTAATAGACTCAAAATCCTGAAGTACAAATGGCCTCACAGTGATCTTAGATTCACCCATACCCTGCTCAGCACCCAACTCGACATAACCCTCTTCCTCCGCCTCATTAATAACTCTAGAAGTGTCTCCTGACATAGCCTCTTTTACCTTTGATAAAAAACCCATTTTAATACCCTCCAAACCTTTTTTTAGATTAGTTACTATGATAAAATGCTGATAAATATACATGTATTTAAATTTTGCGGTTATATCTTATTATGGCCATATACCGCAATTAGGGGCATTTAAAAATAGGCTGCTTTCAAAATGTAGGTTAGCAGCCTAAGGTCAAAGATCTATAAATAGTTTAGATGTAGCTGACAAGGGGGATGACCCTTACGGGGAATGTCAGCTGTAGATACTAACATCGAGAACTTTGAAGCTGCTAACCATAGCGTAGCTAGTTTTGAACACAGCCTTTAAAAATCAAAAGCTTTTTAAATATCCTATTAATCCTTAAGAGATATGAAAAAGACAGGCGGATTACGTAGGAAATCAAGAAGCCTATTTAGGAAGCATAGAAGGGAAAAAGGCAAGATGACCTTGAGCAAATACCTCCAGTCCTTCAAAAAAGGAGAGAGGGTTAAGCTAAATCTTGAATCAAGCGTCCAGAAAGGCATGTATCATCCAATGTTCTATGGTAAGCTGGGAGAGATAGCTGCAAAGAAAGGAAAATGCTACGAGGTCTTGATTACTGATGGGGGTAAACAAAAAACTTTAATAGTCCATCCTGTTCATCTAAAGAAAGCATAAAAATGGCAATCGAAATCATATCAGAAAGACCAATCAGCATATCAGAGCTGAAGCAAGAACTTGAAACTATTAAGAAGAGAGATAAAGAGCTGAACTTCAGAGCATTAAGGACAGAAGAGTATCTTCAGCACTTCACAGAATCAAAAGGCCAGGCAGAATTACACAAGAAGCTTGAATCCCTTAGTATTCCAAGGCTCAAGGATATCCATATAGTGAAGATCGTGGACATACTTCCAAAAACAGTGGATGAGCTTAAGACAATCCTTCAAGGTTACACAATAACTGTTAACAACGAAAACCTAAAGAAGATAATCGAGACAGTAAACAAGGCAACAGGTTGATTTTTTCTTTATTGTCAAGAACCACCGGTCAGAGACCGGTGGAATGAAGCGAAGGCTTAAACTCGAATTTGAAGACCAGTGGTTCTTGAGCATGCTCAGGAATTTTTCACAATCCAAATGAGGATTGGCTTTCAGTCACCAGTTTTAAACTGGTGGAAAATTCCTGACATTTTAAAGCAAGAACACAATATTTATAAATAATAAGGTTTAAAGATTATAATAGGGAGTGGTTCAAGAAAAATGATAGAAACAAACAAGGAAGAAATAACTATAGTGCTGGACTTTTTGCCGAATGGCTATCCATTTGATGAAAGGCCTTCTTACATGAAGACCCCCATAGCCCAGGCTATAGGAAAGAGCAGGTTTGTGCTCCTGGAATTAGCTCCAAAGAAAGGTATACATCTCCAGCCTTATGAAGAAGTATATATCGGAGAAGGAAAAAGAGAAAAGGTTCATCACATCATAGGAAGATTAAGCCCTGAAAAGTTGACCCAGACTGCAAAGGCAGAGTTAGAGCTTGTAATCAAAGATATCGTAAAAAAGGAAGAGAAACGATTTGTTGATTTCTTCAACCAGGCAAGCCCTCTAAGCACAAGGATGCATCAGCTAGAGCTGCTTCCAGGACTGGGAAAGAAGCACATGTGGGAGATTCTTGATGCAAGGAAAGAAAAGCCCTTTGAAAACTTCTCTGACATAAAGAAAAGAGTAAAGCTCATGCCTGATCCAGAAAAAGCAATAATCAGAAGGATACTGAAAGAGATATCCGCTGATGAAAAACATAGGATATTTGTGGATATTTAATCTTATTATTTCTATGCCTAATCTTATGGCATTCTTATTTACTTTTTAAAAGTAGCAATTTTTATATATCCTACTCAATTTTTTAGTTTGATGGATGATTATAAAGCCATAGTAGAAAAACTTGAAGCAGATAGAATTTTATGTATAGACTGTAAGGGAGTTGAGATAGCAAAGATTTATGATAATAGAGACTTAGAATCACATGTAAGTTCTGGATCTCACGTAGCTGTAATAGGGCCAGGGTCAGATCCTGTAACCCTTATTGATTCACTCCCCTCTGAACAAACAAATATCTCTTTTTGGGAGAAAAAAAATAAACCAAGGGATACAACTGTATATGACTTTATGGCGAGACTCTCTGAAGGACATCTCACACTAATAGATGTACTTGATGATTTTTTCAAGTCTATTAGTGAACATGTGAGCAATAATCGATATGGGATACACAATCTACACGCTGTTGCGAATTTTTTAGAAGATTTAAGGGAAAGAGGTGCTAAGTTTTGTGATATCACTTACATCGGTCAGAATGTTTTGAAAAGGAATGCTGTCAGAAAAATTTCAAGGAAAATAAACAGGCAAGGTGCTCATGATAATAAGATATTAGTTGACCATAGGTCATGGGAATCTATCTTCCCACTAATGCCATTATATGATGAAGAAAAATGGAGTAAACTTGCAGAGATTTATTTAAACATTTGTAAGAGATTGAAAGGAAACTCAAAAATCTATACCTATTTTGGTATCCCCTCCACTAGGACAGATCCAATCAATGATATAAGGATCGCTAGCCGTGCCTACTCAAGCCTTGGGGCGAGGGTTACCTGCTACTATAATTATAGGGATATCTATCATATGAAAGATACTTCAACCATTAAAGCAATTGAATCGGGGTACAAACCAGAAAGTGTATATTCAGAACCAGAATCTAAAATAATTAAGCCTTGGTATCCTACAAATGTACTTATTGTTGCCTCATTGTAAAGATTCTAATATTTTTTTAAATTTTCTCGAATGACGCATAGATTATAGGCTATTTTAAACACACAATTTTTATACTAGCTCTTTTTCTCTTTTTGATATGATACAAAAGATAAAAGACCTTATGCAGATAAAAGAGCTGATAGACACGATTAACCAGAAAGTAGACTCCCATTCTAACGACGTAGATTCCCTAAAACAGCAGCTGACAGAGCTCACAAAACACCTAAACGACGTAAAAAGCAACCAGACAGAATTCCTCACAAATTTTAAAGACAACCTGAACATAATAGAAGAATCAAAAGAAAGCCTGAGGAAAGAGGTCTATGATTTCAAGCTTCTTAAAGCACAGACACAGAAAAACATCCTGGAAAAATTTGAGGAAGAGCTGTGTAAGGAACTCAAGGTTAATTCTGAAAAGCTGAAGAACGACCTAAACGAGTACAACAAGCTGAAGGAACAGACAGCAACAACCCTGGAACAGATAAAAAGCCTCTCTACAGAGATAAATAAGTTCACAGAGCTAAGCAAGAACATAAAAAAAGAAGACTTTGAGCTTACCAGATACGCCAACAAGCTCCAGGAGCAGGATAAGGAGAAACTGGAACTTATGAAAAGGATAGATACATTGGAACATCTGATAGCAAAGATGAGAAGGCAGAGATAATTATTTTATATTCACCACTTTCTAGAAGTTAATAAGGTTAAATTTATAAAATGTACGATAATCCTAAAGGTTATGTACAAAGCTGGAATCCATTATACAACTAGAGATGGACCGATTCATATCAGCCCGTTAAAATTCGCTCTTGAAAGTGAAGATGATGTATACTCTTTAGGAGAAAATAAGCACCCATTCAGAGAGAATTTGGAAAGATTAGTTAGGGGTAATACAGTAGTTGAAATAGGTCCAAGTACATCTTTACAGCATTTTCTTCTTGATTTCGATCCAAAAAAGTATGTATGTATAGAGGCAAGTAAGAGGCAAAGCTCTGGGTGGCCAGATAATGTTGAATATATTAATAATACAGACGCTGTAACTTACTTAGATGGGATCCCTGATTCCTCAGTCGTAGTTGTAAGCTCCCTCATTTTTGATAACGATATACTAATTGATAAAGAATATGCGCGTAAACTCATAGAACTGATCTACTGTAAGACCATTCCAAATGGTTTGACATTACATACGTTTAAGGACGGGTTTGAAAAGAATTTTCTAGAAGCAGGGTTTGGGTTTGTTTTTGGAAGACACCATAGTAAGGTTCTAACGCCAGACGATATTCGTACAGGTTATTCTAAGAAGCTTAACTTAGAGGTTGCTACGATATTTTTTGATAAATCATAAAAGCCAGAATAAAATTAAACAAAACCTTTAATAACCCCATTAATTCTACACCTACAATATGAAACTAATAAATCCCAGTGACCAGGTCCAACTAGGTAGTATCTCAACCTCCAGAACAGAGCTGATAGACCTGATTAAAGCCTGGGTGGCTATCTCACTGGCATTCGCTATCATCTTAGGTGGATCTATCTTCTCCTTAAGCTTCATAACCTACTTTATGATAGCATCCTTATCTGTCGGAGTAGGGTTTATAGCCCACGAACTATCCCACAAGGTCATAGCCCAGAAGTATGGTTGTCATGCAGAATTCCGAGCCTGGGATCAGATGCTTATCCTATCAATAATTATGTCCTTCCTGGGTTTCATAATAGCTGCCCCAGGTGCTGTTATGATCTCCGGCCCAGTTGGAAAGAGAAGAAACGGAAAAATCTCAGCAGCAGGAGCAATAGCTAATCTTGCTATTGCAGCATTATTCCTATCAATGTTACTCCTAGGAGTTACAGGAATCCCAGCTCAGATCGCTAGATACGGCTTCATGATCAACACATGGCTGGCCTTGTTCAACATGATCCCTTTTTCCATTTTTGATGGGAAGAAAGTACTGCAATGGAGCAAACCCGTGTACTTTACATTGATAACTATTTCGATTGTGTTTTTGCTTATCCAGAGGATGTTCTGATGAAAAAGCTAATAGGAATATTCTTTACTATCCTAATTATTGCCGCATTATTCTTATTCATATTGGGTAGAATCAACACCTTAGTATTTTGGATAGTGGTTATTGTATCGGCAATAGTAGCTTATAAGATAATACCAAAGCTAAAATAATAATAGTTCTTAAATGTAATCTTTATAAATGACATTTCAACTCCAATAGACTATGTTTGATCTTAAAGCAGAAAATGGAGAAGAACGAATTTTAGTACAGAGAATTGAGGAATATCTCGCAGGGGATGAAAACTTATTCCTCCCAAATATAAGTGGAAGCCACAAAAAAACCATGCGGATGATCTCCTTAGCTGTGCATACGCTAAATCAAGGCATTGACAGTGAAGTACAAAGAGTTAAAGAGGAAAATGATGTTACATGTCAGGAAGGTTGTGATGCTTGCTGCTATATAGTAATACCTGCTTCCATCCCTGAGGCAATCTTAATACAAAGTTTCTTAGACCAAAATCCTGATAAAAAAGAAACATTCCAAACAAATTATATTCAATGGAGAAAAAAAATAAATCTGCAGAAATTACTAGGTGCTATGAGTGCAGGCTACGAAGCAGGAGACCTAGAAAAACAAGGAGCTTTAGAGAAACTTAGAACAGTCTATGGATACATAGCTTGCCCTTTTCTTGAAGAGTCACTATGTAGCATCTATACCGTACGCCCCATTTCATGTAGACAATACATGACTGAACATAATGCAAGTCTATGCAAAACAGGTGCAACTGTAAGATTAGAAGATTCAAAACTAGATGAAATAGCCTA
Organism: Candidatus Nanoarchaeia archaeon; assembly: GCA_028279655.1. GTDB lineage: Archaea > Nanobdellota > Nanobdellia > Woesearchaeales > JACPBV01 > JAHWHQ01. The sequence goes on along the minus strand of JANQNH010000019.1, from coordinate 28,327 downwards.
TGATACAGGTAGAAATTTAATCACTCAACTTTGTTCTTCCCTTGACATGCTTGCTATGGTAGATCAGCCAGTACCATCATTTGTGCATGAACTAATTACTGATCCCAAAGGAGGTAAAAAATATCTGCAGGCATGTGCGACAGATTGTAATCGTCAAGTATATCGTAGAAGGGGTATGTAAACCTAATTATTCCTTCTTATCCCCACTACAAGTAAAAGAAGCATCCTTTAATTGTCCTTCTTCTCCGTTGAACAGATAGTTCTTTGGAGCAATGAAAAAGTTAGTATTGAACCACATGTTAAGATAAAGAAACCATCATCCCTTTAAAAAACTTATTAAATAAGATCCAATAACCCAGAAATCTCCTTGATCCTGTGATCTCCATCTATCCCAAATCCAACAAATCTGATGCCTGCTTTCTCAGCTGCCATTTTATCAAATATCGTGTCTCCCACAAAAAGTACATCCTCTTTGTCGAGATTCAAAAGTTCTAATCCCTTATACAGGATGTCTGGCTCAGGCTTTCCATTATCAACATCATCCCCTCCAACAAAAAGATCAAAGTATTCTGCAACACCCACGTCCTCCAAAACCTTCTGAACAACCCTACTCTGGGTATTTGATACAACAGCTAATCTTATACCTTTTTTCTTCAGCATGGATAATCCTTTCTCAACACCATCGATAACCTTTAATCTTTTCCTGTAATCCTCATATATCTCCATATAATAGTCCCTTATCTCCTCTAAAGATACCTTAAAATACTGCTTAGCAACCTCATCAAAAGCCTTTGACCATACCACCTCATCAAACTCCTCTTCAGAGATCTTTCTGTTCTCAAACCTCTGCAATGTCTTATTAAATACATAAAACCAAGCATCATGGCTATCTATCAATACACCATCCATATCGAACAACACTGCCTTTATCATCTACACTACCTTCAAGATGTCATTCACATTATTCAGAACAATCTCAACCCCTTCTGATTTAAACAATCCCTTAAGATAATCCTTGTCTACGCCTGGGGGTATTACTCCTACAAAAGATACATCTGCATTATTTGCAGCCCGCATATCAGCCAAATTATCTCCAACATAAAGGACCTCGTCCTTACCAACCCCTAATCTCTTTATACACTTCAACAGTCCTTCTGGATTAGGTTTCCCCTCCCCAACATCATCCCAGACAACAGTAGCATCAAAAGAATCTTTCATCTTAAACCTTTTCAGCCCATAGTCAGCATCCTCCTTGGGCCTTCCTGTAAAGATACCAAGCTTATACTTTTTTAATTTCTTTAGAGCATCCTCCTTGATCAGACGCTTCTCATTTCTAAGCAGACCATCATACTGCCTTCCACGATAGTACTCAAGAAACTTCTTCAATATCACTTTTCTTCTAAAATCCCCTCCATTCTCCTGGATCAATATCTCTGCTGCATCACAATCATCATTTACTCCTCTGTTCTTGACCATCTCAACATCTTCCATATCTAACATCTTTCCAAGGAAAAACTCAGCGGTTTTCTTTATCGCAACCCTGTAAGAATTACTCGTATCTATAAGTACCCCATCTATATCAAATATGATCGCCTTAGGATTTTTTATCATCATTACCCTCTCTGATCATCTTGTTCCATCTCCATTGCCCTATCAATACCCAATATAGAGCCAGTAGTCCCATCAAGGACAATACAAAGAGTAAAGCATTGTTCATTCTATTTGGAAATACTCCCTTGTTTATATAACTAACTTAGCATCACTCAGGAAAAACACAATCATTTCTTCTTTTTCAGAGTAGATAACCCAAGCACTATCCCCAAAACCACAAACGCCCAGACTACAGTTGGAAGAACAGTTAACATCATCTCCTTGGCAAGCAGCATAAACAAAACAATTATTGCCACTAGCATCCCCCCAATAGTGCCTGCTATCTTAACAAGATCGCTCTGTTCACAACAATTATTCTTCATAATCATCACCTCTTTAAGAAATATTGGTAATGGAGATATATAAGGTTTTCTACTTGGTTTTTATTATTGTAAAATATGGTTTAATAAAAGGCGCAATATATTCAAGTCCATCCTTACCATACCCCTTACTAACGTCCCTAATAACATTATTAAATTGATCAAGAGTAAGAATCTCCCCTTTCTCTCCTTCCCAAATCCCATTCAGAGTGCTCATAACTACTCTGATATCATCCTTGATTTCAAGCTCTTCCATTTGCTCCAAAACACCTGGTTGCCACCAATGCTCATGATGAAGTATAGCAACACCCCCTCGCCTTAACAACCTATGTACTTCAGTAAAGGATCTGGGTAACTTAGTATGATGGTATGTATTATAACTAGTCATAAAATGGAATGTATTATCAGGTAGCCCAGTATATTCAATCTCTCGTATAATATATCTTTCCTTAGGTAATCCCTTCCCCGATATGGGAAGAGAATTTTCCGGATCTATTACAAAAGCTTCAACACCCTCAATATCATTTAATCCACTTGCTGCAGTACCATCTGACCCCCCTATATCCGCCACCAGCAAGTGTTTATCATTGGGAAACCTTTTTTTCACACGTTCTAGATATCGCTCATAGGTAAAAGCCCCACCAGTACAACTTCGGAAATGAAGCTCATATTGCTTTAGATCAGACAAAGAACCCTCATAATCATAGAATCCAAAGATCCGTCCTTCTTGGGTTTTCAATGCAAGTTTTTCCAATTCTGCTAATTTAACATCTTTATTGGGATCCAATGCTAGCAAACCTGCTGCGATACCTAAACCTCCAGCAGTAGACCATTTCAAAAATCTACGCCTATTCATCCTTTCACTTTCATTCATCTTGATTATTATTAATGGAAAGTTAAAACAGTATTTAAATATGGTGAAATAACAAAACTCACATCTCAAAGTCTTAAAAAACCATAACCTTTAAATACATGCATACATGCATATATCAACTATGACAAAGTGCATAACACTATCAGACGATGCATACAACAGCCTAAATAACCTAAAAAAAGGGAGGGAAAGCTTCTCAGAGGTAGTCAGAAGGATTACAGCTAATAAGAAAAGTGAAGGATTGATGAAACTTGCAGGAGTATGGAATGATAACCCCGAGATGACCAAAACCATGAAGAATATCTACAAAGATAGGAAAGGTCTAAAACTAAGGGATTTTAGCTGAAAATGTATCTATTAGACACAGATGTAATCATAGATTTCTTTAATAATGACGATTCCATAGTCAAGAATATCAAGAGAAGAAAATCTATCCCAATGTACATCAGTTCATTAAGCCTTTGCGAGCTTTACAAGGGAGCATTTCTCTCTTCTAATCCAGAGGCTGAGCAAGAGAACATATTCAAACTGTTGATGAACACAGAATTTATACCTTTAGATAAGAAAGCATGCATGATCTTTGGTAAGAACAATGCCCTCTTGTCAAAAATAGGAAAGTTAACACAAGAAATAGACCTTATGATATCAAGCATAGCTATATCTAGAGATTTGATACTAGTTACAAGAAATAGAAAACATTTTGAGAATATACCCGATCTTAAGCTAGAAAACTGGTAAGATCCTTATTCTAGGAGTGATATACAAGGAAACCGCAAAATTTAAATACTAGTACATTACTATCCAATTACTATGGTAATGGAAACACTTCAAATACGCCTTACAAAAGGCCTGATAGACGAAATACAGAAACTAGTAGATAAAGATATCTATAGCTCTATCTCTGAAGCAGTCAGAGACTCTGTAAGACGCTTAGTTTTAGGAAAAGAAGAAAAGATAGTAGTAAAAGAAGAGAAAGCAGCAAAAGAGCGTATAGACAAAGAGATAAAAGGCCAACTACAAAGAGCCCGTGGAACAAGAGATATTTTACCGGAAAATCAGATTATAAGAGCCAGAATCATATCCATCCTTAAAGGGACATTCGAATTATTTGGTTTCTCCCCATTAGAAACCCCTGTGATAGAAAGATTCGATGTACTCTCCTCAAAATATGCAGGTGGTGACGAGATTCTCAAAGAGTCATTCAAACTCAGGGATCAAGGCAATAGGGATCTTGGACTAAGATATGACCTAACTGTACCTCTGGCAAGAGTTGTCGGTATGAATCCTCAGATACGGGTGCCGTTCAAAAGATACCAAATCGGAGATGTTTTTAGAGATGGTCCGGTAAGTCTTGGAAGATATAGGCAATTTAAACAATGTGACATTGATATTGTCGGTTGCAAGGAGATGACCGCTGATGTTGAGATTATCAACATAACATATATGGCATTTAAAAAAATGGGGTTTGAACCTTTGATAAAGGTTAATAATAGGAAAATACTGAATGGAATCATGGATAAGATTGGCATTCCCGATGATAAAAAAATTCCTACAATACTATCGATCGATAAGTTAGAGAAATTCGGCAGCAAATCAGTGACTGATGAACTGAAGCAAAAAGGAATTTCTGAAAATGCAATCAATGAATTGATTGAGATAATTACAGTCCAAGGAAAGAATGAGGAAAAACTAGCAAAGCTAAAAGAAATATTGCCAGAAAACGAAGGACTAAAGGAGATAGAACAATTGATTGAGTACCTAAACGTACTTAAGGTTGACTTTATCTTTGACGTTTCCTTGGCTAGAGGCCTTAGTTATTATACCGGAACTGTCTATGAGACTATTCTTAAGGGATCTAAGATAAAATCGTCTGTGGCTGGAGGCGGAAGATGGGACAGGATGATAGGAGAATTTCTAGGGAAGGGGGATTATCCTGCAGTTGGAATAAGTTTCGGCCTTGACAGGATTTTTGATGCATATCTGGAGAAAAATCCAACAAAACAAAAAACTGTTTCGACCATCTTTATCATTCCGATAGGAACCTTAAAAGAAAGCTTAAAGATGGCTCAGAAATTAAGAGAATCAGAAATTAAAGTCGATATAGATCTAATAAGCAAAGGCCCTTCTAAAAATCTAAAATACGCAAACTCATTGGGAATTCCTTATGTTTTGTTTATTGGTGAAGATGAATTAAAGCGAAACAAAGCTAAACTAAAGAATATGGAAACCGGAGAAGAGAATCTATTTAGCACAGAAGAGATTATTGGATATTTCAAAAAGCTTAACAAGGCATAGTTTATTTTTCAAAGATTAAATTATCTATAGTTCCAAATCAGAAGGGGGTGTTTAACTATCAAATCATGATTTTAGTATACTACATAAAATCAATTACCTAGTTTTCACTAAGTTTTATTTTAGATGATTTGAAATGAAATTTAACCAATTAAACATGAAAAATGAAACAAGATTATACATTAAAGCTTCAGAAAAATTAAGAAAAGAATTAAGGGAATTCATAATTAAAGATAAAAGCTATGAATCCTTTTCTACAGAAAATAAAATCTCTCAGAGAGAAATAAGCCGATGGATTTGTGGAAAAAGGGGAATTCCGTTGAACATAATTATTAGATTTTCAAATTCTATAGGTAGGTCAATTGAAGAAATAGTACATAACGAATTTCTATCATTTGAAAGGTCTAGTTACATATTCAAGTTTAATAAAGAAATCTCAATCTTTGAATGTAATTTTTTAGGCTGGTTCCTATCTGAAGGTCACATGGAGAAAGATGGCAGAAGGATAAGCATCAGTCAACATAACAAAGAATGTTTAGTTAACATCAAAAAATTGATAGAAACGAATTTTGGTTTAACTAATCTAAGAATAGAAAAAGACAAAGAAGCATGGAAATTAAGAATATCAAACGCTGCTTTTTGCAATTATCTAAGTTGGAGATATAACCTAGATTTTGGTAAGAAATGCAGAAAAGTAAAAATTCCAGATATAATATTTCACTTGAGCCAAGAACATAAATACTCCTTTCTAGCGAGTTATATCGAAGGTGACGGATGTTTCAGCCATTATTGGAGATCAAACCAAGGAAAAAAGTATAAAGTACCAAGGATATTTATTACAAGCAGTAGTTTCGGTATGTTGAACGATCTACAAAAAATATTCCAATCTATCAATCTCACATCTAGGATAACCTTAGATAAGCCTACCACTAAGATTAATATTCTTAAAGCAGGTGATTGTTCAAAATTAGCTTTCTTTATTTACCCTTATTTGGTTCATCCAGAAAGAAAAAGAAGATTAGTAGAGATTTTCCAAAATAAGGGCATTCTAAATGCTATAAGAATTGGAAATTCTAAAGGTTTACTAAATAAACTAAGAATCCATCTTAAGCTAGAAAGAAAGGATCTACCTAAATATCTTATGGATAATTTAGGCTACAAAGCAGCAAAAACCACAATTATGGGCTGGTTGAATGGAACTTATAGACCACCTTTATCGATAATCTTACATACTTGTAAGGTTCTAGATAAGAATTATTTTGATTATCTTCCAAAAGAATATGCTTACCTATTATATGTACAAAAGTTGATTTCTAAAGAAAATTTATACGAGCTTAGGAAAACAGTTCAAATACGCCAACAAGGTAAATGCAAAGAAAGTCATAATAATCGGTCCAGATGAACTAAAAGAAAATAAGGTAAAGATTAAGGATATGGAGTCAGGAAAAGAAGAACTAGCAGATATTTCTACTTTAGAGTAAGGATAATAACATAAGGTTTATATATAAAACGCTGTTTTTCCTATACTACGTTTATATAAACTTAATAAATGTAATTAAAAAATGGCGAAAAAGAAAGAAAAAGAAAAAAAAACACCAAGAAAAGTGTACAGAAAAGGTGTACAGACAACATACGGTGCCCTTAAAGCATTGCGTAATTATAAGCAATTGCCACATCATAGTCAGTTAGAAAAAACAATAATAGCAAACAAAAAAGTAAATAGAGGGGAGCTTATTGAACTCCTGCAACTATCAGTAACGCATGACCTACATGGAGGAGCAGATACTGCTGGTTCCGAAAAATTCGAACACGAATACCTAAGGTGCATGACTACTAAAGATGGGGAGTTTGAAACTAGAGTAAACTATATTAATAAACTTGTAGAATATGGAAGAAATGTCCAGGTAGATTTCGATAAACATGCTACTGATCTAATAAGAAATGAAGGGGGTGTTGTTGTAGCATTAAGCGATACATGTGTTAAAAAGTGGAAACATGCAAAAAAAGAAGCAGAACAGGTTAGACACACAGTTCTAGAACATTTAAAAGAGCATGATAATCTTGCAGACACAAGAGTGACTTTTCAACCTCAAATTGAAGCATCTAGACAGAAGATTATTGAATATGGCACCTATTTAACTTCTCTATACCATCGAGGTTAATATTAACCTTATCTAGTCAAAACCTCAACACTATCATCAACCAGAAGAGAATGTTCTGCCTGACTCACTAATCCATATGTCTTCTCAACTAGGGGTGGATATTCTTTTAATATATCTAGTTGTTTGAACTGATTTAGAGCATACCTCACCTGCCCCATAGAAAACTTCTTAGCCAACCACCTGGTTGTGAATGGAAGACCATTATAGCTCTCTATCTCCTTCTGTATATTCCTCACAAATCCAACCCTGACTGATTTCTTACCAAACAAGGAGAAGACAGATGGCTCTCCTTTCTCGTGTATCATGCCTGTTCCACTAGTAGCAAAAGGCTCTATAGCGATTACGCCTTTCTCCAAAACAGCATCCTCCTTAGTATCAAAGTTAGGGATAGTAGGAGTACAATGCACATTATAGCTGTCCAGGCCATGACCTGAAAGATTCCTCACAGGATTAAAACCAAAAGCAGTAATAGCATCCTCTATTGCCTTTCCGATTGAACTTAACTTAACACCCACCTTAACAGTATCAATAGCAGCCTTCAAAGCCTCTCTCGAAGCCTTCACAAGATCTGAATTGTCTCCACCAAGATCAACACTACATGCATTATCCCCAATATAACCATCAACATGCACACCAACATCCAAAGACACCAATTGATCGCCAAACTTCAGTTCATCATCCTCAGGACAATAATGGGCTGCAATAGAATCCATGGATATCTGAGCAGGAAAAGCTATCTCTCCTCCAAGTGAGATTATCTTCTCTTCCACCTTATCACATACAGAAAGTACAGAACTGCCTTTAACAATAAGCTCTTTTCCAAAGGCCAAAGCTTCAGCTGCAATCTTACCTGCTTTCTTATATTTTTCAACAATCTCCGAATCCATAAGACTAAGAATTAGATTGATTTATTTAAAGCTTTAGATTTTACCTAAGGAAACAAAAGGTTACTAATCTGGCTAGATTTCTTAAGGATAATCTTATTCCTTGTTTTCTTAAAGGTTACATCAAATATATCAAAAATCCCATTGATTCCTAAGGTTATATCTTCCTCATCTTCAAATCCTTTTTTTGACAATGCAATCAGGACTGGAATGTTCAATTTTACTGATTCTCTGTTGGCTTTTCCTAAAAAAGTTATACTTGCTTTACTCTGAATAACATCATTTGATTCATGAAAAGCGTAAAGCTTGTTTTTCTCTCCTTTCATATCCAGACCTATTGCTTTTGCTATCCCCTTAGGAATAACAGTCGTATCGCAACCACTATCAATCAATGCAGGTACCTCTATTGATGCGTTTTTCCCACTTAAAACAACAAGAATTCTAGGCCGAACAGCATATTTTCCATCTAATAATTTTTCTTTTTTGAATCTGTAAACTAATGACATAATTATTAAAGAATAGATAACTTATCTCTCACTTTGGTAATAAACGGCCTTTTATGGGGATATTCCTCTCTAGCTTTAGTAATAACTTTATTTGCATCCTCTCCACTTGCAACTACCTTTTTATCTATAATAGCGAGCCACTTACCAGAATAATCGCTGAAATCTTTTTTCAAGAACCATTCATAATTTCCATAACTATCTATCATTATATAGTTAATAATAAGATATTCTATATAAATATTTCTATTTCCTGTTTAGACCTTTAATTTCCGTGGGCTGGTTGGCATACTATACTTAAAATCTATTTCTTATTGATTCAAGACGATAAAGTGGATAATTATGCCCTAGAATGGCTATGGAAGTATCCACTAAAATATCCATTAGGGATATTTAAGTTATTGTTCTTTTCTCCAAAATATGCTTAGGTTAATACAGATGCCACGTGGAGAGAATAACTGGACATGGGTAGAGTATTTCAAGGAAGGCTGTATGTCTTATGAAATATTCAATATGCTAAGAAATCAGAATAAGGCAATGACTGGGCTTGAAATTGCGTTGAAGATGGGCAAGAAAGTCCAGAAAAATATTCACTATCAATTAGACGTTCTGGTTAAGCGTAAATTATTATTTAAGAGCACCAAAAAAATCAAGTGTAAGAATGGATGGCCAGCCTATTTATATGCAATAAATAAGTCTTTGATAGGCCAAAGGATAGATGAATTGGCAAAAGAAAGACGCACGCAGCCCTATAAATTCAACCAATCAGACACGCTAAAACAAAAAGTCTGCAAGTTCATCAAAGAGTCTGATATGGGCTACACGCCTTTAGAAATTCTTGAAAAGCTGGGATATGAGGAACCTGACCAGCAGCTAAAAAGCACAGCTTATCAAACATGCTACAAGCTCTTCAAAGAAAGCCACATCACGATAAGCCCTTTTAGATTTCCCAATAGAATCAAAGGAAAAACCAATATTGGGACTTTAATCTATGGCAGAAACAAGGAAGCAGTATGGGCGGGCATAGACAGATTGATGCCGGATGAAGTGAGAAAAGCCGCAATGCTCATAAGGTTAACTACAGAGGTCTATCCTTCATGGATATTAAGGCAGAGGTCAGGCATTCGCTCAAATGACATTGATCAATGGCTGAAAAAGGCTTTTTATAAGGTAGGTTTGATTGGCTATAGAACAGTAGGCAATGACAGCTATTTCTTCAATCCCGATATGCCGGAGAAAGCTGTAAGCAGGGAAATAGAATTTTATGTTGAAGAGAGAAGAAAATACATTGCGAAGATAACCAGTTTAGGTAGCCTATTTGAGAAAAAAGCAATCTACACTTTTGTAGAGTATCTTAGAGCAAAAGGAGAGCAAGTTCTAACTACAGATGATTTCCCAGAAAAAACTCCTAGCTGGTTGAATAAAGAAAGTAGAGATGCCCATAAGGAAGAAGTGAAGGGGTATATGCATTGGACTAATGATGTTTGGAAGTTCAATAGGGAGCCCCTTGATTTTGTTGTTTTCAGCAGAGACAAGATTATGGGTAGCAGAAAAGCCTATGTTATTTCTGTAAAAAAGGATTTCAATAGATCTTATGGTGTTGGTTATTTCTCAAGCTTTGTTGGCTGTATTAGAATGGGCAGGACAAAGAACGGTACAAGAATACCTGAGTTTCTGAACTCAACTCCTGTTTTTATTTGTGGGGAAGCCTGGGGCAAGAATCTTTGGCAGTTCAATAACTGCATTACTGGTCAAGCCGGTATCATTCTTACTTTAAAGAAAATGAGAAATATGATAGAGGAAACAGGGATAAATTTTCCAGAAGAGCATATCTTTGAGGATATCTATGAGAGAAACAAAGCATACAAGGCTTATAAAAATCATGAGGATGTTTTGCTGAATGGAAAAACAGTCCTTGAGGTAATGAAAGATCATGGTTTTGAATTGAGGGTTGAGGAAAAAAAGCAATAGTGCTTTTTCCTAACCTTGGAGGTGAAAAAAATGAAAATTGGAGAATATTACAAATGCCAGGAAGTGATGGAAACAAAGAATGTTGGAAAGCTGTTTAATTTTTTACCTGTTGAAGTAGCATGCCAGCCAAAACTGGATGGAATAAGGCTTCAAATCCATAAGAATGAAGATAGTGTGACTGTTTTTTCAAAAAAAGGAATTGATGTCACGCATAGATTTAAGGAAATTGCTAAAGCAGCAAAACAAATTCCTAAAAACAACTTTATCTTGGATGGAGAGGGCATTTGCTTCTATAACGGAAGGATAAACTTCAATAAGGTATTGAGCAAGCTTAGGTCTGGTGTTGGAAATTGCATATTCTTTGGCTTTGATGCATTAATGCTGGATAATACTGACCTTACAAAAGAGCCATATTATACGAGAAGGAGCTTATTGGATAAGATCCAGATTAGCAACAATATAAGGGTAGTTCCCCAAATAATTACTTGCAAGCCATCTGAATTAAGGGCATTTTATATTGAATCATTAAAAAAAGGCTTTGAGGGGATTGTCTATCGGGAAATATACTCACAATATTATAGTGGTCTAAGCTCATTTGTGAGAAAACTCAAGCCACTTAAAACCCTTGATGTTGAGGTTGTGCTTGGCCATGAAAAAAAGGATGGCTATTACAGTTACGATGTGAAAGTAAAGGAAGGTATGATAGGGAAGATTGCAACAAAAGAAATAATTGAATCCGGTAAAATAATTGAAGTGAGGCACGATGGAATAATGGATAGCAAAAATGAAGTTGGCAAATCATTAAGATTTCCGACATTATTCAGAATAAGGGAAGACCTCAAACAACCTAACAGCTTAGGTGATAAGATTGAAGCTGAATAGACTAACAAGATATGAGATTGAATTGGCAAACCTTATTACAAACTCTGGCGTAGGATTGCATTGTGAACGAATTGCTGGAAGCGGAAGAAGAATGACCTCCATTTGCGACTGCATATTGACCTTCTTTAAAGACACCTACTTTATTGAGCTAAAAACAACAAAAAACAGCTTCCTAAGGATTAATGGCAAGATAAGGATCCAGCTACAAAGGCTAATGGATTTTTGCAAGGAAAATGAATACAATCCGCCAATACTTGTTATTAAATTTCTAAGAAGGGGATTCGTTTTTGCAAAGCTGGATTCTGAGCTGATAAAATATGTTGACTATTATGATTATAATAAAACACCCATAAAGATAAGGGATTTCCTATCGAATGGACATAAGATAAGTTCTGTTAGTTTTGAAGGAGTTGAGAAGGTTAGGTGTTGATTATCTTGGATCTCTATTTTTATTAAAAATAACTAATTGAGAGATTAAATAATTTAATGCAACTATTAAGTAGTTACATTTATATATAGCTAGTTATTTCTTTTTAGTATGGGTGAAAAACTATATTTACCATATCGTTCAAGAAAAGCACTTGAAGGTATTGGTGTAAGTGATGGACAAAAAACCGAATTTGAATGCGGCAACTGTACTAAGTGCTGCGAAACATATGGTAATCCCATTATTGTTACACTCCCAGATATCTATAGATTAAGTCACCATCTTGGAATCTCCATGAGTGATTTTTTTGAACAATACTTACAAGTAGCAGGAGCTAGTATGGCTTCATGGCATATGTTTAAACCATATCCAGATGATCATGCCCCCTTGTCTATAGAAATGGATATGCCTTGCTCATTATTGCACCACAACTATCAAGAAAACAGGGGCAACAATTGTACTGTTTACGAAGCAACTTTTGCAACATGTAAAGGCCCACCCTTTTTGTTTTATGATCCTGAAATGCTAATGAATGATGGAAAAGGAGTAGCTGTTGAGAGCATTTCAGAATATCAATGTGCTGCAAATAGATTTGTTACTATTGATGATGTTTTAAAAGCCAAGGCATTTAATGACCTGTTCCATCAAGAATTTGGCTTTACGCTTGACACCCTGTACAATCCTAGGATGGTTTTCAGTACCCAACAAGCCACCAGATTCCAAAGCAAAGTAAAGGAAAAACAGGGCTCTGCTTGGTACAATGAAGAAGCGAAAAAAATTAGGGGGAAAGTCAGATTCAAGATAGATGCTTATGATATGGATACGATTGTTTTCATGTCTTTAGTTAGGGTTGAGATGCATAATCAGTTTAAGGGAGAGGTAAACAGGAGACTGGAATCGTTGGCCTCTGACAGTAGCGTTATGGATAAGTTGGAAGAATTTGCTGAGAAGTATAGACATATATTGGAAGGTAAGATTCCTTCACACATTTCTCTCAATAGGGGATCATTAACTTTTTGGCCTAGAAAAGTAAAACGCAAGAAAATTAAAAGATGAATGATTACTATTTAAAATGTCAAACAATACTCCATTATATTATCCAACCGACCTTGTAATTAAATTGGGTAATTATTGTCCCAATAATTGTCAGGATGGAAAATATTGCTTTGCGGAAAATACTCCGCAAGGTAAAACATGGGTTAATAGGGATAGGATTCCAGATATTCTACAACAAGCAAAAAATTGTGGTCTTGTGAATCTTTTATACTTTAGTGCTGAACCTTTTGCAGATTTTAACCTATTGTTATTTGTTACCAAAACAGCAAGTGATGTAGGATTAAAACCTAGGTTCTTGGACACAAGTGGTTATCAGGTTGGGAAAACTTTAGATACAGCAGAAGATCATTTCAAAAGGCTACGTGATGCAGGTTTTGATTTTACAGTTGAAGAGGATTATATTGGTACTCAATACAATGGTATTGATGTATCAGTAGATCAATTCCATCCCATACCTGCTGAACAATGTGCAAATACTATTCGGGGAGCAGTTCATGTATTTGGTCCAACAGATTATTTAGGTATGAGAGTTACTCATCCTAATCCTCCTTTTAATGACAATTCCAAGAAAAACAGAACAATTGAATTGCTTATAAATTCAGGAGAGGTAATTGGAACAAATACTGAAAGACATGAAATATATTTTGTTGATGGAAGTACAGTCAATTTAATTCATTTAAGAATGCATGATTCTGGATTTGCGAGACAATTAGCTAAAGAACAACCAGGAATGTTCTACAGATCCTCTTTTACTATGGAAGATTTGAAAGCATATAAAGACCTTAGAGAGAGATTGTTTTTTGGGGGAGAGCAGATTATTGAACCGTTCCATAAACTTTATCTTGATCCTGATGGCCAAACATATCCATGCTTATCAAGACTGCCTGTTTTGTCAGGGGGTAATGCTTATACTAAAAGTATTCAACAAATCATAGAGGACACAAATGCAAATCCATTATTGCCGGTTTTGATAGCTGAAGGTTTAGCGGGAATACTAAAATTAGTTGAGCAAAAAACAGGTCGGAAGCCCATACTCTATGCAACAGGTCCTAGTACAGTAGGAAATGAGTTTTTGGAGAACGCAGCATTGATGGAGCAAATAAAAGCAATGGTATCTCAAAAAGGAATTGACAATGGATTCAGAAGTCAAATGATACACATTTTACGTGATCTTAGAGGAAGGATTTCCACTTCTAACCAAGCTAAAGACCATTAACATCTGCCGATTGTCCAACTCTTCTAGACCTTGTAACTTTTATCCGCTCAGTTAAAAAGTCCACTGTTAAAGGAGCCCAAGTCCCACTTTGACCATATTCCTCCCCCCTAATACTCAAAGCATCTTCAACCACATACCAAATCTCAGTTGGAGAGAAATCTAGCAACTGTGCGCCTAGTGCTTCGTAACTAAATCCATCGGTATCTATGAGGTTTTCATTTCCTTTCATTCGTGCAGTTTTTTCTCTTTTTGTGATTATTTTGGTTAAAATGTCAGTAGCGTCATATTCTGTTATTGGAGGTCCCATAAAAACATGCTCTCCAAATCTTTTTCCTCTTACTAATTGAGAATCTATCTTACCTAAATCTCTTGCTGTAGCAGCCATCATTAGGACATTTGTATAATCAAAATCGCCAGTCTGTGCCAGCAATTCATCAAGAAGTTCATTACTCTTTTGGGGGCCTTCATCTCTTTCAGCTGTGGACTGAATCTCTTCCAAAAAATAGATGGCTAAATCTCCAGCTTGCGCCCATTCCCTAAGCATTCTAAAATCGGCAGCTATCATAGCAGCTTCCTGATTTCTCCACATACTTCCAGTATTACCATACGTAGCCCTTATATAATGTGATTTTCCTTTATAGCTTTCCATAGCTTCAGTGGCACAAGCCCTCGCAAAAAAAGATTTTCCCCAACCCGTTGGTGCAAGAAAAATCATTCCTCCTTTTTCGGCAGGATCTCTTCCGGAATATCCGGCAGTCTCAGGATTAAGGACTTGTCTTACAAATCTTCTAGCTTGTTCTTTTTGTGCTTGAAATCCTCCGACTTCATCCCAACTCACTTTTTCTAATTTGCTCTCCCCCCGCCTATTTCGTATCTCCCCTCCCCTACCTATTGCAGCTGCAACTTCAAGAACACTTAGTTTAGGTTGATGTAAGCTTTTCAACTCTTGTAGTTCAAAATCAGGCAATTCACAATCATAAAATTCTAAAGTTCTTGCGGGAGGTTTAAATTTATAACTAACAGGCTTTTTTAACATATTTAGTTGTGATTTTGATAGACCTGGTCCTTCTCCAACCTTTTTTTCAGTATTTCTAGGATCATTAAGATGTATATAGAACTGATTTACTACGTCGAAATATTTCTGAACTTTTTTGCTAAGCTCCTCTTGACCGTGCGCATTAAATTTTCCCTTGACAACAGTGCACAAAACATCACTCTTATGGTTTATCATATCTCCTGCACCAGCATATGTCTCACGAATATTATATTCGTAAGAAATGCCCTCATGTACAAAACCTCCTGAACGCAAAAGAAAAGGGGTATTACCAATATTTATGGGATGTGTTACCTTTCTTCTTCGGGCTTTTGTTACACGACCACTCCAAGAAGTTTGAAGGTGAGTATAAACCTCAACTTCTAAACCGGATTTTACAACTAAAGAGATGATGTCTCCAACTGGTTTAGTGTCGTCAATATCAAAATTCTCCCCTCCAGCTTGTAGAACTTTTCCGGACTCTAGAGCATGGTACGCATTTGGAGCAAGTTTGTATTCTATCATAATTTTATCCCCTCAAGAGTAGTATTAAGAATCAAATACTTTTAATAAATCTTACGGTTATGCCTATGTCTTTGCGTGTACCATGATAACAGGGTATTTCAAATATTTTATTCCACCTTTCCCGCACTTTTGTCCAGCTTTCTGAACCAGCTTATAATAACCTGTTGCTCATTCCATTTCTATGGCAATTTTTGATTTGAAACAACGCCAGGACCTTGAAAAATATATGGAGGATGGTAAAATGGCAGAAGAATTAAGCCCAACTAAAATTGAGCAATTGAACAAAATGCCCATTGTGGAATCAATTGTTACAAAAAGCGATGATGGCAAGTGGGTTATCCACAAAACCACAATAACGTCAATCAAGTCGATTAAGTACTACCAGAAGATGCTTGAGAACGCATAAGGAATGCAGATAATGTCAGGGGTGTATATAATGAGTCTAGTCGAAATTCAGGAAACAATAAAGAAGCATGTCACAGTAATCAAAAAAACGATTATCAGGCCCAGCCTTGAAGCAATAATTGCGATTCCAAAGAAGAAAGAAAACAGGATTGAAAGAGAGGAGAATGGCTAAAGCATTGTTGTCTATTGGAATTATGGTAATCTTCTTTATTGTAGTTTTTGGACTTGGTACATATTTTCTTGTGACTTCCTTTACTATAATAAAAAGAAATAGGCATTTAATAAAAACGCAGGAGAAAGAGCTTCGCAATTCTAACAAAAAGATTGAGGAGAAAAAAGCCAAGCTGGAAGAGCTGTCAAAAAAAATCAGGAGAGCTGGCAGAAAGCTAGGCAGGGTAGCGCAGGTAAAGGAATTGAAGGAATCCCTAAGAGAGGAGCATAAAATCAACAATGAGCTTCAAATGGAAGTCAAGAGACTAAAGCACAACCTGAAACTCCAAAACAAAGAACACGCTTCCAAAAAAACAGAACCACCAAAACAGAAAGCAGATGAACATGAAACAAGCAAAATGAAGCAGAAATATCCCAATCTTCCAAAGAATCAACTTGAAAGAATAGAAATAGAGAGGTCTGTAGCCAGGTCATTGATAAGGAATAATGGCGGAAGTTTTCACATAAGCCAGTTGCTCAGAAAAATGGAGAAACTGTATCCGAAGCACATTAATCCAAATGCCAGAATTATGCTGCTTAATGAAATTAAAAACTGGATAGAAAGAGATCCTTTATGCAGGGCTGTCAGGACATCAGACCGAATTCAGCATTACACGTTCATCTAGTTACCTAATGTCAGCTGACATAGCGGTAGCTATATGCTTCAAAACACGGAGGTATAAAAAATGGAGAAATACAGCAAAATAGTATTAGTTGCGGGGCTTGCCTTATTGCTATTAGCAACATTCGTGCAGGCAGGCATAATCGACCAAATGGATGTAGAGTTAACCGAAGCAGAAAAGCAGGATTTAGCCGACTCAATAAGCCCTGTAGGCAGACTAATTGCAATATTGCAGTATCTTGCAGGAGCAGTAATAGTGGTAGCCCTGATTTTGGCAGGATACACATACTATAAGGGAGATCCGCAAAGCAAACAAGCAACTCTGAATAAGATAGGGGCAGTGATTATAGGTTCAATACTTGTTTTCGGGGCTGTAACTATAGCCAGACTACTAGGACTAGGGGGCTGAACATGAAAGTCCCTTTGTTTCTTTTTTTGTTAGTCTTAACTCTAGATGTCTCAGCCTTGGATACATTAACCTTTGAAAATTGTGAAAATCTGGATATTGGGGATTGCAATGGCCTTAGAGAGCTGGATTTAAACATAGCAGAACAAAAAGAATTGCTTACAAGCATATTGGAATCAAGCTACAGCAATAAGCATGAATTTATATTTGGCTGGAATACAAATCTTGTATTCAATGAGATTCCTTACACTGTATCGCCTGAAAACCACAAGACTATAAGGAATGCTTGGCTGATTCTTAGCTCTATTATGCCAAGTGTTCTTTATAGCAACACTCTTTATAATAATTACACTGGCTTTGTCCAATCAAATTACGGCTATGAACTCACAAGACCACCAACCTATTTCAATGGGGCTTGGAGCAGGTGCACAGATAATCCCCCAACCAGCCCTAACGAAGGAGAGGCAGGGGATTGCAGGACAGAGTATCCTCAAAACTGGGATGAGACATACATTGATGTGTATCTAAATAATGGATGGATTGGTGATACTCCATTAACTTCTTTCAATACAGAAGATGCCTCAAACCATTTTATGTCTGTTCTTAATATCGTAAACAAAATCCAGAGAGACCATTACAGGTGGGAAAGGGGAAGCTGTTGCAGGTGTGATTACTGCTGCTGGAGTTGCGGTGAGGATGATACTTGCTGCGGTAGAAGTTGCAGCAGATGTGGTTGTGACACATACAGAAGAAATTGCAGGTTCAGCAATATGGATTATGGGTATGATAGTCTTGAACTAAGCGATGATAAAACCTCATTCCTAGAGCAGATCTCTTTTTCAGAGCCTTCTATTCTCTATGATAAAGCTAGAAGCATGGCATACTTTACCATTAACACAACCAACATTGACCATTATACCCTGATAATTGATGATTTGGAGCTTTCCAAGCAAAACCTTGAGTATGGTTACAATTACAGCTATCTGCCTGTCAATATCCTGACAGCACAGGCAATAGATAATTCTGAACTAAATGCAAATGTTTATTCTTCTATTGAAGAATCTGGAGATTCTGATTTCATATCCTTTCACCTGAGAAATAAAGACTCCTATGATTGCATGCTTACCATATACTCATATTTCAATGCATATAATGTTAGCTGCAATATAACAGTTCTTCCCTCAACAGAACTTAACATCACAACTGACAAATTCTTTTACATGCCGAATGAAACGATAAGAGCAAACATATCCATAAATCCCAACTTTAACGGCAATAATGTAAATGTAAGGTATGGCAATTATTCTGTTAATGTTACAGAAGATAGCTCACTTGAATTTCCAGCTAGGATTAATATTAATCAAATCAAGGCAGAATATCACGGAGACTTAACACAGCAGTCAGCATCTGCTGTCAAAACAATAAGTGTTTACTCTGGGGAGAAGCCTAGCTTTTACATGACAATATTCTGGTTAGTCATAGCTTTTCTTGTGTTCATATCAGTCCTGCGAATGTGCTGGATAAAGGTTTTCGGGATTAAAAATGAGTAAGGCAGTCTTATGGATTTTTGTCTTATTATTGGCTTTTCATAGTGTAACTGCTTTAGACCTAATGGAAGATCCACCATCATGTGAAAATACAAGATGGTACAGACCTTCAACATGGTTTCCCTGCTTATCTGACAAAGCGGTTCAGCATAACATGATAAGCCTGCATGGACCTGCTTTTCAGTTTGAGACATTTTTAACAGAGCTTTCAATAGCAAGCTTTGATGCTTCTGCCATTGCCCCTTATTGGGCAAAGATGAATTATCTGGCAGGAGCCATTTTTATAATTGTGTTAATTTACACAGGGTATCTGCTTTTTTTCTCAGCAGTTGATGTAAGGAAAAGAATCAAGGCAAAGAAGCAGGTATGGTATTTGTTTTTGATAATATTGTTCACTAATTTAAGTTTGGCTCTTGCCCTGTTAATTCTGGAGCTTGCAAATATTTTAACAAGGTATTTCTGGACAACAATCCTGAATGAGCAATTAGCCTTACACAGCATTATGGAAATCATTTATGGAGTACAGCCAATACTATCACTGCTTTACTTTCTGATATTCCTTATTTTCGGTATTCCTTTCTTAATTAAAATTGTGGCAAGAATAGTGATACTGATTGCTTTTTTCGCAGCACTGCCCTTAATAGTCACATTCAATTTTTTTCTGCCCACTCAACACTTCGGATTTAAATTCCTAAAGATGTTTTTTATCAATGCATTCTTTCCAGTAATCTGGATTCTGGTTTTCAAGTTTGGCAAAATTATTGTCAATATTGTCGGTGCAGGAAATTTTCTGATAGCTGAATTAGCAGAGATTCTTGTTTTTGCAGGATGTCTCTACCTG
This sequence comes from Candidatus Nanoarchaeia archaeon, assembly GCA_028279655.1. Taxonomy (GTDB): domain Archaea; phylum Nanobdellota; class Nanobdellia; order Woesearchaeales; family JACPBV01; genus JAHWHQ01. The sequence continues at coordinate 8,501 of JANQNH010000019.1, read as the reverse complement.
AATAATTATCTCTATAAAACCCTAGCATTCAATCTCAGCTTAAGGACAGCTGTTTCAAAGACAGTTGGCTTTGGGGTTCTGATGTGGAAAACAGCCAAGACAGTAGCAGTGGCAGCGGGGGCATAAAATGAAGTGGATATCGGTTATCATAATTGCATTGTTGCTGGCATCGGACTGTCTTGCTCTAGACCTTGACTCAGAGCCAGAGGAATGTGAAGAAGTGGAATTCTACAGGCCTTCCACATGGATCAGCTGCGGTCTTGCCAAAATGTATCAGAATGCTGTTGATTTTCTAATAATGCCATTAGAGCAGGTTACCGAAGCTTTTGGAGAGCTAATGACTATTGAAATAGACATAGCAACGCTTGGCCCATACTGGGCTAAGATAAACTACATAGCATCCGCATTCATAGTACTAATGATTTTATATGCTGGATATTTGTGGCTTTTTGCAGCAGTTGATACTGAAAAAAGAAGGATTGCAAAAGAGCAGGCCCTCAACCTCATTTATCTGATAATTTTCATAAACCTCAGCCTTATATTCGCATGGCTTTTGATGATGATTACAAACTCCTTTGTTGTTTATGTATGGGAGTCATTTTTAAACCAGCAGATATCAGACCTTACAATAAGAGAGATAATTCTGAATGGTGCGTCAACATTTGTTTTAATGCTATTATATGTATTGGTTTTCATCATAATTGGAATTCCATTCTTCATCAAAATAATCACAAGGCACCTTGTTGTTATGATACTCATATGCCTGCTGCCAATCATAATGATACTGTACTTTTTCACTCCCACAAGGCAATTCGGAAAGAAACTGGTAGAGATATTGGCTATTAATTCGATATTTCCTTTTATCTGGATGCTGGTATTTGCAATGGGCAAGGTGGTGGTTAATGTTATACAGGCACTATTTCTTCCTGTTGATTTGGGGATTCTTACTTTTCTTGCACTTACATCCACATTATACGTTAACAACAAGCTCTACAAGAAGATTGGGCTGAATTTTGATATTGCAAGCCCGGTAACCTATACGTTCAAGTCAGTTAAGAAAATCTACAAGCAGGTGCCTGCAAAGATGAAGTCCGATATAAAGCATTACGGGGAGAGAATAAAGGATAAATGGAACTCCAAAAAGGATATCTCATATTCCGGCTATCGGGATCCTTTGGGTGAGGCGGTGGAAAGATAATGTACGAAATACCAAAAAACCTTAATAAATACGAGGATGAGTTCATTCCCTTTGTTAAATGGAACTTCAGGCAGTTTGTTTACTTCTTGGTATTGCTCGGGAGCATTGCAGCCATCTATCATTTTCTTAACATCAATCCCATAGTAAAGCTATGCATTTTAATTCCGATAGCTGTTGTGAGTCTGATTTTAATCCATCTTCATTTTGACGAAAGGGTAACCGCATGGCTGAATCTTAAGAACAGCCTTCATGATATCGGTTATTACAATCCCAAGCTGGATAAATTCATACCTATATCCTCAATAAGAGATAATACTATCTACCTGAAAAATGGAATACTCCTTGCGATAATTGAGGTTAAGCCCATTGATTTTTCAATACTTGGAGATGCAGAAAAAGAGGATGTGCTTGCCAATTATAGGGCATTTCTTAGATCCCTTGATTATCCCCTACAGATTTGTTGCAGAAGCTCTGATGTTAATCTGGGGGGGTGGCTGTCTAATCTAAGAAAGATGGTGGTGGAGCATAACAACAATACAAATTCCCTTGAGAGGATAGAATCCTTAACAAAATGGATTGGAAAGGAGATAACAGAATCCAGCACAAGAAACAGGCTTTTCTACATAATTGTTCCTTACAAGGATTTCTCAGAACAAAAATCCTTTGCTGATTCCATGAAAGAATTGTTCTTTTATCTTCTTGGGAAGGAAGTCATTTTTTCTGGCAAAAGGAAGGAAGAGTACAATAAATCATTAAAGGTGCTTGGCAACAGAGTGGAAGATGTAATAGAAAAGATTTCAAATACAGGGGTGAAGGCAAAAAGGATGAACTCAAACCAGCTTTTGTCTCTTTACACCACATATTTCACAGATTTATTTGAGATAGACACTTCCTATCTCAGTCCGGTGATGTGGCTTAATTCATCAAATGATAAGAGTGAGTTCAGTAAGTTTGTGATGAGGAAAGTGTATGACAAAGTGGCGAACTACGATGACAAAAAGCCTGACCAAACATTTCTACAGGATTTGAATATTGATGAGCTGGACCTATTTAACCAAATAATAACAAACGGAGCTGAAAGATGAGCAACATACTCTTGGAAAAAGCGTCCATAAAGGATAATGCTGCATTGCTGGATTCGCATACTATAATCTCCATATCAGAGGTGCTGCCGATAAACCTGTCCGAGCTTGAGCCAGATGAAAAAATACAGTTACGCTTCCAATACCAGTATTTCATCCGCTCACTGAACTTTCCAGTCCAGATTGTATTAAGGTTTCTGAACAGGGATTGCGAGAAATATCTACACAGGAAAAGAATGGCCAATGTAGAGAAAACCATAAAGAACAATTACAAAAAAAACTATAATGATGTTTTGGCTGAGAGTGATGAGTTTAAAAAATGGCTTAAGCTTTTTTTGGAACTCAAAGTAAGGCCAGTGCTATTATGTTATTTTGTTGTGCCAGTTCATTCAGACACCGACCTTATAAAAAATCCTGAGGCATATGTAGAAGCATTGCAATTACTAAACCAACGAACAAATGACTGTATCTCTAGGCTTTCTTCAATCAAGTTCAGGGCAAGGATCAGGCCTAAAGAAAAAAGGAGTGAGTGGGAAAAAGAGCAGACCAAAAAAATATTGGAGAGAAAAGCATTAATTGCCTTGCAACTGTTCAGGAAAAATAGGGGTTATTATTCGCTTAATAATTTTAATAGTGTTAAGAATGCACAATATAAGATTAGGGATTACATAAAAAAGAATTTCTTTGATGAGATTCTTGCTGAGAAAAAGCTAAGCTTGCAGATTGAAAGGCTGGATGACAGCAGAATTTCAAATCTTTTTGATTCATATTGCGAGGACTTCGTTGTATTAAACAAAAGCAGGCTCCACAAATACTATTCACTCAGAGAGCTATTCAACATCTGGGTTAAGAAGGGTGATTGAAATGAATCTATTCAGAAAAACAAAAGCATTTATGCTTGGAAAAAATGAAGTTGACATTATAACAGGTCAGCTCTATAATTATATTGTAAAGAAAAAACTAGTTTATGTTTCAGAGTTACAGCCTTTCTTTAAGGGATTATCCAATTTTGAAAAAATCAGGATTCTTGAGCAGCTGAAAAAGAGGGAAGATATCCTGTTTGAGGAAGACATGATCCAATACAGGGAAGAAGATGCAATTGGAACCTTTACCCAGCAACAGATGCTCAGCGCATTAATCAAGCCCGAATTCATAGACACGAAGCCACATTCAATACAGGTAGGCTCAAAACACTATCAGGGCATGACCTGCGTAGGTCTTCCAGAAACAGTTGCAGAAGACTGGCTCTCAGGCATGACAAGGGACAGGAGCGATGTTGATTACTCTATATTTATTGAGCCATCAAGTGTGCAGGCTTTACAACAATATCTTACAAGCGAATTAAGAAAAGTGAGAAGCGACATTTACATGTATGAGTCAAGAGGCGAAACCAATCCCATCCTGGAACAGAAAAGGGACGAGCTTACAGACAACCTAAGAAACATATCTAAAGGAAGCTATAAGCTTTATCGAACAAACATCCACTTGGTTTCCAAAGGGGTGACATCTGAAAGTGCTATAGCGTTGTCCAAAAGAATCCAGTCCTCCTTAAAATCATTTGGAATTATAACCAAAGTCACAACCAATTTCCAGCAGCAATTGCTCAAGTCTGTTATTCCCACATCCATTAATTATGTGAATGACAAGGGCGTTTTGGTGCCTGATGATGCCTTGGCTGCTTCATTCCCATTTTCCAGCCCGTTTTATGATGTGGATGAGGAACAGGGTGTTCTATTAGGCTGGGGACCTAATAATCTGCCTGTGGCAAGATGCTTGTGGGATGAGGAATCATATTCTGGAGCTTTTATAGGTCCGACAGGTTCTGGAAAATCCATGACATTAAAATTCTTTATTGACCAAGAAAATACAATCAGGGGAACCAAAATAATAATTATTGATCCAGCAGCCACACTTGGAGCACAGCCTGAATACAAGAGGATGTGTGAAAAAAAGAAGGGAACCTATATTTCATTTGGCAAGGACTCAAAAAACATTCCAGCAATCATGGGCTTGTTTACAGGCGATTTTCTTGAGGATGTGTTCGCTATTGAACATATTTTAAGCGTTATGCTCGGCGGAGAGCAGGGCATTACAAAAGCACAGGAGCCCTGGCTTGAAAAAGCAATTCTTATGGCCTTTGAAATGGTTGGCATTACAGCAGAGAATCCTACTTCATGGAAAAAGAATCCCCCAAGGCTTGATAAGCTGAAGATAGCCTTGCACAAGCTTTTCAGAGAGGCAAAATCAGAAAATGCAAGAATGAGCATAGAGGCATTATTAAGCAGGCTTTCAAGATTTACCGGAGATGGAATGTACTCCTTTATTGACCAGGCAGGTACAGAGCTGAATATTGACAATCCATTCACTGTTTTTGAATTCAAGAATACCCCCACGCAAATAAAGGAAACATTAACGGCAATTGTCATGAATTATGTAAAGGCAAAAGCAATGGGCAACAGGGACAAGACTTTGATTGTGCTGGAAGAGGCACCATTATGGCTGAAGCATGAGGTGCTGGCTGATTTTCTTTCAACAATGATAGTATTGGTAAGAAAATCCAATACTGGAATGCTCTTGGTATTGCAGGATTTAGGCCAGCTTAACAACTGCCAGCAAGGCGAAACACTTCTTGGAAATCTAATGTTTACATATCTTATGGGATGCAAGAAAAACCTGTTAAGGAAAACCTCTTTAACATTTGACCTTAATGAAAAGGAACAGGAAATACTGCTTCACAGCGGGATTGGAGAAGGAATCCTAATCTGGAATAGGGAAAGATTCCAGGTAAAAATCAAGATTGAGCCTGAAACATACAAGCTTATTACAACAAATCCAAATGATATTCAGGCATATGAACTTGAGGAAAAGAAAATATTGGAAGAAAGCCTCAAGGAATTGTTTATCGAGGACTTAGGCTATGATATTGCAGTTAAAGAAGCCATACCTGTTCTTGCAAAGAAGATTATTGATGAGAAACTAAAGAAGTCAATTCTTGATAAGTATCCGAAGGATGTTCAGAAGAAGATTAAAGAAGCTATAAGAGATGAGCAGAACAAGAAAAAAGAGCTGAGAAAAATAAGAATAAATGCGGATAAGCTATTAGACTTCTGGCTTTCAAGGGGAAAGAAAAACATAATGCCAAAAGACGGCTCTATTCTGGTTACTGAAAACACAAGAATTAAAGCGGAAAAGGATTATGATGTAATCAAAAAAGCAGAGAGCTATTACAGAAACCACCCATACAGTACAAAACCATTTCATCTAACCAAAAGGGAAGAGGAGCTGTACGAAAGAGTTGGAAAAAGAATGAAGAACTTTCTGAAAGAGAAAGCACTAAAAGTCAAAACAAAAAAAGAAGTGGTAAGGGAGATAAGCGAACAGAGAACCCAAAAGGAAAGCAGGGATAAAGTACAGGAGCTAACCAAGAAGACCCTACACCTAAAGAAAAATATTTCAGAAGAAGATGTATCCGTACTCAAATCACTTGGCTACAAGGAATCCAAGAATGATGTGTTTAATTTCTATGGGAAGCTGATTACTGTTCTTGGAAAGATTCAAGGTAAAGAAACCCTCCAACATCTAACTTACAAATATCTTTACCTTCAATCTTTCTCAAAAGCACAAGCTGAATTTAGGGATAAGAAAACAAACATGGAAGTTGATGTTATGATTCCTTTGCCTAACGGCAAAAGAATCTTTATTGAAATCCAGTCCAGTGTACAGCGAAAGCATGAGATTACCGCAAAGATAAGCAAACTTGAGGAAGCTTCTGATTACTGGATTATTGCATGCAAGAAAAATGACCTGAAATATTATGATAACATAAAATCAGAAAAAGGCCATGTATGCAGCTTTTCACAATCAGTTGCTGTCGTGCATAAACTGATCAAACAAAACAAATAGCCACCTAAATCCAACCTGAATAAATGTGGTTTGGCGTATAAAAGCCGGAATAGGGCTTTTCAGCCTGAAAGGGACTAAAAATCTCCTGATTTTAAGTAGGAATTAGGGGCAAGATGTGAATGCATCCAATACAACCCAAAGAAAATGAGAAAAATATTGTATTATATAGATATTTTAACAGGAATCCCGACATAGGTAAGAGAGAGTGTAGAAGGTTTTTTAATGAGAAAATGAGTTTAGCCATGTTATGGCAAAATATAAAAACAGTTTTATTGGATTTTTACTGGCGATTTTCACAGGCCCATTTAGCTTTCTCTATGTTGGAAAATGGAAAAAGACTTTGTTATTTTTACCGCTTATTTTCATCCCATACATAAACATAGTAGCCTACTTCATTATCTTGTTCAGCATTGTCAAGGATGTCAGGAAGCACAACAGGGAAAAAGATGGTGAAATCAGGTACGGATTAATCGTCTGCAAGTGCGGAAGCCACAACAGACCAAAAAGTAAGTTCTGCTCAGGCTGCGGAGCAGGGCTTACAAAACCTTGCAATTCCTGTAAAGCCAACATACCCAAAGGCCAACCATATTGTAACTTTTGCGGTTTCGGCTTTCAGGAGCAAATAAAAAAAAGAGTTGTGAAAAAAAAGATAGCTGCCATAGCTGCAACATCAGTGATTACAGTGATCCTATTTTCCTTGACCTTTTTAGTGGCAGTGGAACAGCATGAGGCATCCAAATACTTAGAAACCGTCAAGCTTGAAAATTTTGAGTTTCCTGAAAAAACAGGAACAGATAAATTCCACATCCATTATGAGCTCAGCGAAAAAAGATTACCATCAATCAAGAATCTTAAGACATACATAACAGGAGAGGATGTTTATACCAATGATAATGAAGCCATATTTGATGGCAAGAATATCGAGTGGATAGTCCATGCAAAAAAGAAAGGATTAGTTCACTTTAATGTAAGCTTATATGATGGGGATGAATTACTGGATTTAAGGCGTTTCAGTGTAAGGATAGTGTGAACGCCTAAGACTTATTCTTAGGTTGTGCATTTTAAGGAACATGAAAATGACAACCCAAACACAACTCCTGCAAAACATGGAAAAGGACTTCCAGATTACCAGGAAGATATTCCTTAACATTAAAACAGGATGGTTTGATAAAAGTAAAAATAGATCCAACCTTGTTTGTGCCAAGGATATTTCCATTGACCAAATACAGGGCAGATACCGATTAAATGTGAATGACAACAAGCTGTACATACAGGAATTCTTTTTTGACCTTGAGTGGAGCACATTCACAGAAGAAGGAAATAAGATAGAACTCATAACAAAAGAAATTGTGAACAGCTATTTTCCAAGACTTAAGAAAGCTGCCAAGAAACTACTATTCCTACTGCTCAAATACATACCCAAAGAATTAATCTATATAAGGGCTTCTGGCTCTGGCCTGCATATAGTCTTTTTTCTAGAAAAACTGAATGATATGGATGAATGGGAAATGATAACAAGATATCTTATCAAGAAATCCAAGCTGCCTGATACCAAGCATGCGAAATGTCTTGTCTTTGGGCTGGATAAAGACACAATCCTATCGTCAGACAGAAAGATATCTGAATTTGGCAGCTGGAACAAACTTAAGAAGGATTTGAAAAAGGAAGTTAATTACCTGAACTATGCCACATACCTGACTGTGGATGATTTCTTTAAGGCCAAGGATTACCCGTTTTGTTCAGATATCAAAGCGGTGAAATATCCTGATAGATTCAAATACATTGAGCTGCCACCAAGGCTATTAGCTGATGCTGTAGACTCAAAGATTGAAAATCCGATAGAGCCAGCAAAAGATTTCGCTGTAAAAGATTTACGTCCTGCAAAAAATTTTATTCCGGTAAAGGATTTAGCCCCTGTAAAGGATGAGTTAGTCCCTATAAAGAAATGCCCTGCATACTATAGCATTCTCAGAAAGAGGGAGACCGAGTGGTACGAAAGGCATTTCTTAGTAAAATTTCTTAAGTATACCCAAAAAATGTCAATGAAAGAAATTTTAGATCTCTTTGACAATCATGCTTGTTGGAGCGACTACAAGTCATCAACTACACGATATTATGTCAAGAAGCATTTCAGGGAAGGAACTTGTGAAACAAAGGTAAAGAAACCACCTAGAAAGAAAACATTAATCAAATACAATCTATGCATTGATAAATGTAATTATTGTGTTTATACTAAGGAAAGACAGGATTTCCAGTAAATTAGTAATCAATTTTTATTTATCATAAAAGATTATATATAAATAAAAATTAATTAGGTG
>JANQNH010000026.1 GCA_028279655.1 Candidatus Nanoarchaeia archaeon | reverse complement strand
CTTTATGCCCAGGAAGTCCTTGAGCGGGTGAAGGGTTGGTTTGAATTTTATTGCTAGGAGGGGATCTCCTATGGTGTACATCCTGTTTTCTTTTAGCATGCTTATCTCTTCTTTGGAGGCGTAGAACTTTGCGTTTGGGAATATATCAAAGTTGCCGCAATGGTCGTAATGGAGGTGGGTGAAGATGACTCTGTCTATCTTGTTTAGGGGAATTATCTTGCTTAGCTCTTCTTTGACCACTGACTTATAGGATTTTGGGCCTGTGTCGATTATTATCTTTTCTTTTAGGTCTAGGAAATATACATTGCTGTCCACATTCAGTTTCCATACCTTTGGTGCAATCTCTTTCATAGTCCTGCTCTCTTTTTTATTACTGACATATTGTGCGATATTCTATTGTATGTGTCTACTAACGTTTCATGATCCCTCAATCCTTCTCTTTTACAGAAACGATTAAACCACCGTCTCTGTCCTTCATAATCTTTGCGTTTCCATTCTGCATTCATCCTGTCAAATAACTCTTTTAACTGATTATATTTTTTAGCATTACTTGCATTGCTGTTTAGTATGGCAGCATGTTCATTCCAATACTCTTGTACGCTTCTGTGGGTTCTTTCATATTCCCTTAGGTTTCCTCTTTCAGCAGCATTTCTTGCTTTAGAATAAAGCTCACCTAATCCTTTTTCTTTAGAACTACCTCCCGCGTACTTTCTTGTTCTGAAAGTTCTGCTACTTCCACTATCAGTATACGAGTTAATAGCTCTTGTTTTTTGTACATCTGGTCCTTTATAGGATTTAAGACTTTTATACAATTTTTTCCAGTCAAATGTTGGAATGGTTGTTTCCTTACTATATTTTGGGGCCATTCCTCTTCTAACTTCCCTTGAGAACATCCCTTTATTCAGTCCTTGCTCCCGTTCTAATGCTTCGGATAATTTTCTACAAGCTTCTTCAAACTCCTTGTTCAACTCACTGAACCTATTTGGTTGATTTGCTGGTATAATTGCTCTCGCTGTAGGTCCAGGAATGTATAAGTTGTAGGGACTCTTAAGAAACTTAAATCCTGGTGGTAACATTATTGATTCACTATTTGGTTTCATTCCATTAATGTAGACTATCGATCTTAGTTCAGGATCATAAACACCATCTAACTCATCGACCTTACCTTCAATGGTTTTTAACACAACGATGGGGCCTTTTTTAGTACCAATTTTACCATTATTTTCTAGATTAATCCCATTCTGGGTTAATTCCACATTATAAAGCGTTTCATCAATTATTATTCCTGGCTTAGCGTGCCCTCCTCCATTAGTAATCTGATTAACATAAACCATATCCTTAACATAATGGGGGCTTAATAACTCAAATGCAAGACATAAGAACAAGTCAGTGCCACTATCGCACTGGAACTCTCCGGTGGCTATTGTGTCTATTATGTTGCCTTTGTTTTTTCTATATCTAAGATTCCCTTTACCATCCTCCATCAACTCATTAAATACTATATTAACCTTTATCAAATGAGCCAGTCTTTCGTCAATTGCCTTTCCCTCAAAGTAAATCTCTTCAATATCCTTTATGCTTAAATCTTCAATTTCTTTATATATCTCATTAGCTCCTTTTACTATATTTTTCCATCTTGAAAGCCAACTGTGAGCTCTACCTGACTTTCTAACCTTGATAAATTCATTAATCTCCTTCTTTATAAATGCATCAGAAACCTCTTTTGGATTTACCTCTTTTCCTGAAAGTAGCTTTTGCTCTAATTCAGGAATGTTTATTCTGAAAAGCTTTCTTATGGTATTTAGGGCTTTGTATTGGACCTTTTCTTTGGATTCATCAGATAGTAGCTTATCAAGAACAGCATATCCTCCAACAAGCACACCTACTCCAGCAGCACCTGTAATCTTCACAAAGCGCCTTCTTGATATCTGAGAATAGCTTAATATCTTAACCTTGCTTTCATCTTTATATGAATTTAAAAATTCAACTATATCTCCAGCTTCCAAAAAGTCCTTTTGTTTTTTTATTATATCTAGTAACCACACAAGAATCTTTGATAGTTCATTAGTGTATTTTTTTACTAATCCATTTGTCTCAGGTAGTTTGCTGAGAAAGTCCATACTGTATTTGATAAATGTTATCTGTCGGTTTAATAAGTTAAGAACCTTACTTACTTCATTATCTTTGAAACTTTCAAAATCTTTTGAATGAACTACCCATAAAAGTTCCCCCTCTACGTTGGATAGTTTTTTTCTACCCACAAAAGCATTCAAATTTCCAAGAAAAACATCGTTATTTCCAAACATTTCGTTTTTACTTATTTTAAATAAAAGATCCGAGATGGTTGGTCCCAATTCCGATTTTTTTATTTTGGAATTTATTGATGATATTAATCTATCAATCTTCTTAACTAACAATGTTTTCTCATCTGACAATCTTTTTCCTAACTGATACCCTTTTTCTAAAATCCTCCTTAATCCAGTTTTAACCATTGAATAATGTACTCAATAAACTAATATATAATAATTTCTTTTATCATAGAAATCATGGCCAATTGCTTATACCTTTTATCCATCCCTGCTCATGCAGGTAATAGCTTAGGATTGAGCCTAGTATGAATAGGATCACTGTTATGAGCCAATTCCCATATCTTGACCCTATCAGATATCCAATAAGAAACCCCATCAGGATGAGTATGTAAGGGAATACCATACTTTTCTTTCTTTCATAGATCAATCTTCCACCCATCATACCAGCGAAGAGTATTATAAGATAGCTTAGTACAGCGCTTGGAGCAGCCAGAGAGAAGATAAAACCTACTATTAGCAGAATGAAGAATATTATCTCAACCCAGTTGTGAGTGTCTATCACCATTTTATTTCTTTGCCCAGTCTCCAGCCCATGCCTTGTGTTCGAAGAAAATATAGTAGAGGAACCAGCAGATGATCCCTATCGCTATTGACCCAAAGACCGCTAACATCACATTTATGTCCAGCAGCAGCAGGATTCCTGCTATTATTATCGTGGTAGCCAAGAAGATATATGTCAACCTGCCTCCGAAAAACAGTTTGCTTCCTGTTAAGGGAGGTATTGGGAGTATATCATATATTGCAAGGACAACACAGAAAACTATGAGTTTGTTTAATAATGAATTGTGTATGTTTACATTTATTATCTTGAACAGTGCAGCAATGGTGATCAAAGAGATTGTTCCAGCTACAGAGATCATGCCCTGCTCATAGTAGTTTATGTCATATCTGTAGTGGCCTATCCTGTGTCCTGCCAAGTGGTGTAACAATAATCCACCGGGTAAAAGCACCCAAATCCTACCTTTTGAAGCAAATGCAACTATCAACCCCATCAGTAGTCCTGTTGCCCACATCTTGTATTCTGCGTTGAAGCCAGCACTCAATCCTGCAATTCTTTGGGCGGCGTTGTATACGATGAATACTAATGTTACTATCAGAGCTGCATTGAGCCAGTTGAAAAGGCCCACAAGGAGGTTGAATTCTGTTGCACCCCATTCCCTGAATGATATTATGAATGATAATGCCAGTATCGATGCTATGAATCCGATAAGTTCAGAACGAGTGAATTTATAGTATTTCTTTATTTTGGCTCTCATATCTACAATACTGCCCATTTTAAGCTTTTTTTAGTTATTGTTATATATAATATTTTGGGTTTTACCGATGGTAACAGAATAGGTTATATCCACCTTGTTTATGCTCTTCTTTATAATATCTATTATCTCATCTTCATGTCCTGCTCCTACTATGGCCAGGATCTTCCTGTCTTCCTTAGCTTTCATCAGTTTTACAAGGTTCTTTGCCATCACATCATTTCTTTCCTTTACCAAGACGTTGTAGATATTTGGGTATCTTTTCTTAACTTTGTTGATCAATTTCTTTATTATCTTCTTGCTAGGCACTGTTCTAAGGTCAAAGTCTACCTCTTTTTTCCTGAAGATGACTGCTTTTATTATGTCAACTATGAAGTTCCATTTTTCTTTCCACGTTAATGTTTTTGATAGCCTTTTTAGGGTTATCTCTATGTCCTGATCTATCAGAGCTAATTTTATATTGTTCTTTCTTGCAGTCCTTACTGCCTGCTTCATCTCTGAGCCAGGGCTTACACCAACATACTCTCCAAGCTTCTTTTCAGCCCATGCCCCTATCAAGGAGAATATGAACCCTTTGATACCTATCCTGAATATGTTATAGAGGCGTATCTTTTCCTTCTTTTTACTCATCAAAGCATATAATCTTCTTTTGTCAAGTTCTAAGGCTACCAGGTCTGGTTTTTCATCTTCTATTGCCTTTTTTACCTCATCCAGGCTCTGTTTGGCAATATGGGATGTTCCGATTATTGTCAAATTCTTGTATTTCATTATAGATATAGAAAAAGCGAAGCCTTTATATACTTTAACCTTCCTTACAAAAAATATATAATTCAATTATTGGAGGGGATTTTAATGCTAAAGATGAAAAGGATTTCCGAAACTTATGATATGAAGGTATTCACAGATACAGGCGATTATTTTGGAGATATTGAAGAGTCGATACTGACAGCAAATAAGGTGTTTGGATGGAGGGTTAGGGCGACAAAGAATTCGTTTTTAACCAAGGTTCTTGGTTCTGCGAAAGGAGTGATTGTGCCTCATCAACTGGTGAAGGCTATTGGTGACATATTGATCATATCCAAAGCGGCTGTTCCTTCTTATTCTGGGGATGAGGAGAAGGAAGAGTAATCCTTGGAAACAGGTTTTATATAGTGTAGTTCATTCTTTTTTTATATGGTTACAATCCAGGATTTTTTTTATAAGCCAACACCCAAGGAGATACGAGCACGAGGGCAACCATATAAGGGGCCTATTTCTAAGAGGGGTCTGGTTAGAATAATTGAGGGCCTTGGGCCTAGTGAATATCTTGAGATTCCGCCTAGTATGTCTCTTACTCCAGATCCAGATCGTACTACTAATTATTGGAAAAAGCATGGTAAGCTAGTGAGGCTTAGATCCTATGATTCAAAGACTGCAGCTGAAAAAGATGAATGTGCTCCATGGGAACAGAGGAAGGAGGCTATTGAAAACCTGTCTACGGTGTTAGAGGATAGTCCTGAAGGATTTATCTATCCTGTTGGTATGGCCTTGAGTGGTCTTGGAGAATTACGGAATTTGCGTGTAACAAGGCTTGTTAATGGTATTGATGGGACTAGGTATGATCATTGGTCTGTTCATCATGCTCCTGAAGGTCAGAAGATCAAGATGTGGCCCTATGAACCTGAGACAAGGATAGCTACAGAAGGTGCAGGATACTGGGTTGAGCTACCTTCCCGTACAGATGGAAGGAGACTTCCAAAATTCACGATTCAGCACGTTCCTGTAGTAGATAATGATAATAAGTGGAGCCTAATCTATACTGTAAGATCATCTCATGGGTGTGAGGATTCAGCGAATATGGCTTTCTTCTTTCAGGATCCAAACACGGGAATTAAGGATGTTGTTCCTTTGGATGATCATTATGCAGCTGGCAGGATACAGATTATTGCATACGAACAGAAGAAGACTGATAAGGAGCATGAGGCTGAATATGCTCGATTACGTAAACAAGGCAGACCGGTAGAGAGAATAGCTTGTGTTCCTATGCAGATGAATGAATTGGCTTTTCCAACACAGGAGGAGCTGGATTTTGACCATAATATATTAACTAAAGTTATTATATGGCGTACAGTTAGGGATGGAGGGAAGGTTAGAAACTATAGCGATACGCCTAATGAACTTGAAAGAGAGGTTCTTCATTGGAACAGGGCTGCTCTTAGAGGGGAAAGAAGGTCGTTTTTTCCAACGAGGAGATTGAGATCTCTTAATGTTGCTTATTTTCAGAGATGAATTTTATAGTAATTAAATTTATATATCTAATGAATTTAGTTTATTCTATACGGCAGTGATCTAGTGGCTACGCGCTAGAATCGGAGATTCGCTGGTCTCTGGCGCTTGCGCGCCATAGATGATACGAGCTTCCCAAGCTTGTTACCCGGGTTCAAATCCCGGCTGCCGTATCTATGACATAAACCTGGCTATGTTCTTTGTAGATTCTATATGCTCAAATATTATCTTTATAATGGACATCAAAGGTATAGCAAGTATAACTCCAATTATACCCCAGATCCAGTACCATAAGAATAAACTTAATAGTATTAGAACAGGAGAAAGCTTTAATTTAGTCCCTGCAAATTTTGGTTCTAAAATATTACCAAAGATAACCTGTATTAGAATTAATATTCCAAGCAACCATAATGAACCAAAACCTATACCAAATTTTAGCAGATATGCACCAACTGCTATCCCAACAGCGATTATGGATCCTAGGTTAGGAATGAAATTCAATAAGAATATGATTAACGCTAAAACCAAAATAAAATCTACTTTAAAAAAGTAAAGTACGACTGCACTGACTAATGCGGTTCCAATACTTATTGTGGTTTTAACATATAAATAATCCCTTATGCTTTTTTCAACTGCATTCAATGCAGATTTGAACCGTTTTTTCTGAGACCTATTAAGCTGTAAATTAAATAGTTTCTTATGACTAGGAATTAAGAATATACTGAATAAGATAGCTACAAATATCTCAGTAATCAGCGAGGCAACACCCTTTATAAAAGAATTAATATAATGTGTTATTCTCTTGGGATCAATCAGGTCACCTAATTGTTTTCTGGATATTCCCCCTGTTAGTGTTATAAAGTCAATACCTTCATTTATTGTCTTTTGATATTCCGGTAGTTTTTCATCAATCTTTCTTGATTCAACAGTTACTAAAAGGGAAGCTAAATGGAATACAAAGAGTAAAACCAATATCAAAACCAAAAACATAATACTCTTTGGAATTCTATATTTCTCAGAAATCCTAAATAGAGGTATTAACGAAAGTGTAATAATTATGGCAATTGTGAATGGACGAAGGAAAACCTGAAATGTTTTTAGTACAAAAATCAGTAAAATAACAGCAATAAACACTATTGATGCGTTTACCACCTTGTTTTGCTTCATGAATAGGTTAGGTTTCTTAATCATTTAAATAATTATCTTGCTTTTTTGGATTGAATCTGACGGACACGGGATAATGGAAGGATTGCAAGCTATGCTGAAACTGAGAATGAACCTGGAGGAGAGATTCTTCATTTGAAAAGGGAAAGCTTAATAAATCATAACCATAGTATGGAATAAACTATGACTTTGATGCTTTTACAGGAAATAAAGAGAAAGGCAATACATGTTGCTATACTTCTAGTAATAATCCTGTATTCTTTGCTGGAGAAAAGCGTTTCAAAACAGTTGTCTCTTTTTACCCTGATCTTTATCCTTTTGTTTCTTTTGGTAACAGAGTATATCAGATTGGAGCTGAATATCGAGGTTCCGATAATCAGGCAGATCATCAAGGCTAAGGAAGAGAGGAAGATGCACGGAGCTATATATTTCCTTACAGCTACTATACTCGCGCTTGCAGTGTTTGACTTTAAGATTGCTCTTGCAGCTCTTTTGATGACAGTGTTTGGGGATATGTTTGCTGCGATAGTCGGTCAGGGATTTGGAAAGACATTGGTCTTTAAGAACAAGACACTGACCGGATGTTTGATCGAGCTTGTTGTAAATCTTATCGTTGGCCTTATAGTCCTAAATAACATATACATAATAATCGCAATGGCCTTTACAGCCACAATTATAGAAACATTTGTCAATGAGCTGGATGATAACCTGTTCGTACCTTTATTTGCAGGATTTGTTGGGCAGTTGATGTTTTTTCTAATATAGGCCCTTTATCATCCTATTAGGATAAGTAAGAAGTGCTAGGCACTTCCTATTTTTACACAAAGCAGTAGGTGTGACAAAATCTGGTTGGCCATAGGCCTTTGTGCAAATTTTGAGCCCCTTTGCTTTGTTCTGTAATAAACCTGCAGAATGAAAATCCACTATTTAAATTTATCTTTTATTTTGGTTTCCGGAAGAGGTTCAACCATGGCATACATCGCTCTTAGTCCTTTCTCCAAAGCTCCATCCTCGCATATGTTGTTGTGGGTATGGGGGTATATTATCCATTTTTTGTCTAGATTGGAGAAGGGATTGATGAAATATATGCAGAGGTTCTTGATATTTACAAAATCCTTCCAGTTACTCAATAATGTGTTGAAGTTGTTGCTTGTGTTTAGAACTACCAATCCAAAATGTCTCTGTGTGTCAAACCTGGATAGGGTTTTTTTAATATCTTCAATTACTGGTTCTACAACGAAGAACTGCTCTTTGTCCTTGAATTTTATGCATATATCAAATCCCTGATCCTCCTCTTTGATCGATTCTACCCTTTTGTGGATAAGGTCTCTGTTCTTGATAAAACTGATGATCCATTCTTTTAAAAATTCATGGGCTTTGTCTTCCATAACCTTAAATTATTGGATTAATGGTTTATATATTTTGCGGCAGATTTATATATTACGAAATCTACGTCAAGTTAAAATGAAGAAATTAATGCTTCTGATACTTTTGTGTCTAGTTCATGGGGTAGCTGCTGAGATCCTGTTGGAAGGGATGGTTGAGGATAAGGATATTTTTACAGCAGGAGGCCACTCTTTCCAGCTTCAGTATGTGCAGAGTACACAGAGCGCAATCTTTAAGATGGATGGTATGGGCGGCATAATGCTTCCAGGCGACTGCGAAACAAGGGACAGTATAGAGTTCTGTTATCTAGGAGCGGATTACCCTAACCTTGACGTCAGAATAGAGTCCATGGAACCAGATATCACAATTGAGAGAGAATTCTCTACTGACTCTCCTGCAATAAATGAACAGGTTACAGTTACAGTTACACTAAAGAATGAAGGCAGTAAAAGGGCATCAAATATCAAGTATGTAGATTCATATCCTTCCTCAGTAAAGGTATCTCTGACCGGCAGTTCCAAAACCTGGGAAGGGGACTTAAGCGTGGATGAGGAGGAGGTGTTTACATATTCGTTTAAGGTGACTGAAGTGACTACTTTTGATTCTGTTGCTACCCTTACTTACAGGTTTGAAAGTGAGGAAAAGATTGAGAAATCATCTTCAGAAACAATCGAGGTCCAGGAGCCTTTTAGTGTTGAGCATACCATATCTACAGGGGCTGCCGAACGTGACGAGGTGGTTGTGTATAATCTTACTTTGACCAATAAGGACGAGTCTAACAGACTAACTGTGGATGCATTAGAGATTGTCTTACCTTCAAAGATCACCTTGGTTGATGCTTCCTTGGGACTACAGAAAGGAACAGATAAACTAACCTATAAAGGAGAGATCGATAAGCTGGATGAGAAACGATTTTGGATCAAGGTAAAAAGCTCCAAGGTTGGGGAATTTAAGATAAAAACAACTGCTAAGCTTGAGATTTTCAGAAGTAGTTTTACAGAGGAGCTGGAGAAGACCTTTAACGTCGGTTTGTCTTATATCCTTCCAGTTCTTGAAGTTGCTGAAAGCGTCAAGTCAAGCGCATCTTATCCTGTTTATATAGCTATAAAGAATGAAGGTAAGAGCCAGATAAAGAACGTGAGCTTCAAGGCAGAGAGCGGCTTGTTTGATAATGTTGCGGGAAGTAAAAACATGGCTGCAGGATCTACCTATAAGGTCTTAGATAAGACCTTAACAGCACCTTATCTGGAGAATGAGAAGAAATATAACATCAAGGTTTCTGGTTCTTATAGGTCTTCTTCAGGAAGGGTCTATACCTTTGAGAAATCAGCGCCTGTAACTGTGGAAGCTACACCTAAGATAGTTGAGATAATCAAGGAATTCAATAAGGATGGAGTCAAACCTGGTGAGGAGATCAAGGTAAAGGTCAGGATACAAAATCTGAAGGGAAAGATCATTGATGATGTTGATATTTCGGATGTTTTTCCAAAGACCATAAGGTCTTCACTCGTAGGAAATGTGACCTCCAGTTTTGAAGAGCTTAAGTCCAACCAAGGGATCAATGCATATTCTTATTCGGTGGTTGTCCCTAAGGACTATAAAGAAGAGGAGATTGAATTCAAGACATTGCTGAATGCAAAGCTTGATGGTGAACTGATAATCCTAAAGGACATAAAAAATATAAAGATATTGAATGATGGGGTCCAGAATTCGACTACTGAGGAAGTGGATTCAGATGAGGTTGTCAAGGAGGGGGAGGAAGTTATCAAGGAAGATGTGGTAGAATCAGATACAACCTCAAACGAGACGTCAGGTCCAGATGGGGAGATTACCTTAAGCCCTAAGAAGAAAGGTTTGATTAGCAGGATGTTTGGCTGGATAAAAGGGTTGTTCTCTTTTGGAAAAGAATAAAAAGATTATTCGTTCTCTACTCTTGGAGCAAGTATGAAGCTTAATAGCAGCTTATCAACAGCCTTGAAGTCTATCTTTAATGGATAGTCTTTGTTGAACCTGATCTCTACATTCTCACTAAGTTTAGATGCTCCGATCATCTTCTTCAGGTATTCTATAGAGTACTTGGCCTTTACCTTTTCTGTTGATTCTATCTTTATGTTTTCACTTTCTTTTACTTCTATCTTGGCTTGAGAAAGGTCCCCTGCTGCATGTACTGTAAAGCTCCCTTTCTCAACCTCAAAGGTAACAGACTCAGCAACAATGTCAGCATCCTCTATGACTCCAGTAAGAGTTGAGGATGGCATGGTGACTGTTATTGGGAACTGAAGGTCAGGTATCTTCTGCTCTTTTTCTTCTATCTCTATGATCGGAAGGTTGAATGTCCTTGTTGTTGCGCCTCTTAGCTTTATGCTCAGCTTGTTGTCTTCTGTCAGCTCCAGGCTTAGCATGTCATTGCTTCCTACCCTTCTCAAAATCTGTTTTAGATTTCCAAGGTTTATTGCGATCTCTGTCTCGTCCTTTATGTCATACTCTGTGAAGCAGGAGCTCAGAAGCTTGAATATTACCATGGCAACGTTGGCAGGATCCATGGCAACCAGTTCCATCGCATCCTTATTCACCTTAAACCTTGCTTCGTTAACTAGATCAGAAATGATATTTATGCTTTCTTTAAGATAGCTTGGTTCAGCTAATGTTAATTTCATATTTTGCACCCCCAAATTCCTATTTAAGTAATGTTATCTTATTTAAATGCTTTATGGTTCTTAAAAAGATACTTTGTCTCCATCGTTGATAAGGTGTACGGTCTTACCTTTCTTATATCCTTTTTCTATAGCCAGGTCGATCAAGGCCTCTTTCATATCCTTCTCTCCATGGGCAGGTATTATGTGTTTAGGATTGACCAGGTTTAGTAGGTCTCTGAGGTCTTCTCTGCTTGCATGACCTGATGCATGTATATCCCTAAAGATCCTTACACCATGTTCTCTTAATCTTTTTTCTAACTCTGCTCGGTTCTTTATATTGATCTCGCTGGGTATTACAGTGCATGAGAATATTACATGGTCTTCAGAACTAAACTTGAAAGGAACCTCTCCATTCACGATCTTGCTTAAGGTGGATTTTGGTTCTCCTTGGTGGCCGGTCACTACCAAGAGGTATTTTTCTTTTCCTTCCTTTTCTATCTGTTTTATCTTTTTCTTTATGTGTTTTCCAAATTTTACTATGTCTACTTCTTTGGAGAAATTTACTATATCTACCTTTTCACCTGCTTGTGTGTATTTAGCAAGGCTTCTTCCCAAGAAGACTATCTTCCTGTTCATCTTCTTGCCGAATTCTATGATGGATTTTAGTCTTGCCAGGTGGGAGGCAAAGGTCGTTACTATGACTGCTTTGTTTCTTGAGTCTACCCCTAACATTACGTCTCTTAGCATCTCTTTGGCTACGAGTTCAGAAGGTGTTTTTATTGGCTGCTTTGCTCTTGTGCAATCGCAGATTAATACTTTTACTCCTTCTTTTCCTAATTCTTCAAGCTTCTTGTAGTTTGGTTTCTTTCCAAGAGTCGGGTGATTATCGAATTTGAAATCATTTGCATAAAGGATAACTCCCTCTGGAGTGTGGATCGCTACCATCACTGTCTGAGGTGTGCTGTGGGTCATATTGATGAATTCAATCTTTATGTTGTCAGAGATATAGTATATTGAATTAACGTTAAGGACCTTTATCTCGTTTTTTAGTTTTGTCTTTTCGTCTTTGCTTATTGATTTTATGACCTCTGAAGTAAATGGGGTGCATAGGATGGGGGCATTGTATTTGTTTGACAGGAAGGTCAATGCTCCAACATGGTCCAGGTGGGCATGAGTGGGTATTATTGCTTTAACTTTAGCTCTCCAGTCTTTTATTACGCTGTCATTTGGAATGGCTCCTACCTTTGCCAGCTCATTAGCGCTTATATCTACAATGTCTTCGTTTTCTTCTTCTGTGTACTTAATATAGGCATCCAGGTGAAGGCCCATGTCTATCACTACAACTTCATCTCCTACCTTAACAGCAGTCATGTTCTTTCCTATTTCATCATAACCGCCAACTGCGCATATTTGAATCATTTTATAGGTTATTTTTGTGGATTAGTATATAAAAACTGCGTTTTATGATGCTTAAAATTTAGCAAGTTTTAGATATAGAAAATTTTATTGGTGAGCGTTAGCGAGCCATGGGGTTTAATACCCCGACCTTTAGGTCGCTTATTCTAGAAAGAAATTTATGCGGCTTCGCCGCAGAATATTCT
>JANQNH010000018.1 GCA_028279655.1 Candidatus Nanoarchaeia archaeon | reverse complement strand
TTGGTTTTTATAAAGAAAATTAAATTTAAGAATAAGTTTTCAATTAAGCAATATGTCTAATATCTTCTCACTAGACTTTCCATCACCAAAAGGATTCTCCCATTCCCTCTCCTTAGAGATCATCTTCTCTGCACACTCCAGGATACTACCAGAAGAAGTACCAGCTAACATATTAGAGCCAGCATCAAGTGTCTCAGGCCTCTCTGTATTCTCTCTAAGCGTAACGCAAGGGACCTTAAGAACACAACTCTCCTCCTGTATACCTCCAGAGTCAGTCAAAACAAGCGAAGCATTCTTCTGCAATTGCAAGAACTCCAAAAAACCAATAGGATTAACAACAGTAATAGAATTAGGAACAGAAATACCAAAATCAGAGATCATCTTCTTTGTCCTTGGATGCATAGGATAAAAGACAGTCTTACCAAGCTTCTCACTAACCAACCCTAATCCCTCCAGACAAGATGCCAGCCTTTCCCGAACATCAACATTCTCCTTCCTATGCAGTGTAACTAAAACATACCCTTCCTTCTCAAGCCCATACTCACTCAAAGCATCTACCTTCTTCGAAGCCAAAGAAAGGTTCTGAAACACAGCATCTACTATGGTATTGCCAGTAACAAAAACCTTACCAGCATCAATACCCTCTCCAAGAGCTATCTCCCTGCTCTTTGAGGTAGGACAAAACAAGAAGTCAGACATATGGTCTGTTAACTTCCTGTTGATCTCCTCAGGCATATCATTATCATAACTCCTAAGGCCAGCCTCAACATGCCCTACTTTAATACCAAGCTTAGAAGCAGCCAAAGCACCAGCCAACACCGAATTAGTATCCCCCTGCACCAATACAACATCGGGTTTCTCCTTCAAAAAAACCTCTTCAAGCTTAATAATAGCCTTACCCACCTGCTCCCCTTGATTGCCAGAGCCAACCTCAAGGTTATAATGGGCATCAGGAAGATTAAGCTCATCAAAAAACACCTTATCAAGTGTATAAGAATAATGCTGTCCAGTATGGACCAGTAAATAATCTAACCCACGAACAACACAGGCCCTTATGATAGGGCTCATCTTGATTATCTCTGGTCGAGTTCCAACAATTATTGCTATCTTCATAAAATCCTCTTAACATGATCCTTGGTTGTTAACAGCTTATAATCCCTGGATATAGAACTCAAAATATGTTTATAAGTCTTCTCCTTACAGGAATACTTTAGACCCAAACTAGGTTGTTTAGACTTAACCTTCCCACCTAAAGGATCAATCAGGTCCACACCATGAAGTACATAGTTTATAGGAAGCTTAGACGCCTTAACCCAATTGTAACATATATCAAAAAGTTTAGGGCTGGAGGCAAACAAAAAACTGGAATGAAAAGGCACCCTAAAAAAAGGACATGTGGTTACAGGAACCTCAACGATAGACATATCTCCTCTAAAGACAATATTCTCATGATCAGGCCTGTAAGGCCTCAGAGGTGCAAAATAATTCACCGCCTTCCCAAACTTAGTCTTAGCATCACCACCAGAAAAAACATTATCCATAAGATTTATCAAAGGACCTGCAAAAGAAGGCAATAGGGAAGAATCATAGAGGTAACCCCTGCCTTCAAGTATCCCTAGGGTCTCCTTATCGATACTATAAGCAGGTGCCCTAAAACCAACAGGAATAGAACCAAACAGATCAGACATAAGCTTCTCTGTCTCTTTAATCTCCTTTTCTTTCCTCTCCTTTTTCAAGAGCATAAAATCAACATTATGAGTCATACTATGGTTGGCTATCTCATGCCCATTTTCAACAAGCTCATGGACAAACCTTATCTTCTCCTTAACCTTAAGATCATTCCCTGTAACAAAGAAAGTAGCCTTTATCTTATACCTGTCAAACATCCTAAGAAAACGGGGAAGAGCAACCTCAAAAACAGGATCATAATCCCCAACACTACTCCCTTTCAGGATCGTCCATATCCCATCAACATCGACCTGTATTGTTCCATACATCCTAACCTTTCCTATACTTAGAAAATTCCTTCCTAAGCCGAAGCCATAATAGTGATCTTTTCTTGATCTCTCTAAAGAGCTTTAAGGATGATTTTCTTTTTTTTCCTTTGCTCCATTTCAGCATGCATGGGACCTCCTTGATCCTGTACCCTCTCTTAGAAAGCGTAGCCAGTATCTCGCATTGCGCATCAAAACCATTACCCTTAAAGTCAAGGTTCTTTATCACATCTGCTTTGTAAGCTACAAAGAAACTGCTCAGGGTAGTCAGCCTGACATTCAGAAACAGCCTGTCAAGAAACCTTGCTGATTTACTAGCAACTACTCTAGCCCAGGGAACATTAACCATCCTAGCCCCCCTCATATGCTGAGATCCGATAACAACATCATAATCATTAATGTATTCAAGCAGCTTAGGTATATACATAGGAGAAAAAGAAGAATCCGCATCGTTTGTTAATATGATATCCCCCTTTGCCTCCTTAAACCCTCTTCTGAATGCAGCTCCAGGACCTTGGTTCCTCTCCTGCCTGATCACCCTAAGGTTAGGGACCTCTTCCTTCATCCTTAACAGCCTATCTACAGTATCATCCTTGCTGCAGTCATCGACAACGATAAGCTCCCAGTCCAGCTCCCCCATAGTATCGCTTATCAGCTTGACGCTTCTCTCGATTATCTGTGCTTCATTATATGCAGGTATAACGATAGATATCATCTTAAACCCTTAAACCACTCCACTGTACTTTTAAGCCCTTTATCAAGACCAACCTTGGGATTATATCCAAGTATCTTCTTTGATTTACCAATATAAGCTAATCGACGAGAAATATGATCCCATTCCCTTCTCTTAACAAATTCAACTCCTGCATTATTCCCAGTGATCTCATTTATCTTAGCAGCAAGCACCTTTATCTTGGTCTCTTTCCCAGAACCAAGATTGAATGTCTTTCCATTGGCAGACTCCTTCTCAGCAGAAAGCAAAGTCCCTTCAACAACATCCTGGACATAGGTAAAATCCCTTGTCTCATCACCAGTCCCTGTGATAGGCAAGGCCTTTCCCTTAAGGGCAATAGAGATAAAATTAGGTATGACGTTTCTATACCTTCCAGGGTACTCCCCTGGCCCATAGGAATTAAAATACCTTACAATAGATGTCCACATACCAAAATTAGCATGAAAAAAATTCACATACTGCTCTCCTAAGAGCTTAGAGAATGCATAAGGGGTATCCAGGGAAGCGCTTACATGCTCCTCCCGCAAACTCCCAGGCCTATTTCCATAAACACAAGAGGAAGAGGCATACACAAATCTACAATTATTTTTCCTGGAAAACCTAAGCAACCTAAGTGTCCCTAACCCATTTGTCCTAAGGTCCTTCTCAGGATGGTCCACAGAATTCTGATTGGCAAAGTTAGCTGCAAGATGAAAGACAACATCAGGAGAATAGCCAAATGCCTTCTTCAACACCTTATTATCGCATATATCCCCATTAATAAATCTGCATTTAGGTATATTCCCCTTAAAGCCAGAGCTCAGGTTATCAAGTACAACTACCCTAAATCCTCTTTTGATAAGCTCCCTGGAAACATTCCCACCTATAGCTCCTGCTCCACCTGTAACTAATGCTAAAGACATTATCAAACCTCAAACAGTATCCCACTCAAAACCCTGAGATACCCAAGCATTCCTATCAGTACATTTCCTTGTATCTATAATGATCTTATTTCTCACCAAAGAAGATACCCTTCCAGGATCCATCTCCTTAAACATATTATGGTCAGTGACGATCAAGATACAATCCGCTCCCTGAAGCGCAGAATCAATATCTGCCTCCATTTCATAATCAAAATCAGTTACATAAGGATCAAATATCTTGACATCAATGCCTTCCTTCTTCAATAACATGACTATCTTCTTTGCAGGGCTCTCCCTTGCATCCTCAATCTCTGCCTTATAAGCAACACCAAGCACAGCAACCTTTGCATCACCCTTATCCTTTATCTTTCCCATTACAGAGCCTACAACAAACTCAGGCATAGAATCATTTATACCTCTAGCCAGGATGATCATCTCAGCCAAAGACCTGTCCTTCTCAGCGATAAACCATGGGTCAACTGCAATGCAGTGCCCTCCAACACCAGGTCCAGGCCTGTGGATATTTACCCTGGGATGCTTATTTGCATAGCCGATAGCCTCCCAAACATCAATACCAAGCTTCTTTGATATCTTAGCAAGTTCATTGGCAAAAGCGATATTAACATCCCTAAAGCTGTTCTCGATAAGCTTTATGAACTCAGCTGTCTTAAGGTCTGTTGAATAGATATTGCCTTTGACAAAAGAAGAATACAGTTTCTTAACAAGCGAGAAAGACTCATCATTAATAGCCCCAAAAACCCTGTCATTCTCCACTAACTCATATAGGATCTTCCCAGGAAGTACCTTCTCAGGACAATGGGCAAGATAGAAATCCTCTCCTGCCTTCAGCCCGCTCTCCTCCAGTATCGGCCCAAGAACCTCTCCTGTTGTACAGGGAGGAACAGTAGACTCTAGGATCACAAGATTGCCTTTTCGCAGAAAAGGGACTATAGACCTACCAGCCATCCTAACAGCACTAAGGTCACATACCTTATCCTCTGTTATTGGAGTTGGCACAGCGATGATAAAAACATCTGCCTCTTCCGGAGAGGTCTTCACAACAAGATTCCCAGACTTCAAAGCAGCCTCAGACATAACATTCAGGTCTGGCTCACTAACCATGGCTTCCCCATTATTGATGCGCTTGATGCTCTCCTCATTTATATCCACACCAACCACCTTAAAACCAGAGGTAGCGAACAGGCTAGATACTGGAAATCCAATATATCCCATACCCAAAACGCATATCTTTTCCATCCCCATTACAATCCAAGGGGAATAATAATCTTTTAAATACTTTTCCTATTTGTAAAGTAAAAGAAATGATGAAGCAGACCACCACACAAAACATCAATCTGAAAAAAACACTATCTACAAATAACATTTATATATACACCAAACATCCCAAAAGCAGGGAGTGATAAGGAAAAAAATGAGCAAAGATACAACACCAAAAATACTAACAATACTATGCATGGTATCCTTCTTGATAGGATTGATCATACTAGTTATAGCAATACACGACACGACACAAGGAACCTATGAATACAGAGAGGAAACAGGATTCAACACCTCCTATGGAGGAAAGGTGTTTGCAGACCAGGAATACATAATACTCTACGAAAGATGCCTAGACTGCTGGTTAAAAGATGACAGCTGGAGGATAAAAGACATACTCCTGAAAGACGAGCTTAGATGGGAGACAAGGATATAAGATGGACAAAAAAACAAAACTTCTCATAATACTGATCATCCTGCCACTCATCCTAAAACTAATAATAGCATTTCTGATCCCTGGCCATGTAGCCATCAACGACATAACAGAATATGGGGATACAAACACCTTTAGAAGGATGGCTAACATACAGATAAACCATGAAAGCCTCTACTCAGAGCAGCACAGCGCCTTTCGTAACCGCCTCCAGTATGGATGGCCCCTCTATAAGCTATATCATCTAAACGGCCTTATATCCATAAGCACAGGGCTGCCATTCTACTTTGTGATGAAGATCGTCCCTATACTTGCTGAAACATTGATCTCTATAATCCTCTTCAGAATCCTAAAGAAAAAGTACAGCACAGAAAAATCCTTTTACTGGTCCCTGATATACTCCCTTAACCCTGCCAACCTTGCTATAACAGCTATCCACGGTCATTCTGACTCTATACCCATATTAGCCATGGTGCTTGCCTTTTACTATTTCACCAAATACCAAAGACCATTAATACCAGCGATAATCCTGGGCCTTGGAGCAAGCACTAAATTCTACCCAATACTATTGATGCCAATACTATTCTTTAAATTTAAAGATATCAGGGATAAATTTACCTTCCTAACAGCAACCATAGCATCCTTCCTGGTAACATACGTCCCTTTCATGATAGATGGAACGTTCACAACAGCCATAAGTCAACCGTTTATCTACACCCCTCATCTAAACTGGGGGTTTGCAAAAATATTGATATTAGCAAAAAGCCTAAACATACTCCCTAACTTACTAAGCTTAATAGAAGGATTGATGCTAAACTATGGAAAGTTCCTCTTGTTCATAGCTTTAGCAATAACAATCATGGTCTACAGCAAGGTATCATCATTAGAAAGGTCCTTTAAGATCATCTTCTACTGCCTCTATTCATTTGTATTCTTCATACACCCCCACTACCTCATCTGGATAATACCATTTATATTCCTTAACATCAACTACAAAGAATCACTCTTCATCATCCTGATAACAGTACACATATACTTCGTATACATAATAAGGATCATAGGGCATGGGTTAGGAATCTCCATAGGCCATCCTCCTATATTTGCAGCCCTGTCCTTTTTATTCGGAGTACTAACGTGGTTATTCTGCATATCACTCTTCTTCTTATACCTAAAGAAAGACATAAAGAACATAGAACCTAAAAAAATACTCTCAATAAGATACTGGCTTTAGATCTTCTTCTTTTCCCTTAGAACATCCAGCTTATCCTTCTTTGCAAGATTCTTCTTGATAAAGGAAAAAGGATTTCCCATACTCATAACTGTCTTTATAGGATGTTTAAAGAATATCATCATAAAGCGTTTCCTGGAAAGCTTCCTGGAATAGCTCAGTGCCTCATCATAGATCTTCTTGAACTCGACAAAATCAACCCCCTTATCCATCAGGATAGGCTTATGGTTCTCATTGATATCCTCCAGGAACAGAGAGAGCTTCTCCCAGTCCATATCATCTGAAACCAGTCCTTTCTCTTTTGCAATATCCCATGCCTCTGTACCAGGAAATGGCTGCAGCAGATACACATATATCTGCCCTATCCCATGCTTATATGCATACTTTATCAGATTCAATGTATCCCTCATCTGATCCAGGCTTTCATTAGGGCTCCCAAATATAAAAGACCCGTAATTGGTTATCTTATACTTCTCAAGCAGCCTTACTGTATTATAGTTATCCTTTACTGTAACAGAACCTCCTTTAAGGAACCTCAAGATCTCATCATTACCGCTCTCATACCCAAGGGATGCGCTCACAAACCCAAGCTTCTTCAAGAGTTCACACATCTCATCATCAACAAGGTTGGCCCTTACCCTTCCGGCAAACTTAACCTTGCCCAGCAACTCCGCCTTGTCCAGTTTCTCATATAACTCTCTCAACCTGTCTTTCGAGACAGTAAAAAGATCATCAGAAAATGAGATATATGTAGCATGATACTTCTCAAGGGCTATCTTTATCTCTTCAACTATCCGGTCAACAGAATTAAGCCTTACCTTGGTCCCCCACATGATAGAAGGAGAGCAGAACTTACATCTGTATGGGCACCCCCTGGATGCATGTATCCTGTAGCAGATGTCAAACTCCCTGCTTGAATAGTTCAATACCCTCTCAAAACACTTTTTATTCAGATAGTCACGATTAGGTATAGGTATCTTGTCTAATGGAAATATCACAGGACGCATCTCTGTCCTGATTAATTTATCCCCCTCAAAGAACAGTATCCCTTTAACATTATGAAGATCAGAATTTAAGAACTTCCCCTTCTCTATATAGAGCTCAACAAGCTCCTTCATGGTCTCTTCAGCTTCTCCTATCACACCGATATCAAAGCATCTCTGCAGAGAATCAGGGATGGTAGAGACATGGTTACCGCCTATAAGGACAGGAACATCAAACATCTCCTTGACCTTCTTTGCCATCTTGACAGCCTCTGGATAATATATTGTCATCGCAGTTATACCTACAACGTCTGGCTTTATCTCAGAGAGACGGGCATAGACATCCTCAAAGTTCCTGTTCAGGATAACAGTATCCTTAAAATTAGCATACTTCTCAAGATAGGTTGCGATAGAACACAGCCCCAAAGGCGGAGACCCAGACCCAACTGCCAAGGATATTAAAGCAAGTTTCATAACAAAAAGGAGGATAAGGGGCATGTTTAAAAATATTGCTATTGAGGGGGGGCTGCGTTCAAAATGTAGGTTAGCAGCCTAAGGTCAAAGTTCTATAAATAATTTAGATGTAGCTGACAAGGGGGATGTCCCTTACGGGGAATGTCAGCTATAAAATACTAACATCGAGAACTTTGAAGCTGCTAACCCTAGCATAGCTAGATTTTGAACGGAGCCTATTAAGGAGAAAATTGCTTTTAAGTTTATGAGAAGAACCTTCAATCCTTTTACCCCTACAAAAACAAAAGATTTAAATATATGTAGGGGTAAACAAATTATTATGGTAAGTATAAGAAAAAAGAAGATAAATAGGAAGGAATACCTATATGCTGAGTATTCCTTTAGGCTCCCCGATGGAAAGATCAAAAAGATATCGAAGCTGATCAGAAAGAAGGATGACTCAGGGAGCAAAGAGATCAAGAGTTACTTCCTAAAGAAAGAGCAGGAGGCATACAAAAAATATGCATTGAAGACCTATAAGGAAGATTCCATCCTAACAAAGGAAAAGATAGCTAAAATAGAATCCTTTAAAGCGGAATACAGGCAGCTAATCAGGAATCTTACAAAAAAACAGATGAAAGACATCCTGGATAGGTTCAGTGTGAATTTTACATATGAGTCCAATGCTATAGAAGGGAATTCCCTCACATTAAAGGATGTTAACCTGATATTAAATGAGAACATTGTGCCGAAAGGAAAAGACCTAAGGGAGGTATATGAAACAAGGAACACAAGGATAGCTAATGAGATGCTTTTCAAGAATAAGATCAAGATTAGCATAAGAGATATAATAAAGCTGCATTCTGTTTTAATAAGGGATACTGGCGTAAAGGACGGATTCAAAAAACTGCCAAATTATCTATTGATGAGGGATGTAAGAACGACCCCTCCGGAAAAAACAGATCAGGAGATGCAGGCATTGATAGAAAGCTATAATAAGCTAAAAGAAAAAGAGCATCCTGTAAAACTGGCTGCTGAATTCCATGGAAGATTCGAAAAGATACATCCCTTCGAAGATGGCAATGGAAGGGTAGGCAGGATATTGATAAATGCTATACTCCTGGAAAGAGGGTACCCTCCCTTGATAGTCCGTAAGACCGTTAGGCCATCTTATTTTAATGCCCTGGAAGCTTATGACAACGGACATAAGACAAAACTCCAAAGGTTTATTCTTGAGAAACTTGAGAAGACCTTTAAGAATTTCTTCAAGGTTTATGTGGATTACCTATAGTCAACTCAGCCTATAATCAGATCTACACTCAAAAAAATAGTTTCACAAATTATTTAAACAAAACATAACCTCAAAAACACATGAAAATAGCCATACTTACACCTACATTCTCCCATTTCTCAGGGATAGACAGGTTAGTCCAAAACAAATACAGGGAATTCCTCAAGAAAGGCCATAAGGTCGATATCTTTACCCTAAAAGCAAGTATCAATCCTAAAGACGTAAAGGTATATTCCATGGGGATGCCCAAAAACCCAACCTTAGAAAGATTATACAGATTGTTCATGTTCCTGGACATAAAGAAGGTCAACAGATACTCCAGGATCCTAAAAGACTATGACCTCATAATCTCCCATTTATACCCTATGAATATATTAGCATACAAAGCAAAGAAGAAGAACAAGAAACTAAAATACATATTCCACAATGCAGGAGTAGGGATAACAGAGACCTACTCTTTCCTTGAAAAAATGTATCTAAGGTTATTCAACTACCTGACAAACCTAACCATAAGAAACGCAGATCAGATAATCTCTATAAGCGATTTCCTAAGAAGACAGCTTAAGAAAGAGACAGGTATGGACGGCAAGGTTGAGTACGTACCTATCGATAAGAAGAGGTTCCATAAAGGGGTAGACAACAAAAAGATAAGAAAGAGATACAACCTTGGAAAAGACCCGGTATTCCTATATGTAGGAAGGATCTCACCCCACAAAGGGATTCACCTGCTCATAAAGTCATTCAAACTGGTCCAAAAGAAATACCCTAATTCAAAACTCATCATAGCAGGAAAACATACCTTCCCAAATTACACAAAAAAACTGAAGAGCATAGCAGACAAAAATGTAATATTCACAGGTTTTGTGAAAGACCAGGACCTTCCATACCTATATGCAGCCTGTGACATCTATACAACAGCCTCCCTATGGGAGGGGTTTGACATGCCAATAGTAGAAGCCTATCAGCTAGGAAAACCCACAGTAGCATTCAATGTAGGTTCGCATCCAGAGGTCCTCCAGGATGGGATCTTAGTTGAAAAGAACGACATCAGGGCTTTTGCAGATGCAATAATAAAGATTTTAAGAAAAAGATTTAAATAATAAGTTAAATAAACAATTAAAGGGGGTTCAAATGGAAAACGTCGAAAGATTTGAACATAACGGAAAAGTACTGGCCATAATAGTAAGGAAAGGCTTTGACAGGGAAGGCCTTAGCTTTGTAACTGAAGATAATTATGGGCTGCAGGTTGGCATACATAAGCAGCCAAAAGGGTTTGAGGCAAAACCCCATATACACATACCTTTTGAAGAGCTGAAGAACCTGGAGGTCCAGGAGATGTTCTATGTTGAAAAAGGTAAGATACAGATAGGCCTATACGATGAACAAGACAATAAAGTAACAGACGTAACAGGCAATGAAGGAGACATAATGATAATAATAAGCGGCCACAGCCTCCAGTGCCTGGAAGATTCAAAATTCATAGAGATAAAACAAGGCCCTTATAGGGGAAAAGAGGAAAAAAGGTATTTTACAGAATGATCCCTGTTTGTGAGCCTACGCTAAAAGGAAACGAACTGAAATATGTAGAGGATTGCATCAAGACCAACTGGATATCCTCTGCAGGAAAATACATAAAACTCTTTGAGGAAAAGTTCAGCGAATTCTGCAGCACAAAATATGGGATTGCATGCTCCAACGGTACAACAGCTCTGCATCTTGCATTAGAATCAATAGGTATAAAGAAAGGAGACGAGGTTATAATACCTGATTTCACCATGATAGCTACTGCCAATGCAGTCATATACTCCCAGGCCAGGCCCATTTTGATCGACTCTGAAGACAAGACATGGAATATGGATCCTAAACTAATAGAGGAAAAGATCACAGATAAAACAAAAGCAATCATGCCCATGCATACCTATGGACATCCATGTGACATGGACAAGATAAAAAACATAGCTGAAAAGCACGACCTGAAGATAGTAGAAGATGCAGCAGAATCCCACGGAGCCTTATACAAAGAAAAGAAAACAGGAAGCATCGGAGATATCGGATGCTTCTCATTCTATGGCAATAAGATAATAACAACAGGAGAAGGAGGGATGATAGTAACCGACGATGAGAAGATAGCAGAAAAAGCAAGACTGCTGAGGAACCATGCCTTCACAAAACCCAGATTCATCCACAATGAACTTGGATTTAATTACAGGATGACCAACATACAGGCAGCAATAGGGCTTGCACAGATGGAAAATGCAGATCAGTTGGTGGAATCAAGGATAAACAACGCAAGACTATACAACGAATTGTTGAAAGAAGTAGAAGGGATTACCACACCACCAGAAGAAGACTGGGCAAAGAACGTCTATTGGATGTATGGGGTACTTGTTGAAAAGGAATTCGGAGTAAAAAAAGAAGAGCTTATGGAAAAGCTCAAAGAAAAAGGAATAGATACCAGATCCTTCTTCTATCCCATGCACCTTCAACCCATATTCCAGGAAGATGATGAAAGATTCCCAGACACAAAAGGCAATTACCCTGTTTCAGACATGCTGTATGAAAAAGGATTATACCTCCCGTCAAGCAGTTCATTGACCGAAGAGCAGATAAAAGAGGCAGTGGAAAAAATAGTTGAGATAAAAAATGGAAAATAATGTTTCTGTAATATTGCCTACCTATAACGAAAGCATGAACATCAAGGATATGGTTAGAAGGCTGAATAAGAGCATAAAGGGTCTAAAGGAGATCCTTGTTGTAGATGATAACAGCCCTGACAAGACAGGAGAGATCGCATCCAGGCTTAAGAATGTAAGAGCAATTATAAGAAAAAAGGAAAGAGGAGTAGGATCCGCCATATACAGGGGAATACAAGCAGCCCAGGGCAACATCATTGTATGGATGGACGCTGATCTCTCAATGCCTCCAGAGGTTATACCAAGGATGGTCTCTGCCCTCGATAATAACGATGTAGCAGTTGGATCAAGATACATAAAAGGAGGAAGAGATAAAAGAGGGCCTTTGAGGGTCCTGACAAGCAAGATGATAAACCTCTTTGCTAATATTGTTCTTAACTTCAAGGTCCTGGACTATGACAGCGGGTTTGTAGCAGCAAAAAGAAAGGTATTTGACAGGATCAAGTACAACCCAAAAGGCCATGGAGAGTATTGCATTGAATTCCTTTACAAATGTACAAGAAAAGGATTTAAGGTTAAAGAGGTACCCTATGTATTCACAGAAAGAAAGCTAGGAGAATCAAAGACAGCCCAGTACATAACCTCTATAGCAAAGTATGGTATGATGTATGTGCTCAGGATCATAAAGATCAGGTTCAAAAATTAGGTAAAATGGATACAAAAACCAAGAATCTCGCTTTTATCTTCCCAATAATAGCAGGGATCCTGATTGGACTTTTCGTTTTTGACCTTGCCTTTGGAATTGGACTTATAAATCCCAAAGCAGCAGTAATAAACTCCGTATTATTCATATTATTGACACTTGCAGTATGGTATCTTTATTCAAAGATAACCAGGAATGATCTAAAAAAAGACGCTCTCACCTTCATACCATTCCTTATACTAATTTTCTTCCCAGTAAGATATCTGATAAAAATTCCAGAGAACATGAGCAGAGCCTCTAACCTGCCATCCTACCTTCTCCTCCTGATATCCCTTTCCCTTTTCATAGGATTAAAAGCGATCTTCTTCAAAAAAAAGCTAAAGCCAAGGTTAAAACATAAAAAGATACTGGCCATATTGATAATATTATACATCCTCATATTCTCAACATTAGCCATACTTAAGCATATGTCCTTCCACTCAACTGCATATGACCTGGCGATCTATGACCAGACCGTATGGGGCTACAGCAGAGGGGAGATAATCACCTTGAGTGTGATAGAGACACCAATGCTCGGAGACCACGTGCAGCCAATCCTTTTCCTTATAGCTCCTTTCTACTGGATCTACTCAAGCCCCATAACCCTTGTTGTCCTACAGACAATAGCTATAGCATTGGGGGCAATACCCATATATCTTTTGACAAAAAAAATTCTTAACAAGAACATAGCGTTAGTGATGTCATTAGCATACCTCATCCATCCCTCTACCCAGTATATGAACCTGTTTGACTTCCATCCAGTCACCTTAGCCATCCCATTTATACTATTTTCCTTGTACTTTCTTGAAAAAAAGAGATTCATAACCTCTCTTATCCTCCTTGGGACTGCAGGGCTTTGCAAAGAGCACATCCCATTATTGTTCATAACCTTCGGGATATACATCCTGATAAGATACAAAAAACCCGCACTGGCCATAACAAGCATATTGATAGGTGCCATATGGACATACATAAATTTCAAGGTGATAATACCTCACTTCTCCCCTGTAGGATTTGCCTACCTCACTGACAAAGGCATGATAGAGATAGTTATAGAAAAGCTCCTCACACCTATGGCAATACTCACCCAAAATATGCCTTTCCTTGTACTCCTTGCACTCCCTATTGGCCTGGGATTGTTTGTCTTATTTTCACCGATAATACTTCTCCCAATATTCCAGATAGGTATGACTGTCTTCTTCACAAAGATGGGGATCGGTGAGATAGTAACCCACCGTCAGGCATCCATACTCCCGTTTGTTATAGTATCCAGCGTATATGGGATCTACCTGATAAAGAACTTCTTAAAGAAACACCTAAAAAAAGACATAACAAACATGGCTGCTGTATTCATATTAAGCACAGCCATCCTGTCTTTCCTTGCTTACTCCCCATTCACAATCCTGCATGACTACAATTCATTTAATATAAGGACAGAGCATGTAGAAAACGGACACCACTTGCTTTCCAGGATAGGCCCGGACGACTCAGTTGCCTCAACAAACTGGATTATGCCCCACTTAAGCCAAAGAGACGATGCATTTATGTTGTATCATTTTGTCAGATGGAACCAGACAACCTTCAACGGGCCTCCCCTGAGGATGTATGAAGCAGGACCTCCAAAATATCTTCTCCTGGACCTGAGTGAAGCTGTAACAGACACCAGAAGGGCAGGCAATGTAAAGAAGATAGCAGACGATCCAACACACATAATAAACAACGAAGACTATGGGATCTTAGAGGTAAGAGGATCCTGGATACTGCTGCAGAATGGGATAAGCTACAAGGACAACATATGCAAGATAACTCCCCTGCTTAACAAAAAAGACTACCCCCATCTAAACATAAGATTAAACCAGGAAATCTTGAAAAAATGCTAAAGATAGGAATACTCAGCCCTTTCCCTCCTGAAAAAGACGGGATTGCCATCTACTCTGACAATATCCTCAGAGGTTTAAAGGAAAACAAGAAACACATAGTGACCATTGGAAGAAAAGCCAGCAACTCTGATTACAGGATAAACTTCAAATCATTCAGACTGAAGAGAGACCTAAAAAAGATTATAAAAAAAGAAAAGCTGGATCTTCTGAACATACAGTACGTCCCAACTCTGTTTGGAAAATACACCCTTAACTATAATCTCATAAGGGCCCTGGACCAGAACATCCCTGTCATAGTCACCCTCCACGAGGTCCATTACTCGACAAAAGGTCTTAGAAACAAGATCCTTGCACTGATCGAAAAAAACATCATAAAAAAAGCAAAGAAGATAATAGTACACACCCCTAAACAGCAGGAGTTCCTACAGAGAAAGTACAGGACAAAAAAGATTATAACGATATACCATGGCCTAAGATTGAACAACATCCCAAAAAGAAAGAACAAAAAGAATATCCTGTGCTTTGGTATGATCTCCAAAGGAAAAGGCATCCCCTATCTTATAAGGGCCATGAAATATCTTCCTGATTACAGCCTTACCATAGCAGGAGGATTTGTAGATAAGGAAGTAAAGCAGGAGATCCTCACATCCCTAAACAGGTCAAAAGCTAAAATAAAGACCAGCTTCAGATGGATAGATGAAAAAGAGAAAGAGAGATTATACAAAGAGGCAAACATAGTTGTCCTGCCCCACACCTGGGCACCCTACCAGTCAGGGATACTCCACAACTCAGTCGCATGGTCCCTCCCTGTTGTCGTAACCAGGACAGGAGCATTGTACGAGATGGTAGAAAGGTTCGGGTTCGGAGAAGTAGTCCCTTCAAGAAACCCAAAAGCCCTTGCCCAGGGTATAAAGAAGGTATTCAAGAACTATGATCATTACAAAAAAGGGTTAGAGACCTACAGAAAAGAGGCAAATTGGCCAAAGATAGCAGATGAACATATGAAACTGTTTAAGAAATTCTCTAGATAGCTATTATAAAAGCCATCTCCTGTTATTCAATTGCCATTTGCGTCGTAGGTTAGGCTTAAAGACTAAGTAACAATTGGAAAAAGAGAAACATTTATATATCAGTTGATATATTTATGTTACATATGATACAAAAATGTAGCATTTGGGTTGTGTTGAAGGAGTTTCTGGAAAGTCCCCTCAAAAAAAGGCACATAAGGGAACTAAGCAGGAAGGTAAAGTTAGCATCAACCTCGATAAAGATACACCTCAATAGGCTTATAAAGGAAAACCTTATAGTAGAAAAGAAGGACGAAATATTCAAATACTATGTTGCGAATTTTGATTCTGAGAAATTCAGGTTCTATAAGAAAATCAATTGGCTTATGTTCCTAAATGATTGCGGGTTAATACAATACCTAAATGAAAAATGTGTTCCTGATGCCATTATACTTTTCGGATCATGCGCAAAAGGAGAAGACACAGAGAAAAGCGACATCGATATCTATATCCAAAGCAGCGAAAAGAAGCTGGATATTGAAAAATACGAAAAGATAATAAATAGGGAGATACAACTATTTTTCTCAGAAGATATTAACAAACTGCCAAAAGAGCTAAGAAACAATGTACTAAATGGCATAAAGCTTAATGGGTATATCAAGGTGTTTTGATGGAGTTAATAAAGATTGAAAAAGACCCTGAACGGGCAAAAGGGTTACTAAGTCTAACAGCCCTAAGAATAAGCAAACTTTCAAATTTTGATTCAGAAAAAGAAAGTTCTTTGCTTGCTGAAAGCTATTATGAAATTTGTAAGGAACTCATTACAGCCCTGCTTTTTGCTGAGGGGTATAAAACGTTAAGCCATAAGGATCTTATAGAATACATAAGGTTGAATTATAAGAACGAGTTTAGCGAGAATGAAATTGTTGTTCTGGACACATTAAGGAAAAGAAGGAACAGTATCGTATACTATGGTGTTCTAGTGAATTCCTCTTATATCAAAAGGAATAAGCCGGTCTTTGAGAATATTATTAGGAAGCTCAAAAGGATAGTTGAAAGTAAAGTGGAGTAAGGATCATAGCCGTCCTAGTAGGGTATTTTCATTGGTTTGGTATCTGACATCCTCCCCAAGCCTAAAGGCTGGAAGGATAAAGGGAGAATTTTTAGTAATAGCCTTATCATCTTCAATAGAAGTCTTCAACTGCACCAGATTAGCAAAGCAATCTTAATGGTCATAAGTATAAGAAAGATAGTTCAATATACTATTCAATAAGCTCTTTGACCTTACCAACAAACTCCTTTGCTGTATTCAGGGCATTTTCTGCTTCGTCCTCACTAATAATATTTACTTGCTCATATACAGCAATGTGCCTTTTCTTTCTTATTTTGTTAAACATAAAGAGTATCTTGTCAGCAAAGTCACTACCGAATTTCTTTTTGACAAATTCAATGACAGATACGTGCTTTGCTTCTCCCTTCGGTCTGTAACCTTCAGAAAACATTAATGCTCTGCCTGCTTGCAGCATTGCATTATAAGCTATAGAGAATGCCCAGTCATAATCTCTGTTGTTGTATACATCGTTTGCTGTTTTAATATCTCTTTCAGCTAATTGTAAAGCGTTATCAACCAAATTATCGTCTTTTGTTATCCTCTCCCACTTACCTGATTGATTTCTTGAATTCACTTTCATCGCCTATAAGCATGATTACCTTTGACTTTTTAAGTGTTTTCAATAAATGATGGCTTTTTGCCCTTTGCTGAAATGTATTCTCACTCCATAATACATAATTAATCTCTCTGTTGGTTGTTTTTTCCAATTTCTGGATTATCCTTATCAAATCGTCTTCTTCCATATCACCGATAACAAATAAGTCAATATCGCTGCTTTCAGTTTCTTCTCCTTTTGCAAATGAGCCATAGATAAAAGCGTATTTGACCTTTTCCTTTAGCTCTTTCCTGACTAATTCTCCGAGATAATCTGTTTTGAGAAATATTTGTTTCAGCTCATTAAGAATAATATTGTTTTTATTGATTGAATAGATATTCATATTTCCTTTTTCATACTTATTGACAAGTTTTATTCTCAATAGTTTTTCTAACTCCATGCCAACATATTTTGGAGATATGTTGATAAGTCTAGCAATCTCCCTTAGATGGTATTCCCTATCCTGATTAAACATAAGCAAGGATAATATATTTATCCTGGTTTTTGATGTAAATAAGTGTCCTAACATATTGTTTACCTTTTATCTACTATTGTAGATATATTGACTACATATATAAATATTTCGCTTTTTGGACTAATTTGTATAGTACAGCCCAGCAATTTATTCATGAAACCTAATGCTTACACTTCCTAAAACAATTAGGTATTTTTTTTATTTCCTGCTATAAGCACCATAATACCTTATCATCTTGAACTGCTTTGGAGGTATATGCTGGATTAGAGAAGTGATAAAATTAGTTATTTTTTTAGTTATAAATAATTCATTATCTTCCTCGTCTTTATAATAAAAAGTAACTCCTTTCCTATTATAATCAATTATCCTTCCATTTGCAATTGCTGGATGTCTTACATACCTTGCTGCATATTTAGCTACATTTTTTGAGTATAAATTTCTCTTTTCAGACCAAACATAATAACCATAATAGTACCTATTTGATAATAAACCAAGGTTGTTTAGGATGATTTTCCTCCACGCCCTATCAAATTTATAGTTGAAATCTATATTATAGTCCGTTAAAATATGCAAGTGTGGATGAAACTTCATATCTTTTCCAAAAGTATGAAGAATCACTATAAGTTTATAGTCTAGACCAAACATT
The DNA here is from genome assembly GCA_028279655.1 of Candidatus Nanoarchaeia archaeon. Classification (GTDB taxonomy): domain Archaea; phylum Nanobdellota; class Nanobdellia; order Woesearchaeales; family JACPBV01; genus JAHWHQ01. Next base: position 360,200 of record JANQNH010000018.1, on the reverse strand, counting down.
GAAAAAAATTCCTAGAAGATTGCATAAGTAAACTAAGCTTATTCCAATCTCTAAGAATCGGCCTTAAAAAGGAAGGAACAGTTAAGACTACATGTTGCCTAGGTCTAAATACCAATTGGTTTGACCAATTATCAGCATACCTTTTCCCGCATGAAGAACAGATCCTGCTGTTGCAGCTATTCCTTGAGCAATTCAGCATTTTTTCCATCTCGTATCTCTGATAAGGAAGTACATTATGTTTCTTAAGAAACAACTTCCAATTATCTTTGATTATCTGTCTAACTGAATACATAAAACCACCTCAAGATTTTTGAAAATATAAATGTATGCTTAGACGGCAAAACAATGAAAGAGTAAGATAGAACTTTACGTACCATAAAACATCTGTATAAAGAAAACTGGAAAAAATCTTTACTTGCTTCTTTTGCACTTATAGCTGTTTTATTATTTTTTAGTGTCCTTGGAGGAATAATCCTTACAATTTCTATTTTAACTTAACCAAAAAAAGTAGGACCATAATTCCAAGAATGAAAGAGATTAACCTAAGCAATAAGTAAATGTTCCTCCTTTTTAAGTCGTTTTTGTAAAAGGTTTGCTTTAATACAACCAAGGAAATCTCGTGATTAAAGAGCATCGACACGTAGGCGACTAAGAATAAAAAGATGGATAGAAATTGTGTAGCAAAATTAAGCTTAAAAAAGTATCTTGAAAATATTAGTTGGAATTTGGGACTCAATCCTTCAAGCGAAGCAATAGCTACTATTAAAAACAAATTAAAAACAAGAAACCTAAGAACTCTCCCAAAATGTTTTTCATTTAATCTTGTTATCGAAACAAACAAACCTTTTAATTCCTGAGTTCTTCTTTGGATGTATCTACTAATCTCAAAGGACCTATTGAAGAATAAACCTACAAAAGAACCTAACAAAAAGACAAGCGACCACATGAAATTACTTGTGTATCCCATAAGAATTATAAAAGCATCTCTATATAAATTATTTGTGTTTTACTTACTTAGCAAGTCTTACAATAGTAATCATCCCCTCCAATTTTGACGATTTTCCCCCCCATAGGAACCATCCCTTCGTCACTTGGTCTTCCTTCGCCTACCCAATATTGATAATGTCCTGTGTTTGGATTATAATACCATTGGATATTCTTCCCACTCGCAGAAGTATGAAACATACTTCCCATTATGGAAGATTTAATATCTTGGCTTAGTCTAGGATTATTATAAACATGTTGAATACTTACAAGAGTATTATCAAAATTATCACTAGATACTGCACCCAAAAAGGTGACAATACTACCATAATAATCTGGGGAATATTGGTCAATCGCACCAGCGATATTTTTTGTGTCTGCTCCACCATTTGCTCCCCCAATTTTTTCCATGGCAATATTTAGCGCCAATGCAACAAATGACTTATAAAGTGCTTTCCTATTCTCTTCTGTCCTATCTTTCAAATAAGTGTCCGCTTTGTTGGCCGTGTTCGCAGCAGACAAAGCTAAATTTGCATTTGAACGAGCTTGCATAAACTGCTTAATCGATGAATGAATAATTCCCAATAATAGCCCACCCCCTGCTGAGGCAGTCATAGCTACATTAGCCAATAAAACAGCACCCAATACCGCAGCAAAAGACAATTCCACAAATCCAACTATATGTCCGCTTTCATCAACGTTCTTCCAAGCATTATTCCTCTCAAAAGAATACCTATTAAGTAATTGTGGGTCGTATACGTTTTGCAATAATGTATCGGGCTGGACAAATTTTCCCCATTCCGCTTTATACCCCCTGAAATGGAAATCGTATTGGTCAATTGCTGAGTCGTATTCTTTCCCTTCGTAGCTGTACCTCGATTCATTAGCTCCTGACAACGCAACACCAAATGGAGAGAACGAACTATTCTCCACTCCATTCCCGCTTTCGTCTGACAAAAGAGAGCTTGATCCGATATGGTCCCCATGCACAAAATACTTAGTCCCATCATCCCTCATCTCTGCAACCCTCTGCCCCCCATGTTTTATGTAAGTTGTATCAAATGTCCCACTTGAATTAACAACTCTTACAAACTCATCATTTACATAGTAAACTGCTTCTTTAAGTGATTCGTTTGTGTAATATACTTTCTTAATTAATACCCTTTCCTCAACTGGATGAAAAGTATATTCCTAGCTTTAGCTATATTTGATAATTTATTGGTGTATAAGGGTTGATATACAGAATCGGAGGATGCATGGTTTAATAGGGATAATCAGAGCAGATTGATTTAGAAATAGTATATTTGCCACTACTTGCTACTCTTTTTATTTAAACTATTTAGTTTCCTCTGAATTGGAACCATGAGGTATAGGATTGCAGCATATAACACAATAGCATATACCCAAGGAAGCCAAGGTTTAAAGCTCCTAAAACTACCAAAAAAAATTGAGTTCAAATACCCATACGAGACCGTATCAACAAATATTGATATGATAACGGCTATTAATACAAAGTATAATTCCAAATCTAATAATTTGAATGATTTAAGTAAATAGTATGCTATTGCAAATAATATCAATGATTCAATACTAACCACTAATCCCATCTGAAAGTAAGATGTTAATGAGTAACCGACCTCTAATTGTGAAGGTGCCACAAAATAGACAACAATAACACTCAAAACGTAGGCAATATATGAAGCTACATATATCAATGCTAGCTCCTTCATTATCTTACCTAGAAAAGCAAGAGGGTTTTTCATCTTATAATTTAGTTTATAAACCATGTATTATAAAAACTTTTCCATGAAATCATATTTAGACATTTATTTTTTCTATTATATCAACATTGTTACTCCATTATGATATAGCACCCAATGCAGATTATTGTAACACTATCTTCATCCCCTATAACCACTACATTACCGCCTTTTCCGCCTATTTTATCGCTAATTGTATTGTATCCTGGGGCATTTATCCACCAATCTGCGGAATAATCACTTATGCTTAAAAAAGCAGCAATTGCTTTTATAAGGGATCTTGCTGCTACATTGGAATTTCCGCTGGTTACTCCATCCCCTCCACTCCATTTATAATCCAATTTTTCATCATCAGGTAATGCCATATATTCGTCTACTAGTTTTTCAAGTAATTTTATATGTTCTGTATCACTCATCCCAGCTGGTCTAAAAATTGTCTTCGGTTCACCCATAATCTTTCTTCCTAAGTCATCTCCTGCCACATTTCGGATTATTAATTTTCCGCTCTCCCAATCTGGCATTCCTTCGATTATCCACTGCTCACCCTTACCAGGAAAATCTTCTGGATTGTCTGGAGTAACACGTAAGTAAGCATGAGCACCAGTCTTACCAAAAAACCTCGTTTCACTAAAACACCTTTCTATTTTCTTTCCATCTGGATCTACATAAATATATGGATTATTTATAGTATAGGCATATGAATTTAGTAATTGTGGATTATAAGGATCTGCTATAATGGGGTCTGGACTAGTAAACTTCCCCAAATCAGCCTTATACCTTCTCGCATGATAATCATAATCTTCAATAACATCGTCGTATTCCTGGCCGGTATAACTATACCTCGAAACATTCTCACTATCAAGTATTACACCGTATGGTGTTTGGCTAAAGTTTGATATACCTTCTCCGAGTTCATTCGTAACTAAATGACTGCTACCAAGCATGTCTGGATGGTTAAACTGTTTTGTACCGTCTGGTTTCAATTCGCCTATCCTCTGCCCCTCATGTTTTACATAAGTAGTATCATAAGTCCCAGAACTATTAATCACCCTAACAAACTCATCATTTACATAGTAAACTGTCTCTTTAAGTGATTCATTTGTATAGTAAACCTTCTTAACTAATACTCTTTCCTCTGTTGGATGCATGACGTACTCTTGGAGAAGATTTCCAGATGTATCTGAACCATTATAAACCTTCCAAAGTTGATTTAAAGAGTTATACTCACGATAAAACCCATCACCAGTAACAAGATTGCCATTATCATCGTAAGTTAACGAAATAGAGTCTGCAAAGCAGACTGGAAGCAGCACTATAAGAGATGCCATGAAGACTGTAATATTGATTAAATAGAGTTTCTTCATGTTACCACAACTCCACTAGCATGATCTTGGTTAGATGAGGTATTGACCGAAGCGTTGGTTTTGTAAATACCAGATGAAGAATAGTTATGCTCTACAAATATTAGCAGCCTATCAGTTTCATTTATGGAGATGGTCTGAGAAGAAGTTAGATTCTCATATCCAGTATCCAATTGCCATGAAATAGTATTATTCCCAGTATCGCTTCTAGCAGTTATTTCTGATATGGTGCTGCCAATTCCTTCTTTCAACACCTGTAAATCCAGCATCTCAACTATATAAATATTAAACCAATCATTTAGTGTGGTTAATAGTCCAGAAGAATAGACATTGACAGAAGGTTCTTTCTTCCCTTCTGTTGTGTAATTTGTCTCTAAAAGAACCATCAATGTATCGTTTTGCATAAGGGAAGTAGTATTTTTTAGCGAAGGATCTGTTATATTCCAGCTTGTAGAAAGGTTCTGAGGCCATTGATTTGTAATGATAAAAGAAATAATCTTCCTAGTAGTGTTATAATCAAGCCTAGTATATCTATCAATATCAAAAGCATTTGTCTCAAAGTCATATTCCTCAGTATCTCTTATTGAGCCAGAATAAGCAGTAACATTAACTCTTTTATCTCCATCTGTTGTGTAGGTTATGTCCTGGCTTACTAAAGAGGATTCATTTGTACCTAAACTTACACTATTTGTAAATGTCTGTCCATCAGAATCAATCACCCATGTAACATCCAGAGGATAATAATGATTGTAGATATTAAACTCAACCCCCTGCGTTGCCATACCTAAATCTGTTAGAGTAAAGTTCTGTATCTTCAACCCTTTCAACTCAAAATCAATTGTCTTATTATCAGCTCCCTCAGAAGAGCTAACATTACAAACCAAAATCTTATCCCCAACCGAAGAATAGTTATAATCAATAAAAACTGTTTCATTTGAATTCCCAGCTATAGTCAAAACAGAAGAGGACTTATTACCAGTATCACACTCCCAGTTAACATTATTTGCAGTCACATCCAGGTCATTGCCTATCACAAGCTTAATAGCACACTCTGTCTTGTCATTATTAATCAACTCAAGAGATTTAACCTTAACACCAAACTTATCCTCTGACAAACTCCAGTCATGATCACTGGTAACATTGACTGTATAATCTCCTCCTGCACCATAGCTATTCTCAGCTATTACTCTTACAATACCACCTGAGATATCAACAGGGGATGGAGAATTAACTACATTGCCATCCCCAAAATCAACACTCCAATTGACTGCTGTAAGGCTGAAATTCTTCTCATTAATCAGGTAGAATTCAATGGTTCTATCTTTTGTTGATTCGTTTATGCTCTTGATAGAATAAACACCTGCGCCAGAGTCAATATCCATCACATTAGAGGGAGCATGTGGAATACCCCCTTCATAAAGCAACCTCTTAGCAGAATCCCCCCTTACTATCTTCTTGATATTGCCTATAGAGTCATATTCATACCTGTATACCTCTCTGTTTATGGTAGTATTGATCAGCCTGTCTAATCCATCATATCCCATCCTATATACTCTATCAGCAACAGAATCATTGATTGACATGATATTCCCAACATCATCATAGGTATATGCCAGATTTTGTAAGGAAGTTGTTTGAATGTTGGTTAATCTGTTATTTGAAGCTGTATAGGAGAATTTAGTAACTAAGTTATTATCATAGGTTCTATTAGATATAGAACCAAAGGCATTATAGTGTGCAGAACTGATAAAATCACTTATATTGCTTACTTTTCCCTGCTTGTTATAGTAATATTCTAAATCAGTAGAAGGTAATCTCTTTTCAACAATCCTGTCCATAGAATCGTATGAAACCCCTGTCTCAATCCAAGAGCCATTCAGATAAACCTCTTCATTTGTTACTCTCATCCTTTTGTCATAGGTATATCTAAAAATAACATCTCCCATGGTTATACTTCTCAAAGTACCATAATATTGTGTGTCATAAGAAAAGGAAATGTTAACATCAGTGGAGTTCTTGTTGAGCACTCTGTTAAGTGCATCATAACTCATGGTGATAACATTCCCCACAGAATCATTCTGCTCCATAAGATTACCAGCAGCATCATAAGCATAAGTCCATACACCTAGATCAGGATCATCCAGCTTTATTTTTCTTCCTAGGCTGTCATAAGTAAATTTGAATTCATTGCCTTCATTATCTGTTATTTTAATTAAGTTATCATTTGTGTCATATTCATAAGAGGTATTGTAAATCTCTTCTGTGTTGTTGGCGTTTGGGTTGATATTATATTCAATTACATTAATTATCCTTCCATGTGCATCCAGCTTATACTCATGCTTATTATCATTTTCGTCATAATCTGTTATTGTGTATTTATTGAAATCAATTTCCTTCTCTGTTCCATCTGGGTTGATTACTTTGGTTACTCTGTCTAATGCATCATAGGTATAGTATGTTTTGTCTATAGTAGAAGATGGAGTTGAAATAGCTGGTGAAAAGCTTTCTTTGTAAGGATTCTGTTCAGATTCTACACGACCTAATCCATCATAAAATATATTTTTAGTAACAGCCTTATCATCTTCAATAGAAGTCTTCAACTGCACCAGATTAGCAAAGCCATCATAGTAATAGTAAGTATCAACAGTATCAGAACCATGCTCTCTTAAACTAACCTTAATTACCTCAGGAGAAGAGCCATCAAAAGAATAATTGTATTCCTTTGTAGGCATCTCAAAGCTGTCATAAGGCATTACCTCCTTAGTGATCCTCCCAAAGACATCATAAGCATAATTCTTCCTTATGTTATTCTTCTCCTCCCAAAGAAGATTACCAGTTCCAAGATCATATTCATAATCAGTCCTATGCCTCAAGGCATTAGTTACCCTATCAGCATAGGTAAAAGTTAAATCTCTAAGACCATAGGTATATTTTGTAGAATGGCCTAGAGGATCAGTCTTCTTAACAACATTTCCATATGAATCATATTCAAATGAAGTGATAGAATCCTCTCCATCGCTATTCCACTCTGAAACCTTAGTCAATTCTCCCTTCACTGGAACAGCACCATAATCCAACCCATCATAATAATAAAGGGTCTCTTTAGCTAGTGTAAGATTATCATCTTCATAAAGAGAATATCTGCCAACCTTATCAACTATCCCTATAGAGGTATTGTAAACATAAGAATAGCTTTCATACCTCTCATCCCCAGAAGAAGAAACATCACCATAATTATTCTTCAAAACAACATTTCCATAGCTATCATAAGCATAGGAAACATTAGTGACTTCAGCAGTAGGATTTGTGTCATAGAGATAATTTGCCGAATGATCCAGGAATACCTCATAATTAATCCCGTCTGTATCGCTATAACTGTTCTCTGATTTTGAAAAAAAGAAACTAGAATTATAAACTTCAGTCCTGTACTCTTTTCCTTTCAGAGCATCATCCTGGTGGAAATAATGGCTAACCATTGAGCCATCAGGCCTTGTCTCATTAACGATGTTAAATCCCATAAACTCTCCCAGGGAATAATCATGCTTGCCTCCAAAGTAAGAATAAGAATAATTGCCCAAAGAACCAAGATCATCAGATAAAGAATTATTATGGGAAACATTAGCAACAATCCATATATTAAATCCCAGTGTGCTATTTCCTAAAGCAGAGTTATTATATGAAGTAGAGGCAGAATAATCTATCTCAACAATACCTCCATACTCATTAACTATTCTTTTTAGAAGATAAGAAGTTGAGGAATTCTTCAGGTAGGTAAATGTTTCGTCACTTCCCTGCACATAAGTGTGAGATACCAGGATGTCAGCAGTTCCGTCTCCATTTAGATCTCCTAATCTTCTGCCAATATTAAAGCCGTCCTTAGTGAACGGTGTATCTGACTGCCAATCACTATTCAATGTCCACCCATTTCCATTATTTATGTATGCAGACTTGTTTGTTGATGTATCGTTCTCATAGTCTACTATTAGATCAGGCAGACCATCTCCGTTAACATCAGTGAATCTGATACCCTTCTCTCCTTCCAGGGATTTAACAAAAGTAGTTGGAGGATAATAATCTGGGTAATCTGTCCATCCAGAACCATTATTAAGCCAGGCACCAGGAACAGAATCAGCATTTTTAATGATATCCTGCAGCCCGTCTCCATTAATGTCGATAAACCTTACACCATTATAATTTTCATCATGGATGATATTAATAGGGCTTTTCCATATATCACTTACATCACTCCACCCAGATCCATTATTCAAAAAAGCGCTGGTATTGCCTGTATGTGCTTTTATCAGGTCTACTCTTCCATCTCCATTAAAGTCGACCAATCGCACTGCCTTATCCTTTTCTTCCTGTACAAAATGCAAAGGAGGGTCCCATAGGCTATTATAGTTCCAGCCTGTACCGTTGTTAAGATAGGCCTTTTGAGTTGAATCATTGCTATAAAGAATATCAGTAAAACCGTCGCTGTTAAGATCAACAAATCTGAATCCGCAGTCTTTGTCTTTAACATCAACTATGTACTCTGGAGAAACAAACCAGGATACTTCAGTCCAGTTGCCTTCCTTGTCATTGATATATGTTTTTTTATCACTTCCTGTTGTTCTTGCCTTTACAATATCAACAAAACCATCATTATTTACGTCAGTAGCTCTAACACCAAAATCATTATGGAGGTGATCTGAGAATATTTCTGGCGATTCATAACTGTAGTTTTTTAGGGTATAGCCAGGTTTATCAGAAAAGTACTCAAAGCTGATATCATGAAATAAGGTGGAGTTGTCTGAGCCATATGCCTTTACTGAAGAAAGAGAAGTGAGAGAATTCTCTTGATTAAGGCTGGCATAGTCAAGATTATATCTTCTTACGATCTCTCCATTAGCAATGACATTTATATCCTTTAGTCTTCTACTCTCTAAAAGCCTGTTTCCGTTATCATAAACTAGTCTCTCATCAGGACGATCAAAATCCTCGTAAACGAAACTAACTTGCCTTTCGCCATTTGTATTATAAGAAATATCGCTTAGATAGACTGTTCCAGAATCATTAATAAAGGGATCCTCAAGATATGAGTAATATATCTTATTTCCGTGCAGGTCTTCAACTAAGTCCAGACTCCATTTGGTAGCATAATCATACCCTGAATTGGAAGTTAGCTCAGAATCAGAGTTATAACCAAACCTGAATAAAGTGCCATCCTTGGATGTAACCTGCCAATATTCATCAGTATCCGATAGTTTTTCAATTATCATATATGACTCAATTTTGGTGCGATACAGTCCATCAGAAGGAAAGTATACTAATTCATATTGAACATTGTTAAGTACCAATTTGAATATATCATCAGAAGTATCATTCAGGGTTGAATTAACATCTCTATACATATAATTTTGGGTTAAAAGCCACCCTGCCCCTAGTATGCCTGGCCTTTGATTTACTATCTGGCTGTTATAAGAGATTGACAAAGAAGGTGTCAAACCATTAGTCCCTTTTGGAACTTCAATGTTATAGGCATAGGTAGCAGCACCAGGAAAGAGATTGGTCTTGTACTGGCCATACAACTCCAATTTAGGATGCTCTGGAACAGATGCTTTATGAAGGTATGGCTTATAGTCATCATTAGCTGCATAAATAGAAATACTGCATAAGATAAGACATAATACCGGGATATAAAATTTCTTATTCATCTTAAGTCTTTGTTGAGTTGATAAATCCGCTCACCGTGTTGATCAAATTAAGGCTTGAAATATTAAACAACTCCAAAAAGTAAAATACTGGTGTGAGGTTGTAAAAAGGTTGGATACTGCTCTCATTCTCTGAGATATAGTTGAAGGCCCACCTCTGACTTCCATAGATAGCCACTTTGTCAAATGTAGCCAAAGCCTGATTATCGTTAGTAGTCCTAACATAAACCTTCTGGCTGGTATATATTTCTGCACTTGGTATGCTTATTGCTATCCCTTTTTCTATTGCATAACTTGCATTACATTGTATTCCAGTGATCCTCATCTCTAAAGTTGTAGTATTTGAGTTATTATCCACGTCCCTACAGCTGATGTAAGCATAATCCGTAGTTGTAAGTTTAAGTTCATCTTCAACATCTAGTGTGCAGATGTGTGGCCCCATACCTCCCTCACCGGAATTACAGTCTCTTTCAGCACCAAGATCATCATAACCCAGATCATCATCACCTATCCTACACCAGGTATTTTTGTCAGTTTCAAAACTAAATGTAGGTGTAGTATCCCCTGTTTCGTAAGGAGGATTAGAATCTCCATAGGGTACATCACAAGATGTACAGTTCATATTAAGGAAAGCAGGCGGTGTAGTGCCTGGTATCTGGGGCCTAGGAGCATTATTCGACATCCAAACATTATCAAGATAATAACTGGAGGTATCTCCATTATAGAAATTAAGCCTGTCAATTTCATGGTGCTTGTTATTAAAAGTTAGGCATGGAGCACCGTTGTAGGAAAGAACTACTTTATCAGAACCATTGTATTCAAATGAGGTGTTAAACCATGTGTTCGTAGGGAGGGGATCTGCACAAAACTGGCATGACCACGAACTATTATCCGATTCGTAACCGCAAGCTCTTAACTTTCCTCCGCTATTATCAAATTTATGTGTCTGGCTTGTGCCAGAGTTATACATTATATACCACCCAAAACCACAATCCGAAGCTGTACAGTATACACTAGACATTGCTATTCCTGTATAGCTAACATTAGATTTTAAGTATAGGTCTGCTGCTGATACCAGCATAGATATATTTCCAGTTGTATACTGAGCATTAGAATAAGAGTTTACGCTAGACCATCCAGTACTAGACAAGAGAGCCCCATTTACTCCTATATTTCCATTAGGTCCTGTATTACTTAGATCTATCCCATCCACCACATATGAGCTCGTGTTATAATTATAGTAATCTTCACTATTGAAAGACCAATCCTCTGCAAAAACACCACTCGCAATAGTCAAAGAGAATAAAACCAGAATTACCGCAATAACTGCTTTCTTCATTCTGTCATCACCTCCAGCTTCTCCAAAAAGAAGCTTTCATCAGTGCTTGTAAATACATCCTTAGAATTCTTGAAATAACGCTGTACCCAGTTTTCTGAGATGATAAACTTCATACAACTTTCACCAGACTGGCAGATCCCATCACCATTGCCGTCATACTTGCTGTCACAGATAACCACTAAATCCTCTTCTTCCTCAATAGGTGTGCATTTCCCCCAAGTCTCAAAATCTATCTTTAGCCTCTCATTAGCATTAGTTATCTCCAGTTCCTTAGATTCACATGTCTCTTCAGTATGAAGTACTGCTTTTGTTCCAGTAATGCAGCTATAATCTCGAAAAACCGTCTCCTCATGACAACTGAGGTTTATTGGTTCATCATCACAAACTTTTTTTGTTTTCTCTTTCTGGCACATACCAACTACTGGCTCTTCTGTTTCCCAATATCTGGTTTTACAATTAGCTAACTCACTAAATTGAACCGTACTACCTAAAGAAGACTTGTCAACCTCTTTCTCAATAGATATCTCAAAAGGCTCCATCAAGGCAATTCCTTCACTTTCAGCTGTTTCCTCAAAACTGGCGCTTAATAAACTCTCCTTGCTATAAACAATATCATCATAAGGATCCACAGGATTCAAACTATAATCCACATGTATCACCTTAGCAGACACTATATTGCTATTAGAAGCACCATGGCGTCCATAGCTTAGGTAGAAAGGATCATCCCAATTAACACTCTCAGATATCATGGAGATAAAGTTACAGCAGGCTATACTTCCATAGCAGGCTGCTGTTTCCGTATTAACGCTCCATTTCGTGCATACACTGGTATAATCAACATCCCAGTTAAAACTAGACCCCCCAACAGTAAAATCAATGATGTTACCGACTGTTTCAACACCATTATCATCCGGATCATATTCTGGTTTAGAGCCATACTCCAGAGATATATCTATTCTTTTGTTCTGTCCTGTTATTGCAATTGCACTGACTATTAGAAAAGCAGAGCAGAACAATGTCACTATAATCAAAGAGAAGATTTTTTTAGAGCTAAAGCTATTGTGCATAAATATCCACCTCTTTTTATTTTGTCAAGAACCACCGGTCAGAGACCAGTGGAATGAAGCGAAGGCTTCATCTTGAATTTGGATGGCCAGTGGTTCTTGAGCATGTTCAGGAATTATTCACAATCCAAATGGGGATTGGTTTTCAGCCACCAGTTTTAAACTGGTGGAAAATTCCTGACATTTTAACAATCCCCTCGTAGAAATATCCTTAAGATAAGCTATTTAATATATCTTATTAAAAGATATGGATAAATTTTGATTTTTCTGGATAAACTTTTGTCTTTTTTTGCAACAAAAAAGACAGAATCCAAGAATACCCTATTTGCTGAACAAACATTAGAAGATACCCACTAGGAATACTTAAGCTCCAATTTCTTCAATTGAATCGATGTTCCGTTTCTAACGAGAAGAGAGTTTTCATCTTTAATCATTTTAGGATACAATTCGTTTGAAGAGGAACTGATCCTACCCATGGATTCTTTGACAGCATAAACCGAATTTAAGGCAAAGGTAAAAAGAAAGATAACTGCTGCTATTGAGATAATGACATATATGTCCTCGCTAGAATATCCTTTTTTCTTATTTTTCATTACAAAAATTTTTAGATAGCGCAATTCTATATAAACTTTTACCTTAACTGGAAAGTGGACTTAGAAAATCTCTGCATAATTTTGGAGATCTCCATCCTGTATTCAGCTAATCTTCTTAATATGCATAAAAGTTGTTTTTATCTTCTCTTGATCTTAACATACCTAAAAAAGAAATGAAGAATTTTATTTAAGCTTTTATTTACTATAAGATAAAACAGGATATTAACAAAGTCACATAAACTTACCATACGTCTGATTAGAAACATTTAAATAACTGTTAGATAAAGATTAATACGAATTGGTGGGATTAATATGGTAGAAGGGAGGTAAAGGAAGTATCTTTCTTTTACTAGAAAAAAGGGGGATAAAATGGAGATTTTACCTAAAAAAGAGAGTTTTTCTGATGATTTCTCCCTTGGAATCACAAAATTTATATAGGTCATCCTACTTATATATTCACTTGAAAGTAGATACAAAATAAAATGGCAAGACCAATCAATCCAACGCCGGTTTTGTGTGGCGAGGACAGAGAAAGGTTCTTAAAGGACCTAGAAAATAATAGTCATGACTCTAAAAAAGAGAGATTTCTAAAGGAATGCGACAGAGTTTTCAAGGAAGTTAAATCAGATTTGGATTAGAAATGAAAGAAGGTAAATATGAATTATCAGATATAAAAGTAGTTCGCTTAGCAAAATTTTATGATGTTTCTGATTTTGATTGTGAAGATGAAGACCTAAATGATTTCCTAAAAAACGATTCATTAGGCCACCAAAATGCTAAGATGGTGAATACACTCCTACTGATAAGACAAGACCAGGTAGTGGGGTTTTTTTCATTATGTGCTGACGCAATTAAATTGGGAGATGATGAGAAAGTACAATGCGATATAAATAAGCCCCTTCAAGAATTCCCATCCATAAAAATTGCAAGGCTTGCTGTAGATAAGAATTTTGAGAACAAAGGTCTTGGAAGGATCATTATCCAGTTGGCTATAGGTCTTATCCGTCAAAGGATTGGTAATATTCTAGCAGCCCGTTTTATAACTGTTGATTCTTATAAGGAAAAAATAAAGTTCTACGAGCATTTTGGTTTTGTTATTAATGAACACAGTAAGTATAAGAAAAAAGACCATTATGTAAGTATGAGATTAGATCTTCTGAATCCTCCACCTAACAAAGAAAAGTGATATGCCTTATTCTTAATTACTGCAATTAAATCACTGATTATCTCCCCTTTTAAATCTTGTTAATTAAAGATAAGAAAAGCTTTTAAAAGAGTATATAAACATTAGGGCAGGAAAAGAAAAACAATGAAGGTTACACTCATATATCCAGGATTCAAAGAAGATGCTTCTGGGCTTTCAGAGCCGTTGGGTATACTTTACATAGCCTCGGTCCTGAGGAAGAACAATCATGATGTCTCGTTCATAGATATGACCTTCAGAAAAGACCATCAGGAGCTTGAAAAAAGCGCAAAAACCTCAGACATCATAGGGATAAGCTGCACCTCTTTATTGTTTGACAGGACAAAGGACATACTAAAAAAGATAAAAACAATAAACCCGGATGTCCCATGCTTCCTTGGAGGATCTCATGGAACAACAGACCCAAAAAGCGCTCTGGAAGCAGGTTTTGATTATGTAATAATAGGAGAAGGAGAAGACACCATACAGAAACTCACAAAAGCGTTGGAAAGCAGACAAAGCCCAGACAGTATAGAAGGACTGGCTATAAAAGCAGAAAACCCTATAATAAATCCAAAAAGATCATTCACAAAAAACCTGGACGAAATACCCTTCCCTGCAAGAGACCTATGGGACTACAAAAAGTATTTTGAGACAGGGACCACAGAACTGGGAATCATAGCAACCAGGGGATGCCCCTATAACTGCCTGTACTGCAAGCCCATGGTGGATAAGCTGTTCGGAAATAAGGCAAGAAAAAGAAGTGCAAAGAACGTAGCAGAAGAAATCCAGTCAATAGAAAAAAACTATTCACACCTGTTCAAAGGAAAGATAAGGCTATGGTTCAAAGATGACACCCTTACACTATGTGGGGTAGAATGGTTCAGGGAATTCAAGGAACACCTCCAATCAAGAAACATAAAGGTAGAATGGGGTTGCCACACAAGGGTCGATAACGTTAACTATGAACTTCTAAAGCTTATGAAAGAGTCAGGATTGACCCACATCTCTTTCGGAGTTGAATCAGGATCCCAAAAGATACTTAACTATTACAGGAAAGGGACCACCATAGAACAGGCAGTAAAGGCCTTCCAGTACTGCAAGGACCTTAAGATACAGACATTCGCATACTTTATGATCGGAGCCCCCATAGAGACAAGAGAAGACCTTGAGATGACCTACAACCTTATAAAAAAGATAAAGCCAGACGGCCTTGACGTCTATACCACGATGCCCTATCCGGGAAATGACCTTTATGAACAAGTCAAGGAAAACAACCTGGTGACAAGCAAGGAGAAGATAGACTACTGGTCCAAGCACTCCATGATGAAACTGCAGTTCCTTACTGACCAGGACCTGGAAGAATACAGAAGAAAGATCTATAAGCTTAACAACAAGCAGCTTATTATGAAATACCTGACTTCATTCGAAAATTTTAAGAAGCTTCTCAAATATTTGGTTAACAGACCGGGATTTGTCATAAACTATCTCAGGAGGGCATTATGAAAATAGTTATAAGGGCTGACAGGAAGATCAGAGACGCCTTGATAGCAGAATACAAGCTAAAGGACCAGAGATTGATAGATAGGTTCGTTAATCTGATATCAGACCTAGAAGCAGAGATATTCATAGCCTCGGATAGCAAGATTCATGTTGCAAACACAAAATCGATCACCATCTCTGCCATGGGGAATATGAAAGAAGCCATAGTCCTTGACCTAAAAAATATATATGATGACAGGAAACTGAAGAAACTGATCAAAAAGAAAAAAGACACAAAAAAAGCCATAATAAAAGAGAACAAAGAGATAGCAGACCTAAGATCCTTTGGCTGCATGTTCCATAGGAAGGAATGGAACCCAATAAACAGATACTACATAGAGCCACTAGGAGAAAAGATAGGGTTCATGCTCAGAAACACAAGCATATCCGCCAACCAGGTGACTTTCCTAAACGTGATCCTGGGCATCCTTGCATCATACCTGATCTACAGGAATACCATCTTAAGCCTCATAATCTTCGCAATATGGGTAAGGTTCTTCCATCTCCTGGACATCGTTGACGGCCATATCGCAAGGCTGCAGAACAAAGGTTCTCCTTTTGGGCAGTGGATCGATGGAGGGGGGGATAAATTCGTCATAACCCTATGGTATATATTTATCTCATATGCAGTCTATCAGAAGACAGGAAAGATATTCTTCCTTATAGTTGGATTAGTAGCTATGTTCGGGATATACATGTACAATTACCTCATGTTAACATCAGTGATGTACTTTAGAAACGCAAAATCAAGCTACAAGAGCGAAACAGCAGTAAAAAAGAATCCGATCGTATCTTTCATCCTGCTTTTCATAGACTATGATGTCCATCTCCATATACTGACATTATGTGCCTTAACCAACAGACTTGAATGGTTCCTGACATTCTACGCCCTTTACTTCAACTTCATGTGGGGAGCATACTTCCTCTATTATCTTAAAAGACATCTGACAAGAGCAGACGCAAAAGAGATCTAAAATGTGCGGGATATGCGGTATATACAATATAAGGTCCAATACAAAAGCCAGCAGGATAAGCAATAAGATAATTCTGGACATGACCAGATGCCTTGCCCATAGAGGACCAGAAGACCAGGGAACATACACAGATAACAGGATAGCCTTAGGCCACAGAAGGCTGAAGATAATCGACCTAAGCAAGAAAGGCCACCAACCGATGTCTGATTCAGAAAAGGATATCTTCATAACCTTCAACGGAGAGATATATAATTTCCAGGAGATAAAAGACCAGCTTATAAAGAAAGGCCACCATTTCAACTCAAAATCAGATACTGAAGTGATAATATATGCCTACAAGGAATGGGGTATAGACTGCATAAAAAGATTCAACGGCATGTTTGCATTTGCCTTATACGACAAAAGATACGACAAGCTCTTCCTGGTAAGAGACAGGCTAGGCATAAAGCCGCTCTCCTACACCATACTCAACAATAAGATACTCTTCTCTTCAGAGATCAAGTCCATACTAAAATACCCTGGATTCAATAAAGAAATTAACTGGAAAGCGATAAGCAGCTACCTTTCCTACAGATATGTATTAGGAGAAGACACCTTCTTCAAGAACATCTATTCTGTAGAGCCAGGCCATTACCTGGAGATAAAGAAAGGAAACATAAGAAAGGTAGAGTATTGGGACATCCCCTTACCACAAAAAAAGGACTTAGGAAAGAAGTACTACATAAAAAAGATAAGAGAACTTCTCACAGAGTCTGTAAAACTGAGGATGATCAGTGACGTCCCTCTTGGAGCCTACCTGAGCGGGGGCCTTGATTCTAGCATAGTTGTATCTATAATGTCAAGACTAACAAAAGAACACGTAAAGACATACTCTATTGCATTTAAGCAGAAAGAGTTCAACGAGCTGAAATATGCAAAGATGATAGCAGATAGGTACAAGACAGATCATAAGGAGATAGTCATTGATGCAGAAAGATACCTCAACGCGATGAAAAATCTCATCAGATGCAAAGACGCTCCGCTCGCAGTCCCAAACGAGATTCCTATATTCTTCCTCTCAAAAGATCTCAAGAAGGATATAACAGTGGTCTTATCAGGGGAAGGCTCAGATGAGATATTCTCAGGATACGGAAGATTGTTCAGAAGCCCGTTTGATTACCAGAGGCTAAAGCTGATCCCAAAAACCATAAGAAAAAGGTTCTTCAGATCCCTAAACAGGAAATACAAGGGAAAGGATTTTAGCTCAGAGATGGAGCACTTCCTGTTCCAGTATGATTATTTTCAGGAGAAGAACACCATATACAATGATCATATGAAGAAGATCAGCAGGAATGACAAGGAATTGGTAAGGATATTCGACAGATACTTCAGGAAAGCATCAGACCTTGATTACTATGACAAGATTTCCTATGTATTTGAGAAACTGCACCTGTTGGGTCTCCTTGAAAAGCTGGATAATCCAACAATGGCAACAGCCGTAGAGGGAAGGGTTCCTTTTGTTGATCATAACCTGGTTGAGTTCATGTTCACAGTCCCGCATAAATATAAGTTAAAGTGGAAATCAAAAAAAGCCAGAATAAAGGCCTTCTTCAAGAATACCGACGAGATAAGTGAAAACCTTGACATAACAAAATATATATTGAAAGAGGCCTTCAAGAAAGATATCCCTAAAGAGATAATCAGGAGAAAGAAGAAGGGATTCCCCGTTCCTTTAGACACGTGGTTCAAAGGAAAGTTCGTAGATTATGCAAAAAGAATGATCCTAAGCGAAGATTCAAAGACAAAAGCCATCTTTGACCAGGATAAGCTGAAGGCATGGATAGACAACAATCTAAAAAACAAGGATGATAAGGAATTTGGAAAAAAACTATGGATGATCCTTAATATAGAATTATGGTTAAGAGAATATTTCTAGAGATTATAGAGATAACCTGATGATCTACTGCTCTTCTTTAGAAGGCTGTGGTTTATCCCCTTCCTCAATCACTCCAAGGTCCTTCTGTCCGCTTTCCTTCTTCTCTTCATCCAGCTCCTTGCAGACCTACTCGCACTCTGTCTTCTTCTGCTCCTTCTCCCTTACAACAAGCTCTTCTCTCTCCTTGACAAGAATCTCATTGATTATTGTAGAAGATATCCCCTTGGTATATGGAAAATACACGATCTGGACACCCACGTCCCTGAATCTCTCCTCAATGTCCTTCCATTTGGGTGTGTTATACCAATCATCACCAACAAACATTATATCGAACTTAAGCTTCTTCCAAGCCTCAAGCTTATCCATAGAATACTGGGGAACAACCGCATCCACATATCTTATTCCCCTGATTATCTCGCATCTCTCTGTAAAGGGTATCACTGCTTTCTTGTGCTTATAGCTGACAAGCTCATCTGTAGTTACCCCAACAACCAGCTTGTCACACATTGATCTGGCATTCCTAAGAACATTAAGATGGCCTATATGAAATAGGTCAAATACCCCTGTTGTATATCCGATGATCTCTTTCTTCTTTTCCATATCAATTCCACCTTTGTAAGAGTACCAGGACCATTTAAATAATTTATGGATTACTATTACAGCAAAAAATAACCTATAACACCATCTGCAGTCACGTCAATAAGAAGTAATAGGGATTCACAAATTTTATAAACACGATTCCAAGCCAAAAAGTAATGAAAAACATACCTATACTAATGACAATAGGAATCATAATAGCAGGCCTTTTGATAGGGACATATATGGTTTCTCCTTTTGCTGCCTCAATAGCGATTATAATTCTCCTGTCTGTACTTATCGGAGCATACATCTCCATGAAAGGTTACCTCAACTTCCTGGTTCCCATATTGCAGCCATACCTGGGAAAGAAGATTGACAATAACCTTAATCTGAAGAACACTATAACAAAAGCCACCCCTAAGTACAGGTTCAATGCAAAAAACCAGAGGGAATTTAGGATATGGAAAAAAAGAGCCCTGCCTGAGCTATTCAAAATCCTGGGGATAAAAGAGCAGGAATTTACAGAAAATAGGAGATCTATCCCCCAGGTAAAGATAATAAAAAAAGAGAAAGTTGGAAAGCTGACAAGATACAAGCTCCATCTAAAAGGAAGACACAATGTCTCTATCCCATGTTACATGTTCGTGCCAAATGCCAAAAAGCCTATGCCTGCCCTGTTGATACCCTCAGGGATCGGAGAAGGCATAATCCAGACAAGCGGAAAAATCAGCTCGTATCAGAATGGCAATGCCAGATTCCTGGCTGAGAAAGGATTTGTAACCCTTACAGTTGAAAATAGAGGATTAGGGGAACTAAAGGGTATAGATTACTTGAGGATCAATGCCAATGCATTAATGGTAGGAAAAACATATCTGGGTATATGTTTAGAGGACCAGCTGCTTGCCCTTGATTTTCTCCAGTCCAGGAAATTTGTAGATAAAGACAGGATAGGTGCTGCAGGAGTATCCTTAGGAGGTGCGTTATCGATGTACCTCGCATTATTCGACAAAAGGATCAAGACAGCAGTTGTCATGGGATACCTTTGCAGGTTTAAGGATGCATTCACTAACGGGGATCATTCAAGCGTAAACAATATCCCAAACATCCTGAACTACTTTGAGATGTCAGACATCGCATCATTGATAGCGCCAAAGAAGATACTATACTCAAACGGCAGATATGATGGTTTCAAGAGCAAGGAAGCAGGAGAAGCATTCACAGAGATCAAAAAAGCCTACTCTGTCCTAAAAACAACCAAAAATGTATCATTCATAGAGCATCCTGGAGGCCATATCTTTGACAACAGGATTGCATATGCCTTCCTAAAGAAACAGCTCATGTGAAAAGAAACAAAAATATAAAAACTATGCAAAAGATCAGGACAATATCTCATCAAATACCTCGTTAAATCTCTTAACAGCAACCTCATAATCCCATTCTTTCATCTTGTTCCTTAAAAAAGAGGAATTATTCTCTCTCAGATCACCATCCTTATAATACCTAAAATAGTTCTTTGCAAGTTTGTCAGTATCCCTTGGTTCAGAGTACAATACCTTATCTCCAAACACAGAGGTAAAAGAGCCGATATCTGAAAGGCACAAAGGAAGCCCTGCAGCAGCAGCTTCATAGACAGCGATCCCCATCCCTTCTGGGTCAGAAACATTGACAAAGATATCAGAGATATGCAGTAGATCCCTCACAATCTTGTAATCTACTCCGCCTGTAAATATAACATCCTTAGATATCTCTTTTTTCTTAACGATCTCACTCACGTCCTGTACCGAGCTATACCTGTCATCATGCTGCTCCTTATAGTTAGGATTCTTTGTCTGGTCCTTCCCAACGATCAATAGCTTGGATTTGCCCACCTTAGAATGGAACTCAGCAAAAGCGCTCACCATTACATCCAGGTTCTTGAACTTCCTGAAATTGGCCACGCTTGTAATAACAAAATCCCCCTTATCTATACCATACTTCTTCCGAGTAGCATCCAGGTTCCCTGGTTTTTCAGAGAAGAAAGGATAATCTACAGCATGAGGAAAGAGCAACACCCTGTCTTTCTTCAGTCCGTTCTTGATGTAAAGGTCCCTCTCATAGGGGGTAAGTGCAAAAATCCTAGTAAACCTCCCCATAAAGAAAAGAGAGAATCTCCGACGAAGCCAACTGGATCCCAACTCATAGGTTTGTGTTACCAATATACATTTCTTCATGGATAAAGGAGATAACAACGAAGGCAGATGAGACCTCAGCTGGGCATATACGATCTTTATATCCCTATCAAAAAGAAGATGAAAGTACATTGAGAATATATTTGAGAACCTCCTGATCTTAAACTCCTTATAGGACTCCATATCCCCTTTTTGCAGGGTCCATATCTCAGCATCAAACCCTCTTTTCTTAAGCACCCTCATGGGATTCAGCACATAGCTCTCTTTCTCATCTATCTGCATACTGCTTCCCATCCCAATCCCCATAAGGATCTGTACAACCTTATTCTTCATTTTATGAACATCAATCATCTCAGACCATAGGGCTTAAAGCCTTGCGTAAGCTCTATGGATCCCTTAACCACAGCAATAGAAAAGAAAAACAGGCTGTAGAAGAAAATTGCATACTGAAGCAAGTCAGCTATTGCAAGGATTAAGAGGATTGTAAAGAAATACCCAGGACTGTTAAAGATATGGATAATAACAGAAGCAACCCTCATGATTAGAGATTGATCCTTTGCCTTTGAAAGTTTATGAAGGTTATACCCGACTACATTGCCTGTTTTTTGTATATGGTAAAGCACAAGCCTCTCCTTGTTTGATCTGCTGACATTGATGAAATAGATAAGTATGCCTGTAATCCCTCCAAGATAGATGGGTATAACACTGCCAAAATACCTATACGAATGTATCCCTAAAGCAAAAAAGATGGAAGTAGGGACGATCTCATGGAACAATGCATCAAGATACTTACCATAAAAGCTGGTTTGCCCCTTATATCTGGCTATGATCCCATCCATGCAGTCCATTACAAGCACCGCCTGTAATATAAGTCCGGCAACAATGCCATATACATAGCTTGAAGATGAAAACATCACTGCTGCTATAAGTGCAAAAACAATACTAAGTCCAGTGACCTGGTTCCCTGTAATAGGGGTTTTCAGAATTGGCCTTATCAGAATTCTTGTTATAGGATAGCTGATATATGTCCATACAGCATCTCCGTTATCTGTAGTATAGGTAATTTTTTTCATAAGACTCACAGATCTATCTCACTCCTAAACATCATACTCACTAAATCCTTTTCTTATCTCATTAACAAACTTGATTGCTGCTATTGAAATATACAAAGCAGAGTAAAAGAAGAAAACATACTGCAAAAGTCCAAATAATGACAAAAAGAAACAAAGGTAGAATATATTTCCATAGCTGTTTACTATAAAAAGTAAATAAAAGATCATATCATTTAACCTATTTTTAGGCTTTGAGGAATTATTTTTCTTGACCTTGCTGATCAGATTGCCCTTCTTGTACGAAGTAAGGAGGATTATCCTATCTTTATTAGAGGCGCTTACATTAGTAAGAAATATCGAAAATACAGTTATGCCCCCAAGGATCAATATATAATAATTATTAAAATACCTGAAAGAATATATGCTGAGTGCAAAGAAGAACAATGGTATATAGACCTCATGGGACATGTACTCCAGGTACTTTCCTTTTAATGTCTTATTGTTATAATACCTGGCTAACCCTCCGTCAACCGTATCTAAGAAGGATATGAACAGCAGAATAGCTGTAGCAGCGATAGCTAAAGACCTCTCTCCTGTTGTCAATAGAAAAAAAGGGATAAGGAAAAGGAACATGCTGAATATGCTGACCTGATTGCCAGTCACCTTAAGAGGTATCAAAAGCTTGATCAGGTAATAAGAGAGTGGCCTTTCTACATAATTGCCAAGCGGATTCTTATGCGCCTTATATGTAAGTCTTTTAATCTCCTTTATTGAAACCATTATCATAGGGATTATTCCCTATTCATTTTTAAATCTTGTGAATTCTAAAGACAAGGAAAAAAAGAATCAGGTCAATCGTACTTGATTGCCTTTCCTTGCATATCTGAAGGGATCTCCATATCGAAAATCTTCAGGATAGTAGGGGTTACATCCATTATGCTTATAGGATCTATCTTCCCCCTGGGTTCAACTCCAGAGCCAGACATTATGAATGAGCCGACCGGATGATGTCCTGCATTATCGTTGCCAGCCTCCTCACCTACAAGATACAGCTGATCGCTGCCGACACCATCATTATTGACACCCCATGCGAGGTTATCAAAAAAGACTATCATATCAGGACATTCATCATCAAAACCATTCTTGTATATGTCTTCTGGTCTGAACACCTTGGTATCCAGTTTCCTGCCTTTATCATCAGTTATGGCCAGTAATTTGTTCGCTATCTCCTCTCTTACACTCTCAAACTCCTCATCGCTTACTATGCCATCAGGGCCTCTGCTTTTCCTGTTTATATAGATCCTGGCCTGATAGGCTCCTACCTCATAGGCCTTTGTCTTGCTCCAGTCGATATCAGTAAGCTTAAATTTGGTAAACTTCCTCTCCTCTTTCCACCTTAGCTTTGCCTTAGCCAAAAAATCATCCTTAAAGAAGAGATATCCTTCTTTTACAAGGAAATCATTAACATTGATCTTCCCTTCCTGCCTCACCATGCCATGGTCAGATGAGACTACGACTACAGTATCATCATCCAGCATATCAAGTATCTCCCCCAGTCGCTTATCCAGGTATTTGTAATAGTCCTTCAGGACATCCTTATACTGGCTATCCTTTATGAAAAACCTATGTTCCTCATCAAAATGCTTCCATATAGAATGCTGCAGCCTGTCAGTCCCTATCATAACAGCCATAAAGAAATCCCATTCCTCATTAGCAACAAGATCCTTAACGAGCTTGATCTGCATGTCAGTCATCTCATAGGTATTCTTGATCAGGTTGTCTATTCCGATGCCCCTATGGCCTGCAAGACCGATAGCAACATCAAAGAACATATCAGGATTGCTCATTGACTTAAGCTTCTCTTTCAGTGAATCAGGATAGGCACATTTCCCTATCATCCCCGGAGTTAAAAAACCGCTTGCCATACACCCATCTATCTTCTTAACAGGATATGTCAAAGGCACAAACAAGGATATGCTTTTTTTCCCTGTCTTTCCAAGCAGATCCCATACCATCTCCTTTCTTTTCTTTGTTGAATTTGTAAGCATTACCTCATCGCTTCCTTCACATACCTTGCAGGTATAGCTATAGATCCCCATCTCTCCAGGATCCCTTCCAGATGCAAAAGCAGTCCATGCTAGTATAGTAGAAGGAGGAACAGTTGAATTAAGTTCTGCATAAAGCCCTTTGTCCATCAATCTCTTGATATTAGGCAGTTCATCTATCCATCTCTCAAACAACAGTTTTGGTGGAGTACCATCAATACCAAATACAAAAACCTTCTTTTTTACATTCATATAAAACCCCTCTCTTCCATTTTAGCTATTATCATGTTTGCACAGGTATCAACATCATTAGTATCAGTATCTACAACAACGTCCGGATTCACCGGCTCCTCATAAGGGATATTCATCCCTACAAAATCCTTAAGTTTTCCCTGTTCATACTCAAGATAATGTCCCTTTACATCCCTGGCCTTACACACCTCCAATGGGCATCTAACATAAACCTCGATAAAACTCCCAATCTTTTTCCTGGCATCTTCCCTTATGGAGTCTGTAGGAGATATAACCGCAGCAAGGTTAAGTGCTCCCTGCAGAGTCAGAAGATAACACATATCAGCCACAAGCCTCATATGCCTGTCTCTCTCTTCTTTGGTATATCCAAAGTCCTTTGAAACAGTGCTCCTCAGATCATCGCTGTCCAGCACAACTATGTTGAGTCCCCTCTCGCATAAGATCTCCCTGATCCTTTTCGAGATAGTTGTTTTTCCTGAGCATGCAAGCCCTGTAAACCAGACCGTAGCCCCTTCTTTTTTACACTCACAGGACCGTAGTCGCTCAAGAACATCCCAATCAATAGGGATCTCCCCTAAGGTATCCCTGTCACCACCGTGAAAATCGCTCCCTCCGCTCTCCAAAAAGCCCTCTGACTTAACAAGTTCCTTGTAAAATCCGATAAGCCTGCTGTTCTCCTCGGCATCTATCCCCAGCTTTGGACAGATTATATGGTAAGGATAATAGGTCTCTATACCTTCTCCTCCAGCCTTCCTAAAAGCCTTGATAAGCTCGAGAGAATCCTCCTTCTTATATACTCCAGGATGGGCCAGGAAGGATATACCTCCTGCCCTCTTGATGATAGAGATAGCCTCTTTCATTCCCCCTCTCTCCTCCCTATCCACATAAGCTGGCTTTCCTATACCTAGCAGTTTATCAAAAACCTCCTGTATGGAGGAAAACTTATCAGGATATTTCTTCATTAGCGTCCTGCATATATGTGGCCTTCCAAAAGCACCCTTTACTGACAGAGCGACCTCTTCGAATGTAATATCATATCCAAGTTCACGGATCTTATCGATCATCTTCCTCTTCTGGTTTGTCCTCTGTTTTTTTATGTTCTCTGCAAATTCTAGCAGATCCTTATTCTTATAATCAATAAAGAGTCCAACAACATGGACCTCCTTAAACCCTATACCCAGCTCATCACAACCGATCTCTATTCCAGGAATAACCTCTATACCCTTACCAGAAGCATAGGAGATAGCCCCCTCAACTCCATCAACAACATCATGGTCGGTTATAGCTACGGCCTTCAAACCCTTTTTTATGGCTAGATCTACAACTTCCTGGGGATCCAGTTCTCCATCAGACCTGTTTGTATGAACATGAAGGTCTATGTTATTCATAAGATCTGTATTCTTCATTTTAACAGTGATATAAGTTTCTCAGACAACTGATCAAACCTCTCTCTCTTCAATCCAGCCTTCCTTACAGGCTTCATCTTAACAAACTCCTCCTCAGCATCCTTAAAGATCTCTTTCCTCTGGAAAGAAGAGTCTGTTGTAAACGGCTGACCTATATCGTTCCTCCATGGAAATATCTTTATATGGATGTGCTCATCGAGATGCTTGCATTTACCATAAGTTCCTATCGGAACCCTCTCCTCCCCGTCAGGCAGCTCATCCTTTATAACCACTCCAACAGCAGAGGATACCTTAGAGAAGATTATCCCGTAGTTTCTGGCAAGCTCTGGATAAGCATCGATCTGAGAAAAATTAGTGAGGTGCCCAAAAGGGACTATCTGGATCGAAAAATCACTCTTTGGATCTCCTCCTGTCCTTGGAGATAATATTGCAAACCATCCGTCTTTCTTGGTGCTCCCTACCTTATAGATTATAACCGCTCCATACTCTGTCTTCTTACCTACCTCTAGAAGAGCCTCCTTACAAAAGATACAGTTGTCTTTAGAGAACTTATTCACTACATTCCCTTCTCCATTATTGGCTCCTTCAGTCATCTTACGGTTTTGATAAATTCCTTCTCTCTCCTTTCGTTTGTATAAGCATCAAAATATCCCACTACAACCCGATAATATGGCTCTCCCTCTGAAGGTTCTACCTTCTCAAGCACACCGCAGCTTACTATCTTCTCACCAGGATACGCCAACATACAGTAATCCCTGGAATAAAACACGACCTTGCTTACATTGATATCCCCTAAAGCTATATCAGCATCACTGTTCAGGTCGCCATCAATTACTCTGGACTCATTGATATCATAACACCCGGGTCTGACGATTGAATTGAAATTATCCGTAACAGTACCTTCCACAGTAACATTGCCCATCTGGATATACTCCTCATTGCCCCACTTGAACCATACCTCTTCCTCCTTCTCTGCAGCAAAGATTACAAATAGTGTATCGTTAAAGAAGCCCTCAGATTTCTTCCTGCTCATATCATGGAGGAACTGTTCCTCGCTAAATATAGCAAAGCGATTCCTCTTCTTATAGAAATCAAGCCAGTCTCCCTTAGTCTTCCATTGAAGCAGAGGATGTTCTGCAGTCTTAAGATAATCCATAAGCTTCCAATAATTGTCCTTCCCATAGACCACAATATTGATGTCTGATATATTTGAAAGATAATGGCCCATAAGGGTAGAATAAGTAAGACCAAGGTCCTTTATCCGAAGCCCGCTTTTCAGAAGAAACTTGACAAACTCATGAACATTCTTCAGGTGCTCATCCAAAGAGCCTTCTGGCATGCTCATCAGTTCCGCAAGCCCTGTCCTTGGAAAATAGACTCTCTCTATAGAATCTATAGGTACACCAAAGAACAACCTGTATCCCTTATGCAAAGGGCTGTTGAATACATATTGAGGGTACTTATTCTTAAATCCGCTGATATACTCCTTCAGCCCTTCCTTATCAGTCCATAGGTTCAGTCTGTTCATCTTCTTTCCTGATATGAACCTATAATGGAGGGAATCGCTGGAAAGCTTATCAGTAGGGATGTACTTCGGCTTCACCAGTATAGAATTGACAGGGTGCTCATTACCATATACCTGGCAATGCAGTCCGTCCTTGGTGGTTATGATCGAAGATTCATAAAAGTGCATATTATTCAACCTCTGCCTTTACATATTCCTTTTCTCTTCTCTCGTTTGTATAAGCATCAAAATATCCCACTACAACCCTATAATACCTCTCGCCTTCATTTGGTATAACAAGCTCGAGCAGCCCACATGCCCTCAAGAATTCCCCTGTCAAAGCCTGTTGCACAAATGGGATAGAGTAAGTAACCACTCTCTTGATCGGTATCCCCTCTTCAAGTTTAGGCATCTCATGATCGCCCTCGATCAGCTTTGCATCCTCAAGTTCATAGAATCCAGGCCTCACATGGCTGTTATAATGATCTATTACCTTACCCCTCACTGTAGCCAGTCCAACGGGTTCGTATCTTTCCTCCCCCCATTTAAACCAAGTCTCCTCTGGCTCCTCAGTTGTAAACAATGTAAAGACCGTTCCACCAAACATCCCTTCATATCTCTTTCTCTTCATATGCTTTACATACTCCTCCTCTGTAAAATGTGAAGACTCCGATGTCTTATGCTCTTTATAGTATTCTGCCCACTCCTCATCAGTCTTCCATTTCAGTTTCTCATGCTTAGCAGTCTTAAGAAAATCCAGTATCTTCCATCCATTTTCCTTTCCATATATGATTATATCAATATCTGATTTGCCAAGGGTGTAATTCCCAAGCAAAGTAGAATGTGTTATCCCAAGATTTCCAGAATCTACTCCGCTCTCCATCAACAGCTCCACTAGCTCCCTCACCAAGGTCAGATATTCATCAAGATCCTTCTTAGGGACTCCCAAAAATTCCTGAAGGCCCTTCCTTCCATCATGCACCTTCTTGATCCTATCCTTTGGAACTACAAAGAACCAATTATTATGCAGAGGGCAGTTATAGATATAATCAGGAAACCTCTTCCTGAACTGCGATAGGTAATTAAGGACCTTCTCTTTTTTTGCAAAAAGATTGAACCTGACTAAGCATTTCTCAAAAAGAAACCTGTACTTAAGTCCCTCGCCAGATATAGCCTCTTTAGGTATATATTTTGGCTTGACAATAACATGTCCTTCAGGATGCTCGCTAGCATACGATTTACACTGAAATCCATCCACAGTGTCTATTAATGTAGATTCATAAAAATGCATTTACACCACCTCTATCGGTTCTACTTCAATATCATCAGGTATCTCAACATCTAGTATCTTAAGTATTGTAGGAGCAACCTGCTTGATCTCTATCTCTCCAATGTCTCCCTTATTCAATACACCCCCATTACAGATAACAAAACTCCCTTGCCTGGAATGCCCTGCGCTGTCTGCCCCCAATGCAGTCTTCCATGAATACAATCCCTCCTGCCCAAGGTCTGGATTTGACGCCCAACGAAGATCATCGAAATATATTGTCAGATCAGGACACTCTGGGTCCGAATCATCCTTATAGATATCCTCGGAAAAATAGATCTTAGTATCAATAGGATTCCCCTTATCATCAGGGATCTCCTTCAGTTTATCTGCAATCTCCTTTTTTATTCTTTCATAATCCTCTCCAACCTTTTCCTTGTTGATATATACCCTTGCATTATAAGCCCCACCACCATAAGCTATCGTATGGTCCATATCCACAAGATCAGCGCTGAATCTGGTCTTCTCAGTGATCTCCTTTTTTAGCTTGAGATATCCCTGGTCTATCAGCCAGTTGTTTATGTTTATCTTCCCTTCCTGTTTGATCATACCATGGTCAGAAGTCACTATAACCCCAGTATCGTCATCCAGCATCTCAAGAACCTCTCCCAATCTCTTATCAAGATATGCATAATAATCCTTCAAAGCGTTCTTATGAGGTGAATCCTTTATGAATCTTCTATGGGTTTCGTCAAAGTGTCTCCATAACATATGCTGCAGCCTGTCAGTCCCTATCATCACAGCCATAAAGAAATCCCACTCCTCCTTAACAAGAAGGTCCTTTAAAAGTTCGATCTGCATATCAGTCATCTCATAAGTCTTCTTTATTAGTGTATCAATATCAAGGCCTTTATGCCCAGCTAACCCTACTGCAACATCAAAGAAAATATCAGCATTCCCTAAAGACTTTATCTTATCTCTTAGTCTCTCAGGATAAACACAATTAGAATCAATCCCAGGAGTCATAAACCCGCTCACCATACACCCATTTATCTGCTTAACTGGATAAGTCAAAGGGACGTAAAGGACTATGCTCCTCTTTCCAGCCCTATCAAGGATATCCCACATCAATCTGCATTTAATATCATTGGAATTTACCAACCTTCCTTCCTTATTCTTAGTATAGCTAAAGATACCTATCTCACTTGTATCCTTTCCAGAGATCATAGAGTTCCATGCAACAATAGTAGAAGGAGGTATTGCACTGTTGATCTTGGCATAAGCCCCCTTACCCATCAGTTTCTTGATGTTTGGCAGATCCTCTAACCATTTTCCAAATATAAGCTCAGGAGGAGCACCATCAATCCCAAACAGGAATACTTTTCCCATCTTAATCAAGATACCCCAGGCTTCTTAACCTTTCCTTAACCTTCTGTTCCTCTTGTTCTGTAAGCGCTTCCTTCTTCTGTTCCTCTGAATTTCCTTCAGAACCTGAATTACCAGATACAGAACTGGAAAGCACTTGTCTAAGTATGTATGTAACATAGCTGGACACAGAATTAAAGCCTGTCCCTTCCATCTTCTCCTTAAGCTTCTCACTAAGTACCTTTGGTATAGATATGGTCGTTATGTTTGAATCACTCATATAAATTCACCCCATATATTTCAATTAATTATAATTAACTACTATTAACCCCCTTATAAATCTTATGAATCTCTGTTCAGTTAAAATAAAGCTACATAGGCAGCAATGCTGCCAAGTGAAGTCCAAGCAAGTTTGAGGCAACAACAATGGCGAGGACGTCTCGGAAATCGGAGATTTCTGAGATCTTAGGAATCCGAAGGATTCCCAAGAAAGAGGGGGACGCCCCCTACGGAGTGGAGAGTAGGCCGAAGGCCGTCCGAAGCCATTATTGTTGTTGCCGAAAACAATTCAAAAACTAAGTTATTAACATAAAATTCACAAAGTATTTAATGCCACCGTGATAATTCCAAACAAGGATGTCATCAGCAAAGACAATAGCCAAAAGCACAGGCTTCTTATTTTCAAGAGAGATAGTGGACAAACTGATGTCCTTCTTCTTAGTTATAATAATCACAAGATATCTAGGAGATGTAGGATTTGGAAAGTACTCCTTTGCCTTTGCTTTTATTGCTCTGTTTCTGATGTTCTCGCATTTTGGCCTTACAGTATACATCTTCAGGGAGATTGCCAAGGACAGATCAAAAGCAAAAAAACTCATAGGCAATGTTATAAGCCTAAGGTTGGTCCTCCTCACCATAGTATATGCAATAGCGATGATTGTAGCATGGTTCTCACCAAAAACAAGAGCAATCATGTTGCTCCTATTCTTTGTCATAGTATACGAGACATTCAAAGCCTTAAATACACTGATCAAAATAATATTAAAAGCGTACGAAAGGAACGAATACAATCTTTACATCACATTTATTGACAGAGCCATGGCATTAGGTCTGGGATCCTTTGTCCTCATTAGTGGTTATGGCATTTATAATCTTGTCTTGGCCCTGGTCTTTTCAAAGATGATAACATTTGTATTATACTATTTTGCATGTTCCACAAAAATTGTCAAGATATCATTTGATGCTGACCTGGAAACATGGAAACACCTGATCAAAAACTCCATCCCGTTCTGGCTAACCCTGGTATTCAACCAGATATACTATCAGGTAGACAAGGTCATGCTCACAGCTATGAAAGGATATGCAGTGACCGGATGGTACACAGCTGCCTCTACCCTGATAAATGCCCTTACCTTTGTTCCAGGGATCATCATAAACGCAACCTTCCCTGCAATGTCAAGATTCCACCATCAAAACTCCAAAGACTTTCTAAAGATGCTCTACAAAAAATCATTCTATTATCTTTTGGCAATAGGGCTTCCGATGAGCATAGGGATAACATTACTATCACAAAGACTCATATTATTCATATACAAAGAGCAGTTCATAGAATCAGCAGTCGTCCTGCAGATATTGTCATGGACTTTAGTCCTGGTATTCATAAACTACATGATGGGCTATCTCCTAAACGCGATCAACAAACAGCACATGTTCACAATATCATCTGCGTTCTGTGCAGTATCTAATGTTGCTGCCAATTTCCTACTGATCCCAAGATTCAGCTACATAGGGGCAGCCATAGCCACAATCGTGTCCCAGGCAATCAACTTCATCCTCCTATACTACTATACATCAAAGAATGGATTCTTCCTTAACCTCTTAAGCATATCCTATAAACCAATTATATCTGGATTAATAATGGGTATCACAATCACCTATATAGCCTTCCTTCCGATAATATACATAATACCTATCGCTGCAGCAATCTACTTCATATCCCTCTTCCTTATCAGAGGTATAGGCAAGGAAGAGATAAGATTAGTAAGATCATTTCTACCTAAAAAACCCTAAAGAAACTATACCACCCTAAAGACAACAGCTCCATTGGTCTGATGAGCTACACGAAAATTTCCAGAAGAGACAATTTCCTCCATAAGTTTAGGGAATCTCTCCCTTGTCTTGTTCTCCCCAAACTTCCAGTCCAGTTCTCTCTGTGTCATACCAATGCCTACAATAAGGTATTCATATCTTTTTCTTTTAAGGAAATTATAAACCTCCGTTGAGTTCTTATCAAGTAACTCGTCCATGAAAGCAATCTCCTCCTCACACCAATAGCAGATAAACTTATCAAAAGCAATAACATCTGCCTTATCTGAGAATGTAAAGACCTTTGTATCTTCAGGAAGGCCCAAAAGCCACATATGCGCCTGAAGCTCATCAGGAAAGACCCCTCTGCTTCCAGGAGGCCAAATTGCAGTATTCACAGCATATCTCTGAACCCCTGAAGTAAAAACTATCCCTGTTATCACGAGAGCAAAGATGATTATACGATTAATACCAAAACTCTTAAAGAAACCGGCCAGAAACCACATCCCCTGAGCAGCCAATAGAGCGATAGGTATGGCCATCAACATCCACACCCTGAATGCAAATATCCCGATTGGAAGCATAAAGGTCATGCTGTTCACCAGCAGGAAAGTCATCACAAACCACAATAGGCTTATAACAAGCCATTCATGCTTCTTATCCTTTAACTTCCTGAAGATCATCACCATATAGATTATTGCAACCAACAGCAGTATAGAAAGCACTATCCCTACCCCTATGGGATTATTGATCATATTCTGTTTCCTTGCGATAACAAAGTCACTAAAAGAATATGCCCTTGTAGCTGTTCCGGAAGAAGCAGGAAACACAGTCTTTATTGCGCTGTACCCTTTCATGATGATGTTCTGATCCTGTGATACACCTACCTCTATACCCTTTGCAGCAAGTCTCTCAGCATGGCTGCTCACAGAAGCAAATCTGGCCTGCAAATAACCTGCAAAACGGCCTGCCCACCATATGAAGGACAGTGCAAAAGCCCCTACCTGTGCAGTTATGACCCTATATTCAACCCTTCTATGATACAGAGACTTGACTACAAAATAGATCAGCATCATACCTCCTAACTTGATGGATTCTGTAGGATGGGTGAACAGGATGCCTGATATGACAAAGAGAGAAGTATACATCCATCTCTTATCATGTTTTATCCTCTCTAAACAGTACATTGCAGGAAAAAACAGGGTAACTGCTAAAGAATGGGCCCATATAAAGTGGCTCTGATAAGAAGGTATTGCTGCAAGAACAAAGGTGGCAAACAATGCCTTTTGAGAACTTCCCATAAACTCCTTTGCAAAGAAATAAAAGAAAATGATACTCAAAGAGATTATTAGTAGGTTAAAAAACTTTAATACCCACACAACAGATCCCGAAGTCTGGTGAAGGATCCCCATAAGGATATCATATCCAGGAGGATAAGGGTCAAGATAAGGTACCACGTCGTTTGGATCAGAAAGTTTTTTCTCATTCGCAATATACTTAACCGTAGCAGAATGCTCCCACGGATCATCATCCTCAAAATAAGGATAGGAAAAAGCCCCTTTATGATACATAAAGAACGTCCCTAAGAAAAGCAGGATAACAACAAGTAAAGCTATATTTGATTTTGTCAGTCTGAACTTAAATCCTAATTTTATCTTACCAAGATTGAAGAAAAGATAACCCAAAGGGACTACAAGAGACAATAACAGAAAAACCCTCCAGTCAACCGGGATATGTAGCAAATTCAAGAGTATGCCTATAAAGGGCACTACCCCGAGTCCGATGCCCAATCTCATCAGGTTTCTTTCTAGAGGATTGTCAGATTCCCTCACAAATCTGGTAAAGGCAAACCCCAATCCCCAAAGATAGATAAAAAATAATGCCAACGTTAAAAAGTCCATAAAAACACCCTCTATTAGACTATCCGAAACTTATTTAAATAGTTTACTCTTTTCTAGTTGCGAACAATAATAAATTATTAATAGATAAGCGCAACTAGATATAGGAAGACAAACAAATTATAACTAACATTTGTCTTCCTCTTATCGAATGAGTAATAAAGGGGTGGAAAGCCAACAAGTACAAGATAGACCTATTAAAGCAAAATGCCAAAGATAATAATAACAATACCTGCATATAATGAAGAGAAGACCATAAGCAACATAATATCAGACATACACAAAGCCTTAAAAGAAGAATTCAACTACAAGATTATCGTTGTTGATGATGGCTCAAAAGACAACACAGTAAATGTTGCAAAAGATGCAGGAGCAACTGTTTTCTCAAGTCCCATAAACTATGGATTAGCAGAGACCTTCAGAAGGGAGATGAAAAAGGCACTAGAGCTAAATGCAGATATTATAGTGCATATTGACGCAGACGGCCAGTACCTCGCATCAGAGATCCCTAAGCTGGTAATTCCCATAATCGAAAAGAAAGCAGACCTAGTTCTTGGATCAAGATTCAAAGGAAAGATTGAAAGCATGCCATTATTGAAAAGAGCAGGAAATAAAGCATTCTCAAAAGTGATATCAAACATAACAAAACTCAAGATAAGCGACGGACAGACAGGATTTAGGGCATTCACCAAAGAGGTAGCACAAAACATCAATATAATATCTAATCACACTTATACCCAGGAACAGATACTTAAAGGAGCTCGACAGAAATACCGGATACTTGAAGTACCTGTTTACTTTGCGAAGAGAAGCGGAAAAAGCAGGTTGATAAAGAATCCCTTTGAATATGCGATACGGGCATGGATAAACATCATAAGGATATACAGGGATTATGAACCCCTAAGGTTTTTTGGAAGAATAGGTATGTTCTTACTGTTAGTAACATTCATAATAGGCATTTACTTTGTCTACCTTCACTTCACAGAAGGGATCCAGGGCCACCTGGGATTATTCCTGTCTACAATCCTTCTTTTCTTCTCAGGCCTACAGATAATAATATTTGGACTGCTGGCTGACATGAACAAAAAATGAACAGGAAACTATCCCTCACCTTAAAAGCCATAATAAGCACATCTCTAATAATAATCCTTCTCTCATTGGTTGGGCTGGATAGCATAATTAAGACTCTCTCAAAGACAAACCCTTGGTTTCTCATAGCAGTTATCCTGTTATACCCTCCAGCCATCTTTCTAAGCAGCCTCAACATATTCTTGTTGATAAAACCGATAAAGCAAAAGATAAGATTCTCAAAGATAGTGAAGTTCACGTTCCTGGCATGGTCCTTCGGAGTTTTGACCCCTGCTAAACTGGGTCACTTCTCTATGATATACTTCCTGAAAAAAGAGGGAGTTAACATAGGAGAGGGAACAGCAATATGCATCCTGGATAAGATAATCAGCCTATCCCTTAACGTGTTATTCTTCGTACTAGGCTTCCTTCTGTTCTTCAGCCTTAAGCAGGCAACCGCAGCAATAGCCCTGGTGGTCTTGGCAGCAGCAATCGCTTTCTTCTTCCTGCTCAGCAGTACAGGAAGAAACCTCATAAAGAGGTATCTTCTCAGAAGCTACTCTGTGAAATTCGAAGGATTCTCCAGATATATATCAAACTACATAAAAAAGTACAAGAGATACATACTTATCAACTACATAATCACATTCATAGTCTTAGTAATAAGCTCAATAACCCTTCTCCTAATGTTCATGTCCTATGGGGAATTTACATCATTGTTCAACGTAATTATAGTAAGATCCATAAACACATTGGTAAGCCTCATACCTATCACATTAGACGGATTAGGCATAAAAGAATCCATTGGTACCTTCCTTTTCGTTAGACTAGGCCTCACAGCACCAGTAATAATCACAAGCTACCTTCTGCTTAGGGTTATAAGCTATGTTATATCATCCATACTTATCTCCTTTCTGTTCGAGAAAAAGGTGTCAAAGACAAAGACAGTAGAAAAAACTAAAGAATAAAATTAACAAAAAACCAATAATCACTTCACCAAAGGATAGATCTCACCCTTAGCCCTCTCATAATCCTTGAGAAAATCTATCTCTATCCATGGTTCGTCATCAACAGACTCAAACCATACCTTGTTCTCCTTTGCAATATTCACCAAAGGGATAGTATAGTAATCATTATCATGAGAAGGATCATCTATCATTCTAGCCATCTCATCAACCAACATACTAATCCCTTTCTTAGAAAACTTTCCAACACCGATAAAGTTCCCATCACCTTTCTCAGGAGGAATATGGGAACCGATATCTACAACCCCTTCCTCCATGATCTTAACCCTCATAGTCTCTGGCAAAACATCCCTATTGTGCACCAATAAGCAAAAATCCTTCTCACTATCAACACATTTCCGAAGCAGGTTTTCACCTAGAACAACATCAGAAAACAGCAATACAACATCATCATCCAAGTCATCCTTTATGCTATACAAGGTATGCATATTATTATATTTTTCAAAATCATCAAACTCCCTGTAAACTACAGAATCTCCAAGCTTATCCTTTACCTTATCCTTCAAATAACCGACTGCAACAATAAACTCAGTAACCCCACACCTTTTTAACATATCAATCTGGTGCTCGATTAACGTCTTCCCATCCCCAAACTCAAGTAAACACTTTGGTTTCTCCAAAGTAACAGGGTATAACCTAGAACTCTTTCCAGCTGCTAAGATTACGGCTTTCATCAGCCCCCTACCTCATTCCCCAAAAACTCTATAAGGGCATCAGCCTTTGGCTTAGCCATCTCCTTAGCTTCAGGCACATAGTTTAACTTAAACAAATACCCCCTATACCTCTTCACCAGTTCCTTCCTACCCTCCTCTACAGAATACCCTTTGATATTATACACATAATGTGCCAGATTCAAAAACTCATCTAAAAGAGACAATGCATCAGCACTTGCAATGATCTTGGCCTCTTTAGATTGAGGAATATAGACCTTATCAGAAGAATGGGTCAATATACAATGCTTGACCTGGGAGATCTTATCAGAAGGATAATTAAACTCCTCTAAGATTTTAACAGCCTCATCAGCACCCATGATATGATGATCCTTCTGCTTAGAGTCCTTAAGTTTGTATATATCATGCAGCCAAGCAGATACCTCACATATCTCAACATCAGCCCCTAGCTTCTCAGCAAGCAGCTTAGCATAATGAACAACACCTTCAATATGGGAACTCCAGTCCCACTTTCTCTGTTTGCATAGATCAAGGACCATCCTTTTAATTTCAGGAACTATATCAGAAGTAACATCAGAAGTCATTTCTCACCACTGTCCAGTCTCTTGGGTACATGGATCTCCTCTTCAATCCCCCACCCGCTTCCTTTAAGCTCTTTCTTCTTTTCAATATTTTCCTTCAACTCCTCTGGAGTTGAACACAACCCAGAATGAGAAGCCTCTCTAGACTCATACAAAGGAGGAACAGACCTATCCTCAGGCCCATCATAATAATCTTTTGGGGTTAGGCTCTGGCCAAGTTTACCTAATGGTTCTCTTTCTATCTCTTCACAGAAATGAGCACCAGCTGCAAATGCCCTTGTAACAGCAAGCACAGCCCACGTAGATTCAGGAGAAAACCCAAGATCCATCATAGTAGCTCCTATAGCCCCTAACATATCGATATCAACATCCCCCTCAGAAGACTCTTTAGCAATCTTAACTACCTCCTTCATAAACCCTATATGCTTCCCAGCAACATTAAGCTTTTCAGCCCTATCAAGCATCCTTTTAGCAGCAGGATCATCCAACATCAGATCAGAAACGCCAAGAATCTCGTCATTCTTACATTCATTCACAAGAACCTCCGCCATCTCCTTAAGAGTCTTTCCTTCTTTCTCAGCCTTATCAACATACTTCTTAAGCATATTGCCAAAAGCAGCATAAGCGCTGTAAGACTTGCCAAAAGAAAGTATAGAAGCCCCTACAGCCTGAGTCAATATAGCATTAGACTTTGCAACGATCCTAGACATTATTGCAGGTGCAGACAAACCATCCTCCAAAGCCATTATCATAACATAGTTGAGCATCTTCTGCTCTTCAATAAGAGGGATCCTTGCCTGAAAATCAATAAATATCATGTCAGCAACCCCATATCCTTGCTCCACTAATTCTGTAGTATCATATCCTCTAGAAACAATACGGTGAAGATTCTTGTAAGCTACCTCAGATACCCACTGGAACCTGGCTCTTTTGTCATCCGGATCTACAGTCCCATTTTCCCTAGTAGTATAATTATAAGGAAGTCTCGGATCATTAAGATTACCTATAGAGCCCATTTTTTATACTCCTCCGACTCTTTTTGTTTTAGCGCGTAATCCTGCCTCTCCTCCTGGCTTGGAACAGGCCTGTCCTCAGGACCTATGTATTTTATCATAGAAAGATCCAGCATCTGTACCATTGGCTCTCTTTTTGACGCAGCCCAAGCATGGCCTTTCTTCATAGTATAGATAGCATGAGCTGCACAGCTAAATCCCCTGCACACACAACCGATGCACCAGGCAGCATTAGGAGAAAATCCTAATTCTGATAATGCAGTGTTTCCAGCACCGACCATATTAACAGCAACAAACGATTTTCCTTGACTCTTCCTCCATTCGTTAAAGTGCTTCTCAATAGACCTCTGAAGTTTTAGATATACCCCGCTTAATCCTAACTCTTCCTGTTTGATATGTGTAGGTTCTGCCCTAGGATCTCCATCAGTATGCTGTGGCTGTCCTAATCCCATTATAGGCATCTTGGCATTTACGTGCTCTTCAACTAATATCCTGCCCATCTCCTCCAGGCTCTTCCCCTCTTTCCTAGCACGATCGATATAATGATTCATCATATAACCATGAGCAGCTCCAGGACCGTGTGCTCCTCCAAATGTCATGACAGAAGAAGCTATAGCAGCAGGAAGATCAGGCCTTCCGCTTATAACAGCGATAGCACTTGCAGCAGAAGGAGACATAGAATGCTCCAGAAACTCAGCTGTCTCATATTCAAGCATCTTCTCCTCATTCTCAGAAGGGAGCCTTCCCTGAAAAAGCACAAACAAAGCATCACAGAAGGTATAACCCTCTTCTGCTAGATCGCTTAGATTATAACCCCTCAATACTGTCTTTTCCGGAGTCTTATATGATATAGAAGTTTTCCTTTGGAATAATGGAGCCCTTCCAAGCAAGGTGGGTGGTGCCCCTTTGGTATAAGGTACTTCCACCAGCTCCCCTCCCCACTCCTTAAGAACCTCTACAACCTCATCACGGCTCTTCTTTAAAGGGCCTTTCTTCCAATCATCACCATGGACAACATAATCTGGCTTGATCTTTCTAAGATTAGGACGATAATCTCTGGTCTCCTGGCAAACGACCTCATCCACCCCCTTAATATTCTCAACTATCCTCTTTCTTTGTTCATAGCTTAACAGAGGTATGCTTTTGACCTCCATGATCGCCTTATCTGTCAATATGCCTACGATAACCTTGCCAAGTTTTCTCGCTTCCTGAATGATATTCATATGGCCGTGGTGTATAAGATCACTGCCCATGACCACGTATGCTTTTTTCATAACAATATCCCCAAATACCATTGGCATAGAATCAAATATCTTTTTTAAATCTTGTGAATTTGAAACTACACAGATTCTAGGTGACTCTCCCAAATACCTTAGGAATTTCAGTTGGATTCCTTATCATGAACATACCATATTTCCTGAAGAACTTAACAGGGTGTTTAAACAAAAACCTTACAACAAATTTAGTGGT
The DNA here is from genome assembly GCA_028279655.1 of Candidatus Nanoarchaeia archaeon. Taxonomy (GTDB): domain Archaea; phylum Nanobdellota; class Nanobdellia; order Woesearchaeales; family JACPBV01; genus JAHWHQ01. The sequence goes on along the minus strand of JANQNH010000018.1, from coordinate 320,343 downwards.
TTCCTTTTCCATTAATCTCTCCACATCCTCTGGCGGAAGATCAGGGTTATTGATCTTTGTTGTCCTAAAATCAAATTTTTCAAAAGGAACAGGATTCAGATATCCTTTATCTATGCAATTATCATAAACCTCTGAACCTGGCAGCGGAGATAGGATAAAGGATGAGACAGAATCAAAATCACATTTCCTGACGAATTTAAATGATCCCTTGATATCAGCAAGCGTTTCTCCTGGAACCCCCACCACCAGGGTAGCATGACAGCTTATCCCCTGCCTCTTCGCATAATCTACCAAAGGCTTGACCCTGGTTAGATCCACATTCTTCTTCATCAGCTCCAGGCTTTTCTTATTTCCGCTCTCTATAGAGAAGGTGATCTGATAGCATCCACCTTCCTTCATCTTTCTTATCGTCTCTTCAGTAAGGCTATTGACATAGGTGCCGTTTGCCATACAGAAGGATACATTCAAAGGCTTCATAAGCTCAAATATTTTTATAGCCCTTTCTCTGTCCAGGGTCATAGTATCATCTGTAAATTGAAACTCCTGGATGCCATACTCCTTGATCAGCTGTTTCATCTCCTCAATCACGTTCTCGGGGCTTCTTCTTCTGAAAACATGCCCCCAGAAATTGCTGCTTGTACAGAACACGCACCTGCAGGGGCAGCCTCTGCTTGTAAGAATCTGCTCTGTTCTTTCCCTCTTGGGATAAGGGGATATGTGTTTATTGATTCTGATATAGATATCCATTTTCAAAAGGTGTCTCGCTGGAAAAGGCAAGGCATCGATATCTTCGATTCTTGTGGTTGCAGGAAACACCTTCCTATTCTCCGCAATTACAAGCCCGTCAAAATCCCTTTCACCCTTAACCAATTTAGGAAACCTATATTCGCCTTCCCCAAGGATAATAAAATCAGCTTCATGTATGAAATCCAATGTTTCCAAAGGATAATTGCTAGGATGCAATCCCCCAAGAATAACCTTGATATAAGGATTAACCTCTTTTACAAGCTTAGCTACCTTAGCTGTATTTCCAATCTCACTGGTAAAGGCACAGGCAATCCCCACATAAGAAGGTCCAAATTCCTTGATTCTGGACTTGATATCCTCATCACTTAGACCTATATTGATATATCCATCACCCTCCTCCTCCTCATTATCATAACCTTCGGCAAGGGTATCCAAGATACAAACAGAAATATTCTCTTTTTCAAGAACAGCAGCAATGTATGCTAACCCTATTGGAGTGCAACACCTCTTGACGCTTGTGCTAGGCTGTTTTCGTGGAGGTACTATGAGCATTACTTTTTGTTTATCTTCCATCTCAACTGATTCCTCTTATCATTTATACCTGGAGATCAAGAAATCTCTACATATATTTCTCACGATAGATCCTACTCAATTTACTAAATACCTTATTGCCTTCCTCTGTAAATTTCTCTGCTTTTTCGATCTCCGGCCACATATCCTTTGAAAAATTGACATACAAGGGGAAAGTCCTCTGTAGCCCCTTTACGGATTCTCTGCTTAACTGGGGCATGTCTAATCCAGCATCAGAACGGTAATCCCCAGCAAGTTCATCCTTTGAGATATATCCTTTTTCAACACATAACTCCCACAATCTGGTCCCTCTATAAGCGCAGAAGATATTGATTATGCTGTTGTCTGCTTTAAGTTTCCTGTTAAGTTCAACAGTATCAAAGAATAGCTCTCTTGTTTCAGTAGGAAATCCGACTATATTATTTGCACAGACCCTGATACCTGACTGCTTTGCAATATTAAATGCATTGATCGTAACGTCATCTGATATAAAACGATTGAGCACTTTTCTCCTGAACTCATCGTTCCCGTGTTCTACACCTATACTGATCCCTTCGCATCCAACCTCTTTTAATTTGTTTATTCTCTCAAGATTGACAGTCTCTGGTCTTGTCTCTATCCAGAAAGGCAACCGTACACCCCCATACATCTCAATAAATTTATTAAATCTCTCATCGCTCATCTGCAGAAAATTTTCTGCAACAAGGTAGAGGTATTGCATCCCATATTCCTTTTGTTTAGCCTTGACCTCCTCTATAAAATTCTCGATCTTCCTTTCCCGAGTATACCTTCCATGGTCCTTATAAGTCTTCTGCAATGTCGCATTACAGCAGAAAGTACACTGGAATGGACAGCCCCTGTTTAGCTCTACTGGACCGCTTATCCATATCTTCCCACCCATTGGCTTATAGAGCCTCTTTTTCTCGTATATGGTCCAGTCCTGCATAGGAAGTTCATCCAGATTTGCCAAAGGACCGACAGGATTCTTAATTATCCTACCTTCTCTATTGATCCAAAGATTGGATACATCTGAATAATCCATGTTCTTCTCAATCCTGTTCGCTAATTCGACCATGGCCTTCTCCCCTTCTCCCAAACAGACAATATCTACACAATCCTCCTTTATCACATCATCAGGAGCCATTGTAGCATGGATCCCCCCTACAACTTTGACTCCATTATAATCCCCAATGCTCTTCAATAGTTTCAGACCGATCAAATAGGTGGTCTCAACTACAGATACAGCTATGATATCTGGTTTGAACTCATCTATAAGTTTTCTAAAGTCATCAACCATATCTGTTTCTTTTTCCTTTACCCCGTATTCTTCAAGACTGGCATCCTTGATCTGTAATGTTTCAACTCTGGCTTCATCTCCTGTCTTCCCCCTTGTCCTGTAGAAAGTAGTATCAAACAACCTTGTTTCATGTCCCTCTCTTTTTAGGCATGCGGATAACAAGGATACCCCTATTGGAATCAGATTATCCATAAAACTGTTTGCCAAAACAAGTAAAACCTTAACCATTTTTTACACTAATGCACAATTTCCCTTAGAGCTGAAATAAGCTTATCATTATCCTCCTTTTTCCTGATAGCAACCCTGATAAAATTATCGCTCTTCAGGTCCTTTTGGTTCAATTCACTCCTTAGAAGTATTTTATATTTATCATACAAGGTCTCAGCCAATTCCCTGCTGCTTATCTTGGTTTTACAAAAGATAAAATTACTTCCAGTCTCAAAAGGCTCTAAGAAAGGTATTTTCCTAAGTTCACTTAAGAGTTCTTCCCGTTCCTTTTTTGTGGTTTCTACAGAATCCCAGTACACTTTTTCGTATTCAGGAAAGATCTCTACAAAGAATTCTGCGATTGAATTCACATTCCAGACAGGAAGGATGCTCTTGATCTTATCCCTGATATCTTTATTAGTTGTCAAGACATACCCTAACCTCAATCCAGCTAGCCCCATGGTTTTAGTCACAGTCTTGACCAGGATCAGGTTATCATATTTCTCCACCAGGTCCTCGACAGAATCCTCGATACTAAAGTCTATAAAAGCCTCATCAACAATGAGATTTACCCCTGTTTCAAGTATCTTGATTATATCCTCCCTGGGAACAATATATCCTGTTGGATTATTCGGATTGTTTATAACTGCAAAGTCGCTTCCTGATTTCTTAATCTCCTCAATAAACAGACCAATATCAAGTTTGAAACCGTTATCCTCAGACAGCAGAAAAACATTAAGTTTTTCCTTTGGCAGCTCCACATATTCGTTGTAAACAGGTATTGGAACAGTGACCTTCCCCACTATTTGATTCAATGCCCTTATAGCTTCAGAGGAACCGTTGGTTACAATCAGGTTTTCCTCTGTAAAATAATCCTTATCCTTCCATTTAGCCAATAGGGACGTAACGACCCTCTGTGTAGACGGGTAGTGTTCGATCAGATCTGGCAGTTTCTCCTTTATTCTATCGTATATCCCCTTTGTTGGAAAATGACAGTTGACAAGATAGTGAAAATCCAGCAGATCATACCTCCAATAACCGCCATGAAAACTTCTGACTTCCTTCAAGCTTAGTTTTTTTGGTGTCATTTGAATATCTCCTCGGCAATCTTCAGTTCATTAACATCATCGATCTCAAACCACTTATGTGTTCCAACCTCAAAAGCATGTATCTTCCCTCCTTTCTTTGTAACAATGTCCTGCATAACATACTCCATTGGCTCCCTACCTTCATTTGAGTCCACATGCTCCTTCAAAGTTGGTAAAAGAATCTCTCCAACAAAATTCCTGTCAAACTTATGGATATTTACTGTCTTAAACTTATCCTCGATGGTAAAATCAGCAGCCCTAACTTTCTTATGTATCCAGTCGACTACCATTCCGCTGCTAAGCTCCACAAAACTTCCATCAAGGTTGGGATTATATTTCTGCACAACAGTAGAAGTGGAAAAACCATCATCCAAAAACTCCTGCAAAATCCTGCCCTCAAAGAAAACATCCCCTTCAATCACAAGAAGGGTATCAGGGATCTCAAGATCCTTCATAGCCACCCACAAGGAATACGATGTGTTTGTCCTATCATATATGGGATTCTCAACATAGCTAAGCTTCATCCCATTAAAGCTGTCACCCATACTTCCCTTTATCTGGTCACCAAGATAACCAACAACAAGTATTGATTCAGAAACCCCTATACTCTGAAGTTTCTCAAGAGCATTGCTAAGTATGGCCTTCCCATTAACCTCTGTAAGGCATTTATGAGTATTATCAGTAAGTGGTTTAAGCCTTGTTCCCATTCCTGCAACGAGGATTATAGCTTTCATTTTTTCTCCAACAAGCCTACTTCTTCCATTACCTCTCTTAGATTCTGCAAAAACCAATCAACATCCTTATCAGAGATATGCCCAAGAGTTGCAACCCTAAACCTTCTCTGGTCCAGAACCCCTTTCCCTGAATAGATGGTTATCCCTCTTTCCTTAAGCTTATCATGAACCTCCCAATAGTCCATCTTTTCAGGCATCTTTATAGCAGTCAGTATGTTAGACTGCATCTCATCAGGCAGCAATATCAGCTCAAATCCAAGCTCCTTAAGCCCCTTTCTCATCTGCTTAGCTAAACCCTGATATCTCTCAATCCTCCTCTCAGATCCTTCCTCTACAAATTCCTGTAAGGCCCTATCCAAAGCGAAGATGAGCTGGACAGCTGGAGTAAAAGGCGTTTCTCCTCCCTGCTCCTTCTTCCACTGTGCATATATGTCAAAATAAAAGCTCCTTGACTTTCCCTCGAGTTTCTTTATCTCATCAGTCCTTCCAAGTACAAAAGATACACCAGGAAAGCTCTCCAAACATTTATTTGCACTAACTGCGCAAAAAGCGATATTGTCCTTCTTAAGGTCAAACTCATGTCCCCCAAGCCCGCTTACAGTATCTACGCATAGCAACTTTCCATAATTCTTAGCAAGTTCCCCTATCTTCCTGAGAGGAGCCAAAACCCCAGTAGTGGTCTCATGATGTATAAGATATATATGGGTAATATCCTTATCCTCTTCCAAAGCCTTCTCAACCAAAGATAAATCAATGGGTTCCAAAGGAGGAACCGAAAGAAGATTTACAGGAATCTTATAAGCCTCAAGTATATCACATATCCTGTCAGAATACTTGCCGTTGTTTATAACAAGAACCTTGCCATGTATGCTTGCACATATAGCCTCGTTACAGCCTGTTCCAGAAGAGACAAATAAAACAGCACTATGTGTTCCCTCACCATTCAATACCATTATTATATTCTTATTAACCCTTGACAAAACCTCAAAGAACTCCTTCTCCCTATGGCAGATATCATGGGTCTTGATAGCATCCCTCACATCCTCAGAAACATTAGTGGGCCCTGGATTGAATAGTCTTGTTTTCATAGTATCACTCCCAAAGATATGAATTGATTGATGATTTATAAAACTTCTGAATATAGAAAAATGAAGTATTAGTTAGCAAGCATCTCACTAACTTGTTTATAATCATCAAAAGTACGTACATCCTTCCATCCCCTGGATATCTCCATTGAATCTACCTTTATCCCCCTATTGATAAGCTCCTGCAGGAAATCAGAGAGGTCAGCTTCGTCAAACTGGACACCATTCACAGTAGAATTAGAATTCTTCATTGATTCATATTCCCTCTTAAAGGTCTCAACTCCCTTCTTCGATAGATAGGTTATCCCGATAAACTCGTGTGTAGCCTCATCCCGGTTGACACTTCCACCTATCTTAACTACTGGATTTGAACCGCAGCTCAAAATAGTCTTCCCCTTTGTAGGGGGTCTCTTGGTAACCACAAGATCATATGCCTTATCATACTCTTCTGTCCTATATGAGGTATCAACAACAATATTGATATCCTCCTCGCATGTTAATAGCCTGTCAACTATTGCCTTATCAAAAACAATATCAGCAAACACTATTAATGCACCACCATCAACATCATCAAAACCCTTCATCATAGAGTTCATAATTCCTTTCTGGCTGTACTCCTCATTTTCAATAGCCCTTATACCTTCAAGATTGATTGCCTCACCTTTATATCCTTTGATAACATCCACATCCTTGACCCCTGCTTGATTTAGTATCTCAACAGTCCTTTGAAGTATTGACTTGCCATTGATGTCCAGCATGGTCAATGGCCTATCCTGAAGCAGATGTTTCAGTGAAGGTACAGAAGAATCATCCCCTGCTGCAGGGATTATCGCCTTGACTTCCTTTCCTGTTTTGATAAATTTCTTCTCAGCCTCTTTCATCTCCCTGGTACCCTGCAGATCAAAAAGCTGTTTAACAGGTATCAGTTTAGGGCTTACGGTCTTTATCCCTCCAGTATCCTTTATCTCTTTCAATGTTTTGTCCACAGCCTCTACTGCAGACCTGATGCCGTGGTTAGCATAGATGACCATCTTTACACTAGGATATTTCTTGATCTCTTCTTCATCAAATTGATAGTAAGTAGTTGGAACCACAACAAGAGGTACCCTCTCTTTCCAGTTAGTGATAAACTCCACCACCTCATCAGGATCCTTATTCTTAGAATGTATCATGATTGCGTCAGCTCCTGCGCCAACATAGCTTTTCGCCCTCTTCATAGCCTCCTCCTGCCCCCATCCTGCGATCAGGGCCTCTACTCTGGCTATTACCATAAACTCTTCAGAAACCTGAGCGTTCTTAGCTGCCATTATCTTACCTACAAACTCAGGTATAGATGCTAGCTCCTGCTTACCATCAGCCAAAAGACTGTTCTGCTTTGGAAACAGCTTGTCCTCCATTATTATACCTGCAATCCCAGCAGCCTCAAACTTCTTGACCATACGTATAACATTAACAGAATTCCCATACCCCTGGTCAACATCAACAACAACCGGTATAGAGACAGCATCATTCATGCTGGTAGCTGCATTGAGATAATCAGTCATTGTAAGGACATTCGCATCAGGTACAGCATGAGAAGCGCTAACCTCTAGTGAAGATGCCCATACAGCGTCAAAACCATTAAGCTCTACCAATTTGGCTGTAAGTCCATTGTGAGCCCCAACCGCCCTGATAAGATCATTCTTGGCAAATAATCCCCTAAGCTTCCTTGCTTTATCCATAGTATTCTTACGAGTTAAAATTCTTTTTTAAATCTTATGAATTATAAATTTGTTAAAAAAGCACCATGGGTGAAAACATACCTAAAGAGGGAAAAACCAACAACAATGGACGAAAACACAACTAAAGAGGAAAAAAACATACGAAGTAGGGTTTTTTCCTTTTGTTGTAGGGCATTTACGAAGTAAATGACCGTGTTTGAGTCCATTACTGTTATTGGCTCTTACTAAACATTAGCTAACATAATATTCATTAAGGGTGTTTTTTCAAATCAATAAAGGAAAGCAAACTATCAAACAAAAGATTTATAAGAACTCCTCCATTCTTAAAAAGTAAAACATGAAGAAAAAAGTAATTCTTATCTTGCCAAAAACAGGAGTTGATCCTGATAGGCCCCATGCCCCTCACACGATAATGGCATTGGCAGGCTCTTTGTTGGATGCAGGATACCAGCCAGTTCTGATTGACTCAAGAATCACTCCAAACTACAGGGATATTATCAAAGATAATATAGATGACACCTTGTGTGTAGGGATAACAGCCATGACGGGGTACCAGATAAAGCATGGTCTTGAAGAAGCAAAGTATGTAAGAAGCCTAAACCCAAATGTACACATAATATGGGGGGGAGTTCACCCTTCATCCATGCCTGAACAGACAGCAAAGAATAGATATGTTGATATCGTAGTAAAAGGCGAAGGAGAAGCAATACTCCCAAGGATATGCCAGCACCTGGAGAAAGGAGAGAGCCTCAAGGATGTCCCCAGCATCACCTACAAGACCAAGGAAGGGATAAAGTCAAACCCAGGGACAGCATTCATGGACCTTAACAAGATAAAAAGAGAGCCATGGCACCTTATAGATGTAAAGAAATATATGAGAAAAGAGCTCGGTGTTGACAAGGTACTGACATTGGTGACAAGCAAGGGCTGCCCTGGAAGATGCACATTCTGCTACAACTACCAGTTCAACAAATCCCAATGGAGGGGGAAAAAAGCAGAGTATGTTGTTGATGAGATAGAATATTTGACTAAAGAGTATGGGGCAAAAGGGATATATTTCATTGAAGACAATTTCTTTGCAGACAAGGAAAGGGTAAGAGAGATATGTGAGACAATAATAAAAAAAGGGATCAATATCTCTATGGGAGCCTCCTGCAGGGTAGACACCATGTCCAGGTATGAAGATGAGTTCATGGCCATGTTAAAAAAAGCAGGCTTTAAGTTCATACTATGTGGTGTAGAATCAGGTTCCCAAAAGATACTAAACTCTATAAAGAAAGGCATAACCATAGAACAGATCCTGATAACAACAAAAAAACTAAGGGACTACAACATAACCACAGTATTCACCTTCATGTCAGGCTTCCCAAATGAGACAAAAGAAGACCTCTATATGACAATGGACCTTATTGACAAGATAAGGGAGATAAACCCAAAAGCGAACATATCGGGCATATTCCCATACACCGTATACCCTGGAGCAGAGATGTACAACATCGCCCTTCAGTATGGTTTTGAAGAGCCAAAAAAACTGGAGGATTGGGGTTCTCATACGTTCTTCACATCAAGCGAAAAGCTAGGATGGCTCTCAAAGAAACAAAGGCACTCCTTACAATATCTCTCCTTTATAGCAAGATTCGCATTCTATCAGGAAGCTGTAGAGAGAAGCTTTGAAAACCCACTCATAAGGATGGCCTATAGGATAATGAGAAGATTTGCATTATTTAGATGGAAACACAGGTTCTTTAGGTTCCAGGTAGAATGGTGGCTTGTCTACAAGACCTTCCGATGGATGGCAGGTTAATATCATAGATTCTTCGCTTTTATTGTCAACCCTATATACATAGCTATAGTAAAGACCCATCCATAGGTAGCGCACATAATGATAAAGGGATAGAGAAGATTGGTCAATCCAGCTGCAATTAGCGTAGTATTAAAAAAAGGATCATTATAGAAGAATTGCTTAAGGACCTTATTCTTATGTTTCTGTTTCTCAACTATCTTTGCATCCCCATCTGGAAAGAATCTAACAAATGTCTGGTAGATCATCGTAACAGTGAGTATTGACCCAATAGCCAAAAAGCCAAATATCCATACCCATATGCTTCCTGTCCTTGAATATAGCCCCCAGCATATTGCAAACAGCATGAGCACATTCCCAAACTCATCAGCTCCAAAATCAAGCCAGGCCCCATAGCTGCTGCTCATTCCCTTAAGTCTTGCCAATGGACCATCTATAAAATCAAAGATTATAGACAGATAGAAAACCAAAGCACCCAAAGCAAAATACACATACTCCCCAAGAAAAAAAAGATATGCAGCAGGAAACTTCAGAAGAAAGGATATAAAGGTGACCTGGTTTGGAGTAATTGAAGTATTTACTAACCTCCTGGCCAAAAAAACCCCTGGCCTGCGATAAAGGCTCTTCCATATGGATGCAGAAGCATCCTTTGCCTTAACCCCGTTCCCTTCCTTCAATATAAAAAAATCTCTTATCTTCTTAATCATTTTTAATAGACTCAACTATCTTCCTGATCTCCTCTTCTTTTAGCTTTACTGAAGAAGGAAGATTCAGTCCCCTCAAAGAAACATCATCAGAAACAGGAAAATCCCCTTCTCTCTTGTAAGGTGGAAGTACATGCAATGGATAGAAGAACGGCCTTGAATCAATCCCGTCTGCCTTTAATCTCTCCATAAGCTTTGTCCTTTCCTCCACCAATATCGAATACATCCAATAGACATTCTTAGCCCATTCCTTCTCCACAGGAAGAACCACGCCTTTAACATCCTTCAGAAGATCATTATAAAGTATAGCATTCCTTCTCTTGGTCTCGATAAAACCATCTATCTTCTCAAGCTGAGCAACCCCTATAGCAGCCTGAACATTAGTCATACGATAATTAAACGCTATCTCATCATGCCAATAGGTCTTCTCCTTTGACATCCCATGATCCTTAAGGAACTCCATCCGCTTAGCAACATCTCCATCATTAGTAACACACATCCCACCTTCCCCTGTGGTTATTATCTTGTTTCCGTAGAATGAAAAGCAGCCAACATCACCTATAGACCCTACCTTCTTTCCCTTATACCCTGCACCATGAGCCTCAGCCGCATCCTCAACAACCTTAAGGCCCTTCTCAGAAGCGATCTCCATTATAGGATCCATATCACAGGGATGCCCATATAGATGGACAGGGATGATCGCCTTTGTCTTCTTATTTATCTTTTCCTTTATCTTAGAAGTATCCATACACCATGTTTCCTTATCAACATCGGCAAAGACAGGCTTTGCTCCAGTATAGATCACAGCATTAGCCGTAGCAACAAAGGTAAGGTCTGGGATTATAACCTCGTCTCCTTTTGTAATTCCAAGAGCAGCCAGAGCAAGATGCAGCGCTACAGTACCGTTAGCAACAGCAACCCCATGTTTACTGCCGCAATAACCACTAAACTTCTCCTCAAACTTAGTGACATACTTGCCGATAGAAGAAACCCAGCCTGACTCTACACAATCAGTAACATATTCCAGTTCCTTTTCCTCAAGTAATGGCTCAGTAACAGGTATCATCCTTATACTATAATACAACTCCATTTAAAAATTTTTGTAAACTAAAAACACAAACACGGGTGAAAACACATCTGAAGAGGGAAAAACCATACAAAGTCTGGTTTTTTCCTTTTGATGTACTTCAGCTTTGCGAAGCAAAGGTGAAGGGTTACGAATCCGAAGGATTCGAAAGAGGGCGTGCGAAGCACGACCGTGTTTGAACCCCTTGGTGTTGGTGTTTTCATCTAAGTAACCCCATATCATATACCAAAAAACAATATATCCTCTTTATCCTTTCCCCATTTAAACCTATCCTTCTCTTTCTTTATATTCTCCACAAACCTTTTCTCCTTATCATTCTTATAAAAATCAATCACCGCTCTGGCTATACCTTTAGAATCCTTTGGAGGCACCAACAAGCCAGTCTTATTATCCTTGACAAGATCAGCCAGACTCCCTACGTTGGTTGTTATAACAGGCTTGTTAAAGCCAAATGCTGTCTGTAGTATCGCACTCTGTGTTGCAGTTACATAAGGCAGCACTAAAACATCAGCAGCAGACAGATATAAAGATATCTTTTCATCAGGGATATACTCATCAACTACCTTGACATGAGAGGATATCCCATTCTCGCTTATCTGTTTCATATAACCTTCTTTATCCCCCCAAAACTCTCCTGCTACCAATAGGGTAACATCAACCTCATCAAGTATAGGGGGCATAGCATCCAGCAGATATCTCAGACCTTTATACGGCCTTACAAAACCAAAGAACAGGATAATCTTTCCCTTCAACCCTAACTTCCTCTTTGCTTCCTCCTTAGAAACAACATCAGATACAAAAAAATCATCATAAGTAGGCTCAACAATCACCTTGGCTTTTGCTCTGGGCATGATCTTATGTATATCCTTCAGATCCCCACGAGACATTACAATAAAATAATCTGCAAATCCAAAAACCATCCTTGTTAAAAGAACATCAAAAATCCTTTTCTCATGCTGAAGCACATTCTGACAGAAGATGCAGACCTTAACTTTAGTAAAAACCTTCAAAAGCAGCAATAAAGAAAAGGAAAAAGGAGCTAAGAAAATGGTCCACCACTGCATTATAACAAGATCAGGCTTGTTCTTCTTGACATGAAAAAAAACCCTAAGCCAGTTGAAAGGATTAAGCGAATCTATAATATGCTCAACATCGATATCAAACCGCCTCTCCTCATCATGTTTTTGCGATCTGCCAGGAAATAAAAATTTTGGAAACAACCGAAGAAAAGAGATAGCCTTGACATCATGATTCTTAGAGAGATTAGAACAAAGCATAGTATTAGAATGCGAGATGCCCCCTCTAAAAGGATAGATAGGTCCTATAACAGCAATTCTCATTTTCCTCTAAAGTACTCGATGGTCTTCTTTAGCCCTTCCCTTAACTCAACCTTAGGCTCCCACCCCAGCTTCTTCTTCGCAAGGCTTATATCCGGGCACCTTTTCTTAGGATCATCAGAAGGGAGTTTCTTAAAGACTACCTTAGAATCAGAACCGCTCAGTTCTATGACCTCCTTCGCCAGTTCCAGGATGGTAAATTCCTTAGGATTACCAAGATTGACAGGCCCGATAAAATCGTCTTTTCCCATCATCTTAATAATCCCAGATATCATATCAGAGATATAGCAAAAACTTCTGGTCTGTTTCCCATCACCATACACAGTGATGTCCTTTCCAGAAAGGCCCTGGGTAATAAAATTTGAAACAACCCTGCCATCATCCTTTGCCATCCTTGGCCCATAGGTATTGAAGATCCGTATAACCTTGATATCTACCTTATTTTGCCTGTGATAATCAAACATAAGAGTCTCTGCACAACGTTTACCCTCATCATAGCATGAACGTATCCCTGTGCAGTTTACATTACCCCAGTAATCCTCTCTCTGGGGATGCTCCAGGGGATCCCCATAGACCTCAGAGGTAGAAGCTTGAAGGATCCTTGCTTTATGCTTTATGGCAAGACCAAGCATATTCACCATTCCAAGGATATTTGCCTTGATTGTTCTTATAGCATTAAACTGGTAATGCACAGGAGAAGCAGGGCATGCTAAGTTATAGATCTCATCGATATCCTCATCATCCAGAAACAAAGGTTCGATAATATCGTGCTTAACAAATCGAAAGTTATCATCACCCATCAAATGCTTGACATTAGCTTCACTCCCGGTAAAGGTATTATCAACACATATAACCTTATTATCCTTCACTAACCTATCACATAGATGAGACCCTATAAAACCAGCACCTCCTGTTATCAAAACAGTTTTCACTCAGGATCACCCTTAAACTCTCTCTTTGCCTTCTCAAGCTGGTCCAGAGACCCTATATCAAACCACTTCTTATCTGTTACAAAACAATAGACATGCTCTTCCCTGTGAAGCCATTCAAGGAAATTTCCCGCCTTATCGCTGTTCTCATACCTCTTAACAAAATCCTGAAGCATAGGAAGTACATGAGGAGGATATATATAGACCCCGGTAGAAGCCAGTGTAGATCTTGGTGAAGCAGGCTTCTCCTCAAACTCTATCATCTTCCCTTCGTGATTGATCCCAACAACCCCGTAATGCTTTGCCAACCCCTTATCCTTAACATCATAGAGCGCAACAGCACTCTTATTATGTTTCTTATGGCTCTCAACAAACTCCTTGAGTGAAAATTCAAACAGGTTATCCCCTGCAACAACCATGATGCTGTCCTTGATATTCTCCTTCTCAACCACAAAATTCACATCTCCCAATGATCCTAATCTATCCTCATTAGAGGTTGTACCGTCATTAACTATCTTTATCTTCTTTGTAGATTGAAACTCAACCAACCAACCCTGGAAATGTCCGTAGAACTTATCATTTGTAACTATGAATATCTCATCAACCTCATCAATCTCTTCTATATTCTTGATTATGTGGTCAACTATAGGCATACCAGCTACCTGCAACAAAGGTTTTGGCTTATCCTTTGTTAATGGATAAAGGCGGGTTGCATAGCCAGCAGCAAGCAAGATGGCTTTCACTTTACACCTCTTCCAACCCCTATGTAATTAAACCCTAACTCCTTCATCTCATTAGGATCATAAACATTCCTTCCATCGATAATGTTTGGCTCCTTTAAAAGCTCCTTCATCTTTCCTTTATCTAGATTTCTAAATTCGTTCCACTCTGTTACTATTACCAAAATATCAGCACCAGAGATAGCATCATAAGGATCCTTAACATATTCTATATCTTTCAACATCTTCTTTGCCGACTCCTCTGCCTCAGGATCAAAGGCCTTAATCCTAGCACCCTCTCCCTGCAGCTGATCAATGATGACAATAGAAGGGGCTTCCCTCATATCGTCTGTCTTCGGCTTAAACGCAAGGCCCCATATGGCAATGGTCTTCCCATTAATATCAGGAACCAGTTTCTTGATCTTAGGCAACAATGACCTCTTCTGCTCATAATTGACCTGCTCGACAGACTGAAGTATCTTGCTTTCAACCTCGTGATGGTTCATTGTCTGTGCCAGTGCCTTGACATCCTTTGGAAAACATGATCCACCATAACCAGCACCAGCCTGAAGGAATCTAGGCCCTATTCTGGAATCAAGTCCCATTCCCTTAGCAACCTCCTTGACATCCCCTCCTGACCTCTCGCATAGCCTGGCAATCTCGTTCATAAAGCTTATCCTTGTTGCAAGCATTGCATTGCTGGCATATTTTATTATCTCTGCACTCTTTGTATCAGTAAACATGATGGGTTTATTGACCCTTGCAATCCCTTTATAGATATTCTCCATAACCTTCTTTGCCTTTTCACTGTCTGCACCTATGACAACCCTGTCAGGCATCATAAAATCATTGATAGCCTCTCCTTCCCTTAAGAACTCTGGATTGCTAACAACATCAAACTCAACAGAATCTGCCTGATTCTCTCTGACAATCTCACCTACAAGTTGAGCTGTACCAACAGGCACAGTGCTTTTATCAACAATGACCTTATAGCCATTCATATACCTGCCTATATCCTTAGCTACCTGCCTTACAAACGAAAGGTCTGCCTTATGGTCCTTGCCAGGAGGAGTACCTACAGCGATGAATATAACCTCTGATGACTCTATCGCATTCTTAACATCAGTTGTAAAAGAAATCCTCTTTTCCTTAAAGTTCCTCTCAAGCATATCCTCAAGTCCAGGCTCGTAGATTGGAACCTTGCCATTATTCAGTTCATTAACCTTATTTTCATCAACATCAACACAGATTACGTCATTGCCAAGCTCTGCAAGGCAAGTTCCTACTGTCAACCCCACATAACCTGTACCAATTACTGCTATTTTCATGAAATCACCTTGTTAAAAGAATAAATGCTCCTTTAAAAACATTATGAATCCGAACAAAGTGAGGAACATAATGGATTAGAGATTATATTTCTAAAAGATTGTGAAACTGTAGATATCATTGACACATAGTATTAACATCATATAAATTGATAGAAAAGGGTGACAGCTTTCCTAATTTTCCACGTAATGCAGTACTCTTAGGAACGGAAGCTTGCTTGACGGTGGTGTTCGAAATGGGAACCAGTAGAGCCAAGCCCCTATGGCCGTCTAGCTAATAGAGAATAAATATGCCTTTAAAAGCTTTATGGTTGCTGAGGGATTAAACATATGTAGTCTGATACAAACCTTCCCTGATGATGTACCCTCCTTTTACCAGGTGGATCCCCCACCAACCTAATCTCATCAATAGGTTCACCATAAGACCCATATGCTTCTTCACTTGACAACAGAATAGGGCTCTGAACACCCCCAAACTCAAGAACACGTACTGTAACAATATGGTCATCAAGAAATCTATCAACTATAGAGCCCGGTTGATCAGTACCCCTAAACCCAATATGATCATATCCACACTGAATAAGTTTAAGTTCCTCAGAATTCCTCCCGATAATACCTACCCAGTGGTCTACCCTTACTTCAGGACTCTCCCAATAATTCTGACTAGGTGCATCAATCCCATAAATCTGCATTTCTTTACCCAATCGCTCGAATAATGCTTTATAACCGCGAACATCCCATGACATTACAGCATCTCTTATGGTTGTTCCATCTTCATCAGTATAATCATGCAAACCATCATTATATGGAAGACCATAATGCCAATCACTACTTAGGGCTTCAGTATATAAAGCAACCCCCTTACCATTAGTCTTTTGAGCTAGACATAATCCTAATTCCCTAATAAAGGAAAATGCAAATCTATTACCATGTTCCTCCCCAACAAACACCCATCTCTTTCCTCTTTCTTTAAGATGGTGAATAAAAGTATCCAGATTACTCTGGCTTACACTTTCATAATCATCTAAGAGGTGTGTATTTAACATAATCTGCGAGAATGATTATCCATTCAAAAGCTTTATTGTTTTTGAAAAGAAAAACAACTAAACGCAGAATCCTATTAATCACCCCAAAGTAATCATCAGCAAAAGGTTTAAATAAGTATGGGGATTCCCCTTTTTATGTTAAACGCATCAGATTTAGAAGGAACAATCGTTGCAGCCATAACTCCATTTAAGCAAAATGGAGATGTTGATACTGATTCTTTATATGCGCACTGCACTGATTTAATCCAAAACGCAGATATTGCTGGGATAGCTACTGGATTAAATAGTGAAACACCGAGTCTAAGATCCAAGGATAAGGCAGATGTAAGAACAGTCATGAGACAACTAAAGAGACAATATCCAAGTATCCACATAATAGAAGGGATAATGCAGCCTACCAGAAATGATGTACTCAATGAGGCTGAAAGTATGGAGCCTGATACTGTTTCAACTGTTCTACTAGCACCCCCTCTGGAAGAAAGTATAAAACAGGGAAAGATGTCAGAGTTTATAGAGAAAGTTCATGATAAACTAGGTGGGGATATAGGTATGATTTACTACAATACTGGATTAGTAGATTACAAAATGACTGCAGAAGAATTAGAAAGGACCCATGACAAAATAGGAAATAGATTTATTGGGGTTAAATGCTCCAAAAAAGACAACGGACTTATTGATGATATAGTCCGAAGGGCCCCTCATTCTAAGCCTACTTACGCAATCATACAAGGAAACGACAGGCTCTTAAATGATACCTTAACGAAACTAGAATTATTAAGAGAGGCAGACAAGTATGCCTTTAAAAATATAAATATATCTGGATCTTCAAACGTTAGAGAATTTGCGCAGCTTATAAAGTGCCTTTATGAAGCAGTAGACCAACAAAATTACAAATTAGCTGAAAATATTCAAAGTTACTTAACGAATTCGTTCGATGTGGTACTATCCAATGCCGGTAACTATTTGAAAAAAGGTGCCAGATCAAGTGGAGAGCCAGCAGTATGGAAAATAATGGCAGCAGCACATACTGATAGTATAAAACCTTACGTACATTCCCCTTTGATTGCTGTTTCAGATAGACAAGAAATTGAAAGGTTACAACATCAAGTAGGAATTATCAAAAATAAAGTTGAGTATTTCAGAAAAAAGTTGGTAAAAGCATAAGATGCCATTCATTTACTCTTTCTTTACAACCTGGATCTTATAGTCTCCATCGAGAGCTATAGTATCCTCAGAATCAGGGATATTCCTCTCATCATTCTGCTCACCAGGAAACAATGTAGACAACATATTTACATTACCGCTCTCTTGTTTTTGAGGAACATTGCTGACAACATCTTCCTCACCCTTGAAAAGTTCACCAACAGCTGCCTGGTCCTTCAATGCCTGTGCCTCTTCTCTTTTAAGCCTTTCCTCCTCTTCCCTGGCTATCTGTTCTGATGTTCGTATCTGTATAAACTTAGATAAGAATGATTGTTTCTTTTGATCGGCCTTTTTCTTTTGCTTCTTCTCATTCTTTTTTTCAGCCTTAACTCCTTTCTTGATTAGTTTCTTTGCCTCCTCTAGCTCTTTCTTTAGCTTGCTTATCTCTTTTGAATTGGATTCCTGGACTGAAGGCTTAACCTTTGCAACACCCTCTTTTGGTTTTTCGTTCTTAGATTCTATCCTAGTCTCTGCAGCCTGTTCTTTGACAGGTTCTGTCCTGTTTACAGGTCCTGTTTTTGCCTCTCTCCGGATCTCCTTCCTGACCTCCTCACTGATATCCTTTTCTTTCTTAGGCTTTTTCTTGAACAATATGCTACCTACCCTTCCCCTAAGAGCATCCATCTGTTCCCTTCTTCTTGCTCTCTTAAGCTGGGATAGCCTGTCTTCCTCTATCCTCTGTTTTTCTTTGAGTATCTTGACCTCTTCCTCAAGAGCAAGCCTTTTGGCCTTCTCCTCCTCTGATTCCCTCTGCTGGTTCTTCTGGCTTAACTCCACGAGTTTCTCTTTCTCTTGTTCCTCTTTCTCCTCAACTTTAGCAAGATTCTCCTGGATCTTTTCCTTCTCCTTCTCCAGATCATCCAGTTCTATGCCTTCTGTCTTAAGATTCCCCATATTAACCTCTTTCCATCCTTCCTCTTCTTTCTTAAAAATGGGCTTTGGCTTTGTATTGATGCCTTTCTTTTCAACAAGATCGTTGATATCATCCTGGGTTATCTGCTTTTCCTCTTTCTTCTTCATAGAGCCAACCCTAGTAGCAAGCCTATTCTTCAGATTCCCCAGCTTATCCATGGTCTTATAGGAAACGACTGCCTTCTTATTTAATATCTTAGACTTAAACCCAGAAATAGCCCTCTTCCTCTTCTTGCTCGTAAGGTATCTATCCATATCATTATGAAAATCCATGGCCATACATACCGACTATGCGCTAACTTATATAAATTTTTCTACAGTTCAGTTTTGATTAGCATCCTAAGGTCAAACCTCTTTAAATAATGACAACATTGGGTGAAAACTTGTCTGAAGAAGGAAAATCAGTTACGAAGTTCTGATTTTTCCTTTTGACATAAGATTTTCTCAGAGAAAATCCGTGTTTGAACCCCCTGTTGTCATTTTTGTCTTCATCAATAGAACTAAACTTCAATATCTTCATGAGAATTACCCTTAACTAAACATCCCTTTCAGCAACTACTGCAAATGGAGCATAGATCGCAGGCAAATCAAGACTCAACAATAACTCATATTTTCTAAAGACCGGAATAGTCTCCAGAACATCAAGATGTATATCAATATTCTTCCTCAGCTCATCAAACTCAGATTGCATATCCTCATCAACCTCTCTGCCCAAATAACCTTCAACAAAATCATAAAATTTCTGAAAAGCCCATACAGCATTTAGATAAGCAGCTGCCTCTCTTTTACCTTTAAATTTCCTTCCCTTCTCTGCCAAAACAACCCTATGCCATTGGGATGTTGCCTTAGCACATCTCTCAACTGAAGAATGTATATCCCTAAATAATTGAGTAAAGTCACCCGGACCTACATCCTCCCCTTCATAGAGAACTGTATACGCGATATTATATTTCTCCTTCTTTCTAAGTGGATCATCAGCCTTAGCTGACAAATAAGCTGTAGCTATGAAACTCCCTGCAAAGCATCCTTCCAGTTTCAGTTCTAATTCACTATTAACCATAAAACTTCAGAATTCAACCTAGTTTATAAATATTCCTTAAAAAACCACCAAAAAGTAGTTACAAAAAGCATAAACAAAGAACCAAAAACTAAACCTCAATTGTAATCTCCTTATCCTTAGAATTAACACCCTTAACCAGCTTATGCCCCTTAAGCTTCTTCTCTACCTCCTTCCAGTCATATTTCTTCAGAGCCTTCTTAAGTTCAACAAGCACACTATTGACAAGCTCATAGTTCTGATAGATAAGCTCCCCTTTCTCCCTTTCCTTAACCTCTTTATTCATCAATTCATTCAAGGTATCTTCCTGACTCTTAAGCCTTCTTTGAAGCTTCTCTATCTCCTTCTCCTGCTTTGTTTTAGGCTTCTCTTCCTTAAAGTCATTGATAAAGTAGTGATCAAAAGCAGAGTTATAGCTCTTAAACTCCTTAATCTTTAATCCATCGTACTTCTTCAACGCAAACGGAACAACATCCTTCCCCCCATAAACAACCAACGCCCTTGTCTTCCTAACTACCATATCCTTTATCGATTTCAACATGTCCTTAATCTCTTTTTCTCCTAATCCTGAAGGCTCAATATCCTTATCAACACTACTTAGCAAACATATCTCTTCAGAATAAACCCCTCCCAGACCAAGATCAGCAGCTAAGCATTTAACCAGGCTCTTATCAGTTTCCTTAAACAGAGATTTTAGATCGCTTAACTTAAGCTCAAGATAATTATATCGCATCTGAGGATATTTATACTTAACCTTAGCCCTTATTTCCCTATCCTTCCACCTATGATAGACCAAAGCAGACAGGATAACACCATCCTTATCGCACAATAAGATATTCCCCTTACCAAAGAACTCCACAATAAGCTTCTTTCCCTCTTTCTCAAAAACAAACTCAACAATCCTCTCTGAACCAAGCTGATTGACACTCTTCAACCTACTATTACCAAGATGCTTCCTTAAAAACATACAAAACCCAGAAGGCTCAGAAGCATCCCTCTTCGAAGAGGCCAGATAAAGCAGTTTCCCAGATATAATACGCAAAATCTGCTTCCCTTTCCCAGATACAAACATCTGAAGTATCAATTCCTCTTTCTTGGGATTATAGATGTTATCTACTCTGCCGCCTACTAAGAACTGTAGCTCATCAACAATATAGTGCAGCTCTAAAGAAGCTAAATTGGCTTTCATGATAGATCACATTTATTTATCCTTTTATAAATTGTTCTATATCCTTTGCTTTTCTCCAGACATTATCAAAATAATGATTCAATGCCTTTGTCAATTCCTCGCTTTGAACGTAAATACATATCCTGTCTTTAGGATCCTTGGGATTTTTTATCTGAATAATCGCCTCTTTATCGTCCTTTAATACCAACCGCAGATTATCAATTGGGTAATACTTTAACTCCAGTCCTTTTTCCTTATCTTCCGCCATGTAATGCAGCCCTTTTTTGGTTATCTTAGTGATTAAATACTCAACCTTAACGCCCTTTTTCAATAGTTTATTCACTATCCTTGCCCTGTCAAAATGCCTTTCTTCGCATGTATAGATCCTCCTTAATTTCCTCCTTGCAGTTCCAAAAACGTGCCTATAAAGTCTAGGATCCTCTCCACTGATCAGGGCGATCCTTTCAGAAATAGGCTCTTTCACCTTTGTTTTTTGTATTCCCTTAAGCTGATTGAGTAGGTTCTTCTCCATTTCCCTAAATTTTTCAAGCTTTTCCTTGATTGCATCCTTAACTACAATCTCCGGACCAATAGCTTGAAATATCTTTGGCTTTTCCTGCATTATTGTAATAAAACCTTTTTTCTGTAGATTTAGAGCAGAAACATAAGTCTTGCCGTGAGGTACCCCACTTAATCTACTTAAAATTGTTCCCTTCAAAGGACCTTCTTTCAACAAAGTAATGTATATAGCTATTTCATAGTCTGTAAAACCAAGTAATTTCAAATCATCTTTTAACATAATACTCCCAAAGGAGTACCTAATATTTAAAGCTTATGTTACAACCTTAATAAGAGATCAAAATGACAAAAGATATAGTATGGCTAAACGAACCAGAAGCAAAAAACATTAATCTAACAGGGGGGAAAGGAGCTTCTCTAGCTAGAATGAAGCAAGAACTCAAAAATAAACTAAACATTCCAGATGGATTTGTAATAACAACTGGTACATTTAATGATTTTATATCAGAGAATAAGATAAAAGATAAAATCAAATCAAAATTATCCAAACTTGATAAAAAAGATTACAAAAACCTAGAAAGCATAGGAAAAGAGATAAGAGAATTAATTATATTCTCAAAAATATCTGATAGCATAATAAAAAAGGCAATAAAAGCATTCAAAAAGCTAAAAGCAAGAAGTGTAGCAATACGTTCCTCTGCTTCAACTGAGGATCTACCAAACGCTTCATTCGCTGGAATGCACACTACATATCTGAACATATGGAATCCAGGAGCTATTGCTAACAAAATAAAATCATGTTATTATTCTCTTTACAGCAACAGGGCAATAAGATACAGGGCAGAAAATAACATTAAACAAGATGTTTCTATGGCAGTAGTTGTTCAGGAAATGATCAATTCTAAGGTCTCAGGGGTCACATTTACAGCAGATCCAGAATCAGGATTCAAAGAAGCGATAATAATAGAATCGACATGGGGATTAGGGGAAACAATAGTAAAAGGAAGAACAGATCCTGATAAATTCATGGTCTACAAACCAAAACTAAAAGAAAATAAAAAACCAATAATCAGAAGAAAGAACGGAATTAAATCAATTAAAACGATATTCGACAAAGTACAAGAAACAAAAGAAGTAATAACAACAGAAAAAGAAAAGAACTCATTCACATTATCAGACAAAGAAATCCTTGATCTGGCAAAACAGGCAATAATAATAGAAGACCATTACAAAATCCCAATGGACATTGAATGGGCCATTAATGAGTACAAAGAAGTTATTATCCTGCAAGCAAGGCCGTTAACCAACATCAAAGAACATAAGGTAGAGAAAGTAGAGTATATCCTTGAAGATAGAAGCAACCCCATAATTGAAGGATTAGCAATTGGAAGAAAAATAGGAACAGGAAAGGCAAAGATAATAAGAAACAAAGATGATTTTTCCAGGTTTAAAGAAGGAGATGTATTAGTGGCAGAAATGACCGATCCTGATTGGATGGAAGTGATGATGAAAGCTTCTGCAATAGTAACAGATAAAGGAGGGAGGGCGTCTCATTCAGCAATTGTAGCAAGGGAATTAGGGATTCCCTGTATTGTAGGAACCAAAGATGCTACAAAAACCTTAAAAGAAGATCAGATTGTGACAGTATCTTGCGCAGAAGGAGAAAAAGGAAAGATATATGATAAAGGATTAAGATTCACATTAAAAAGACAAAGACACATTGTAAATAAAACAAAAACAAAAGTGATGATGATCATAAACTTCTCTGACGCCGCATTTTATTATAGCAGATATCCTAGTGATGGGGTAGGGATGGTAAGAGGAGAGACATTAATCCTGGAGAACGTTGGTGTACATCCAAAAGCCTTAGTGGAATATGAAAGCCTCAAAAAAAGTGAACATAAAAAGCTTATCAAGATAATTAAAGATAAAATAAGGGGCTACGATTCACCAAAAGAATACTTTATTGATAAGTTAGCTACAGCTCTGGGTAAGATTGGAGCTGCATTCTATCCAAGAAAGGTTATCTTGAAATTAACTGATTTCAAAAGCAACGAATACAGAAGCATACCAGGAGGAGATATTTACGAACCAAAAGAAACTAATCCCATGATAGGATGGAGATCAGCAGTCAGATTCTACAGCAAAGAGTACAGGCCAATATTCAGATTAGAATGCCAGGCATTAAAAAAAGCCAGGGATGAGATGGGCCTAACAAACATCCAGCCAATGGTACCATACTGCAGAACAATTGAAGAAGGACATAAGGTCCTAAAGACAATGAAGGAATTTGGATTAGAAAGAAATAAAAACGGTTTGAAGATTATTGGTGAAGTTGAGGTTCCTGCCTTTGTAATACAGCTGGATGAATATTCCAGGATATTTGATGATTATATGATAGGTATTAGCTGCCTGACACAGTCTACCCTATGCCTAGACAAAGACAATCCATTAACCCAGCATCTCTGGGATGAAAGACACCCAGCAGTTAAAGAGATGGTATCTAAATCAATAAAAAAAGCCCATAGAAACGGAAAAACAATAGGAACCTTGGGACAGGCAGCATCTGATTATCCTGACTTTATTGAGTTTCTGATTAAACAAGGTGCAGATAGTGTAAGCATTAACCCTGATCCTGAATCATTCCTAAGAATGAAAGAGAAGATTGCAGAGATTGAATCAAAAATGGACAATGATAGTCAAGATTCACAACAATAAACTTAGTCATTTTCTTAAAAGATAACCTTGATAATGAGGATCATTAATATCTAACTTCTTGATACTGCTAAAATAAGGGCTAGCCACCTCTCTAAACTCCTTATCGGTCATCAAAGGAGATTTTTGGACTACCTCTTCTCCATCTAAACCAAATTTCATAACAAAAGTTCTAATCCTTCTTTTCCAGTCATTTAAAAAACTATAAGAGAAAGTAACACTCTTCCCACCTACTATCAATTCCTTAGACACAGGCCCATCACCTTTCTCGCTCTCTTTCGGAATCTCTAAATACCAAAACCCTTTTGTTTTTAATATCTTAGACTTACTCAAGATAGATTTGTTAATCTCTTCCCTTGCTTTAGCCAAATCAGGATTTCTTCTTCCCCAACTCCCTGCATATATCAGGCTATTCCCCTCTGTAAATATAAAATCAAAGAATTTTTCTTGGTAATGGTTAGCCAACTCCTGCCATTTAAGATTTGTTGGTTTGTGTTTATGTTTATACCCCTTCCCCTCCAAAAGTTTTATCATCTCTGCGCTTCCATCATTGCCATAAACATCATATCCTCGTTTCAACAAGATAGAATAAAGAGTACCATGCCCTGTTGTTGCACAAAGAACCCTATAATCTTTCTTTAGATAACCATTCTCAGCCAAATAATATAATAATCTAGGATAAAAGCCCCCTCTCTTCATTATCTTAGTCTCTAGCAATTCCCACATAAGAACAATTTCTCTATCTCCTTCCTCCATAAATGCCATAGAACAAGATAATTACATCAAAAATATATAAAAATTACCATAAAAATAAAAAAATCAAAAATCAAAAGGACTTATGACATCCTTCCCGAACTTCTCTTTAGCCTCAAGAAGCCTTTTCCTTTCCTGGTTCATATGGTCAAAGAAAACATCCGGGATGCCTTCTTCAGCACTAAAGACCTTATCCATCCTGTCAAGCTTCTCAAGTATCTTGGTGATCCTTATGCTGAATTGCTGTTCATAATCCTCTTTGGTATATTCCTTGTCAAACACCTGTTTGAATAGTTCCTTTATATCCTCAAACTTAGGGATATTCCCTATTGGTGTTTCTATAGCACCATACTCGTTATGAACCCTTCCATCCATCCACAATAACCATACCTTCTTGTCCAGCATTCCATTAAGATACTTTCCATCTTCCTTAAGGAAATAATTAGTATGGAATATCTTCGGATTGACAGTAAGCCTGTCTCCAAACGAAAGATGGTTCTTGATATATAACCCCAAGGGGATTACCACAAAATCAAGGTTTGCCATAGGATTATGCTTCCTTACGCCTTCAGAACCTAATGCAGCCGATGTTGTTTCAGACTCAACTATTGAACCAACATATACTCCATGGCTCCAGCTTAGAGACTCAAAAACAGGGACTGTTGTATCAGAATCCCTGCCGCCATAGATAAATCCGCCTACAGGAACCCCTTCCGGGTCGTCTGCCTTTGCATCTGCATTATCAAGATCATTGATCCTTATGGTATACCTTGCATTCTTATGTGCAACATCAACCTCTTTTCCATCAGGGCCTTTCATGCCTTTTGTCCACTCACCTGCATGGTTATAACCTTTCTCAGGAAGGTCCTTTCCCATCCCAAGCCAGTAAGGTACACCATTGACATTAAGAACATTAGAAACTATAAGTTCTCTTGGGCTGGTTAATACCTTATAGATCTCAGGATCATCCACTGGATTAACATCCTTGATAATCCCAAAGATTCCTTGCTCAACATTGACAGCATAAGCAACACCATCATCACCTACTCTTATGTAAGCTATATCATCTCCTACTATTGTCTGCCCAGGAATCATAGCTGTTGATGTCTTCCCGCATGCAGATGGAAATGCCCCTGTAAAATACGTAATCCTATTCTTGCCTTCTGGATGTGCACCCATCACAAACATGTGCTCACAAAGCCAATCCTCCTGATGTGCTTTATTAAGTGCTAATCTAAGTGCAAGTTTCTTAAGTCCAACAGAATTCCCTGCATATTGGTTGTTCACAGTAAGAACCCTATTCTCTTCCAGATCTACATATATCCTCCTTTTATCAACATCCTTTGAATTCTGCCTATCATCCAAAGCTCCTGCAGAATGTACAAAATAGAAGAAATCATCCTTGCTTTCCAAAGTCTTAAACTGCTCATACCCTGGCCTGTAAAGGATATTCTCACTATGTGCCACATAGGATGAATCAGTCATCTGTAAAGCTAAGATTGAAAACTTAGAATTGTTTGGACCTAGACAATAGAAGCATATAAGCATCTCCTTGCCTTCCATAACACCTTCCATGATGCCCATAATCTCACTAAGCCCTTCATCCCTGTCCTTGGTATTGATAAATTTACTGATGGTCTTTCCTTTAGGCAGCAACACACAGGTATTGCCTTTGTCCCTTGCCTGATCATAGTAGCTGTCATAATGTATGGTATGCCCTTCCATCTCAAGATTTAATTCCTCTTTATTCTTAATTGCCAGCTGTCTTGCGTAATCGATATCTTCTTTAGAATCCGTAAGTACAGTTACCTTTGCAGGTTTACAATGTTTTATAAACTTCTCAATTACTTCCATCACTTTAGAATTGTTCAATGACTCCAGTTTCTTAAGGTTGTTTTCGTCCAATATTGTTTTGTCGATGTCCATTTTAGAAGAAGGATTCAAGTACTATTTAAATAACTTACGTTAGATAATAGTATGGGTCCTAGTTCATATCTTATTTTAAGAAGCTGAAAAAACCAGCAACAATGGGTTCAAACACGGCTAAAATCTTTTCAAAATTTTATCCTATGCCAAAAGGAAAAAACCAAACTACGTATGGTTTTTTCCTCTTCAGGCAGTTTTCACCCTTGTTGCTGGTTTTTACTAGAGAAAATCCAGCCATGGCGGAGACGAGCCGGGGGAAGCCCCATCCGGGGTGGCTCGTAGGGCAAAACCGAAGGTTTTGACCGTCTCAAGCCATGATTGGCTGGATTTTTCCTTAATAGTTATATTCAACATCTAGAACAAACAATTATAACAAACCAACAAACCAAAGAATCAAAGGTATAGAGACTATAGACATCAATGTACTCACAAATATTATTGAAGCCACAAGATCAGCATCCCTATTGTATTTCTGGCATAATATCATAGACATCACAGCAGAAGGCATAGCTGCCTGTATCAAAAGGACATCTCTCACCAGTCCAGTCAAAGAAAATACCTTGACCATAAATAAAGCTACTAAAAACCCTCCTAAAATCCTGAACAGAGAGGCAAATATAGCTATCTTAGCAGAACTTACCTTTATCATGGTCAATTTATATCCTAATATCAACAAAGCCAAAGGAATAGTCATCAATCCAATCATCTCAATGGGCCTAAATATCATCTCAGGTACTCCAATCTTGAAGATATTGAATAGTAAACCGATAACAACAGCATATATCAGGGGAATCTTAAATATCTCCCTAAACTCGTTCTTATGATGGACAATATAGATTCCAATACTATACAAAAAAAGGGAATTCATCATATCATAAACAACAGCCCTAGACAAACCAGCAACACCAAAAGCAAAAAGAGCAACAGGATAGCCCAGATACCCAGTATTCCCTATAGTCATAGGCAGATACAACCCAATCCTCTTGGATCCAGTCAGCTTCAATATAACAAACACCAAGAAAGCCAATATCAATATAACAGAAATACCTCCCAAAGCCATTGTAAAGAAATCACTTAGGCTAATATCACTCCTGGAAACAGAAGCAAAGATCAAACAAGGCCCAGCTATATACACAATAAGATCAACCATGGGCTGAACATTAACCTTCTTGTATTTTCCAATAATATACCCAACTAATATTATCAAGAATACAGGTAAGACTGTGTTTAATATCATAAAAAAGAAAGAAAAAAGGAATTATTTAAAGGTTTGTAAATCTATGCAGCACGATTAACCTGCCTTCTTTCTATCCTGTAGGTATTGAAATCTACGTCGTAATTGCTTGTTTTAGTGTCTACTGCAACATTGCTCAAGAACTGATAAGCCTTACGCAATGCATCTTTTCTAAGCGCACTGTTTGCCAATCTCTGGAGTTCTGGATTTGCTTTTGCTGCTTCAGCTGCCTTTGGATCCTTAAACTCAACATTCTTGAAGTTGTCATGATCTTCGTGCTCAAAGCTGATAGCTCCTTTATATCCAATGTTCCTAAGTGCTGAGATAAAGCCTTGCCAATAAACACTTTCCCTATATTCACGTGCATTTGGAGTTCCATATTGACCGCCTTCCTCAAACGGTACAACACCAGGAACCCTATGGCCATATGGGAGGTTCCAGCCCGGTTCACCTTGTCCCAAATTCCCTTGTGCTCTTTGTTTTGCCCTGTCAATTTGAATATCCTTTGCATGTACATGGAAGATCTTATCAGAATGTCCAAGTTCATGTAAAGCATAAAGCACTTCGATTGGATCAATATCCTGCCATACAAGATGGGATGGATCATAATTCAGACCTAACCATCCGTCAAGATCGTTCTTCTTCATGATCTCAAACATCTTAAGCCAATTCTCAGGAGAATGTGAGATGCTCTGCACATTGCTCTCTATACCTTTTGCCCAACCCTCCATCGGACAGTTTTCAAACATAAGCTTGACGTCTTTGCTCTTTGCATATTTGACCAAATCCACAAAAACCTCTTCAAACTCATCCCACTGATCGGTTCCTGATTTTTTCATGTTTCTTCCTGCAAAAGTCCCAACATACTCAACACCAAGATCTGATGCAGCATCAATCACCTTCTTCAGATGATCGATATTTTTCGCTCTTTTTATAGGATCCTCATGCAGCATATTATCATAGCACCCTAATGAAGAGATTCCTACTCCTGCCGTTTCAAGCCACCCTCTAATCTTATCCCTTCTCTCTGTAGTCCATTCCATATCACAAAGATTAAGGGTATCTCCTGTTGGATCCCTCAAATCAGGGTCTGGAATATGTGCTGCTACCTCAATATCATCATATCCTATCTCTGCTGCATATTTAATGCACTTCTCCAGTGCTTTATCTCTGTCTTTTTCATCACGTTTGATCAACAGAGTATCATACTGCGTCAAATACGCTAAACGAAAATTATCATTAAATCTAATTTTCGGATCATCCGGTACTGTAACATTCCTCATACTAAGCAAACGTTCCAGTTCGCTAACTTGAGATGTATCTTCTGTTTGTGCTACCATTTTATCAGTCCTCCATGCTTTTGATAACAATTGTTTTACTGTTCCTAACCCTTTCATTTATTCATCAAACCCTCCCCACTCAATATTCTGGCTATTTTTAGCCCTATTGAGTTGGTTTTTATCATCCCTAGTTTATATGTTTTTCTTTTAAAAAATTATCTTCCCATATCCTTCACAGAAAGCCTATAATCCTTCTGAGCCTTATGTGCCTCGTATATTGCTTTCAACGACTGCATAACCTTAAGTGCCTCTGCTGCCGTTGGTACAATATATAGATTGTCTCTCTCTTCCTTACCAATCACTCCCTGACTTACCAGCTGTGAATAAAGTGCCCATGCCTGTGCTTGCTTCCTATGTACATCCCTCCAGCCAGTCCCATGCATCGGTGGAGTGTGATACTGGAATGGTGGGCTATCCATATTCATTCCATCACGAAGCCACCTAGGAAGAGTAGCCTTCCTATATTCCAATTGGTTCGGATCTCTGGTTCTGGTAGTACAATTGCCAGAGAAATCATATATCTGAAGGTGCTCCGGATCATCTGTAGTAAACTCAATCCTTCCCTTACTACCATATATCTGAAATTTCAGCATGTTTCCATTTCCAGCGTTTGTCTGGGCAACCTTCATAGAACCAGTAGCTCCACCTTCCAACTCTAACTGTGTTTCCATAACATCATCTCCGTGATATTCTGTTTCTCCTCCAACAGATACTTTCTTATTTTTCGATTCTGATTTTGCACCAAAAGTAGAACCTGGATCTGGATCTCTCTCCCTAATAACATTCTTGATATGAGACCTCAAGACATGAGAGATATCCATCCCAGTGACAAACTGTATAGTGTCAGTAGCATGATAAGCAATATCCATCAATTTTCCTATATTCCCATCATCATCAGACCCCTTCTCACCGCCGATTCCTTTCATAGTCCTCCAAACCGCTGGAGTCCCTTCATTCATCCAATCCTGCTGGTACTCTATTCTAAAATCCTGTATATCTCCAATCGCTCCCTGTGAGATAAGATACCTAGCTTCCAAAACCATGTCCCACAGTCTGTTCTGAGAAACAATACCTATCTGGCCTGGATGCTGTCTCTCTAATTCTGCAAGCTCCATTGCCCCCTCTAAGCTATTCGATGGTGGTTTTTCAATATAAAGAAACCTTTCACCCGCATCTTCTCTTCCAAGGATATATTTAGCTTGCTCAACATGCAGGTTATTCGGACCAGACAGAACCGATAACCTATGATTATCTAAACATGCATCCAAAGAAATCCTATTATAATCTTCTATCTCTTTCAATGCTGTTGGTCCTTCATTCCCTTTTATTTCCTTTAAGAAAAATGCATTTGGAACAGCAAACCTTGCAGCAATATCTCTAGCAGTCTTTTCTAGATCATAAAGAGATGTAACTACAGAGATTCTCCCATGCTGTAAATCTTCTGTATGATAGGGACCCATCATACCGCCACATCCAATCATCCCTACTTCAATTGGTTTGTACTCAAATCTAGCACCAATTGCTCCAACTTTGTCCTCTAAAAGAGTAGTTATTTGCCTAGTCCGCAAATATTTCCTTCTACCCCCTCTTTTAAGCTCTTCCCTTATAGCAATCATTTTTCACATCCCCCATTCATTTTTTCATCTACACTATCACCCGTAAAATTACCTAAGAAAAAGTTCAACCTTTTATCTAAATATTGGTTTACCGTTTTACTCCCCCTTTAAAATAAACCTTAGATTAACTTGGGTAAAGTTAACTCATTTATATAGTTTTCCAATTTATCGACGACAAATAATGTCCCAAAGTGGTGGTAAAAAAGAACTATTTTCCATAACAATTCTTACCTTTAAACTTCTCTCTATAAGCTTCCATCAGAGGGGTCATCTCTCGAGTTGGAGCCTTAATCTTCTTCAACTTAGCCTTGATCTCAGCATCTGAAAGGCACTTGCCAACCCATTGGCAAGTGAAGAGAAGCCTTCTAGACTTAAAATTTGGCCATTACAGCCATTTTAGACGCTCCACTTGCCAAGTCCCGGCGTGAGGTATATAAATCAAGCATCTTACCTATAAGAAAAAAGAGAGCACGCAAAACTGCTAAATAATGATTTTTGGTTCTAAAAAACACAAAAATCAATTATGCAGTTTCGCTTAAAGCTCTCTTTTTCACACCTCATTTATTTCTTTACAAGATGAAAGAAATCTTAATGGAGGTGATTAAGAATGAAGTTTGACTTATTCAAATTACAACAACCTAAAGACAAACACCCAAAAACATGGATTTGTGTTAGAGGTAAAAATCTAAATAGCATCTTAAGAGAAATAATCAATAAAAAGTGTAAGAGTAGCCGCTTAAGATTTGCAAAGAAGATTAGTAATAAACTCGATGTAAAACATAAAACCATATATACAAACATATCTCAAATTATTTGCCAAGATAATTCATGGATTTCTATTCCCCTATTAAAACATCTAATTGATTTAGAAGGGATTGAAAAATATAAAATTTACGAGCAAATAGATTTCTTAAAAGGGAAAGCTTCACTTAGCAAACCAATTAAAGCAGTTAAAGGGTTAAATGAAACTTTCTGTAAACTTGCAGGATCCCACGCAGCAGACGGACATATGGGGAAAAGAGATAGAATTACCATAATAGACCACTATAAAGATGCTATTAATTCATATAGTGAATGGATTTATGAATTATTTGGTATTAAACTAAAAGTTAGAAAGGACAAATATAGAGATGCTTGGATTATTGAATACAAAAACAAGCTAATTTCAAGGTATCTAAATATATTCTTTGAATTTCCTATAGGTAGAAAAACATATACTGTTTCTGAACCAGAAATAATAAAAAACTCTTGTCAGGATTTTAGAAGAGCCTTTGCTTTAGGGGCTTTGACATTTGAAGGTTCTGTTGATATCAGGGGAATAGTAAAAATGGGAGTTAAAAGTAAAAAGTTCAGAGATTCTGTTTCTGGAATAATAAAGAATGATAATTTGAAGGTTGTTAATGGATTAAGTTGTGGAAAATATACTCTTCATTCTAATAGGGCTATAACTCAAAGAGACAGAGAAAAATGGAGTAAATATTTTGAAAAGGGAACAACTAAATGGAAGAAAATTACACTAAATGGTGACTTAAAGTCAATTTATAATAATCCCGTCCTAACTAAGATTCTGAATAAAATCTCGAATATTAAAGTGTTTGATGCTAGGTGGCTATACAATGAAATAACTAAAGAGGGAGTCAAGATGCATTTCGAACATTTCAGAGCTTATTTGGATTTATCAATCAAATACAATATAATCAAAAAAAGAAAAAGACTATTTTTTAATGGATTTTCTATGGAAAACATAGAAAAATCGAATGTTAGTATATTATTGCCTTATGACAAGGCTTACAGAATATTCACCGATGTTAATTTTCTCTCATCAAAACTAGATGTTCCTAAATCAACCGTCTATAATTGGCGAGTAAGCTATTGGGGGGTTCCTTTGACCAAATTCTATCAAATATTAAAAATTAGGAAAGAAAATATACATAATTGGAAAGGGAGGCTAATATTAACGGGTCAGTGGGGTTCTTATCTATACATTACTGACAATTTTTCGTATCCATAACCGCACCAGTCTCTACTGAACCAACTAACTTTGAAAATCTGGCTAAATATCCCTTCAACTCCCTTTTTGGTAATCTAACTTCTTTTAACCGCTTTTTGATTTCTGCATCTGTTAATTTAAAATTCAACTTCCTGTTAGGGATATCTATTTCAATGATGTCACCATCCTTTATAGCAGCAATATTTCCACCTCTATAAGCCTCAGGACAGATGTGACCAACGCATGGACCAACTGTGGCCCCTGAAAATCGACCATCAGTAAGCAAAGCAACCCTAGTATATCCAGCACCTTTTATAGCATCTGTAGGAGTAAGCATCTCAGGAATTCCCTGTGAAGGCCCCTGACAAATTATAACTACCACGTCTCCTTCATTTATCTTCTTCTCTTCTATCGCTTCTAATAGATCATCCTCAGTATAAAACACCTTTGCAGGTCCTGAATGTACCATCATCTCTTCTGAAACAGCAGTCTGCTTGATAACAGAACTATCTGCAATATTCCCTTTCAAAACTGCAATGCCTCCTTGCTTAAAGTAAGCATTATCCAAAGTTCTGATAGCATCATCATCAGTAACCTTACCAGCAGATGCTATCTCCAATATGCTCTTACCATTGACAGTATCTCCATCCTTCAGCATATCCTTAAGTCTGTTCAGCACAGCAGGAACACCACCGGCATTATCGATATCAGCCATCTCATGCTCACCAGCAGGTATTATCTTGCAAAGATTTGGAGTCTCCCTAGAGATAGTATCAAACATATCAACAGAGATATCAACACCAGCTTCCCTGGCAACAGCCGGTATATGCAACACAGTATTTGTAGATCCTCCCATTGCCATATCAACCCTTATTGAATTCTCAAAAGCATCCTTTGTCATTATGTCCCTGGGCTTAATGTCCTTCTTCACTAGTTCAACTATCCTTTTACCAGCCTCATAAGCCTGCTTCTTCTTCAAAGGGTCCAAAGCCAATGTAGTAGCGCATTTAGTGACAGACATACCCAAAACCTCTGTCACAGTAGCCATGGTATTAGCAGTATACAAACCTACACAAGAACCAGCCTTGCATGTCATGCAAGGAAGCATCTTCTCAGCTTCATCAGCACTAATCTTCCCTCCCTTAACCTGTCCAACAACACCAAATCCCTCTATAGGATGATGCTTCTTGCCCTTGACAACATTAGCCTTCATAGCTCCTCCAGTAAGGATTATAGAAGGAAGATTCAATCTGCCAGCTGCCATCAACATACCAGGAGTTATCTTGTCACAATTAGTAACTCCAACCCACCCATCCATAGAATGCGATAAGGCCATTATCTCGATATTATCAGCAATATGCTCTCTTGAAGGCAGAGATAACCTCATCTCAACATGCATGGCAATCCCATCGCAAACTCCCGGAACACCCCAGATAAAAGGAACTCCTCCCCCATCCCTTATACCTCTCATAACCTCTTCAGAAAGTTCATTAAGATGAATATGACCTGGAATGATAGTGTTATAACTATTAGCAACCCCGATAAAAGGCTTATCTCCCTTCAAATCCCCTGACTTAACCCCTGCCGACAACAATAAAGCACGGTGAGGTAAAGTCGAAACATCTTTCTTTAGTATATCACTTCTCATTTTCACACCCCTACCTCGATCAATAACTTATTTTTACCTACCTTCGATATAAGGATTTCTTCCTCTCCTTTTAAATGCATGTTTTTTTCTATATCAGTTGGTATCCTCAATACCGTGCCTCTCGCGCTCTTGCTCAGCTTCCTATGAAGCTTTAAAGGTTCTCCCCAAATCCCTAATTTCCTTGCTATCTCTATCATCTTTTGCCCTTCCTTCTCATTTATAAATTCCTCACCACAATTCATGCATCTCTTGCCTTTCTGAACAAAAAAATGACCTTCTACCTCAGACACTATATCCTCTACCTCAACCAATCTTCCTTTTTCGCAAACTGGACATTTCCTTTCCATATTAATCACCCTCTGAACCGGTTATTACAAATACTGTATCAAACTCAAAATAAAAAACAAATATTATTTTCTTTGAACCATCCTTTCGAACATACGCTTCATATTTTTTCTTCCCTACCTTATCAATCTTATAAGCACATTTCAAGGCCTCCCTTAAATCCATAAAATCCCAGCCCCATTTTTTCATATATTTCAACACAAAATGTTTGCTTGCCTCGATTTTACACGTGTCAAAATTAATCTTCATTATATTTTCACTATATTTTGTGTTGTTATTCATCATATTTAAATATTTGTATCCTTGAGCCTATAGGTAAATGATAAAGAAAAAGACAGAATTATACAACATAATTCCTCAAACCACCAATACCTTCAATCCTAACCTCTACCTTATCCCCTTTATGCATTGGACCAATGCCTTTCGGAGTGCCTGTCGAAATAATATCACCAGGCAACAAAGTCATAACCTTAGAGATAAAAGAGACAACCTCCTCAACTGTAAAGATAAATTCCGATGTATTTGAATCCTGCACAACCTTTCCATTAAGCAGGGTTTGTATCTTCACTTTATTAGGATTCTTCAGCTTGACTATCTTAGGACCAACACAACAGAACGTATCAAAAGACTTAGCCCTCGTCCATTGCCCATCCAGCTTCTGTATATCTCTTGCCGTAACATCATTAACACAGATAAATCCTTCTATATACTTCCCCACATTACTCTTAGCAACATTCCTGCATTTCTTCTTGATAACAACCCCCAACTCCCCTTCATAGTCTACACGCTTAGAGATTTTAGGATATACTATCTTCCCACCAGGACCATTAAGACAGGTCAAAGGCTTCAGAAAGATGATCGGATGATGGGGAGTATTCATGTCAAGCTCCTTTGCATGACAGTGATAATTAAGCCCCACGCATATTATCTTAGTCGGTTTCTTTTTTAGAAAATTTAAGCTAGCCATGCACTTAACCTAGAAACAAGTACTTAATAAAATTATTGGTTTTGGACTATTAGCAGCCTAAGGTCAAAACTCCTTTAAGAATAATATCCAGCTCGTTATGGGGGGTTGCCCCATCCGGGGACACAGAGCCTTCAGTATAAACAACAAGAGTTTTGAAGATGCTAATCAAGAATTACACAATTCATAGACAGTCTTTATACCACATAACCGTCGCATTAATGAATCAAGATTAGTTTATAATCTTTTGTATGTTAAACGATATGATAGAATAATCTATGCAGCCTTATCTAAATGCATCAGATAAGCATGCTTCGCATAATACGCTTCTTCATTAGCAGGAACTATCACAGATTTGATCTTGGAATCTGGTGTGGTGATAATCTGCTTATTCTGGTTATTAGCATCCTCATTCAATTCTAATCCTAATCCGCTCATATAATGGCAGACACGCCGTCTTGTTTCGTGATCGTTCTCCCCAATGCCTCCAGTCCAGACAAGAAGATCTAACTTGCCATTAAATGGAGTCAATAAAGAATATGCTGCTTTTGCTACACGATAAGCATAAGCCTCCCTAGCTAGGATACATCTTTCATCGCCATCTGCAGCCTTATCTATGATCTCTCTCATATCGCTATACCCTGTAACCCCCTTAAGGCCGCATTCCTTATTCAAGAAATCAACAACCTCATCTATAGTAGTAAACCCTTCTCTTTCATATATATACTTGACTAAAGAAGGATCAAGGTCGCCTGATCTTGTCCCCATTGGAAGGCCTTCTAAAGGAGTCAATCCCATCGTATTATCTACGCTCTTCCCATTCAAGACAGCACAGATAGAACTACCATTGCCTAGATGCAACGTAAGTTGATTGATATATCTGCCATCCAGCCCAACAATCTTAGGCCCTTCTTCTGAAGCGACCCTATGAGAAGTCCCATGAAACCCATAGGCCATATAGCCACCCTCAAAATAATCATAAGGTAAAAAATACAATCTTGCTTTATCAGGTATTGTTTTATGAAATTCTGTATCACAAAAAATAAATTGCGACTCAAGACCTGGTAAAATCTTAGTAGAAACCTCTATCCCTGATTGATTAGCTCCATTATGTAACGGAGCATATTTCTTATTTTTTGCAATTAACTCCAAAGCACCCTCATTAGCTTCCATTGGCTTTATAATATCTCTTCCACCCATAACGACCCTATGCCCGCCAACCTTGATATCTTCAGCCTTTTTGATTGATTTATACTTAGTTGATAGCTCCAAAAAAACCTTAAATGCATCCCTATGATTCTTCAGCTTTCTCCTTATCTTATATTCCTTATTCCCTCTACGATAAGTTATATTTGCTTCATCAGTAAGGTCTTTGTCTACCCTCTCTGCCAAGAAATAACCAATCTCATCCTGCTTAAGATTCTCTTCTGAATCTCCCCTCATCTTATAAAGCCGGATCTTAACAGAAGAAGAACCGCAATTAAACCCTGCAGATACTGTCGCAACCATTTTTTTGAATAAATGTAGTCTCCGAGAACTCTTCCCAGAGGTATACCTTGACCTCTTTTTTTATTTTAAAGTAAGAAGGTTATATTTAAATTTATGTATAATAGAAAATATAAGAAATAACACAAAAAATAAGATCTACTTCTCAAACAAGGCCCTTATCTTCCTGCCAACAACCTCGATCGGATGAGAACCAAGTTCTTCTCTTTTCTTAAGAAGGTTTGGCTTTCCAGCTGCATTCTCAGCTAACCAGTCTTTAGCAAAAGACCCGTCTTCAATCCTCTTAAGAGACTCTTTCATCTTTTCTTTTACCTCAGGACCTATTATCTTGGGGCCGTTATAATACTCACCAAACTCAGCAGTATTACTAATCACTGCATTCATCTTCTGTATCCCACCTTCATAAATCAAGTCAACTATCAGTTTCAATTCATGCAGACATTCAAAATAAGCCATCTCCGGAGGATAGCCAGCTTCAGTCAGTACTTCAAAGCCATACTTAACCAAATCAACCGTCCCACCACAAAGGACATTCTGTTCCCCAAAAAGATCCTCATAGGTTTCCTGCTCAAAAGTACACTCCAATACCCCTGCCTTGGTAAATCTCATGGCCTTTGCCATACCCAAAGCAATATCCCTTGCCTTTCCAGAAGCATCCGTTCCGACAGCCACTAACCCAGGCACTCCAAATCCAGCCTTATAGGCCTTTAGTTCCTCAGTAGCAGGCGCCTTTGGAGCGACCATTATAACATCAACTTCCGAAGGAGGAACGATCTGCTTGTATACAATATTAAATCCATGCGAACAAGAAAGAACCTTTCCTGCTTTCATATGCTGCTCAATCTGCCCCTTATAGACAGGCCCATGAAACTCATCAGGCAGCAACATATGGATAATATCAGCCTTAGCAGCAGCATCAGATATTGTCATGACCTCAAAACCATCCTCTTTGGCCTTGGTCCATGAAGGATTAGCAGAACCGCCTAACTCCTCAGTCTCTCCGATAATAACATTGACTCCAGACCCTTTCATCATCTGTGCCTGAGCACTTCCCTGGCTTCCATAGCCAATAACTGCAACTGTCTTACCTTCTAATGCAGCCATATCAGCATCCTTATCATGTATTATATTTACCATTTTTTTACCCCCGTTCTTTTTACC
The DNA here is from genome assembly GCA_028279655.1 of Candidatus Nanoarchaeia archaeon. Lineage (GTDB taxonomy): Archaea > Nanobdellota > Nanobdellia > Woesearchaeales > JACPBV01 > JAHWHQ01. Next base: position 281,889 of record JANQNH010000018.1, on the reverse strand, counting down.
CAAAGGAAATAAATCGAGCTATATAAAATTAACCCAATTTCTTCACAACAGCATCACCCATATCAGAGCATGTATTGCTCCCTCCTAGATCCTTTGTCTTTACCTTCCCTTCTTTCAATACTCCTTCAATTGCCTTAACAACCGACTCTGCAGCCTTAGGCTGTCCAATCTCATCCAGCATCATAGCTCCAGCCCATATGGTAGCCAGAGGATTTGCCCTGTTCATGCCCTTATACTTAGGGGCAGAACCATGGATTGGCTCAAACATAGATATTCCGTCGGGATTTATGTTCCCGCCAGGAGCTAATCCCAATCCTCCCTGAATCATTGCCCCTAGATCAGTAATTATATCTCCAAACATATTCGGTGTAGTTACTACCTTAAACCATTCAGGATTCTTCACAAACCACATCGTAATAGCATCCACAAACATATACTCGGGCTTAATACCATTATATCCCTTACCAACTGATTCGATATTCTCCCTCCAGAAATTATAGATATCAGAAAGAACATTTGCCTTATCAACAAAATAGGCAGTATCTGCCTTCTCCTTCTTTGCAAGTTCAAACCCATACTTAATAACACGTCTAGCACCTTCTTTGCTCATCACTCCGATCTGATAGCCTATCTCATCAGAATCAGAATCAATGTCAAGCCCAAACTTAACGTTATACAAAGACCTAGCAACCTCTAACTCCTGCTTTGTCTTGCCTTTCTCAGCCCTATTACCTATACCAACATAAAAATCCTCAGTATTCTCTCTAACAACAGTGAAGTTGATATCCTCAGGTCCCTTATCCTTCAATGGACACCACACCCCATCAAGAAGCTTGATAGGACGAAGATTTACAAACTGGTCAAAATAGAACCTAGTCTTCAACAATATGCCTTTCTCCAATACCCCTGGCTTGCATCGAGGATCACCTAAAGCTCCTAGATATATAGCCCTACAAGTCTGTTTAATCTCTTTAAGTGTCTCTTCAGGCATCAAAACCTTTTCCTTAAGGTATTTCTCAGCACCATTATCATATTCAACCCAATCTATCTTAAAATTATCCTTATCACTAACAGCTTCTATTACCTTTACTCCCTCTCTGACAATCTCTGGCCCTATGCCATCTCCTGGCATCTTTGCTATTTTATAGGTTTTCATTTTTTTATATGTTGGAAATGCCCTGCATTTCTGAGCATGCTCAAAAACCACTAAGGGTGGTTTTTGACATAATTCAACAATCCTCCTGCATTTATTATATCTAGTGCAAATTTAGGAAACGGTGTGAACTTAAAAACCTTCTTTCCAGCCCTTACCACTCCTTCCTTAACATCAATCTCTATCTCCTCTCCATCCTTAACCTTACCAGAAACACCTTTACACTCAATTGCATAAAACCCATTATTGATAGCATTCCTAAAGAATATCCTGGCAAATGAATCAGCAACAACAGCCTTTACCCCTACTCCTCTTAATGCCCATATGGCATGCTCCCTGGAAGACCCACAGCCAAAGTTCTTCCTGGCCACAATGAAATCTCCATTACTCACTTTCTTAACAAATCCCTTATCCAGGTCCTCCATTGCGTGCTCAGCTAATTCTTTCTCATCATCAGTATTCAAGTACCTGGCAGGTATTATCAGGTCAGTATCGATATCATCTCTGTCATAGACGTGTGCTTTTCCTTTCATTCTAGGAACCTCCTAGGATCAACAATCTTCCCTTCAACAGCCGAAGCAGCCACAGTAGCTGGAGAAGCCAGATAAACCTCTGACTTAGGATGCCCCATACGGCCGACAAAGTTCCTGTTAGTGGTAGATATGCATCGTTCGCCCTCTGCAAGTATCCCCATATGTCCACCTAAGCAGGCACCGCATGTCGGGGTTGACACAGTAGCCCCAAACTCCATAAAAATATCCAGTAATCCTTCCTTATTCGCCTGTTTCCATATATCTGTAGTAGCAGGAACAACAATCATCCTGACACCCTTAGCTATCTTCCTACCCTTAACGATAGAAGCAGCTATACGAAGGTCCTCAATCCGACCATTAGTACAGCTCCCAAGATAAGCCTGATCGATATTAATGTCCATCTTCTCCGCAGCATCAGCAGTCTTTCCATTCGAAGGTAGACTGGGAAAAACTACCATCGGCTCCAGTTTAGAAACATCATACTCCTTAACATCGCAATACTCTGCATCCTCATCAGAAACAAAAACCTCAAACCCACTATCAGTCCTTTTTTTAACATAATCCAGGGTCTTCTTATCAGGATTGATTATCCCAGACTTACCGCCAGCCTCAATCGCCATATTAGTTATAGTCATCCTGGCCTCGACAGACATATCATCAATCGCTGCTCCGGTAAACTCCATAGCCTTATACAAAGCTCCGTCAACACCTATATCTGATATTATCTTCAGTATAACGTCCTTTGAATAGACCCCTTTTGGCAGCTTACCAGAAAGTACAAACTTAATAGTCTCAGGAACCTTAAACCAAAGTTTACCAGTGGCTAGAGCAGCTGCTAGATCTGTAGAACCAACACCAGTTGAAAAAGCACCTAAAGCACCATGGGTGCATGTATGGGAATCTCCACAAACCAGAGTTATACCCGGGATTACGTGCCCCTGCTCAGGAAGGATTGCATGACACACACCATGACATCCTACCTCATAATAATTCTCTATATTATTCTTATTGACCCAATCCCTAAGCCTCTTGGCAAGGGAAGCAGACTTTATATCCTTGTTAGGAACAAAATGATCAGGAGTAACAACTATCTTCTTATTATCAAATACCTTATCTATGCCTTCTTTCTCAAGCATAGTTATAGCAGGCGGTGTTGTAACATCATGGCACATAACTAGATCTATATCTGCATTGATTATCTCTCCGGGCCTCACCACTTTCTTTCCTGAATGCTTGGCAAGTATCTTTTCAGTAATTGTAGATCCCATAACAATCCATATAAAAAGCTAATATTTAAATATATGTTGTACCTTTTAAGTACAACAATGGAAGAATCCATACTTATTAATGCAGGTTTGACGCCTAATGAATCTCAGATATACCTGTTTCTCCTGAAAAAAGGGACAGCGCTGGCAAGTGAACTGGCCTCCTCCACAAACATATCAAGACCTCATGTATATGACTCAATAAGAAGACTGATAGAAAAAGGCCTTGTCTCCTACGTAATAAAAGACAACAGGAGATATTTTAAAGGTGCAAATCCAGAGGAACTCATCAATTTTCTGGAAAACAAAAAAGAGCAGATAACCACAAAACAAAAAGCAGTAAAGAAGGCACTCCCATTATTGTCAAGACTGCAGAAAGAAAAAGAGACAAAAACCTCAGTAGAGGTATACGAAGGAAGGGAAGGTCTTAAGACGGTCCTTATGGATATATTGGGTTATGGAGATGATTTTGTAGCCTTTGGAGCCACCCATAAGTTTGAGGAAGTATTACCTATATTCTCAGGAATCTTTGTTAAAAGAAGGAAGCAGAAGGACCAAAAAGCAAAGATACTGGTTGTAGAAGGAGAGAACCCAATTAAGACAAATCTAAACATCTACAAATGGATCCCGAAAGAGTACTCCCTGCCTAGCTCCACAATAATATACGGAAACAAGACAGCAACATTGCTATGGTCAGATGAGCCCCTTGGGATAATTATCAAAAGTAAAGAAGTAGCAGAGTCATATAGGAGCTATTTTGGGTTGCTCTGGAAGATTGGAAAGAAAAAATAAAAACCTATCCAAACCTATAATACTTCTTCACAGGAGACTTGATCTTCCATGTACATTTTAGACCCTGCGGAAAAACAACATAATCTCCTTTTCCAAACTCTACCTTCTCCCCATCTGAAGTTGTTACTTCAACCTGCCCTTCTATAAGCAAACAGGTCTCCGCTGAGTCATACTCCCATGGAAATTCAGATACTTCCTTTTCCCATACGCCGCAGGACTCCATCTCCTTCTCCTCTTCGGAAGTTGGTTTTCTAACCTCTATCTTCATTTTAACCTCTTGAAATTGCAGTTGCGCCTGTTCTTGAAACTTCCTTGATCCCAAACTGCTTCATCAGGTCGATAAATGCATCTATCTTAGCAGGGGTACCTATAAGCTCCATACTAATAAACTTCTGTGTTATATCCACAATCTTTGTCTTGTATATCTCGGTATATTTCATTACTTCATCCTTCTGTTTCTTATTAGCTATAGACACCTTGATCAGGCATAGCTCCCTGATAACTGACTTGCCCTCAGGCATCTCCATCACCTTTATTGTATCTATCAGCTTGTTAACCTGCTTCTCCACCTGCTCAAGGACATTATCATCACCGATAACAGCTATAACCATCTTACTCACTCCTTTTTTGGTTGTCTTTCCAACTGTTAATGTATCAATGTTAAATCCTCTTCTGGAAAACAGTCCTGCAATCCTCGTCATAACGCCTGGCTGGTCCTCAACAAGCATTGAGATTATGTGTTTTTTGTCTTTCATCTTATTCACCCTCAAAAAACTTTCCTGCTTCTGCCATACAACCGCCAAAAGCGTCCTTTACATGCCCCCCTGGAGGCAGCATCGGCAGTATGTTAGACTCTTCTTCTATACAAACATCAATGACAGTAGTCACATCATTCTTAACCGCTTCCTTCAAGGCAGGAACGAGTCCTTCTGACTTGGTAACTCTGATCCCTTTTAGACCATAAGCCTCAGCCACCTTGACAAAATCAGGGGATTCTCCAAGATTAACTTGAGAATATCTCTTATCAAAGAACAGTTCCAACCATTGACGAACCATCCCAAGATATGAATTGTTCATGATTATAGGTATAACCTTTATGCCTGCTTCCTTCACTGTTCCCAATTCCTGTATAGTCATCTGGAAAGAACCATCTCCATCAACCAGGAAGACATTTGAATCAGGCATAGCCACCTTAGCTCCTATAGCGCCTGGGAATCCAAAACCCATTGTGCCTGCTCCGCCTGATGTTATGAACTTCCTTGGTTTTCTCATCTTAAGGAAATGCCCTGCAAACATCTGATGCTGGCCAACCCCTGTTACCACAATATCGTCTGGCTTAAGCACATCGTTCAAAGCATACATAACATCCCTTGGATGGATCCTCTTCCCTTTCTGGACCTTTACACATTCATCACAACAAGCCTTGAACTTCTTGATCCTATCAGTCCATTTCTTCTTCTCCTCGACCTTCATTCCCTTAAGCTGGGCTATCAAAGCCTTGATCACATTCTTAGCATCTCCGACAATAGGAATATCTACCCTGACATTTTTTCCGATCTCAGCAGGATCGATATCTGCATGTATAACCTTTGCTTTCTCAGCGTAGGTCTTTAGGTTTCCGGTTATCCTGTCTGAAAACCTGCATCCGATAGTTATCAGGAGGTCTGTATTGACAGTAGCATAGTTGGCTATCTTCCTCCCATGCATCCCTACTGAACCAAGACTAAGGTCATTATACTCATCAAAAGCCCCTTTTGCCATGTATGTGGTAGTAACCGGAATCTTAACCAATTCTACCAGCTCCCTAAGTTCTTCAGAGGCATTCGCAAGAACAACCCCCTGCCCTATAAGGAACAATGGTTTCTCAGCATTAGCAATCGCCTCTGCTGCTCGTTTGATAGGCATTGGATTAGGTACTAATGTAGGTTGAAAACCAGCTATCTTAACCTCTTCAGGTATAGGCTCTGTTACTTCATTAACCTGGGTATCTTTTGGTAGGTCGATATAAACAGGTCCGGGTCTTCCCTCTGTTGCAATCTTAAAAGCCTTCATCATTATGGGTGCCATCTGGTTGGCATCTCTAACCTGGAAGTTATGCTTAGTGATTGGCAAGGTAATCCCCATCATGTCTGATTCCTGAAAAGCGTCATTTCCTATCAAACCGGTAGGCACCTGGCCACCAAATGCAACTATTGGAGTAGAATCCATATAGGCGTCCATTATACCAGTTACCAGGTTACAGGCTCCAGGACCAGACGTAGCGATACATACACCCGGTTTGCCAGAGGCCCTGGCATAACCCTCTGCTGCATGAGCTGCTCCCTGTTCATGTCTCACTAAAACATTTCTTATTTTACCTTTATAATCCAGATAAGCATCAAAAAGAGGTATAACTGATCCTCCTGGAAATCCAAATGTCACATCTACTCCATGTTTAATAAATGTCTCAACAATTGCTTTTGCTCCGTTCATTGTTTATCACCTTTTCTTTGGAAATTAAGTGCTTTATTCATCCCTTTTATCAAAGCAATGGCTGATGCCATAATAACATCCTCATTAACCGCCTCTGCTTTAAAGATATTTCCATTTTTATCCTGTACCTTTATCAAAACGTTGGCCAAAGCGTCCGTACCTCCGGTGATGGCCTTTAGATTATACTCCTTTAGCTTGATCGAAGGATCAACTATCTTCCTCACAGCTTGACTTACTGCATCAACAGGACCAACACCCTTGCCCTCTCCTACTTTAGCCTCACCATCTATCACCAAAGTGACAGTTGCCTCGGGTTGGGTCTTGTTCCCTGAAACTACCTTAACCTCATCCAGCTTCACTATCTCTTCTTCCTTGGATAATCCTCCTAAGATATCTGTAGCAATGGCAATGATATCCTCTTTCATAACCTCCTTCTGCTTATCTGCCAGATCCTTAACCTTTTCAATGACCATAGAGATTTGCTTCTCCCCTAACTCATAACCCATCTCTTTCAAAGTAGATTCTACAGCATGATGCCCAGAATGTTTCCCTATAACTATATTCGTGCCTGTCCACCCTATCTCCCCGGGCCTCATTATCTCATAGGTAGATTTATGGCTAAGCACGCCATGTTGATGAACACCAGCTTCATGAGCAAATGCGTTGCCTCCAACAATAGCCTTATTCCTCTGCACACTGATCCCTGTCAAAGAAGAAACAAGCTGTGAACTCCTAAAAATCTCTTTTGTATTCACACCAGTATAAATATCCTTGAAAAAGTCTTTCCTTGTCTTGATATTCATGACTACTTCCTCTAGGCTGCAGTTTCCAGCCCTCTCACCGATCCCATTGATAGTGCATTCTATCTGGGTTGCACCGTTCTTCACAGCCTCCAGTGAATTTGCCACTGCTAACCCAAGATCGTTATGGCAATGAACGCTGATCACTACCTTGTTCTTCTTGATCAGCTCTCCCAACTTCTCAAAAACATATTTTATCCTGTTCCCAAACTCCTCTGGCTCTGCATAACCCACAGTATCAGGTATGTTTATGGTAGTAGCACCAGCCTCGATAGCTGCCTTAACCACATCGCACATATAATCCATATCTGTCCTAGCTGCATCCTCAGGGCTGAACTCCACATCATCGCATAAAGACCTTGCGTGCTTTACGCTTTCAGCAACCATCTCGATTATCTCTTCCTTTGATTTCCTCAGCTTCTTCTCCCTGTGTATCTGAGAGGTAGCGCAGAATGTGTGTATCCTAGGTTTCTTTGAATGTTTTACAGCACCCCATGCTCTATCGATATCTTCTTTTGTAGTTCTTGCGAGGCCGCAGATCGAAGGACCTTGTACTTCCTTAGCTATCTTCTCAACTGCCTCAAAATCCCCCTGAGAAGCTATAGGAAAACCTGCTTCAATCACATCCACTCCTAACTTGGCTAACTGCTTAGCCACTATCACCTTCTCTTTCATGGTTAGCGAAGCACCTGGGCTTTGCTCCCCGTCCCTTAGGGTTGTATCGAAAATGATTATTTTCGGCATGTTTTTCACCTTTCCATCTGTTTATTAGTCTCTCTCCATGGTTTATTGATTAAAACCTAAAGAAAATCTAAACGCTGGCCCTCAACTCTTGGTAATAAGAATTAGGGCAATCATAACACCAGAAGCAAGAGACTTAGAACTAACAAAAGATTACTTAGGTTCTTTTTGTTAATCCCTTTCATAATATCTAGAAGTAGGTAAGTTATATATAAATCTTGCGGGTTTTATATATGTTCCTCCAAAAAAACAGGATAATCCTCTTCTTTTTTTATAGTGTAAAAACCAACAAATTTATATATCCTAATCATCAAAACCACCCCTATGAAAATCATAATGTGGGGAGCCCTTCTTATCCTGACAGCAGTCCTGGTCTCTGCAGAAAGCACCTTCCTCAGTGACTATATGGAAGAGGGACAGACCAAGGTGTATGAAATGGAGGACGGAGTCTATGTCATAAGCCTGCTCTCTGTCTCAGATTCCAAGGAAAAAGCAGTCTTCAGACTCAATGATGAAATATCTAAAGGAATAGAAGAAAAGGACAGCCATGTATTCAATGACGGGTCCGAAGTTGTATTAAGAGAGCTGTTACTTAACGATGCAAGTAATGTAAGTGACGAAGCCCATTATTATTTCTATGGTACAGGGAAAGATACCCTTAAGCTAAGCAACATCTCCAAGTATGTCCTTGATAACAACCTTTGTAACTTCGACAAGCAATGCATAAATGAAACAAAAGAGGACTGCTGCTATGATTGCGGCTGTCATGATGAAGAGAAATGCGAAAACAACAGATGCGTATTGAACAAAGAAAAGAAAGAAGAGATAAAACCAGAACCCATACCTGAAAAAACAGAAGAAACAGAGATCCAAGAAACAAAACCAGAGCCAGAACAAAAGGATCTGGAAATCAAAAAAGAAAAGGGAGAGAAGAAAGTAGCAAAGATAATTCTTTGGATTTTTTTAGCAATCATATTATCGATAGTATTGCTCGTTATAATGAAAAGAAAGAAAAGAAGTATATTCTAATGCTCCAGCATCTTCTCAAATCTTGTTATCCTTGCCCTTAAACACTCCTTCTTAGGATTCTTTGTAAAAGACTTATAGACCTCACCCTTAAACTTGCAGTTAAGATCATTGTTGCACAGGTTGATTATCTCTGAGATGCCGGTCATATACCTGCATCTCTCATCCTTCCTCAATGATTCAATGTACAGATTAAGATCATCCTGGGGCTTATCTTTTAGCCCGTTATTTATCTTTAACTCTCTGAGAGCTTGCTGCTTGGCTTTAAGCCTATCAATATCTGATTGTTGCAATCCAGCACCCCCTATTTATTTACTATATAGAAAGTATTAGTATTTAAAGTTTTTGGGTTTTATCTTGATTTCATACTTAGTGCGTATTGTGCTGCCTCTCCCATAAGACAAATAGCCTGTTTTATTCTGTCTACACCTTCAAAAGCATAAGAAAGCCTCAGTTGCCTTTTTCCTATATCAACAAGTTTCCCATTATCATTAACACAATATTCCCCTGGAATATAGCTTACCTTTGGTTTTTTATTCTCGGATGGACCATCTATCGATGGATCGCCTGTTGTTCTGGTAAGAAATTTGAAAAAATGAGAATCTGGAGAGGTGTCAATATCCTTAAATGTTAGATAATAATATAGCCCTGCCTGTCCACCAGTATAGACTTCTAAATATTCCCCCAATTGGGAATCTATGCAGGTTCCTACCTCTCGAGCTTTTTCCCTATACCATTCATTCACAATACTTAATTGATCTCTCGCATGATGATCTAACAAATAGCTTACTATTGCCTGATCTTTAGCAGAGGCACTAAAGTTTATTTCAGCAGTTGCCTCAGGGATAACCCTGCTCATAAAAGGACTATTATCTCCTATAATCCATCCTATCTGTAAGGCAGGAGAAAGAATTTTAGATATTGTCCCTATCTCGTATATCAAACCAGTTTGTGCATCAAAATGCAATGCTGATTTTAAAGGAGGTACAGGCTCTCCATGAACTAGACACTCATAAGCCGTATCAAAGAATGCAGGGATAAATTTTTCTCCAAGTTCCATTGAAGTCTCATTAACAATTGAAACCAGATCTCCCCTTCTATCGTTAGATAATGTAACGCTTGTTGGATTATTTTCAGTCACAAAATAGAAGAAACTAATCTCCTTTTTTCTATCACCTAATCTAGCTAATTGTTGCCTTAGTAGATCAGTCCTGATCCCTTCTTTATCTTCAGGTACCGAAATTACTTCAAAACCATGCCGCTGCAAGGTTGTACCATAGATATAGTAATATGGGTCAGAAGTAATCACTATTCCTTCTTTCATAGCAAGAGCGATTATATGAAGTATGCTTGTTGCCCCTGCAGGACCTATGAGAATCTCCTTATCATCTAATACTTCACTAGTCAAGCTCCCTGTCTGGTTTCCTATAAGGAATCTTCTTATAGAATCAATCAAGTATGGAGCACCTTTTGCACCACCATAGTTAAACGCCAGAGGATATCTTTTAGGATCATCTACAACGGCCCTTGTTGCCTCAACAATCAGTTCTTTAGGTATGGTTTCTTCACAGACATAACCTACCCCTACATTAATGTCTTTCTCAGGCCTAAAACTCTTTGCAATTTCCTCCATCAATGCAGTTATAGGTGCAGGTATAAGTAACTGCTTTCCATAACTAGATAAAGAAATTTCAATATTCATAATAGACAAGAATATAGTGTTTTTTAAAAATGTTATTATTGATAAGTGAAACTATTCAACCACAATAGCAGGCTTCCCAGGACCTGCATTCCTGGCCTTCCCTTCCTTACTGTCTTCGGCTCTCTCAACCACAACTGAACAACCAAACTCCTTAGAGATAAACTCTTTGCTCTCATCTAAATTCTTAAACTCAATATCCTGGCTCAAGACCTCAGAAGGAACCTTAGAAGCATCCTTAAGCAAAGCAGGTATCATCTTTGATATATCCTTGCCATTCTTCTTAAGGTCACCAGTCATACAGGCACCCATAAGAACCTTAACATCTCGTGTCTTCTCAACCTCTTTCTTAAATAATTTCATAAAGCCATACTTCCATTTCGGAGAGACTATCAACAAGATCTTCTTAGGATTATCGACATTTATCAGCTTCAAAACATTGCTTATATCAGCTACAGTCTTACTGATAACCCCTTCCACAGCCTCCAATTTAGAATCGATCTTCTTCTCATCATAAGAAGGCCACTTGCTTAAAGAACAAAACTCCTTATTACCCAACCCACTCCATAACTCTTCACATATATGGGGGGTAAATGGGCTCATCAAAAGAACTAATTTCTCTGCACTTTCTTTAGAGATGGTCTCCTGATTAGAAAACCAGTTGACAAAACCCATCAGACTTATTATCGCCTTATTGAACAGCATATCATCTATCGCAAGTGTAACATCCTTCACAACCTTATTCAGCTTGCTCGCTTCCTTATCATTCATAGCCCCCTTCTTCTTATCAGTGACCATATAGTAGAACTTATTCAGAAACCTAAAGCTTCCCTCAATACCCTTATCATCCCATTCCATATCCTTATCAGGTGAAGCGACGAACAATAGAAACAATCTTGCGGTATCGATACCATATTTCTTAGCTATCTCCTCAGGTATCACAACATTACCCTTTGATTTGCTCATCACCACACCATTCTTATGCAGCATCCCCTGGTTAAATAATCTTGGAGCAGGCTCATCTATCTTCAACAACCCGACATCACGTAAGAACTTTGTAAAGAACCTGAAATATATAAGATGCATAGTAGCATGCTCCTTTCCTCCAATATAGGTATCGATAGGCATCCAATAACTCGCTTTCTTAGCATCAAAAGGAGATTTACTGTTCTTAGGATCACAATATCTTAAGAAATACCAGGAACTATCAACAAAGGTATCCATCGTATCTGTTTCTCTCTTTGCCTTTTCTCCACACTTAGGACATTTAGCGTCCAGAAACTCATTACACTGCTCCAGAGGATTACCCTTACCAGAAGTAAACTTAAAATCTTCAGGCAGCTTGACAGGCAAATCATCCAAAGGAACAGGCACTATACCACATTTATCGCAATAGACTATAGGGATAGGACATCCCCAGAACCTTTGACGGGAAATAAGCCAGTCTCTCAATTTATATTGAACAGTTGAATTTCCACACTTGTTTTTCTCAAAGAATTTTATAAACTCTGGTATTGCCTCTCTATTATTCATACCATCAAAATCCTCGGAATTGACCATAACTCCGTCCCCCATATAAGATCTTGACATTTTATCTGCATTTAACTCATAATCAGGAGGATTGATAACAACCCTGATAGGGATCTTATATTTCTTTGCAAACTGAAAATCCCTTTCATCATGGGCAGGAACTGCTATTATTGCTCCAGTACCATACTCATAAAGGACAAAATTTGCTATATAGATAGGGATATTTTCTTTTGTTACTGGATTGATAGCATGCCTTCCAATAAACATCCCTTCTTTCTCTTTGTCTTCTGCTGTCCTCTGGAACCTATCTTCAAGAACAACCTTGCTCACAAATTTTCTTACCTTTTCCTCATACTTGGTCCCCTTGACTAACTCCATAACATCAGGATGTTCAGGAGCATAAACCAAAAAAGTAATTCCAAAAAAGGTATCCGGCCTGGTTGTGAACACAGATAACACCTTATCCGAGCCATCTATAGGGAACAGGATATTTGCACCTTCGCTTCTCCCTATCCAATTCCTCTGCATTATCTTAACATCCTCAGACCAGTCCATCAATTTATCAATATCAGAAAGAAGCTCTTCAGCATAATCAGTTATCTTAAAAAACCACTGCTCCAGATCCTTAACCTCAACATTAGTATCCTCATGTCTCCAGCACTTCCCATCATGAACCTGCTCGTTAGCAAGAACAGTATTGCACTTAGGGCACCAGTTGACAACAGACTTCTTCTTATACACTAACCCTTTCTCATACATCTTAAGGAAGATCCACTGGTCCCATCTGTAGTATTCAGGTGTATGTGAAGCAACCATCCTTGACCAATCATAGCTTAATCCAAGTTCCTTCTGCTGCTTTACAAAATTCTTGATTGCTTTCTCAGTAAAGACCTTAGGGTGAGACTTTGCCTTTATAGCTGCATTCTCAGCAGGAAGCCCAAAAGAATCATACCCCATAGGATAAAGGACATTAAATCCCAACATCCTTTTATAACGTGAAAAAGCATCCCCTATGCAATAGTTCCTAGCATGCCCCATATGAAGCCCACTTCCAGAAGGATAGGGATACATCTCCAGAACATAGTATTTCTTCTTCTTAGAATCCTCCTTTACCTCAAATATCTTCGAGGTTTCCCACTTCTTCTGCCACTTACTTGCAATCTTATTGAAATCCGCCATAGTTGCTTAGAAATAATAATTTGTTTAAATTATTTGTGCTTTTTTTCTATTTGTTTTCTTCTATCTTTTTCCTTATCTTCAAGATAATTCTGCTTTGTTATTATTGATTTGCCAATCCTTTTCTCGGCATCTTTTCTGGCATTTCCTGCTACTTCTCCTCCTTCTTTTGCTGCTTCTGAACACTGGTTAAATTTCTTTGCGTCTTTGCTCCTTGTTACCTCTGTTGTAACTCTTTCTCCTAACATAGTGAAGATCAACTCCAAATCACCCATATGGTCCCTTAGATTTTCTTTTTCTAGACCCTTAAGTTTTTTGTATTCCTTAGGTGTAAGTCCAAATGTTGCTTTTGAAATCTCTGCTGTAAGGATTGCAAATTCTTTGTCTGTCTCTACTTCTCTTTTTTTCCATTCATCAGTCAACTCGTCCCTTATTGCAATGCCCCTTACCCGTTTTTCAATCCAATCATCAGAGTATCCCTTCGATTTGTATAACTCCTTCATCCTTTTTTGAGCAAGTTCAGGATCCTCAATTTCCTGTACCCTTTCGTATCCTACTTTCGCTAACCATCTCTTAAATGGTTCTGCTTTCTTTGAAGGAATTGATTGTATAAGCCTAAATGCCCCTTTTGTTGATACACAATTCAAGTTCTGCTTACCACCAGGAGTATCAACTAAAAGGGGGGTGGCAATCTGCCCCCACCCTTCAGCAAAACCCTCATCACGTCTTCGAATATCTTTTAAATAACCCCTTGGGTCTCTTGAATCCGTCAGGGCTTCAACTATATCTGCTGCAACAAACCACCATTCATCATTAAACCATGCTCTCCTTATACTCTTTCCCCGAAATACAACCAATGCTTTATCTTTATCCATTAAAACCAACCCAATTAAAATTATGTTAAAATAATGTAAGATTCCTTCATTTAAATACCTTGCGGGCACTTGGCAATTGGCAAGTGCTAAACTCAGAAAGACTCTGATACTATCTCCTTTGCTTTAAAGAATTCCTTCGTTGCCTTAAGAGCAATCTCCCCATCAAAGCTTTTGCATGTATATACCACAATAGAAAAGAATTTAGCATTAGTCCATATATAAGCAGCGATTCCAGAATCTATCAATGGAACAAAAGCATCATAACCTTGATTTACATCCTTACCCTCACCACCAGGGGAAAAGATAATTGGATCTCCATAGGTTTTTAGCTTCAAAGAAGAAGTAATTTTCCTAAAATAATCCTTAACAACCTTCTTATCAACATCAATAGTATAAAAACCTTCGATCAAAAGCCTTTGCCTTGTGATATCTGGAGCCAGATCTTTCATAAACACATAGAAAATGGAATCACTTTAAATTATTTATGGTATCTAAAGTGTATTAATTCTAAAGTAGTGAATTAAGAAAGATTTATAAACCATGCTTCGTTACTATCGAAAACACGATAGTTAGGAATATATGAAAATGGAAACAATTGGCAATATTGTAGTACCTGGAGTTGAAGAGCTCTTAATTAGAGAAGGAGATCCAGTATTTACAAACACGTCCCATGGACTTCAGTATGACAACCAGCTAACTCTTTTCAGTCTTCTGAATCATGCAGACACTGAAATCCCAAAAGGAATAATAGTAGATGCAGGATGTGGAGATGGTCTATTTGAAGCCCTAGCTCCTTCGATAATATTTGACAATAGGGACATAGGCGGAAGGATGATCCTTGGAATTGATAAAGAAAAAAAGAAAGTTGACAAAGCAAGGTTAGTTGCTAGAGAAGTAGCACGAGATTATAAATTAACAACCTCTAGAAGGGATCATAGTACTGGAAAAGATGTACAGATTTTAATTGCTGAGCCATGCGATATCTCAAGGATAGATACTCGCAAATTTATGAGAGGTGATCAAGAAAGAGAATTTCCAAATGCAGGTTTAATATGGTCCAACTCCATGTTCCATTGGCTAAGGAGTGAGGATCAGAAATTTGACGCATTAAACAATTTCTACAACATCACATGTCCCGATGGTATTTTGTGTCTCAGCATGTCATCTACAGGCACAGCACAGGCCTTTCTAGAAGCATACCAGTTTGTATATAAGCACATTGTAGGAAAATACCATAGGATACACAATCCCAGAGGGTATATACCATTAAAATGGCAGGATGATCCAATAGGCAGCTTGAATTTTGATATTATTTACAGTTTAGTGGAAAGCTGTGGATATGAAGTAGTAAAATCAATAAATGCAGCAGAAGGAAGAACATATACAACTCCTGATGAGTATGTTGATGCTGTCGCGGTATATGGATATGAAAAATTCTTTGAAGCACTGCCTGATGATACTCCAGCAAATATGAAAAGGAGAATATGGAGTATGATAAGAAAACAGTTCCTAGAAAATTTGAAGAAACAAGGGTGGCACCCAGAAAGGCAAGGAGAATACAGGCAGTTCAACAGTTATCTGGTGGGAGTAAGATCAACCCGTATGGACATATCTAAAGTGTTAAAACCAGGATATATTAGGGGATTATACCGCGCATTGCCAGGAGGAGCAAGACAAGAAATGAAAATCGATCTAGAAGGAGCACCAGTAAAAAAGGGAATAGAATCATTGGTCAATCTTGATGAAATTTTCAGAGCATTTTTTGACTATTTCGCAAAAGATAGCACAACCCCCGATAATCCTTCTTGTAGAATAAGGTACTTAACTGTAAAAGAAACTGTTGAAGCTGGAGAAAAAAGAACACCAAAAGATAAGGAGATATTTCTGGACATAAGCTCTCAAACCAGGAACGAAAGATCAATAGAAAATATATTAGGCAAAAAATTATCAGAGAAGCTAAAAAGAAGGCATGTAACTTCAGAATATAATAACCTCGAAAACAGTAACAGACTTTACAGCTTTAGGATACCCTTACTCCTAAACTAAAATCTACTTCAACCCCTTACTAACAGTAAAACTAAAGGTACTCCCTTCTCCAATCTTAGACTTAACCCATATCTTACCGCCATGAGCCTCTATAAGATGTCTAGTTATAGCCAGTCCTAACCCAGTTCCTCCTACTTTCCTGGTCATCTTGCTGTCAACCTGATGGAACTTCCCAAAGATAAGCTCCTGATCCTTTTCAGCGATCCCAGGACCCTGGTCTATAACATCTATCTGGATATGTTTAGGTTTATCCTTGACAACAACCTTTAAGGTTGTACCTTTCCCGGAAAACTTGATTGCATTACCAACCAGGTTATTGAATATCTGTTTTACCTTATCCGTGTCTGCTTTTATCACCGGAAGTTTAGGGACGCTAACCTCAACCTTTATCTTCTTAGGCATAGCCATACCCTTGATCTCCTTCTCATAGTCCTCCATAAAAGCTTTCATGCTAAACCGGTTAAACACAAGCCTCATCCTCCCTTCCTCTATCTTGGATATGTCCAGAAGGTCGCTTATCAATCTGGTTAACCTCTCCCCTTCTTCATTAACAATAGTCAGAAACTCCTTCTGTTCAGGGCTCACAGGCCCTGCATCTCCATCACATATAAGCGAAACATATCCATGTATGCTGGTCAATGGTGTCCTCAGCTCATGAGATACTATAGATACAAAATCAGACTTGATCTGGTTAAGCCTCTCCAGCTCCTTATTGGCTTCCCTCAGCTCCTTTGTTGCTTCTTCAACCTTCCTTTTAAGCTCGACATTAAAATTCTTGATCCTGCCATACAGTTGAGCATTCCTAATAGCAATGGCTGTCTGATCTGAGAGAGCAGACAGAAACAACAGATCATCCTTATCAAAAGCATCAACCTCTTTGCTCTCCACATTAAATACGCCTATAACCTTATCTTCTACCTTAAGAGGTACTGCCATCTCCGACTTGGTAAGAGGTGCCTGGTCCTTGTAGAAAGAAAGCTTAGATACATCATTGCACATGATAGGTTTTCCATCCTTAGCAACCACTCCGCATATGCCTTCTCCAATATCAGCACTATATGTATCAAGCTCCTTTGTGGTAAATCCTATACCTGCCCTTGTATAAAGCCTTCCCTTCTCGATCATGAGTATAGCACAGAAATCATAGTTTAATTCCCGGGAAGCATATTTTAGGAACTTCTTGAATATTGTATCAAGATCCAGACTGGAATTGATGATCCTCCCAATCTCATTGATAGACTCTAACCTTTGGTTAGACTTCCTCAATGACTTTGTCATCCTTGCGTTAGATATAGCTACAGATGCCTGGTCTGCCAGAGCAGATATAAGAAACAAATCACTCTCATCAAACGCATTTGCCTTTTTTGACTCAACATTAAACACCCCAATAACCTTGTCCTTATCCCATATTGGTGCTGCTAGCTCAGACCTTATCCCCCCTCTTATTGCAAGATACCTTTTATCCTTCAACACGTCATTTACTAACTCAGGTATGCCTGTTTTTGCTACAGTACCTGTAATCCCTTCGCCTAGCTTTATATGATATTTCTTAACATTTCTCTTAGGATGCTTAAAGCTCTTCTTAAGGACCAACCTGTCTCCTTTTAGAAACAAGATAGAAAATTCATCATAAGAAAGTTTTTGAATAACAATGGAAACAAGGTTCTTCAGTATCTCATCAAGATCCAAAGTAGAATTGATTATCTTATTTGTCTGATAGAGGATAGCCAGATTGCGGCTCTTCTGGTTCAGTTGTTTTATTGTCTGTTTTTTATCTGTAAGCCCAGCTAGTCCCCTATCCTTGCTTGATGGTTTTGAATCCGACATGTTAGCTTAAATCACTTGGTGTATTCCTTAACCTTAGCCAACAACTCATCCTTATCAAAAGGCTTGGTGATATAATCCATTGCTCCTGCATCTATACCTTTCATCTTATCCTTGAACTGTGCTGCCGAACTAAGCATGACTATAGGGATGTCCTTAGTATCCTCGTTCCCCGTCAGTCTCTTAGCAACCTCAAAACCGTCCATGTTTGGCATCATCACATCCAAAACAACCAGGTCCGGTTTTTCCTGTACTGCAAGATTCAGACCTTCTTCCCCAACAAACGATTGCAGAACCTCAAAACCATTCTTTTCCAAGATGACCTTCACCAGATTTGATATATGTGGTTCATCTTCTATAACTAATATTTTTTTTGTCATGTTAATCACCTTTATCCGGATTCCCATCCATTTTTTTGATATCCAACTGTATCAACGGGATCTTTCCGATCTTTCCTTTTCTGTCTGTCTTTAGGATAAGGTTCTTCTTAAAATCGATATTCTCATAATCCGCATCATAGAAAAAAGGTACAGTTGACTCAAATTCATTTATTATTTCCTTAGAAACATCCTTTGCCCGGTCCTTCTCCACTGCGACCATTATATCATGACCTATATGGCCTGCAAAGCTCTTCTCGCTAAGCTTATCCAGTATATGGGTGATTATCTGTGATGTCAACCTTATCAGCTCATCGGTCTTTGAAAAACCATAATTCTTTTTATAAACCTCTAGGTTCTTGAATGTAATAGAATAAGCCTCGAGCTTGCTATCAAGACTCTTTATCTTCTTCACCACATCATAGACTATAGGTAAGTTCGTAATGGAATTCCTATCCTTGTTTCCCTGATCCAAGAATGTCTTTACACGGACTCTAAGCTCTCTTGGATCAAAAGGCTTTGTAAGATAATCGTCAGCACCAACAGTAATGCCGATTACCTTATCCTTCATCTCTCTCTTTGCAGTAAGCATGATCACAGGTATCTTCTTGGTAAGTGCATTCTTTTTTATCTGCCTGCACACCTCAACACCGTCGATCTTAGGCATCATCAGATCAAGAACTATCAGGTCCGGCATCTCTTCGCTTACCTTTTCCAAGGCCTCCTCACCATCCCTTGCCTCGATAAGAGCGTATTCTCCCTTGCTCAATATGATCTTGATAAGCTTGCGGATATTATCTTCATCCTCGGCTATAAGGATCTTCTTGACCTTGTCAGTCAAAACCCAAAGCTTCGCCTTCCCAACCTCTCTAAGATCGACCTTATTCTGTAGCTTCATGAGCTCGAGATACTTGGCTGCAGTTGCTCGGGTGTGGCCTGTAAAAGATGAGATATCACTTATAGAAACTCCCTCAGGTCTCTTACTAAGTAGTCCAATAATTGTCTTTTCTACCCCCATATCAACTAGAAATCACTCATAGTATTTAAATCTTTCTATATTGAGGCTCAATATTGTACTCCAGAATAGAAAAGTTTATATATAAGTTAGTATTTCGTAATTCATTATTGAGCTTCAATAACGAAGTTCGTAGATAACAAGAACCCTCAACCAAAAGCTGGTGGTTCTTAAGCATGTCAGAAAACAAAAAATTTCTGCACACGCCGGGATAAACAAAACCCAGGGCATATGCCCATGGCCAGAAACCAGAAAGCATATCCCAATAACCAAAAGAGGAGGAAAAAACATGGAAGATGAAGAAACATATTGGTTTTTCATCGAATGTGATGATGATAAGATGAAGGAGTTCTTGGAAAAATGAGCTCCAAAACCAAGATATGTAGATTCTGCGGAGAAAGTTTCAGTGAGATAGATTTCCCTGCGCAGTTCGAAAGGATGGTCACTTGTGGAAACACCGAATGTGCAGGAAACCGCAGAAGAGAAAGAGTAAGAGATAAAGAGGATCAAAAGAAAGAAGGAGGTGAAATCTAAAAGATGAACATATACAAAGAATACATGGGTCTTTACGACCTTGATGATAAGATGAGCGAATTCCTGGAGAAATAGGATCTAAATATGGTCAGTATCCACTGTAAACATCTTTGGATATTCTCGATGCAATTCCCCAAATCCATGAGGAGGTACATAATTAGAAACAAACAAACTCAGATTACAAGAGGTCGTTACAAGAGTTTCTTTTATGTAAGCCTCTTTCTCTCCAGGTGCTAGCTGAAGATGATCTAAGATATTATCCTGGATAAAAGCCCTAACTTCTGAATCATCAGGTTCTCTATTATGATCCCTAGAAACCGCATGATAATAACAGTAGAGTATCATCTCAGACCTTCTTAAACTGAGCTGAGACATCTATAAGATCAACATGCCCTAAGAACAAGGCCCTGCAGCAATACCTTTCCATACCTAACTCATCCATTACCTTCTTCTTGTCATCTCCTTTCTTAACTCTTTCCTGGAATTCTTCCCATAGATGACCTAAAGGTTTTCCGCATGAAAAGCATCTTATTGGTATTATCATTGTATCACCCTTACCTGTATGACTTCTGACGTTTAGCCCTGGCCTGACCATGTCTGTTTGGTTTCGAAGGTTCCTTCCTTCGAACGTCAGCAACTAGAAGCTGTCTGTCATATTTTAAAAATCTTTCTTTTAATCTTTCGCTTTTTGCAAACTCCAGAAGAGCCCTTGCAATAGCCAGTCTGGAAGCTTCTGCCTGAGAGGCTATCCCTCCACCAATAACATTGACATCGATATCTACCTTATTTACAGTATCTCCAGCTAAGATCAAAGGCTCTCTCAGTCTAAGCCTGTACATCCTAGGTTCATAACAATCAAGAATCTTGCCATTAATCCTGACCCTGCCTTTCCCTTCCTTTATAGCGGCTCTGGCAATTGCTCTTTTTCTTTTTCCCGAAGTAACTATTGTTTTCATTTTGCACCTATGTTTCTGCAGATTTCACCCACTTTGATAAATTTAACCACAGTAAGTTTCGACCTGTCCATCTTCTTCAGCTGCTCTACCTTTTTATCCTTAAGCTCCTCAGGAACTCCGATATAGCATCTTATCCTCTTAAGGGCTTTCTTCCCGATCTCCTTATTGTAAGGAAGCATCCCTCTTATTGTTCTCTTCACAAACCTGTCTGCTCTTTTAGGAGTAAAGGGCCCTCTTGTGCTTGAACCCATCTGCAATTTTTCATTATAATCCTTAAGTGTCCTTTTCTTATTGCCAGTAACTATAGCATTTTCACAGTTGATTATCCTAATATCTTCTCCCAACTGGGATTTCTCAGCTGCAAAACTGGCCAGTCTTCCTAAGATCATGTTTGTCGCGTCAATTATCATTTTAACCTATAATCCTTATGCCCTTTCCCTTTGGGCTCTCCTTTATCAATTCGTTAAGGGGTATTATCTTCGCCCCGACCTTTTGAAGCTTCTCCTTAGCTCCATCTGAGAACTGATATGCAGATATCGTAACCTTATGGTCCAGGATACCAGAACCCAGCACCTTACCAGGTACAAGTATCGTTTCATTCTCTTTTGAGTAGGAATTGATCTTTGATAGATTAACAAGTCTCCTTTTCCTTGTAGGTCTTTGGAGATCTGTTGCTACCTTATTCCAGATGTTTACTTTCTGTTCTACTGATTTCTTCTTCAGATCTTCAATCAGCCCCAATAAGATTGGGTTTGTTGCTCCAGTCGGTTTCATTTTATTATAATATGAGTGCGAGAGACGAGGTTTGAACTCGCGCAGGCACTAAGCCACAAGGCCCTCAACCTTGCCCGTTTGACCACTCCGGCACTCTCGCATGATAATCATGAGAGTTTTGCCTGCTTGAGTTTGTCAGTAAATTCGTCCAGTTTATCGTTCAATATCTTTGAAGCCTCCAGTACAATCCTCTTGCAGTCTAGTTGACCCCATGACTCCAGATAAAAGATAAAATCATCTGATCCTTTTACAGTAACTGATTCCTTTGGGCATGAGTCAACACATGCATTACATAAATGACAATCCATTAGGTGATCTTTTGAAACCACCGCTTTGTTATCCTTTATCTCAATAGTCTTGGTAGGGCATTGCTCTATACATTTGCCGCAGCCATCACATTTTCCCATATCGATCTCAATGGCAGGCTTTACCTTGTAATATACATGACCGGGAGACCACTTAACATGTTCCTTGCCTTTTCCAAGCATAGCTGTTGCCTCTAACTCCAGACTCTGTCCTTTCAACAGCTTGACTATTGGTGCCTTTGGATAAACTGGCTTTACAGCAGCATCCCTGGTATGGAGGTCAGATGCATAAACTATGCCTGGCCCTTTGGCTTTCAATGTAAGCTTCAATTGGCATCGTGCACACCCCTTTCCTTGGCACTTGCATTCTTCCGGCAGGTTATATGACTTAAGATCTGTTGTCAAAGGCAAAAGGCCCATCCTGTGGGCAACAATCTCATCATATAAGATGGAATTGTTCTTTCTAAACTCAATATCCTCAATAGCCATTACAGGTACTTCCTCAAGCATCATCCTTCTTACTACATTTGCGAATGAAGGCGTCGAATTCATTAAAACAAAAGAAAGCTTGTTCTTTTCTTTATCCTGACTTAATAACCTTGTTTCGATCATACTCTTCTACCTCTTTTACCGCCTTTTTTCCTGCACCCATCATGAGGGATAGGTGTAACATCTTCTATTATTCCTATTCGTAATCCCATTCTTGATAATGCTCTTACTGCTGCCTGGGCTCCTGGACCTGGATTGTTAGGGCCATTATGCCCTCCTGGAGCCTTTATCTTAACATGAATACTGTCGATACCCTTATCCTTCGCAAGCTCAGCTGCCTTCTTAGCAGCAGCCATAGCGGCTGTCGGAGAACTCTCCATCCTGTCAGATTTTACAACCTGGCCGCCTGATGCCAGAGCCAAAGTTTCCGTACCAGATATGTCAGTGATATGGATTATAGTATTGTTATAGCTAGAATAGATGTGTGCTACTCCCCATCTTGAAGGTCTCTGCCTGTGCTGGGTTCTTGGTCTTTCTGTGCTTTTGTGTTCAGGTCTCATTTTTTATCCTTATCTGGCTTAGCTTCTTTCTTCTCTTCTTTTGGTTTCTCTTCCTTCTTTTCAACAGGTTTCTTATCTTCTTTTGGCTTTTCATCCTTGGTTTCTTTTTTATCATCCTTAGACTTATCTTCTTTTGTCTCCTTCTTCTTTTCTGAAACAGCCGGAGCCTGTTGTTTCTCCAGGGTCCTTTCCGGATGGTCAGGACTTACCAACGAAGAATTTGAAGCAAAACTAATCGAAGGTTCCTCTTTCTTTGAAACCAGATAAGATGGAGAAGTGATCTTCTTATCCCCTATAGAGACATGTTCATGGGTTATAAACTGTCTGGCC
Organism: Candidatus Nanoarchaeia archaeon; assembly: GCA_028279655.1. GTDB lineage: Archaea > Nanobdellota > Nanobdellia > Woesearchaeales > JACPBV01 > JAHWHQ01. Next base: position 258,617 of record JANQNH010000018.1, on the reverse strand, counting down.
TGTCTGATGGATTTGGATAATCCTTTCTTAAAGATAATTGTCTGAAGTCTTCTGCTAAGGATATCATTCAAGGTTATTGTCAAGACATCCTCTAGCTTTGCTGTCTCTTCTATAAATCCAAGCGATGTCAGCTTCTTAAGTAATTTTGCTCTTTCGATCTCTGATTGTGGTGAACTTAAAGCGATTAGTGTTTTAGCCTGTTTTGCATATTTCCTAAGCAGAGCGTTTGCTTTCCACACCTCTTCCTTATTCTTCAGCCCAAACTCTTTCAGTAGTTCTCTCTCTATCTCTAATCTCTCCTTCTGCCAGGGATGTGTTGGCTTGCTGTATGTTTTCTTCTTAAGTTTTGGATGACCCATTTTTTACTCCTTAGAATCTTTATGGCCTGCCGGATTTAGCTCCTGCCTTCTTCTTGACCCCCAGATGGACCTTGCCTTTATTCTCTCTGAAGTTGCTCTTTGTCTTCTGTCCTCTGACCGGCTGGTTGAGTATATGCCTTACTCCCCTATAGGATTTTATCTTCTTCATTATCTTGATATCATTATCTTGTGTAAATGTCAGGTCTGCAGAGATAAGGTGCTTATCCTCTCCTGTCTCAACGTCCTTCCTTCGGTTAATCATCCATATAGGTGTTCCTGCCTTAAGAGGATCCTTCATAACAACATCTATACGCTTGACCTCCTCTTCGCTCAGTTCCCCTGTCTTCTTTGTCTTATCAACCTTAGCTAGATGACACACGAGGTTTGCAAACATAAAGCTAACTCCCTTGATCTTCCTTAGAGAAGTAATTATAGGTCTAGCACCATTCAGGTCTGTATTAGCAATCCTTACAAAATGTTTGAAGTCTTTCTGTTGTGTTTTTTGCTCCATTTTAATATCATAGCCTAGAATTCCAACTGACTACCCTAAAGCGCTCAGTTGAACTCGGGCTGTTTATAGTGGGAAACTAGTCTTTGTTTAAAAAGGTTTGTATTTTTGTCCATCACCCACAGATTATAGAAAAACCACCACCAATAATGGCGGCAGACGGTCAAATCCTTAGGATTTGACCTACCGACCACCCCGCAGGGGGCAACCCCCGGTCGGTGTGCGCCATTGGTGGTGGTTTTCCCTAACCAAAAGTTATTTAAAAGGAATGAGAATTCTTAAGTGCATGGGAAGAATAAAACTACAGCTTATCAAGAGAACAACAAAGAAACTGCTGCAAGAGCATAAAGAAGACTTCAAGGAAGACTTCGAAGAGAACAAGAAGGTAGTAGGGCAGTATACGACAGTCTCTAACAAGAAGCTGAGGAACACAGTAGCAGGGCATATAACCAAGCTGATGAAGAAGAAAGAAGAAGAGTAAAGTTTATAAGGTTTCTAGGATTTTATTGCTTGTATGGTGGCCATAGTTTAGTGGTAGAATACAGGACTGTGGATCCTGTGGCGCGCGTTCGATTCTCGCTGGCCACCCTCTTAATATTTAGATGGTATTTCTAACATGTTATGGAACAAATAAGGAAGAATAAAAGCCATCACATAGACTACACTTATAAGAAGAGGGGAATGCAATGTTAGGGGCAGCTCTAGAGTCTTAGTCACATGGTTAGTAAAAGAAGTCATGTAATAGGTATTGATGATAGCCAGAGCAGGTATAAAAGCCCATGCTAAGATGATATGCCGATTCTCAAGATTCTCAATATCCCTTATTAGTTGATCGAACAAGAATCCAAACATTGCAGCTAAAACGACTATGATCAGATAAAGGGGCAAAGTCCTAAAACCCAATAGAAAAGGGATTAGGATTATGGATATAACCATATTTCCTATGATAGCCACTATCAACAATATCCAGTAGATGATGGTGTCGAGAAATTTGATCCTGGGAGATTTCTTCTCCTCTGCCCTCTTGATTATATTGATTGTCCTTTGGGCATCTTTTTTGCTGTATCCTCTTTCCAATAGATCATCATATTCTATCATTTTTTGGATATTGTTTCCTGGATAAATGAGATAAATTTTACTGCCTTGTTATAATCCTCATTCAGAGAATCTATGTTAGTTTCTATAATCTCCTCTCCTACCTGGGAGATCATAGTTACATGCCTCCGGTACTCCTCCTTCTTGGTATAGGGCGCCTTCATCAGTTTTCTCCACAGCAGATACATATCAGTATACTTCTCTATGTTTACGTCAGAGTAAACCTCATTCAATAGCTCGCACTTCTGTATGGGTATGTTGGGTATGTCCTTTACCTTTTTCTTCTTCTGTGCATATTTAAGTAAGCTCAGCATACCATAGTCAAAAGTACTTATAAGTCTCTCTATCAGCCTTCTCATCATATCAACTGTCCTTGTATACTTCAGGCTGACATAAAACAGATGGTCTACTCTTTTGATCTCTTCCTTTGCGTCCTCTAGTGCTTCTTCCATTTTCAAAAGTTCCTTACTGAATTATTATATATTTGTTGGTTCCTATTTATAATATTGTTGATATTTTGGATGAATACCCTTGATTTAGATACATAATCCCTCATCTTCTCCAAAGATATAGTCTTCATCTTATAATCTTCTGAGCATATCACAAATGAGTCATTTCTTGTAAACTCAACAGGGCTCTTCTTGTGCTGCATGATTATATCCTTAATCTCACCTACCATAAATACCGCCTCCTCATCGATCCTATGCATCCCTACACACTTTTCCTTAAATACGTTGAACTTCGATACGAAAGTATCCTGGAAAGGGGGAACCCGCTTATAGTTTCTCTCATAATGGAGCAAAGAACCGATAGAGTTCGTCAAAGCCAGAAAAATATTCTCCATGACCGCAAGCAGCAACTTAGGGTCCTTAACCATAGGGTAAGTCATAGTCAGCATGTGGTCCGCTATTTGAATCTTTTTTCTAGCGATATCTCTAAGCTCCTCATATTTCTCCATCTCAATATATATTAGCATAGAAGTATAAATATTTTGTTATTCTTTAGACAAGATTATTCTGGCTTTAGCTCCATTATAGTTGCTGCAAGATCCCCTGAATTCTTCTCAATAGCCTCTCTAGCCTTCTCTTCATCAACACCAGTCTGCTCCATAACTGTCTTTATATCGTCTTGGTTGATCTCAGGTTCTGTCTCTATGCTTCTCTCTTCTGCTTCTCCAACAACCTGATAGGTCTCCTGCCCCATCATATTAACCTTGGCTACCTGAGGATTGCTGATCACTATCTCCTTCTCGGATGTCTTTATGATCACTTCAGTAGCATCGATATCCTGCTGCTGAATGCCCATACGTTTCATAGCCTGCTTCATGGCTCTCGGATTCATTCCTGGTATCATCTTATATTCCCAACAGCCTATTCCCATAGGCATAAAGAATTATCATTAGTAACATAACAGCAACACACAATATTATGATGTGCCCTGGCTTGAACTCTATCTTTGACTTGTACTCATCAAAGTACCTCACTAATCCTCCCATTCCAGAAGGCATTGATATTTTGTCGTTTCCCATTTTAGTATTGATAATTCATAGTTATTTAAAAACTTAACGCATTCTCACAAAAGGGATATGGGGTTTTCTTCACTGTAGAAGATAAGTTATTTTGGGGGATGGTTTTACAGAGAGTTTAAATTATCAAGTATTGGAATCTTACCTTTAATCCTAAAGTTGGTTTCAGCCCAGTCATATACTCCACCATATGATGTTGCATATTCTAGCCTTCGTTTAATCTCTTTAGGTAAATCCTCCTTGCTTACACCAGAGAAGCCTTCTGAAAAAAGCAGTGGATCTTTGCCATGATACAAGGGATGCCAAAGTTCATGACTAATCGATTCTATCTCTCCTTCCAGAGGATCAGTATCGGCAAAAGGAAAAACTATAGCGTTGATCATAGGATCAAAATACGCCCCTTTACTAATTCCAGACTTATCTCTAAAATTGCTGCTTGTAGTGAATGCAAGGGAGACGCGTTTGTCTTTAGGCGAGGTATAATCTGCTTGGACAAAGTCTAAAACCCAAGGATCATGCTTTCTTAATTCTTTTTCCAGCCTTTGTTCTAACGTTAGCTCTAGTGTTTCCTTAGGTGGAGCTATACGACATCCTGCCAGTACTGCTCCTCCACCTAGTCCTAAAAATCCTTTCAGAACTTCCCTTCGATTAAGCATATATTTTGGGGTTGAAATTTTGAATTTAAATCTTTCTTTTCTTACTTCTTTTAAGTGGAGAATGTCTGTTTTTGGAAGCTAGGCTATCACCTAATTAACGTTATAAAGGAAGATAAAACTCAAAGTGAGGAATCTCTGCTATGATAAACTCCTCTCCCCTTGTCTTAAAACCCTTGCCTCCATAAAAAGGCTTTAGCCTACTCTGCCCTATCAGGTAAGCTTCTTTAATATCTTTGGATTTCGCATGTTGGATAAGAAAATCCATAATCTTATTTCCAATACCTCTTCCCCTATATCCCTTAACAACGATTATTCTCTCTAGTTTGGCTCTGCTATCGATAAAACGTATCCTTGCACAACCTATGAGCTTATCATCATCAAATACAATGATATGTTCTGCCTCATCTTCCTTATTATCATGCTCTATCTCTGTAGGTATGTTCTGTTCACCTGTAAACACATCATATCTCAAATCCAGAATTCTTTCCAATTCGTCCTTGTTCTCTATAAAGCGAATGATGATATTCATAGTAAAAGAAGGCAGGGCTGGAATAAGCCACCTTTTGTCAGATCATTCCTAATCTGTCTTAGCATTTAACTAAGCGGTCAAAGCCTTGCACCGGTCAGGTCTCGCCGTTTCATCCTCTCCCTAGAGAGCGTCTGTTGGTTAACTCAGCCATGTCACCATGACCTTCACAACTTTCATCCTCCTCTAAGGCGGTCTCGTTTCTGTGCGGTTGCCGCACATTACTGCACCTCGTTTACCGAGTGACCATAATAGCCAGAGGCTATTGGTGGGTGGACTTTCCTCAGTTCATACCTCCGAAGAGGGAACCGTTAGCTAAGTACCATCCCTGCCTACAAGCATAGAGGTAAATTGGGGTTTATAAATTTAATGGATTATCTAGATAGAACAATAACCTGTAACGCCTGCTTCCCACTCCAAACCTCTCTCTCAGAAACAGCCTTAAACTTATCCTTAGCTACTTTCTTCAGAAGATCACCTCCCTTAGAAATCACAACAATCTTCCCATTCTTATTAAGGACAAAATCAGCCTGATAAAAGAATTCAGCATAATCCTTCTCCATCATCTTCGGATCAGTCATCCTCGTAACCTCAGGTACATGAGTGACTATCTTATCCACGCTACCCTTATCAATCTTAACATCCAGCCATTCTGTATCTATCCGGGAAAAATTAAGTATCTTATTTATCCCTGCAATCTTAGCATTCTTCTTAGCAGCATTCAGATTGGTAACCTTCGAATCAAAGCAATTGATCATTCCCTTTTTAGTGATCTTCTTATCGATATCCTTATAGAATTTATCAAAATCAAACTTCTTTAAAGGCTTGAACCTTAAAAAGGAAAACTTCTCCTTTGAATAATAATTGACAGGAAAATCAGTAACAAATAAAGCAGCCTCTATGGGAATCTCTCCAGAATGGCAGTAAGGATCAAGCAGTACCTCTTTTTTACCAAGCCCCCCTATCCGAATCAAAGCATAAGCAATAGTGGATCTCAAAGCTGCAGGATGGGCAAACAACTTATATTCTCTCTTATACAGGTCCCTTCCTGAAAAATCTATCCCAAAGTATGCCTTATGGCCATTCACAAATACAAAAAAAGTAATATCCGGGTCATCCAGCTCAACCTTCTGTTTATATTTCTTATTTTTCTTTATAGTATCGATAATCAAAGCACCAACATCCCCTGCAAGCTCCTCTGATGAGATATCATCGTTACAAAACTTTTTGCAGCTAACCCTAAATGTGGTTTTCTTATTCAACCAGTCACTAAACTTCACCTTAGAAACAGCCTTCTTAATCTTAGAAAGGATATCTTCCTTAAAATCAAAAGAATCAAACAATAATAACACCTTCTCAAAAGACTGCCCCTTATAACAAAGCAGACAAAGGTCCTCTAACTTCTTTAGATCAAAAACAACACAACCATCTTCAACAACAGCCTTAGCCTCGACCAACTCCTTTACTTCTAAAGCTGCAATATCTTCAATACCTCTTGATGTGATAACCAACCCCTTCATAGAAAAAGATTATTCATTGATATTATTTAAATTGTCTGTTTTATCTTCAATCTGTTCTGTTCCATTACCTTCTATCCCTTTAACTTCCTCAGTCTTGTCTTCAATCTCATTAATGGACTGATCTTCTGTCTTTGGCTTTTCCTCTGCCCCACCATTTATCTCTCCCTCAGCCACAGGACTACCATCCTGCTCTTTATCAACCTCTTCCATTATGTCTATCACTTTCTTAACAGCATCACCATTCTCTTTAGGTTCCTCTTCTTCTTTAATGATCTTAGCAGCAGCAACAACCACATCCCCTTCTGAAAGTTTCATAAGCCGCATACCTTGTGTTGCCCTGCCGATAACAGAAATCCCTTTAGCAGGAGTCCTTATAGTAATTCCAGACCTGCTGATAAACATAAGATCATCATTAGAAGTGACAGACTTGACAGCAACTACAGCTCCATTCCTCTCAGAACAGACGATATTCCTCACACCAACCCCTCCTCTTCTGGTCAGCCTGTAGTCAGATACCTTTGTCCTTTTCCCATACCCGTTCTCAGTTATTGTAAGTAAAGTCTTATTATCCTCTGCAACTACCATGCCAATCACAGAATCACCTTCTCTCAATGTGGCCCCTCTAACTCCTTTCGCAGACCTTCCAGTAGGCCTGACATCCTCCTCTCTAAACCTCACAGCAGCACCATTCTTCGTAGCTAGCATTATCTGCTTGTTACCATCAGTCTTTACAACCTTGATCAGTTCATCCCCTTCCTCAAGTGTAATTGCAATGATCCCTCCCTTCCGTGGGTTGGAATATGCCATAAGAGAGGTCTTCTTGACAGTCCCGTTCTTTGTAGCCATTATCAAGAACCTTCCTTCTACAAAATCAGCAACAGGAACAAATGCAGATATCTTCTCATCCTGTCCTAAATGCAATAGGTTTACAATAGACTTACCCAAAGCCTGCCTGGAACCTTCAGGAATATGATAGACTTTAAGCCAGTGTATCCTCCCCTTGTTTGTAAAAAATAGTATGTATGAATGGGTATCGGCGATAAATATGTCCTCGACAAAGTCTTGCTCCTTAGTACCAGCAGCTATTATCCCTTTACCCCCTCTCCTCTGCTGCTTATATGTCTTCAAAGGCTGTCTCTTGATATAGCCGGAATGTGTTATGGTTATGACCATCTTTTCCTGCTTGATAAGGTCCTGCATCTCAAAAGTCTCTGCTTCATCAAAGGATATCTCTGTCCTCCTTCCATCCCCATACTGTTTCTTCAGCTCAATCAACTCATTCTTTATGATCTCCAGTATCTTAGATTCAGAAGCAAGTATTGCATTCAGCTCAGAAATAAGCTTCATCAGATCTTCATGCTCTTTCCTTATCTTCTCCTGCTCAAGAGCAGCCAGTTTCTGCAACCTCATCTCAAGTATAGCTACAGATTGTTTCTCAGTAATCCCTAAGTTAGAGATAAGGGCGGCTTTGGCATCAGAGACAGAATTGCTCTGCTTTATAAGCTTGACAGTCTTATCAATATCCTGCAGAGCGACCAATAATCCCTGCAGGATGTGGTCTCTCTCCTTAGCCTTCTCAAGATCGTACTCTGTCCTTTTACGAACAACGTCTTTCCTATGATTAATAAAATGCTCTATAATCTGCTTAATTCCCATAAGCTTAGGCTCGTTATTGACCAAAGCAACCATTATTATCCCAAAAGTATCCTGCAGCCTTGTATGTTTATACAGTTGATTAAGAACAACATTAGCATTAGCATCCTTCCTTAATTCTATGATAACACTCATACCTTCCCTGTCTGACTCGTCTCTGATATCGTTTATTCCTCTTATCTTATTCTCATTCACCAGAGCAGCTATCTGCTTGATCATCTCTGCCTTATTTACCATATAGGGTATCTCAGTGATCAGTATTCTGTTTTTATCTGGCTGTATCTCTGTCTTTGCCCTTACAATCACTCTTCCTCTTCCTGTTTTGTATGCATGAACCACCCCTTCCCTGCCGCATATAACTGCCCCTGTAGGGAAATCAGGCCCTTTAACATACTGCATCAAACCATCAACGTCTAAAGTAGGATCATCAATTAAAGCTATAGTACCATCAACTATCTCACCCATATTGTGGGGAGGGATATTAGTTGCCATCCCAACAGCTATCCCAGAAGAGCCATTCACCAAAAGATTAGGCACCTTAGAAGGCAGCACAGTAGGTTCCTTAAGAGAACCGTCAAAATTAGCCACAAACCTTACGGTCTTCTTATCGATATCCTGCAATATCTCTTCTGAAAGCTTCTTCAAACGAGCCTCTGTATACCTCATAGCTGCCGGACTATCCCCATCTATAGAACCAAAATTTCCCTGGCCATCGATAAGAGGGTATCTAAGGGAAAAAGGCTGGGTCATCCTAGCCAGGGAATCGTACACAGCAGTATCACCATGAGGATGATACTTTCCTAGTACCTCTCCAACGATTCTGGCGCTCTTTTTAAAGGGTTTATTATGGTTCATACCCATATCATTCATAGCAAACAGAATCCTTCTATGAACCGGCTTTAAACCATCCCTAACATCAGGCAAAGCCCTGCCAACAATCACAGACATAGCATAATCTACATAGGACTGTTTCATCTCCTCTTCGATTTCCCGAGGTACAATTTCCTCTCCTTCCAAAGCTATCTTTTCAGTCATTCTGAGAAGTGTATTATATACTTCAGAATATAGGTCCCTTTATAAATGTTACGATTAAATTTTACCTCTAGAAGACCTATAACCATAAAATTTAGCCATTTCAGCTTGACGAGAAAAAGTTATTTTGGAAGCATTTTTACAAAAAAATCGATTACTTTAAGAGGCTTGATTTATTAAGTAATTTCAATATCTGGCTTAGAATTAAATAAGTATGGACAACTACCTGTTCTGTCTCAAACTTAGATATTTCAAAATGCTCTCCCTTGCAAGATAGCTCTCTGATAGTATCAAAAAAAGGAGCTAGATATTGAATTTCTTTCTCTACTAATTTACTTACCTTCTTTTCTTCTAGAAAAAATAAAAGCCTATTCATGTAATCATTTTCTTTTACTGGGTGTTCTTCTCCTAAAGAATCCTTATAAAGCCCCTTTCTAGCTGGAAATGCATCATCCGCAATGAGTTTTAAAATCCTCCTACAAGAATGAATTGCTTTAGACCTATCTGTTGGCTCTTGACTCTTAACATTGTTAGATATTGATTGTAGTTCACTATTTATTTTAGGATTTATTTCAATAAGTTTCTTATTAACTTCGTTTTGTGTAGTCTCAATTAATGAATGAATTGTACCACTATATTCCAATTGATTAATAGTGTCAATCGAGAATTTTAAACACCTATCTTGAACACTTGATAAGATATTATAGCACCAATCAGGTGGAATTTTTGCATATTTTTCAAAGTCTCCTTTCCAAACTTTAAGAGATTCTTTTGATTTCATGGAGTGTTCAATCCTATGGATAGCATTTGGAACATCCCAATTTTCTATTTCGCCTTCTCTTTCAAGCTTTCTAAAACTCCTATAACTAGGAATCTCTTCATTATCTTTGCCATAACCAGAGAGTTCGTTATCCACCCACTCTTTATTTTCGTTATCTCCTATCAAAGAAGCAACTGCGTAACAACTTCTAAGTATAGCATGAGTTTCACAATTACCTGAAACTAACAAATTCATAGTAGTCATTGCCAAGTTAAGTGCATGTTCTTTTGCCGATTTAAAGTTGCCCATAGAATGTAAGGTAATTCAATGAGTTATTTAAATATATCCGCTTATTAAATATGAACTTTAGAGAAAATTAACTTCTCATCTTTATATCCAGATGGCACCTTATAAATCCTCCCCTTTTTCTCCATACGTTTGGTGTAATTACTTGCTTTACCAACATCCCAGTTTAGTTTCCTAGCAATCTCAGATAGGCTTATTCCTTGGTTATTTAGTATTAGTTTATAAACTACCTCTTTATTAAGTTTATACTGCTCTTTTTGAAGTTGAAGTTCTTTGTAACTCTGATTGGAATCCAGTATGTGGACTAACCTATCTTGTTTTCTTTTTATTGAAAAACCCACTTTATCTTTGAATCTCTGAAGTGATTCTATTGACCCAATATGAAAATAATAAAATGTCTTATCAGTTAAGTTTTTTTCCAATATTGATCCAAATTTTATATTCAGTGACTGTAACAAATTTCTTACAAGGAGTATAATATCCAAATTTACAACACCGATATGGATAAATCCATTTTTCCTTTTTGGGACGTGTCCTTCACTATCAAAGAATCCATTTAAGAACATGCATTTTATTTCTTCTGAAGATTCTTTTAGTTCATCTAAATCAAAGGTTTTGAGAAATTCATAAGCATCTTTTGACCTAAGTCTTATGGTATAAATATCTTTATAACCTATACCAGTTTGAGGTCCTCTATTTCTATACAAATGAAAACCACACCATTTCTTGACCTGATCGTAGAAATAATCAGCAAAGTCTTTATCTGTAACACTCAAGACTAAACCATAGCCATAACACTCCCCTCTCAAAGAATGTCTTCTATATTTGTATAAACAACCATCGCCTTCTATTACTCCAAGAATGTAAGCTAATTCAGGACTTAGTTTCTTTGCTCTAGATGGTAATATCTTAGTTTTCCTTAAGCATTTAGGTTTTGTTCTCCTATAAATCCAATCATGAATGGTATGTCTAGGAATCCCAGTCATCCTAGAGAGGGTTATAGCCCCACGACCTTTTTTCTCCCTTCTTAGGTTCATAACTAGGTTGTACTCATCTAAACTTCTTGTTTTTATTTTTTGATTAGTTAAAATCATTTTACATCACCATTTTTTATTATGGTGAAATGGTGTAATTGATTTTCAGCTTAGTGAAAATCATTATTTGATTGTTGAATTATGTTTAAGGTGGTGTGAATATTGAATGATAATTAAAAATAAAATGGAGTTGTAAAGAAGATGTCCTAGTTTAAATACCTCACGCCAGGGGTTGGCAAGTGGCAAGTGCAAACTCAAAATGGCTGTAATGGCAAAATTCCAAGAATAAAAGCCTTCTCTTCACTTGCCAACTGTTTGGCAAGTGGAGCATAATTATGTCTGTGCAGTTAAAGACTTCCTAACATTCATAGAAAACCCACAATACACGCAGACCTTCCTCTTACCAGTTAGAATACAGTCTTTACTCTGATACTTCATAGTATGCTTGCACTTAGGACACCTAAGAAGAAATATTTTCATTTTTATCCTTTTTATCCTTCTTCTCCTCTTCTGCAGCAGCCTCTAAAAGGTCCTTCGGTTCCTCTTGAGAATCCCCTATACTCCCCTGAACATTCTCAATAGTCTCTTTTTCCTTAACCTCCTCTGCTGGCTGCTCTTCTCCAAGCTCTTCAGGCGGCTGCTGGAAGTCTTCCTGAACACCTTGCTCAGTTTCTTCCTTAGGATGCAACATCGCCTCTACCTTACTATCAACATCACTCTCCACATCTTCAGGAGACTTAGAAACCATATCTCCCCCTGCTTCCTCGGATGTCACAGACTCCTCTCCCTTGACATGCCCCCTTATCTTCTCAACAACATCTGCCCCCATCTTCGCTGTCATCTTTATTCCTCTATCAGTCTCCTCTTCCAGGGGTTCCCCACTAGATTCTTCCAAGGGCTTATCCTCTGATTCCAAACTAGGCTCTTCAACATCCCCTATAGCTTCCTCGGGTGGTTCCTCGGAAATTTCCTCTGAAGTCTCTTCCAAAGTTTCATCAGATGACTCTCCTTCAGAATCTACCTGCTCTTCTTTTTCAGGAACATCAGTAACCTCCAACTCTCCAACCTTATCAGTATAAGGTTTCACCTCGCTACTTTCCTCCTCAGTCTCTGATTCTGTTTTATCATATGTCTCTAATTTCTTCTTATGCCCTTTATCATCAACAAGATCGACCTCTTCCTTCTTACCAGCTTCTATTGCCTTCTTCTTGATCTCCTCCTTCATACTCTTAACCTCAGATTCCTTATCCTGTATTGCCTTTGCGATTCCGCTAAAATCCTGGAATTTCTCCTTAAGCTTGTCAGCCGGAAGATCAAAGTAATCAAAGAATTTAGGGGTTAACTTGATCAGTTTCGTTCTACCAAACTTCTGTCGGATGATATAACCAGCCTCTTCCAGTTCACGAAGATGATCATAAGCCTTATTTGTCCTTATCTTGATCAGATCAGACTGTTTGATAGGATACTTGAATGCAATTACAGCCAGGGTCTCCATAAGGGTCTTGCTAAGCTCTGTTTCAGAAACTACCTGCTGTACAACAGATGCATGCTCTGACTTAACATTCAGCTTAAATGCATCCCCTTCATCAATCATAGTGATAGAACTGTCCCTATTCTCATACTCCTTAGCCAGCTCATCGAGCCTCTCTCTGACCTCCTCAGGACTGGCTTTAGTAAGGTTTGCAAGTTCCTCAACCTTCATGCTCCTGGCAGAAGAAAATAGAAGAGCCTCAAGCTTATACTTAAGATTAGACATTAGCTTTATCACCTTTTTTAGACTTATTTAACTAAAGAGTATTTATCCTCTTCTTTTTTAATCTTTCCATCCTTGGTAAGTTCATCTATATACTTCTCTAACTCTTGTGAATTGATACCTGTAAACTTAGACAGGTCCTCCAGGTTATTTTTCCCTACCTTTATCAGAACAGTGATTAGATTCCCGATGACTGTATTGAAATTTCTCTTCAAAAAATCCCTTTCCGCCTTCAGGGTCTTGGCAATCATATCGACATTATGCAGCTTCGCCTGAAGATCATTCAGTGCATTTGATATATCGCGGTTCTTCAATAGAAGGCTGTCTGGTTTATCCACCTCTAAAGAAGAAGGCATGAAATCAAAACAAAATCCAATCAAAGGACCCATCCCTTTGAATACGATCTCCAGTTCCACAAAGGTGCTGAAAACAGTCTCCCCCTCTGGCTGGATGTCTGCAAACTTCTCGTTAAGAACAGAATTCTCAGGATTCTCTTTAACCTTCTCCACCAATAGCTTGATGGTCTTTTCAACATGCCCCTTTGGCTTCCCAAGTACCTCTAATATAGCTCTGCATCGTATGGGGTCTTTTTTTTCCTCTGCCATTTTAACATAATAAAGAACCCTAGAGTTTATAAAAATGTTTCTATAGTCTGAAAAAACCAATTATTACAATATTAAATTGCCTGCATGTTACACAAAAAATATTTTTACTATAAAGTGATTACAGACAGAAATATTTAAATACAGATATACAACTACATAACGTAAGATGGACTCACCTAGAAAAAACTGGGATGCACTTAAAGAAGCAAAGGCTGTGGATCAGATAACTAGGGAAGAATTCCAGAAAAGGAGTAGATCAACGCCTCTCCCAAATCCGTCAGTATTCCATAATGTCCTCCCCTATGCTGCAACAATAGCTTATAATCAATTCATAGATGGAAGAATTGTTGCTGTACGCTTGCTAGATCAATTAGTTGAAAGCGGCTGTGATTATCATATTGCCAGACCGCGGGAATTAGATGATTCAGACTTCAGATACCAACAAAAACAGCAGGGGCTAATTCCAGATTGGAATCAGTTGGAACTTTATGCCCAAGGAGTATTTATGATTGTAGATGCAGAAGAACAATTACAATTCACAGTTTTTGGAGCATGTGAAAATTCTAAGTACATCAACATTGTTGCAAATAAGGATTCGGATTTTGAGAGGCTAGATAAAATTTATGGTGGTTTAAAAGAAAGATTGACATTAAAACCGGAGAATGCTTAAAAAATTTCAGAAAAATCCTACTTCTTCCACGTCAAAACACAAGAATATATTACCAATAAACCAATTAAAAAAGGAACAACCAGATTACCAGCCTTCTCAGAAGTAGACTCATAGATCACTTCATCAACAACCTCATAAGCTGTAAAAGAGGTTTCACCCTCCCCTCCATCTACCCTGCCAGCTTTAACATCTACCTTCTCCTCAAAAGACCCGCCCAGCACAGTTATGGGCTGTGTTATCTCCTTCTCGGTCTTTTGATCGTCTCTTTTAACCTTGATCTTAAGCTTATACTCTCCAGGATCAGCATCAACACTATTAGAAAGCCCCACCTCTCTAGTTTCACCTGCCTTGACCAAAACACTCTTCTTATTTAGCTCCTTATCTCCGCTATAGGTGGTTCTTCCCCTATACACATAGCTGTATAGATCAACTAGATGGTCTTCCCCATCATTATTCGTAAGTTCGACCATTACAGTAAAATCCTTTTCCTGCTCCACCACACCAGGGGCCTCCAATAAATTATGGTTTAGAGTGCCTTTCCTTGGACTTCTCTCAACATACATCTTATCACAGTTACGTTCGTTTATACCATTAATCCTAAACCTAAACCTATCTTCAACAACAGAAGAAGAAGTCCATCCGATATTAACAAAATAATCCCCATCAGCATATTTCTTATTACAGTTAGGATCAATAAACATTGGCAGAGTCAAGCTGTAGTTTGTATATCTCTCATGAAGCATAGCTTTTGTTAGTTTGGATACCCTGTGTTCATCATTATCGATATATAGCTTAATGCTTTTCTTTGAGGTATTTCCTTTATAGACATTAAACCTTACCTTGATTACATCCCCGAATTCAGACTCATTATCAGAACCTAGGTCCTCTAGACCAGCAATCTGAAAAAAAGAATCCATCTCTACCTCCTCATCAGGATTTTCCTCATCAGGAGAAGGTACGCTATTTCTCCAGACCCCCTTCACCAAGCCCCAGGACAAGGACTCCTCAGAGTCACCATAACTTACCTTATCGATTAGGTTTCTATAAGGATCAAACAATCTGATCTCCTCAAAGCCCGCGTTGTTCAAAAACCCAGAAAAGCCGTTCGTATAGACAGCCAAAAACCCCTCAGACTCTATTAAAGTGCCATCAACTGTAGTAACATCAGAAACATAGATCTTATGCCCTGCACTATCCTCAAGATACATTCCAGCTAGATCAACCTCCTCCCCTAAATTGTAAAGCTCGATAAACTCGCCCTTAGGCATAGGAACATCATCATCCCCGCGAGGGTCTGGAAAAAATTCATTGATCCTTATATCACTAAAATCCACCTTACCACAACTGTTCTCATCTCCAGGAGTGCCTCCGATATAAAAACTACAAAAAAACCCGCCTTCAAAGTACTCAAGCGAATGCCCTTCTTGGCAATCATCAGTATATGAAACATCCAAGACCAGAGAATCATTGTAATAAAGAAACAAAGTATCCTCTTTATTCAGGCCGTTTCCTATTGAAGCTCCAGCAGAATATACACAAGCATCCATACCAGAATAATTAAACTCCCCCTCTACAATTAAGGAATAATCAGAATCACATTCATTAATTAAACTCAAGCTATCGTTGGAATCCAGGTCCCCAATCACATAATCAGACAGATTAACATCATCATCAGAATATATCTCAACAAATTCCCTATTATTATCACTCCCCTCAGGATTGTACATAACCTCATTGATATAAAAAGCAGCAGAAACACAAGCTAGAGAAAAAGATAGAACCAAAAAGAGAATAACCAGTCTAAAAAGTCCTACTCCCATGTAATCATTAGAGAATGAATAATAATTTAAAAACTTATTGTCATTTCAAGCAATATGAGTGAAGACACTGCCAAGCGAAGTCCAAGCAGAACATCCTGCCCTGTGAGAATCCATGACTGCATAATAAAATAGCATATTCGCACGTAGCGCAGTATAGCAATACAAAAGAATCTAATCCATTGAAAATTCCCTAGTTACAGCAACAACATCCTGCTCGATAGTAGGCAGAGAATTAACCAGCAATAACCTCAATGTTTGGTCTGTTCCCTTAAAATATATCCTAACCCTATCCTTTCTTGTTACATACTCCCCGGGATTGACAACAATCTCTGGATTGACAACCTTATTTGCCACAGTTTTCTTAACCTTCAGAGTCCAATCCTCATAAACCTTTACCTCTACCTTTGGAACAAGTGGCAGATCCCCCTTATTGATAATCGTATAATCGACCCTTGTTACAAAACCAGAATCCTCCTCATCCCCCTCATACTCAATATTATCGATGATCAAAGATACTCCTTCCACAGTACCTGCATATTCGTCAGGTATATCAGGCAGATTATCCTCACAATCCTCCAGGTCTGTAACCAACTCCCCGCCCTTGCATTCGTAATAGATGACATTCTTAGTCTCAACCTTAGTTTTAATTGGACAAAGATCACAATCCTGCTCGCACTCAGCCTCTTCGCAGACACATTCAGGACACTCCTCTTCCATGATCACATTGCCTGTAGGGGTGCTTACATCCTCTGGCTGCATATATTCAAAACCCACAACTGAAAGAACGATTATTATGATCAAGAACATAAGATTCATAGGAAACTTGGTTGTAAACACGACTTTAGTTACCTTAAGAACTCTCTTAAGTATAGACATGGTTTTTTTCTCTTCAGGTTTTGCAAATGGATCCGGCATATATCCGTAGTAGATAAACTAATATATAAACTTTTTTGAAAAGCATTAGTTATCCTCAAAAATAACCTTTGGAATCCATGTTTTGCTTCTTCTATCCAAACGTTCTTCCTTTGTTTCTTTGCTAAAATCAGTTTTAACATATTTTTCTGTTGATAGAGCAGGATCTACTGATGTGTTTAGATTAACAACTGCATAGTCATTTCCATTGATCCTGCTGATGAAGAATGGCTCGACCCCACAAACAGAACAGACATAAACATCTGCAGTTTTAGTACCAAAACGATATAATCTCACCTTACCCTTATCTTTAATCCTTATTTTAAGTTTGCCCTTTGGGTCTGAGGTATATACTGCACCATGCTTTTTACAGTAACTACAACCGCATTTTCTTCGTGGTAAATCATCCAATTCGACATCAGTATGAATTGTCCATTGAATATTTCCACAATGACACGAACCTGAAACCTTGTTTTTCATTTTAAATACCACCAAATTTGTTTTCTTTAAATCTTTGGGTAATGCGACTGCTTACCCGCAGCAGTCGTCATCACCACCAATTGTGTATTTCATAAAATAAAGGAAAGAAAGCAAATATATAAAATTTACTTAGCAATTTTCTTGATTTTTAGTAATATTTATATACTAAATTACACTTTTTAAAGAAATGAGCTATAAAATTGATACAAGGGATAAAAAAATCATGTTCGAACTTGACAAGAATGCCAGACAAAGTATCGCAGAGATCAGCAAAAAAACAAAGATTCCAAGAAGCATTGTTGAATACCGAATCAAGAAGCTTACCAGTGAAAAGATAATTACCAAATTTGTCACAGAAGTTGCTCTAGGAAAAGTAGGATTTTTTATCTATAGGATCTACTGCCAGATTTCAGGTTTGTCAAGAGAGGATCAGGAAAAATTTTATGAAGATTTAATCAAAGATGATAACTTTATCTGGATCGCAAAATGTGAGGGTAGGTGGGACTTACTTCTAGGAGTATATGCTGAGAACGTGATAGACTTTGGCAGAATCAAGAGCAATTTCCTCTTGAAATACGGAAAATACATCTCAGATTATGCTATAACCATCATTGACGAAGCATATATTCTTGAAAGAACCCATTTATCAGATAAAAAAAATAGAGAATTCATAGAAAAGTATATTGGAGGTACAGAGGTTGTTAAACTAGACAGAGATGATAGGAGATTACTCCAACTTATGACCAATGATGCAAGAATCAAGATAGTGGAACTTTCTAAGAAGCTTGATCTTAATGTTAGGACTGTTATCAGTAAGATAGACAATCTGGAGAAATTAGGGATTATTCAGGGATACACCACTTTTTTTGATCTCAACAAGATCAATTACGAATTCTATAAAATCTGTGTTTATCTGAAGGAATTAAACGAGAAAAGCTACAAAGATTTAATTACATTTTGCAAGAATCAGCCAAATATTGTACATCTTATTGAATCTATTGGACCCTGGGAATTAGAATTAGAGATTGAAGTAACCTCAGCCAAACAATTTCAAGAACTGAGCAATGATATACGGAACATATTCTCAAGTATAGTAAGAAAAGTTGAATCTGTTATTATCTCTGATGAAATGAAACTAGAATTCTTACCAAAAATACTATAACCCTTGATTTAGGCTACTTATTGAAAGAATAACAGAAGTGAACTAAAAAAGCCCATCAATCTCTTCATTACAATATGGGCACGAACCTTTCTTTATATCATTCCTCTTCACTTCAAACCTTCCTCTCTCCACCAACACCCTATCACATTTAGGGCATTTTGTATCCCCAGAACCAGGCAAAGAGACATTCCCAAGATATACATGCTTCAAACCCTGTTTCAGTGCGATTTCCTTTGCCTTCAACATCCTATCAGGAGAGGTTCTAGGAGCATCCAATAGATTATAGGTTGGAAAAAAAGCAGAAAAATGCAGAGGAACCCTCTCTCCAAGATTCTTCTTAACCCACCCCACAAGTTTCTTTATCTGTTCATCACTATCATTATGTCCGGGAATTAACAAATTAGTCACCTCGATCCAAGTATCCATACCATGTATCATCTTTATAGAATCCAAAACAGGTTTTAACCTTACTTTGCATATATTCTTATAGAAATCCTCATCAATAGACTTCAGATCAATATTAGCAGCATCTATCAGGGGATAAAGTTCCTTTAACGGTTCCTTGTTGATATAACCATTCGTCACCATAATATTCTTTATACCCTTCTTCCTAGCCAACTTGGCTGTTTCCAGAACATACTCAAAGAATATAGTTGGCTCATTATACGTATAAGAAATACTCTTACAACCATTCTCAACAGCAATATCAATCAGATCCTTAGGCAAGATCTCTCTACTGGAAGATTCATCAGCATCTGCCTGAGAGATATCATAATTCTGGCAGTGCAGACAGTGTAAATTGCAACCAAGCGTCCCAACAGACAATGAATTAGATCCAGGCAGGAAATGATACAAAGGTTTTTTTTCGATTGGATCAATCGCAGTAGACACGGGCTTTCCATATACTAGGGAATAAAGCCTGCCATCAATATTCTTCCTAGCACCACAATTCCCAAAATCCCCTTGTTTTATAACACATTTAGTAGGGCATAAGTTGCAGTTTACTGCATTCTCCTTCAGTTTCTTATAGTAGAGAGCTTCCTTCATATAAAAGGGAATGTTCAGACTATTTAATAATTTTTCTGGAGAATAAAAGTAAAACAAAAGGTAACAACATGGGTGAATACTATCTGAAGAGGAAATTTCCGTTACGAAGTTCGGAAATTCCCTTTTGATATAGGATTTTTCTTTAGAAAAATCCGTGTATGAACCCTTTGTTGTTATTTAAGATAAATTCCTAAAAACAAGATGTTACCATTTCAAAATGCTACACAAAGCTTTAATAATCAAATTTTTATTTTTAAGGCTAAGGGTGGATTTAAGGGATACCAATATACTTAATAAAATGGCTTTTTTGCACTTCAAAAAAAAAGAGGCACCAACAGGTATGGACGCTATGAACCTAGATGTACCTCCAGAGCCGCCTAAGATGGGCAAGGAAGAACAGATATCAGAAGAACCTATAAATGAAGAGTTGATGACGCCTGCTAAAACCATGAAGGCGCCAGAACCTAAAGAGATGCCTGAGCTCCCCCCATTACCAGCAGAAGGAGACATTGGATCTTTACCTGACTTACCCGATCTTCCTGAAGAACCTCCTCCAGATATGGGAGCAGATCTTCCTCCGCCTCCGGAGATAAAAGAAAAGAAGCAGGGATTCTTTTCATTCCTTAAATCAAAAAAGACTCCTAAAGACCTGGAACTTCCAAAGATAGAAGAAGGAACAGATATGCCTCCTTTGCCGGATATCAAAGGACAGGATATGCCCGAACTGCCTGATATTAGGGGGGAAGAACTTCCAGATATGCCCGAACTTACTGAAACAGAACCAGAGGCACCGCCTGAAACAGCTCCTAAGGAGATGCCCAAGATACCAGAGACCCCAGTTCTGCCTCCAGTAGAAGAAGTAAAAGAAAGACCAGCTAAAAAATTCGTTTCAATAAATGAATTCAGAGACATACAATCTAATATAGCTGATATTAAGGATATACTTAAAGGAGTAGATGGTGTTTTTGCCAAAGTTGAGGAAGTAAAAGCTGATGGTGACAGCGAGTATGTTGGATTATACAATAAGCTAAAAGATGCTCATACTAAGATAATGTTCGTAGATAAGGCTTTATTCAAAGAAGAAAGTGCTTAGAGGTGTAAAATGGTAGAAGCTCAAGTTTTTGTAAAAATCGATGAATACAAGGATGTTTTAAGGACAGTTGGCCTGATAAAAAGCAAGTTGAATGATGCTAAGACAACCCTCCAGAAGGTAAAAGAACTTAAAGCACAGGAAGATGCTGAACTTGAAGGGTGGGGCAGCAAGATAGGAGAGATAGAGGGCAAGATTGAAGGCATAGATAAGATATTATTTGATCCAGGAACATTATAAGATGGCTAAAAAAGAAGAGAATTCATTGTTTGTAGGTATTAGCGGAGGCAATGAGCTAAGGAAGAGTATGTTAGAGTGCTGTAAAGGTATTCTGGAGTCTCTCAAAGAGCATGAAACGTTTAAGGACCTAAGGGCAGAAAAGCTAAGGCTCATCCAGCAGCTCAAGACCGAGATAAAATCCCTATCCAAGATGATCAATTCCCTAAAGACACATCTGCCAAAAGTAAAGGACACTGGAGTAAAAAAGGTAGAGATTCAGAAACCAAAAGAGAACAAACCAAAACCTGTCAAGGAAGTAAAACCCAGCACAGAGCTTGAGAAGCTGGAAGCAGAACTGAACGATATAGAGAGTAAGCTTAAGAGCCTAAATTAACTTTTTTTAGCAACTTTTTTCAAAATATACAATAACTTTGAGTTAAACTGGGATTGTTAGTCAAATCTACGCATGATTATTCCTCTTTCACCAGTTAGTTTCTGATAAAAATCCTGTGCAAACTGGCAACGAGGTAAATCATGTCCCTCTGTTATTCTAAATTGTGGACTTACAATATTAGACCTAACTACACTTCTCTCCCCAAATTCATATTCAAGTCCATCCCACATCTGATATGCCCCATTTTGGACAATATCCTCAACACTATATCTCGATAATGTTGGGTGAATAACTCCACTTGATAGATCCCCATGAGCTGTAGCATCTTGCTCTGCTGCTGCTACATAGATTGTGTCAGCAGGCAGTCCCTCATCAACATCAGAATAACAGGAATCCATTACAATAAATTTTAATCCACTTAATTGTGCAATTTTCTCAAATAATTCCCTTCTGTCCATTAATTCATTATCTCCGGTAAATGGTGATTGTCCTTTGCCGTCCCAATTATCTGTCAAATCTATAGGTATATGCCTTTCAAGGTTGCTACCATGACCATTATATTGAAACCAAAATATATCATTTGGATGTATATGATTCTTCAATTCATCTAAATAGGACCTAATCACATCATATCTTGCTGAGTCATTATGCATACTAGCTATACGTGCATGAGGTGTGTTTTTAAGTATTTCTTCAATTAACTTGTTAGCAAGATTTACTTTCCGATGGTGCCTCTTATTAAAGAAACGTATCCAATCATCATATGCAAGGGATAATAGGTAAATATTTCTCATATTGAATGGGCACACTCTACTATTTATAAATATTATCAAATTTATTACTTTTAAGTAACTACCGCATCATCTAAGTACCTTAATCTCAGCAAAACAATTGCAATCTCGCTATCTCTCGAGAGGGATAATGAGGTACGTTAATTAGATTTGTTTCAGGAATATATCTTTTTTAGTAAATTTTTTAAAAAGGGAGAGATTCTAAGAACCTTATGCGGAGATGCCGGAGTGGTCAAACGGGATAGACTCAAGGCATTTGAGTGTTGAGTGCTCATAAAGAGTGCGATGAAAGAACCATTTGTAAGTCATCTATTGGCTTAGTGCCTACGGGGGTTCAAGTCCTCCTCTCCGCACTTTTTTTATTTCTAAAAGAATACAAATATAGCTATACATGCTTAATTAACCTTGCACCTTCCAAGTCAACCTTGCAGATGTATCCGTTACTTTCAACTCCAGCATCACTAAATTTTGACATACATGCCCTGGCAACTCTCCTTGCTACATCTTGTGAATCACAAACAGCAAAACAAGTCGGACCAGAACCGCTAATATTAAATCCATAAGCACCATTCTGTAATGCTGCCTCCTTAACTGAGTAGTATCCTGGAATCAAAGGCCCCCTTGCAACTTCAGCAATTCTATCCTGACATGTGGCTTCACCGAATGATTTTATATCCTTCTCATATAATGAGGTAAATAAATTGGATAAACTTCTAAAATTTGCTACAGCATCTGGAAGATCAGGATTTTGATTCATTCTAGCTCGTGCTTCCACCGTACTTATAGTAACATCAGGTTTTACCAAAACAAAATAAAGATTATCCAAAACCTCAGAAGGGATATTCAACCTACGATATTTTAAACTAATGTCTGCACGACAATATTGCTTTAGTTTTTGCGATAAAGATTTTCCAAGTAACTTTATTAATTCTGATTTCTGCAAATCCTCAACAATCTTTGGTATATTCTCAACTCTACGCATCCTTCTGCTCTCATAAGTTCGAATCCTAGCCAAATCCGGTTCTATTTCAGCGATCCCTAATTCTCCCAATCTATCTAATATCGACGTTAGATCTTCACCTAAACTTAAACCCGCAACCGTACTTGAAATCCTGTCAGCAATCTGTCTTGCTGCCTCCCCGCCGTCTTGATATCTAAGATTTCTCAGTAACTCCGCTCTTTTCTCCAAATAATGAATTAGTAAATTATAATACTGAATAGAATGCTGTTCAGCCATATAATTTAAGTGACGGGTTGTCTTATCTGCTATGGTTGCTCTTTCTTCCTCAAATCCACTCAATACACTAGTAATATCAGTACATCCCTCTTCGCCAATCTGCCCAATAAGCTCATCTAAACCCTTATCAGAATGCCTCAGTGCACTTGAGGCATATTTCAAAGCAATTATATCCTGGTCATATAAGGTACCAAATGCTGCCTTATCATCAGTTAAACCGTAGGAAATCACCATTCCTCCAAGCAAAGAAGGCAAAACATTATCAGGGTGCTGGCCTACTTCACACTTAACTACAGTGTCTGCAATCCTAGATTTATCATCATCGCCTGACATCAATAATGCAGCATAAGCACCTGCAACAACACTTGCTGCAGAGCTACCCATACCTGATCCGAAAAAAGGCATCTTTTCAAGTCTCATATCCAATGGAGCACAGTCAGCCAGAGTAGAAACAGCTAAGGCCGCCACACCAACAACATTTTCTTCAACTTCAATAGGTAAAGAATAATCAGCAGCCCCATTAACATATATCTCACTTATTCTTGTAGATCTCCCGGCTGTTTCTCTAACATGTAAAACATCACCCAACAAAGTTACTCCATCTCTATCTACATCCTCAATGTTTCTAACCGCAAGACCAAGTACATCAAATCCCGGCCCAACATTTGCAATCGTAGCCGGAGCAAATATTCTCTTCCATTCTCTTCCGAAATCAAGCATACAAATACCCTCAATCAGGATTAAATAATCTTTTTATATTGATTCGGATACGATACTCCCTTATAAACATTATGATTATGTAACTACTTAAAAGTATCATAGTCTGCTCTTTTGCCACAAATAAAATCTATATTATATTAAAAAATGAGCTAAATACACTACGTAGGAGAAATATACCCATCATCGCTTTGAAGCCATTCGCCTATTCTAGATCTAAGTTGGGGATCTCCCCTAGAAATTGACTCCAGTCCATACCTGGATTCAACCTCTTTCGAATCTGAGACAAGAACAATCTTATACATTATATAAAGACCACACATATTTGCAAACTCAGCAATACCCTTATTTAAATCCTGTAACCAGCGCCTTAAGTCTTGACAAACATCTTCAGCAACTGATGCTAAATTTTGAGTACCTGCAATCCCATGGAATAAACCCATAGAATCCGCCCTAAATGGTTCAAGCTCTCCTGGAATCAGATCTGCATCGATTAAGTAAAGAAGTTTTTGTTTTTTAGGATATCCAATCTCCTTTGCTGTACAAAAAGGCTCTGATCCAACCTCAACTATATGACCCGAAGTTGTTACAGTATAATTTGGCCCTTCGAGATCATTTGATGTAACTATTCCAAGTTGTGTTGCCCTATCCAAGATCTGATTTGCATATGCATTGACCATCCCACCTAGGCTATCTGTAGATTGAGGCGGAATAGAATCCTCAACTAGAGGCAGGGAATCATCTAATGTTTGTATAGGGCCGTCATCCATAACAACTAAAGAGTCTTCTCCCAAACTAGGTTCATAAAAAGACTCAGTATTACAAACTAAATATCTATCAGTCATGCTCTTAACTAGATCAACCAAGTCATTCTCAGAATCCACAATAAAAACTGCACCTTGCATAGTATCCCCAGAACCTCTGGAGTTGCACACCCCTTAATCTAAGGAATGACTTAATATTTATAAATATAATGCCTTATCAAAAGATAAACAAACATTCCTTTATTGTTACCACTTATATATAGTTAAAAAAGAAAGATTTATAAACTACAAAGGATTACCACAACCTAAAATGGAACAAGATATTCATTTGAATGATACAACATTAGGTATGATAAAAGGTAGAATAGGGTATGTCACACTACCAGGGGGAGCTGAGTGGCTAAATAATGGACCTTCAGATATTACAAGTGAAAGTCAGATAGAAGAGGCAATATTAATTGAAGCAGAGAGATTTAGTGAAGATGCAAAATTGGGTCATAAAGTTATAATCTCCAGTCCCAAAGAAAGTAGCAGGTATAGTCCTAATGAATTGGAAAGTATGGGTGTTTTTGGAATATATGAAGTCCCAAAATAAGGTTAATAAATCCTATACACCATTTTTAATAAATGACCTCCTCCCACGACCTAAAGGTCGGGGTATCCAGCTAAGGCCTTAGGCTACTGCATGATGTTTAGCCTGATTTCTAATATAATCATCAACTGTATCTACATCATTGTATCCAACAGTTGTCGCACAACCTCCAGCACTCCAAAGATGTCCTTGAGGAAGCCTTAGCCTGCTTTTAGGGTGATTCTTAAAGAAAATATATGCTGAACCTCCTTTGATAAGCTGCATCCCTTTTGACTCGGTTATGTTATGAGGTAACGTAACTCTCATATGAACGTGTTCTGGCATCACAAAAATAGTATGTATTTTTATATGATGCTTACTACATACCTTGCGTATTGAGGCTTCAGCAATGTTTTTTTGCTTGAACTTGCCAAACATCCTGTAGCGATATTTGGTTCCAAACTCAATATGCCAGAAATTTGTGCCAACCTTGTGGCTATAGTGTTTTAACATTTTGTTCGCCTCCGCGAACAAAGCTCACACTACTTAAGTGAAAGTAGATTATTGCGCAACTTCGTTCGCAGAATATTCTGCGGCGAAGCCGCATAAATTTCTTTCTAGAATAAGCGACCTAAAGGTCGGGGTATTAAACCCCATGGCTCGCTAACGCTCACCAATAATAAACCCCGATGATAAGTTGTCGCTTTACAAGCGGCTTTGGAATACTTACATCGATTATTACAGTGCAGATGAGATATTTGGCGTTTTTGCAGAACCAGAAGACGATGTGGGAGCAAGAACCCTTCTTCATGGTATTGACCTAAGGACAACAGCAGAAGCTATTGAAGAGTTTAAGAAACACACAATAAGCCCCCTCCAGTTGGCTCTAAAAACATTTACCGCTCCCTGCCATAAATACTTCTTAGACATGGGAGATGATTTTGATCTTGAAAAGGTCCTGAATGAAGAAGCTGGCATATATGCTAAAGAAGATGTTCATTTCCTCCAAGCTTTCGATATAGAAGGAAAGAGAAGATACCATGCAACTGACGTTTTAGAGATCCATGAAATCATGAAAAGACTCAATATACTTACCAGCATGCAGGTAGGTATAAGAATGAAGGTAGATTTCGAAACCTATGTCCCTACAGACACGGGGGTATCTCTCAAAGAAGTAGCAGATGAACTTGGAGTATCTGTAGAAAGAGTTCAAAGCTTCGGTCTATGCCAGGATTTCGGCTTTCTTCAGCATTTTGGATTACAATCAGGGCTTGGATACGAAGCTGCTAATGATTTCTATGAAAAATACTTCAAGCCAAATGGCATATTGACAGAGGGTCAGGTCAGGAACTGGAGAATAACAAGAAAATCCCTTGAGCTGTTCAAGGATGATCTAAATGAAGCACCATATGTTCCTTCTGAAGCAGAGCAGGAACTTAAGAGACAATACAAAATAGATGAAGTTGAAGGAGAATATCTTCCAGAGCTACCAGCACCGATAATCCATAAAGAAAAACCGAAATATACAGATGCAGAGATAGTTGTCCTAAACGAAGCTCTGAACAAAAACCAACAGCTAAAAAAGAGGATCTTATGGGGAAAGAGACTATCAGAATTCTATAATAATCCAAAGGAACATGGATATGTTGTTGTAGATGATCTAAATATTAACCTAAAACTGCCAACAGAAAGATGGGAAAGAGCAAAAGCTCATATAAACACCTGCAATCCTGAACTTCAAAAATTAGAAAGCGAACAAACAAAGAAGAAAAATGGGTTCCTAACACCTTCTGAATTTGACCAAAATTACTTTGAAGACCAGCCAAAAGACTATGTAACCATTGTATATGCAAACACCTTTGAAGAAAGATTTGTCAGTGCCCAAGATGCTGCAAGATCAGTAATTGATTATAAACCTACAGCTAGACAAACCAAAGCAGCAACAAGCATTGATGCTATATTAGAGGAAGCAGGAAAACTGGAGATTGACACCAAGCCATTCACACCATATAGGTTAGACACAGAAACCAACAAAGGAGAGTTTTATTTCGGACCAGAGATCGCTGCTTGGAAGCAAGGTCTTGGAACAGTAAAACTAAATCAACTTCATCTGGCAATTGGAATAAGAGAATTCTACCAGGATGCAAAAGCTGCTGCAAAGAAAAAATTATACCCTACCCTAAATGAAGCTGCAAGAACACTTGGAATAACACTTAACGACCTTGAAAAACTAACCGGGAAGTATCTGACAACCATTGATATGGGTATTGTTCCTCATCTGACAGATATAATCAACAATTCCCTTCAGGTAAAGATAGTATCCTCTCCAGAAGTGAGAAGGTTCTGCAAAACAGATGACAAATACTCTGCTCCTTTGGAAGAAGGGGTTACTAATCTGGATGAATTCATTAGACAAACCTCCACCCTAGATGAAGCTCAAAAAGAAATAGTAGGAGAAGGGAAGCTAGCTGAGGCTGTTTTTGAACATTGCCTCAATGAGGTAGAGCCCATTTATCTCAGAATAGCGAAAAAAGAAGCAGATATTAATAAGGATGAGATAGAAAAAAGGATCCATAGCTCCGATGTTACAGCAGCAAAGGATCATCTGGAAAAACATATGAGTCTTGATATATTAAGAAAAGAAGCAGGACACGAACTGACAGGATCATATCAGATATTACCAAGAAGATATGGTCTGACAGTATCCACAAGGGACAAAGCAGGAATAGCTTCTCTTACAGACTCAGTTGCTCAATTTAGGAAAAGATGCTATGGAAGACAACAGATACAGGAAAATACAGGTTTAATATTCAAAGATGATCACTCACTAACAAGATTGATGGAAAAGACCGCTCCTGGCAACATAGTATTCCTGGGCAATGTATACCATGATGCCGATGTTAGCAGGCTTACTAATTCCCTCCAAAGCGCTTCAACAAGAATGCAGATAGATAGTCAAAGAGTAGTAAAGTTTCAAGAAGAGGGTTATCTAAACCTATGCGAAAGAGGGGTTCCTGAAGAGGATTTCAGGAGACTTGTCAGAGATTCCCACTCAGAGCACCATCTAGGAGAGATCTCAAGAACCCTGAGACAGAATCGAGACATAGATGGATATAGCTACTCAAACAGGGGAACTATATTATTCCCAGGAGAAGCAGTAGCCCAATATGTTATGGGGCACCATGTAAGTGATATTACTGAAAAAGGGATGGTATTGCTGGCAAAGAAAAGGAAAGGATGGACAGAATATATGGCAGAGGAAGTTACTGGAAATGGGAATGTTGCTGCAGAAAGAGAAAGAGCCCAGGAAAGACTAGTAAAATATATGATGGATGATCTGAACATAACAACAGAAAACAATCCAGGCTACAGTTATATTGATACCGACCTTGAAACATTAAACACGTTTCAGCAGCTATTGATGAAAAATAGTATCCACAATATAAAGAAATTCAGGAAGACCACAAGTAGGGAAGGTGAAACTGTAGATCCGGAAAATAGCTATTACACAAGAAAGGAGACAGGTACAATCCTAGGAAGAAAGGGAAGAGATCTTGACGAAACAGCAGGACAACTTAGAATAATCCCAATAGGGCATGACTCGCCTTCAGGGGACATAAGATATAATAAAGCAGAGCTGTACAAACTAACAGATGTAGCAAGAATGGCCAGGAAGGTTGGTGATGACCAGGTAAGAAGGCTAGAAGATCCCATGGAAACTATAATTGTACACAAGTTGAAACTAAACAACAATCAGGCATTCAATGGATTACAACTTCAACTTGATTCAGATGGCTCTATCTACCGTTGCAATGAAAGAATGATGAGAGCATTCGGAGATTTCTTTAAGATAGGTGGCCCGTACAGGAATATAGAGGATAGCATGTTATATCAAAAGATAGACCAAGCCTATAGAAGGCTGGCTGCATAGATAAAGAGAAAAGATTTAAATAACCACAAAAAAACTATCCTTCATGCAAAACCAGGAAAAGATCCAGTTCAAACCAGCATTTGTAGAGCGCTACAAAAAACTTACAGACTGGAAAAAATTTAAGGATATCTCCTTAACCTACCTAAGAAGGTCAATCAGGGTAAATACACTAAAGATACAAGCCAAAGAACTAAAAAGACGCCTGGAAGAGCAAAATTGGGAATTAAAACAGGTGCCATGGTGCAAGGAAGGATTCTGGGTAAAGCACAAACAAGGCAGAAGAGATATAGGAAACACAATCGAGCACCAACTGGGATATTTCTATGTACAGGAAGCAGCATCCATGATACCCCCCTTGGTGTTAGACGCAAGACCTGGAGAGATAATCCTGGATATGTGTGCAGCCCCTGGCTCCAAATCCTCCCAGATAGCACAATATATGCAGAACAAAGGAATCCTCATAGCAAACGATTATCAATACATAAGGTTACAACCGTTAGGCATCAACCTCCAAAGGACAGGAATCACAAACTCCATAGTAACCTTGATGGAAGGCAGATACTTCAAAGACTCCAGGATAGAATTTGACAGGATCCTGGTAGATGCCCCATGCTCAGGGACAGGAACAATAAGAAAATCCCTAAAAACCTTAAGGATATGGAATCCTAACGCAGTAAAAAGACTGCATGCTCAGCAAAAACAGCTTTTAGAAACAGCATTCAGTATTCTCAAAAAAGAAGGTACTTTAGTATACTCAACCTGCTCTCTAGAACCAGAAGAAGATGAATCAGTAATAAGTGAATTTCTTGAGAACAACAACGCAAAGCTAGAGAAGATAGAGCTTAACATAAAAAGATCCGAACCGATCCTTGAGTTCGAAGGCAACAAATATTCCGAAGAAGTAAAAAAATGCCTTAGGATATGGCCGCAGGACAATGACACAGAAGGGTTCTTTGTAGCAAAAATAAGGAAAGACTAGTTAAAGCCTGATATATACTCACCAACAACATATTTATCCTCTGCAACAGCCCTCATAATCTTCACAGCACGTTCAACCTTATTTCTCAAACCCTCTGCCTCTGGTTCAGTCCCCTCGTAATGCCTCAATCCAGCAATCATAGCGTCATAATCCAGAACATGGCCCTCATCCAAAAGAGTCAATTGCCTTCTTGCCCTCCTACTAACCAGCTCTCCCAGCCCAATCCGTTCAGCAGCAGATTTCCAAATATCGTATTTTCCAATAGCAGAAATAAGAGCAAGAGCTTGTTCTTCTAAAACAGAATAATCTGGAAAAGATACAGGTTTTGCAGTATCAGCAACAGTCATTTCCCCTAAACAGGTGAATCTAGCATAATATATAAACATTTCCAAAATATTTAAATAGACCAAAAAAAGGATTCATATTAAGATAGTAAAAAAGGGTGATACTCATGATAAACGTCGCGATAAACGGGTTTGGAAGGATAGGAAGGTTGGTTTTGAAAGCAGGGATTAAAAACAAAAATATAAGATTCACAGCAATAAACGACTTGACAAATCCAGGAACCTTGGCTCATATTCTGAGATGGGACTCGGTCCATGGGAAATTCCCAGGAACCATAAAGGCAAAGGACAAGTCGATTGTTGTAAATGGAAAAGAGATTAGGATTACTGCTGAAAAGGATCCAAGAAAGCTACCCTGGAAAAAGCTTAAGATAGACGTGGCTGTTGAATGCACAGGAAGGTTCAGAGAATACAATGACTGTCAGATGCACATCAAAGCAGGTGCAAAAAAGGTTCTCTTAAGCGCACCGCCAAAAGGGACCAAGCCCATAAAACAGATAGTGATGGGCGTAAACCACAAGGAATACCATGGAGAAGAGATAGTCTCAAACGCATCCTGCACAACCAACTGCTTTGCTCCTATGGCAAAGATCATAAATGACAAATACAATATCATAGATGGAGTCATGACAACAGTCCATTCCTACACCAATGATCAAAGTATCCTAGACGGCCCCCACAAAGACCTGAGAAGGGCAAGATCAGCTGCCTTAAATATAATCCCAACATCAACAGGCGCTGCAAAAGCGATCGGGCATGTTATCCCAGAGCTAAAAGGAAAGCTCATAGGCTCAGCAATAAGGGTTCCAACACCAGACGCATCCCTATGCCATTTTGTAGCAGAACTGCCTGACAAGAAAAGGATCTGCCTGACAGATGATGTAAACTCCCTCTTCAAAAAGATGTCACAGACCAAATTCAAAAACATCATTGAATACTCAGACGAAGCATTGGTTTCAACCGACGTAATAGGAAATCCTCATTCCTGCCTCTTTGACTCCCAACTGACCACATGCGTAGGAAACAATCTTATTGTTGTTGGATGGTATGACAACGAATGGGGTTACAGTAACAGGATGGTCGATATGATAAAGCTTATCGGAAAATAGATCATCCTATAAGTTACTGAATGTCTGAGCCAGTTCTATCCTAAATACTGATAAGAGTCCAGATTTTTTCTAATGCAAAGCCTTAAATACTAGTGGATTCAAAAAAAAGGATGGGGGTGAAGATATGAAAATTTATATACTACTTTTAATGTTACTTGTAACAATACCGCATAGTTACGCTTCAACAGAGATGGAAGCAATCAAAGCTGCCGACAGTTTTGTACTGCAAAGCGGAAAATTCTATCATAAGCTATCTATGGTGGAGGACACAAGGATATTCCGAAGGTTATATTCTGAAGATGAACAAGAGATCTCCTTTATGTACCTGGCATTAAAGAAAATCGATAATGAGTTTAAGAAAGCAAGGTTTATCGTTACTGTAAACAAGAAAGACCTTTCAATATCATCCTTGAAGGTAGAGAAGCAAAAAAAACCACAGGAAAAGTTTGCAGTTGATCTCTAAACCATATAGAAATCTTTTTATACCCCCTGTTTTTCTAAAATCCATGAGGTGGAACCATGATATTATATATAATATTAGCAATAAGCATACTAAGTCTATTTGTTGCAGCATACAAGGCATTTAGGGTGATAAGCAAGTCACCTGGAAATGAGAAGACCAAGGAGATTTCAGACCTTATCCACAGGGGGGCAATGACCTTCTTAAATAAGGAATACCTTATCCTTGTGGTATTCGTAATTCTCGTTACCATATCCCTTTTCTATTTCATCGGCCAGAATATAGCAATATCCTTTGTTATTGGAGCAATATTCTCAGCTTTGGCAGGCAATGTTGGGATGAGGATAGCAACTAAAGCAAATGCAAGGGCAGCTGAAGGAGCTAAAAAATCATTGAACGAAGGATTAAACATAGCTTTTTCATCTGGAAGTGTGATGGGCCTTACAGTTGTAGGTCTTGGCCTTCTTGGAGTAACAATGCTGTATCTGATATTTGGAGATCCTAACATAATATATGGGTTCGGCTTTGGAGCATCCAGTATAGCCTTATTTGCCAGGGTTGGAGGGGGCATCTACACTAAGGCAGCTGACGTTGGAGCAGACCTGGTTGGAAAGGTAGAAGCAGGTATCCCAGAAGACGATCCAAGAAATCCTGCGGTGATAGCAGACAATGTAGGTGATAATGTAGGAGACATTGCTGGCATGGGCGCAGACCTGTTTGAAAGCTATGTAGACTCGATAATAGCAGCGATGGTTATCGGAACATCCATCCTGATAACAACAAGAATAGCAAAAGGATATATACTTTTGCCATTGGTGCTGGCTACACTCGGCATCTTATCGTCCATATTAGGAACATATTTCGTAAGGATAAAAAAAGGCGGAAAGGCCCAGCATGCCCTGGATAAAGGGGTATTTGCATCAGCAATAATAATGGCCATCATCTCGTTCTTCGTCATCGGATATATAATCCCAAACTCCCATGGCCTGGGTGTCTTTTATTCAATGCTTTCAGGACTTGCCGGGGGTGTTATAATCGGCCTCGCAACAGAATACTACACCTCAGATAGCAGAAGACCGACACAAGAGGTTGCAGAGGCAGCGAAGACAGGAGCAGGAACCAATCTTATCCAGGGACTATCAGTAGGGATGAGCTCTACATTGATCCCAGTATTGACCGTATGCGCAGCAATCCTTATAGCATATCACTTTTCAGGACTATACGGAATAGCAATAGCAGCAGTTGGTATGTTATCAACCCTGGGTATCACATTAGCTACTGACTGCTATGGTCCTGTCGCTGATAACGCCGCAGGAATAGCAGAGATGGCTAACCTAGGACCAGGCATAAGAAAAAGATGCGAAGGCCTGGATGCTGTAGGAAACACAACTGCAGCCATAGGAAAGGGCTTTGCAATAGGCTCAGCAGCCCTGACTGCATTGGCATTATTCGCTTCATTCACACAAGTAGCAGCCCAACTCACAGGAAAAACAACAGTCATAGATATTACAACTCCAAGTGTTATTGTCGGATTGTTCATTGGAGGGGTCCTTCCATTTATCTTCTCAGCAATGTCGATGAGTGCAGTAGGAAGAGCAGCAGAGTCTGTTGTAATAGAAGTAAGGAGGCAATTCAAGCAGATAAAAGGGCTTATGCAGGGAAAAGCAAAACCAGATTCTAATAAGTGCATTTCAATAGTAACAGGCGCCGCCTTAAGGCAAATGATATTACCAACTGTAATAACACTTGTAACACCAATTCTGGTAGGCATGTTCTTAGGTGTAGAAGCATTAGGTGGATTGCTTGCTGGAGCAACTGTAACTGGATTTTTAATGGCAGTATTTATGGCAAACTCTGGGGCTACGTGGGATAATGCAAAGAAGTATATTGAGTCTGGAAAATTCGGAGGAAAAGGAAGTAATCCACATAAGGCAGCTGTTGTTGGAGATACTGTAGGGGATGGTTTCAAAGATACTGCAGGACCATCAATTAACATCCTTATAAAACTCATTAGCATAGTCTCCCTTGTATTTTTACCACTTTTTATTTAATTTTTATTTTTTATATTAGTTCTAATAAAATACAATGAAATAGAAAAAGGATGGAATAAATTAAGAGAAGAAATCAAAGGAGAGTTGTTGAAAAATAAACAGTTTATTTCTTAAAAATCATCTTGAATATATCACGGAAAATATCTCCTAATTCAACTAAACCATACGAAAAAACAAAAGCACCTCCCCAAATGAATATTATTCCAGTCAACTTAAGATCAGTCCAAGGTAGGCTAAAATACAATAAGACCCCTGTTATTAACATGATAGAAGATGCAAGAAACAAAAGACCAGCTAACTTATGCTCTTTCTTATCAGTAACCGAACCAATAATCAATGGAAGGGTAATTAAAACAAAAATTTCCCACTTAGATTTACTAAAAATATCACTAAACACAGAGATAAAACCCAATGTTAAGAGTAAAGAAACAAGTATGCCAACAATACGATCAGCCAACTTCATCTTAATCACAAATCATACCCACCTCAAGCCAAAACCTTCTTCTTATGTCTCTGCTCTATAATCTTATCTGTTGTTTCCCAATACATCTTTTCAAAAGTCCTTACAGCAGGATTATTTCTATTAAGCCTATACAATTTCGCCTTTCCTAATGTCCTTGTCAGCTCAACAATATCATTTTTTACCAAATCATTCCAAAACAACCTCAATGTTGAATAACCAACACCTGACTTAACAGCAATTTCCTTCATTGCATAATCAAAGTCAGAATGCACAACTAGAAAATCAACTATTCTAAGCTTCGGGCTATCTCCAAAAGTCTGGAGAAAAACTGATCTCTCTTCCATTTTAATATTGTTAAATACAGCTAATATTTAAATGTTTCCATTTTTAGCGCTTAAATACTATTTTTTAGCACAATATTTTTATATTCATATTTAATTCCATTTTTCAATGGCAATCAAAAGAACAGATGCAAATTTCATTAGAATAAGGAAAGGCATAATCAAGAAACTACATTCTTTAGACAAATGGGCATCTAATCATTTGCTAATAAAAAATCTAGAATCTGGTTTTCC
The DNA here is from genome assembly GCA_028279655.1 of Candidatus Nanoarchaeia archaeon. Classification (GTDB taxonomy): domain Archaea; phylum Nanobdellota; class Nanobdellia; order Woesearchaeales; family JACPBV01; genus JAHWHQ01. The sequence continues at coordinate 223,499 of JANQNH010000018.1, read as the reverse complement.
TGCCCATGAAATCGGAAAAATAAAAGAAGTTATTAAACTATTAATAAAAGACAGATTTTTAATCCCAAAACCAACAAAGCACGGAATGGCTGTCTCTTTGAACGAATCAATGAAAAAAGAAATAATGTATATCAGAGGTAATTTCTAATGTCAAAAGTTTCTGTATTAAGATGTAACGAATACGATCCAGAACTTATTTACAATGTTATAAAACAATCCTTGGTTAACATAGATTTTCACCTCCCAACGAACAAAACTGTTCTTCTAAAGCCAAATGTCTTAGGACAGAGAAAGCCAGAGACAGCAGTAGACACACACCCTGCAGTCATAGACGCAGTATGCAGATTGTTGAAGGAAAAGGATAACGAGATATGGATAGGAGACTCTGGAGGCATAAGTGCCTATGGTGGGACAAAAAAAGCCTTCCAGGTATCCGGGATAGAAGCAGCAGCAAAAAAGCACAATGCAAAACTAATCTCTTTCGAAGGCTCACGAAGAAAAAAGATCATAGACAACAACGCAAAGATCCTAAAGGAATTTATCCTTGCAGGGGAACCATTCCTTGCAGACATGGTAATAAATATACCAAAACTAAAGACCCATGTCCTTACAAAATATACAGGGGCTGTAAAAAACATATATGGGTGCGTCCCTGGAGGAGGAAAGGCAAAGAAGCATGCATTAGCACCAAACGAAGACTCATTCTCACAGTTGCTTTTAGACATCTATCAAAACATCCCCATTCATCTGAACATAATGGACGCCATAGTCGGATTAGAAGGAGACGGCCCAGGATCTGCAGGTATCCCAAAAAAAGCAGGCCTTATCCTTGTATCAGAAAATGCTCCTTCCTTGGATATAGAAGCCTCAAGGATAATTGGATACAACCCATTAGACATAAAGAGCATCAGCTATGCCATAGAGAGAAACCTATCCCCAAAGATAGAAGATGTTGAGATCATAGGAGAAAAGAACATAAATGTAAACTTCAAAAAACCAACAGCTAAGACCCAGCTAGCAAGCAAGCTGCCAAAGCCAATGTTAAAATTCCTGTTCAACCTTGCATCTTATAAACCATACACTAATAAAGATAGGTGCAAGAAGTGTAATGTCTGCGCAGATGTCTGTCCTGTCGATGCGATAGAGCTTGATCCATATCCAGAGTTCAACAGGCAGAAATGCATACTATGCTATTGCTGCCATGAGAACTGCCCTCACAACGCAATTGACTTAGGCCATAACCTGATTACAAGAGTCTACAAGAAGGTTAAAGAAATATTTGGTGAAGGATAATAAAGTTTATATACCTATTACAAAAAGAATTCCTTGGGGTGATTCAAGAATGAGCGATTATAAAAGATTAGAAGGTTTGGACGTTTCTGGAAAGAAGGTCTTGGTGAGAGTTGATTATAACGTTAAGATAAAGGAAGGAAAGATAAAAGATGATACACGGATAACCTCTTCCCTAGACACCATAAACCACCTGATCAAGAACAAAGCAAAGGTCATCCTAATGTCTCACCTTGGCAGACCACAGGAAGATATAGCAAAAGGAAAATCTCTTGAAGAAGTGAAAAAGGCAAGCACCTTATCACCAGTTGCAGCCCATCTAAGCGAACTAATCAAAAAAGAAGTAAAACTGGCTCCAGACTGTGTGGGGCCAGAGACAGAAAAATTCGTAGATGATATGGAGGAAGGAGACATATTGCTGCTAGAAAACCTAAGGTGGCACAAGGAAGAAGAGGAGAACGATGAAAGTTTCGCAAAATCTCTCTCAGAGGTTTACGATATATATGTTTTGGACGGTTTTGGAATCGCACATAGGACAAACGCCTCCACAGCAGCAACACCCTTATACATGCTTGACCAAAAGAAAGAGGTTGTTGCAGGATTCCTGCTGGAAAAAGAACTCAGGCTATGGTCAGATGCAAGGGAAAAGCAAGGAAACAAGCTCCTGGTTATAGGGGGAGCAAAACTAAAGGAAAAGACAAAAGCAATCAGCAAGCTCTACAAATCTGTTGATTCCGTCCTCGTTGGAGGAGCAGTCTTTAATATAGTTATGGCTGGTAAAGGGATTGATGTTGGTGATTCGCTAGTAAAGGAAAAAGATAAAGACTATACAGAAAAAGGCAAAGAGATATCTGAAAATGCAGATAATCTGCTCCTTGCATATAAGGCTGTAATAGCAAAAAAAGAAGATTATAGTGATATAAGGACTATAAGCATAGAAGAAGGAATACCTCAGGGATACATGATAGCAGACCTGATTATAGATGAGAAACTAAAGGCAGAGATAGCAAAAGCACAGGTTGTAATCTGGTTTGGAAACATAGGAATCTCTGATATAGAGGTAGAAGGCAGCTTCCCATTCAGTAAAGGAACAGAAGACTTCAAGAATGCGATCAATCCAGAAGCCTACGTCGTTGTAGGGGGTGGAGACTCAGTAACAGCATCAAAGGGATTAAAAAGAAGAGTAATCTCAACAGGAGGGGGAGCATCAATAAAGCTATACACCAAAGGAACACTTGATGGAATCGAAGCTCTGAAAGGAAACAAAGATTTTTTCAAGAAATAACAACATCAACCTTCAAAAGATCGTTTATCTTAGAACTTAACTCTTTTTTCATAGCATCAATATCAATCTTGCTCAGCTCAGCCTCGTTTGTTTCAATTTCTCTCCCAATCTTCTCCAGATTGTCCCCTACGTTATTCAATTCATAATTCAGCCTGTTCTCGTTCTTCAGGGCCTCGCTTTCATTAATCGAATTCTCCAAATCCCTCAGCTGCTTGTCAAGTTCGTTATGCTTATTTACAAACTCTCTTAAGAACTCCTCCGTTAGTCCTTTAACTGTCTCTAAAACCTTCTCCCTTTTCTTATCCTTTAACTCCAGTGTAAGGTTGTTTATATTCTTCTCCAATTTTTTCAACAAATCCACAATCTTAAGCTCATCATCGCTTATCAGGGTTTCAACAGGCTTCTCCATGTATCTTTTCAATAGATCGATTTCCTCAATCACTACTCTTGTAAGTTTCTTTAATGGTTTCTCCATGACTGAAAAAGCATGCACAATCTTGGCATTATGTTCCCGTATACTGCTCATGAGTACTTCCTTCTTATCCTTCAATTCTTCAAGAGCCTTATACTCCTTGCTTTTAATCAGTTTACTGATTTCCCTTTTAATACTATCTTGATTCTTGATCATGCCGGACTTAACATCCTCCTTCTCTATCAATAGTTTCTCTATCTCTTTGCTCTGGTTTATTTTGCTGTTCAACAGCTTTATTCCCTCTTTAATCTCAGAAATTCTGTCAACCTTTGCTTTGGATATGCTGCTGTTAAGCTCTCCAACTATACTCCCTAGATTCTTAATGTTAATGGCAATATTCCTGCTCTCATGTGCAAAAAATTCCTGCAGGATATGGTAAGTCCTTACAGTTGACTTCCCAAACTTCTCTAACCTAACATTAAAATCTTCACAGAAGCTCAAAAGATTAGAATGGCCTTCAACATTCAGGTCCATGCCTCTTAGAAAAGCATTTACAGCCATTACATAAGCCTTCCTGTTACCCTCCATGAACTGGTTCTCTTTTACACTTATCTTAGGGTTATGTAGCTTTGAAGTGCTTAATATAGCAAGATTATCCTTTGTCTTTGATATCTCTTCCTGAAGCCTATGCCTAATGTCAGTTACCTTAGAATCCAGTAAGCCAAGTAGCTCATCTGACCTAACCTTGAACCAATTCTCCAGATCCTCAGCCAGGATTCCCTCTTCTTTTACTTCAGGCTCCTCTTCAGCAAAGAGTCTTTTAAGAAATTTAAGCATTCTACAGAAAAGGTAATGAAAAGGGATTTAAAAAAGTATAGGTTATCAAGAATATAGTCTCAAAATGAAAAATCAAACAGATCTTCAACCCTACAATTAAACACCCTTCCCATCTTAAAAGCCAGCTTTAAGCTAGGATCGTGCTTCCCTTGCTCTATGGCATTGATGGTCTGCCTAGTCACCCCAAGACTTTCTGCAAGATCCCCCTGCCTTAATTTCAGCATTCTTCTGTATCTTCTTATATTATTATACATAATGTATAATAAATTATACATTTAATATATAAACTTTTCTAAAATGTAAATAAAATATTACATATAAATCAAATAGAAAACTTAATAAAAAAAGAAAAAAATTACATGATAATGAGAAGGAAAATAGCCAAGAAGATAAAGGCCAAACAGGATGCAAAAGCACTAATCCCAGATCTATTGAAGAAGTCAAAGCTAGCCTACAAGAAAGGAGATAAGAAGCTTTCCCTGACATACTCTAAGAAGATAAGGTTCTTATACATGAAACACAAGATTAAGCTTCCAAAGACCATCAAGAGGCAGCTCTGCAAACACTGTTACAGGGTATTGATCCCTTCAATTAACTGCAGGGTAAGAACCAACAATAACTGGCTTGTTATATACTGTCTCGACTGCAAAAAGTATACCAGAATCCTCCTGAATTAATTTCACTACTTAAAAATAACAACAAAAACGAAAGATTTATATATACCCTATTTCTCACTATTTTGTATAACTTATCCAATAGTTTATGAGGATTATCTCAGAGGGAAAAAAATGAGCCTTTTAGAAAAACTGGAAACAGAAAAGGAAAAGATCAACGAAGAGAAAAGAAAAGAAGTAGACAGGGAAGTAAGGAAACTAAGAGAATACGAAAAACTAGGCTTTATCGGAGAGTAAAATGGAAGATTTTGAAAGCTCAAAAAGGGAAGATTTTGAATTTGATGAGATTAGAGGAGCCCATGGAAAAAAGCCAAAGATGGCTATACTCAACAAGAAAAAGCTGAGCTCATATGAGATGGATGAATTATTTCTGGATTTTTGATTAGATTTATATATGTGTCCTTTTAAGAGATAATAAAATGAGAAGTGATAATGCTAATCATGAGGAATGTATGGGAAATCTGATGGGTGCTCTCAAATACGTAGCAGCGTACGGAGCATTAATGGCTGCATTAACAATAGGCCACCATAGTTTATTACCGCAAGAACAAACAGAACTACCTCCAAGCAGATTAGAAGCAGAAACCTTAGAAAAACAACCAGAACAAACTCCAAATGAACCAAATCTACATATCGGGGATATTATCCAGACAATTCCATCATATGAAGGTGCCCCTTCTAGTCAATAAAATGATTAAAACAGATTGAATAAACAAACCTTTTTGTATCTCAAGCATGTAAAATTCCTGACATTATAAAACTACAAAAATCACAGATTTTTGTTGGTTTAGAAATTATGAAATAATTTCTAAAAACGTAGTTTTTATATAGTAAACTCTTATTCTCAACAAGCATGTACAACCTGGAGCTAGAAAAAGCAATAAGAACGATAAGGCAACAAAAAGCAAAGTCAGTATGCATCCAGCTACCTGAAGGACTAAAGCCAAGAGCAAAAGAGATAGCAGACAGTATAGAAGAACAGACAAAAGCTAAAGTACTTATCTGGATGGGCTCATGCTTCGGTGCATGTGACACGCCCCCCTTAGAAGATATCGACCTGCTCATACAATGGGGACATTCTAGATTTGAAAAATGAACTGGATACTTCTTGTTTTAATCGCAGCATTATTATGGGCAATAATGTCCATAATTCATAAGTATGTTAGAGTAGAGTATTTTGAAAGCAGCCTGGGCTATCTCATATTTATAACTCCCACCGTTTTCTATGTATCAATCCTATTATTCTTCGAACCTCTTATCCTGCTAAGCCTTAAAGAAACAGCCATCCTGCTGCTAACAGGGGTATTAATATTCTTTGGAGGCTATTTCTACATCGAAGCCATCCACAAAGAAGAAGTCTCAAGAGTGATTATCCTATACGGAGTCTCCCCACTGATAGTATTAATCCTCTCAACAATATTCCTAAACGAGATACTGACAATAAACCAGTATATGGCATTTATACTGATCTTTATAGGATCTATATTGATCTCATTCAGAAAGATAGAAGAGAAGATTAAGCTCAGCACAGGAGCACTGTGCGTATTAGTATCTTCGTTCTTCTTTTCTGTACATAAAGTACTCCTGAAATATCTCTCAACGATCAACATAACAACAGTGATGATTTATAGGGAATTAGGGTACATCATAACAATCATATTCATCCTGGCATTTATCCCAAGATCGCGCCAGTACACAAAGAAGATAATAAAAGACATGAACCTAAAAAAAACTGCACTGGTCTACCTCTCAGAGATCATAGGAATAACAGGCATGTTCTTCTCATATCTAGCATTGCAGAAAGGACCGGTATCGCTAGTAAGTGTTCTAGAGGGCTTTGAGTCAGTATTTATATTGGTAATGGCGATAGTAATATCCAAGTCTATTCCAAAGATCCTAAAAGAAGAGACAGACATAAAGACAATAAGCATAAAAATAATATCAGTAGTGTTAATGCTCGGAGGATTATACCTAATTGCCGCAACATAAAGGCAAAGTTTAAAAACTCCAAGCACCACAATCAGGATATGAGAAATAAAAAAAGGGGTTCGATGGAGCTTTCTATAGGGGCGATAGTTACCCTGATAATAGCCATAACCTTCCTAAGCCTTGGTCTTGTTTTCATAAAAGGTATGCTTGGTAAGATGTTCTCGAGGTTTGATGAGCAGATCTCAGAAGAACCTGAGCCGCCTTCACCAACCACCTCCAATAATATCCAGCTATCACGTAATCCAATAATCACAGAGCAGGAAACAGTAGAGGTGATCAAGTTGAGTGTACTAAACCCCTCCAAGGATAACTGGATCAACAGACAGTTCATCAATACAGAAGGACTATGCGGAAAAGCGGATGGGATATGTACCATAGATATTAAAGATCAGACAGGCACTTGCGATACTGAGAGTAACGCTAAAGATAATGACCCTGACTGCAGCACAGGTATCTTTACAGGGATGGACTGTCAGGAGAACAGTGAAAAATCTCCCTGCCTGATCAGCAATCTGCCAGAGATGTACTGTCCAAATATCAACGAACTGAGCAGGGATCCAGACTGCAACCCAATAGAAGGCATAGATGTATTTATGGCCTGTGATGATAGGATTATGGAAAAGCCTTTCAAAAGAAAGCTTGAGGCAATCGAAACCGGAGAGTTCAAGACGAACGTTCTTCTCTTAAGATTAGAAAGCAGGATACCTAATGGTCAATACCTATGCCAGATAAGCGTATTCGCAGAAGATAATGAGTATGCAGAAGACTTCGTAGTGAGGATAGAAAATGAATAAGATAATAATAGGTTCGGACCATGCTGGTTTTAGGCTTAAAGAAGATATAAAAAAATACCTGGAAGAGAAGAAGATAAGCACAGAAGATATAGGGGCACACTCCGAAGAGTCAGTGGATTATCCTTTGATAGCAAAAGAGGTGGCAGAAAAGGTAGCAAAGACCAAATCAACAGGCATATTGGTATGTGGATCTGGGATAGGGATGTGCATAACAGCCAACAAGATAAAAGGCATCAGGGCTGCATTATGCTATGATGAAGAGACAGCAGAACTTTCCAGGGAGCATAATAATGCAAACATCCTATGTTTGGGAGCCAGAACAGGTTCAGCAAAGAATTACAGGAAGATCATCAAAAGATTCTTAACTACCCAAAGATCAAAGGAAGAAAGGCACAAAAGAAGAGTAAAAGAAATGGATGCTCTATGAATCTATTAACATATTCTCTTGCAGCGATATTGGCCTACTTGGGATTATTCTTAGGACTCCTACTTGCAATAATAGCAAAAGAAGAGATGAAGCAGGGAAAGAAGTATTTTCTGATGCTGCAGAAGTTAATACTGCTATTGTTATTCCTATTCTTATTGATATATCTCAGATTGAGTAATATCCTGACAGTAATTATATTGCTAGCGATCCTGATCCCTATATTAAGAACAGAGAAAAGGATCAATACGTCCCCATATATATACATGATCTTAGGAGTGGCCATCTACTTATCATCCAAAATACCTGATCTATTTATTATAGAATCATCCTTAGTTTTCATTTATGGTTTGCCTACAGGTTCATTATTGGCAGAGAAGAGCAAAAAGAAATCGATAATAAACCTGCTAAAGAATATAGGATTAATAATTACAGCAGTATCATTCTTCTTGTTCTTCTAGATTAGTAAAGGACATGTGAGCAACCTCTATTCTCGCTTATTAGAAAAAGACACACCTTATCAACTACATATTCTATCTCCTAAAACAACTTCTTAAACTTTAAAGGACTGACCATCAATATTGCCAAGAAAAGATAGATATAAGGATATGCAACAACAGGTACCTTTGCTAAGAATATCAGGGGTATTATAACACCATTGACGGTTATGGGCATGCCTGCAAAATCTCCTGTAAATTCCATTATGTTATACCTGGCAAGCCTAAGCACCCCTGCAAAAAGGAACAAGGCAAAGGTGATGAGTGCAAGGTTGGTCTGCACCATGCTAAATCCAAAGATAGCAGGGGCAACCCCAAAACTTATAGTGTCTGCCAGGCTATCCAGCTGCTTTCCAAACTCCCCTTCCCTGTTTGTCCACCTAGCTACCTTCCCATCAAGATAGTCAAAAACAACAGCTATCAAAAGAGAGATGACTGCAAAAAAATGTTCTTCATTAACCACTAGCAATATGGCAGTAAGACCCATAAATATATTCATAAATGTAAAGAAATCTGGCAATCTGATTAATTTACTGAAACGTATCTCCTCGATGTCTGTCTTATACCTAACTACCCTCACACCTGATCTGAACAAGGTAACTATAAAAGACAGTACAACAAACCCAACAGATACCCATAAAAGTACTGGATCCAGATAACCCATAAGGACAGTAAGTAATGTGAAGGTCTGTATAAAAACACTGATCTTATCGATAACGTTCATTCGAAAGATAGTTTTGGTATTCTGGCTAAGGATCCAGATAGCCCCAAAAACAACCATCAAATCCTTGGAAAGGTACACTGCCATTACCCAGAAAGGTAAAAAACCCTTAAAGAACAAGGTAACAGCGACAAGATTTATAAGGAGTTTATCAGCAAAAGGGTCCAGCATAGATCGCAACTGACTCTTTGAATTATTTCTCTTAGCAAGAAATCCATCTAAAAAAGATACAAAAGCAGTAAGCACAAACAGATAAAGCGCCAGATCGTTGTCCGAGGAGTATATGAGCAGGAAGACTATAAAAGCGAGCAGGATCCTCAGCAAAGTGAGGGTAAGACCTCCTCCCCTCCCCTTAAACATAATTTTTGTAATCTTCTTCATCTTAAAGATAGTTTTGTCATACCAAAAGTTACCCAGCTACATTACCAAGTATTGTCTCCCCAGCCCGGACCTTATCTCCTTCATTGACTGATAACCTGACACCCCCTGGCAATATAAGGCTAACCTGGCTGCCCATCAATATCCTCCCTATCCTTTCACCTTTATTAATCTTCTGTTTCTCCTTTACAGAACATTCTATCCTTCTGGCCAAAAAACCAGCTATCTGGATCACCTTAAACTTTCCAATCTTATCATTCTCTATCAGGATCTCATTCTTCTCGTTCTCCAATCCATTCTTAAACCTATCCCCATAGACTGCATTCCTAAAATTGCCACCAGAATGCTTCACCCTTCTCACTCTTCCATCTATAGGTGCCCTCTGAACATGTACATTAAAAATATCCATCATTATATTGATAAGATAACCCTCCTTGCAATTTTCAGGAACAAACGAACTGATCCTTCCTGCAAGCCCTTTCTCAATCTTAACACTATCCAGGTTCCAGAGCTTAATGACCTTTATTACCTTTCCATCTGCAGGGGAAACTATATTATTCCCAGAAGGGACCTCCCTTTCAGGATCCCTCAAAAAAACAATTCTATAGAACCCAAACAACAATACAAAAATAAGTAAAAAAACAATCAGAACAATCAAGAAAAGACCAACTACCATTTTTCGTTTCGTATCTTAAGATAATAAGCAGCATGATTTACCAAGATATGCCCTATTACGCTTATTATGGCAATAAAAAATATCCTTCTCCAGGTGATATTAACAACAATACCAACAAGTACCAAAGAGCCGATAACAAAATCCAGCTGGTCCCATGGGACAAACCTCTGCCCTGGCCCTATCTTAAGCCTTCTTTTGATGAAACTCTCAATCATATCCCCAGACAAAGCTCCAAAACCAAAAAGGAATCCAAGCAGAAGCCAGTTGGAGTAATCGACAAAGCTAAGTTCCCTGAAAAAACTGATATTGTAGAGCAGGAACTGTATAAACGCAACAAGGATTCCGAACAAGATTCCAAATATCAATCCCCTATAGGTCTTGTTGTCCCCAAATATGTTCTTTCCAAAGTCAGTAGGGACCGCCAGCCATTTAAACCAATCCTTGACGATAACCGGAGCCATATTTGCAAGATATGCAGGCAACATGAAATAGAAGCATTGGAGGATAAAGAACCACACCTTACCACCACCTCAGTAAGTGCTTTTTAAAGAAACTAAAAGTGCTGCCTGCTAAGCCTGTAACATTGCTTCCTGCAGCCCTTGTCTCCTTTTTCTGGATCGCTTTCCTAAGGTCTCCGTCAAATAATGTATAGCTCCTGCCAACCTCAAAAGAGAAATGTGCATCAGAACCGCCTGTCTTTGCCAGATTAAATTCTTCCGCAAGTTTCCCAGCACCTCTATTCCCGAAATAAGAGGTCCTTGCATTGTAGCATTCAACAGCATCCAGATATTTCCTGATATCTATGCCCTTGACCTTGGACCTCAGATAGGGGATCATCCTGAATGGATGCGCAAGTATGACTATCCCCCCCTGATTCTTTATCTCCTCTGTAACATTAAAGAATTCCCTTGACTTGATATCTTTTGTGACATACAGACCGACAACATGCCCCCTGTCTGTACTGATCTCAGTGGAGGGTACTATCTCCAGGCTCTTATCCTTATTCTCCTTTTTGACCTCAAGCCCCCCTCTTACAGAGTTATGGTCTACTACCGCCAGACCGTCCAGTTTAGCTTTCTTAGCTACCTTCAGTATGGTTCTAGGTCTAAGTATAGAACATGCCGAATAATGGGTATGTACATGTAGATCATATTTCATAAAACCACCTATATCAATATTGAAACGCATGGTTTAAAAATGTTTGCATTAATGTGGCTCCGTTCAAAATGTAGGTTAGCAGCCTAAGGTCAAAGTTCTATAAATTAGGAAGCCAGATATCTCTATCCTTTAGGATTGGAGGTGAATGGATTCATTTAGGCTTCCTAATTTCCTAAAAATTTAGTCAGTCCCGATCAATCCTTACCCTTTACTTCAAACGTTGCAAAGCAACTTTGAAGGTTTAGAAATCTTTTATTTCTAAAAGGGTTGAGGTAGGGACTGACTTAAAATTTTTTTGAAATAATTTAGATGTAACTGACAAGGGGGATGTCCCTTACGGGGAATGTCAGCTATAGATACTAACATCGAGAACTTTGAAGCTGCTAACCCTAGCGTAGCTAGATTTTGAACGGAGACAAGGATATACTTAGCTTTTTATATGCTTCCTTAATTTCTTCCTATCCTTTCTTCTCAGACGAATCTTTGACAAGATTTCCTTGGTCTCTTTATTATTACCGTGCTTCCTAAGAATTTTCGAGATATTCCTATGGTTCTTATACTCCTCCTGGACCTTGGTTTTTGTAGATTTGCTCTTCTTATGGAGGTCATGGATAGACCTGATTTTTAATATCTCCTTCTTCATACGGGGGTCTCTTCTTATCTTATTTAGCGCTTTTTTGACCATTGCCTCTGGCCAGTTATGCTCCAAGAGGTGCTCTTCGATAAAATGAAGATCGTGCTTCTCTTTCCTTACATCCCTTCTGATCACCTGCATCAACAGTTCCTCATTATCATGAGTATGCTTTATTACCTCTTTTATGTGTTTGTGAAGGTATTCTTCCCTCTTGCCGTGTTCTGCCTCAATGTGGTGTTCATAGAACCTTAGATGCCTTAGGTGATGATGTCTTGTTAGGTGATAGAAAATCCTGTCCGTATCCTTATAGACTACCTTGATTATACTGATTATGAACCTTGGCATATATATCTCTCCCCTTACGAAAAGCTCTAATGCCAGCAACAGGATTCCAAATATATAGAATAATGAGCTCGCAATGAAGAATATTCCTATATTTATGAACAGGAAGATATCCGAACTGACAAGGATTTCCAGAGACCCCACAAAATACCTGTGTATATCCAGGTAAAATCTCCCAAGATAGACCAACACTATCGATATATTAAGAGTATTTATAACAGCAGTCATCTGTTTGTAGAATTCCTTCTTATATATTAGGAAGTTTATGCCTAATGCTACACCGATCAATATGACCCACCCGATGAGGTATATCATCTCATCATCAAGCTGCTGAGTCTTTATGTCAATACCGCTGATACTTGAACCGTACATCCATCCATCCCCTTTTCTTTCAGGAGCATAATCGATCTTAAATACAGGAAGGATGAATAATGCTACCATGCTTATTATAAAAAGGAACTGGAATACAGTATAAGACCTTGATTTTATTGGTTCCACCTTGTGTGCTGGTTTGTTCCTTTCTTTATGCATATGAAGCCATATTATCATAGGATTCACTAAAAGGAAAAAAACAGCCATAATATTCATTAAATAAATCAGGAAAACCTCAACACTCCTTCTAGCATCCAGTTCATCTGTTTTCTGCGCATACAAGCTCCTTACATCATCAGAATGGCTTAAATCTCCCATCACATTGAACAATGGAGAATGATCCTTTCCAAGCTCCTTGAAATAAGGAGTATCTGTCATTCCTGAAGCATAAGGTATCAAGAATATGCCTGCCTCAGCTATCAGATGGAGTATAAGCACTCCTATGATCGCAAGGTAGATGAACTTTCTGTAAGGGAGAAGGTTAAAGAACTTGATATTAAAGGAATCTGTCATTGACACAATCCTTTCAAGACCAGAGCTTACCTGAACCTTAAACAAGCCTTTTATCTTGTGATATATCAGCAGATGATACTCCCTTCTGATAAAGGTAAATATAGTTACCGCTATAGCTACCATCAGGATAGATGCATCTATAGCCATTGCAAGCCATTCAAATGCAAAATTGTAGACTGTGATATAGAATATCAGAAGAGTGAGATATACGAATACCAGTTTTACTATCTTTTTCAGTATATAGTGTTTACTATTCAGCTTATGTCTTCCAAATATAGATGTAAATGCATAGAAGAAAGAAGGGCTGCTGGTCTTTATGAAGAAGGAGATAAATACAGAGACCAGTATGAGGCCTACAAAACCAAGATACAGTGTTATGATGTTTACTTCCGGAGCAAACCTCCCGATAGTCGCCAGTAGGGTACTAAAGAACCTTGTTTCAACAAAGGAGCTTTTTGCGAAATTGATTATTAGCTTGAATATAAGAGAAAAGAACAGGATTAACAGGGTTATATCCAATATCTTTCTGTATTTTACATCCCCGAATAATATCTTCATCAGGCTAAGCCTATATAGCAAATAGCTCAACAGTGTCCATGAGATTATCTTCTTCAGGAAATCCATATCCCCTGGAAGGAATTTAAGGAAATCAAGGACATTAAAGATGATCAAGATAGTCAGGAATAATATCTCACCCCCAAATATATGCCTATGGACGAACCTTGTCAGTCTATGCTTCTTATAGTATTTCATCACTTGTGTTACATCCTCTGAGTCAAAGCCATGCCATACTAGTTTGGATTCAATATTCTCGGTTTTGAATCCATTCTTGAATTTTTGGTGTATATATCTAACAATATCCTCTAACCTTCTTATATGATGTTTTTTATTGTCCAGATAATCTGCTGAAGCAAAGAATCCAACAATCAAAAGCACCAAGATAGCAACTGGAAGATAGATTCTTTTCATCTGTTGTTCAGGAGAAGATAGATCTACATTCAGTGATACTATATGAAGGGCAACCGCATAGGTCTTCATCTCATTAAGGCAGTCCTCGTCTGCTATAGACTTTATCACGTACTTTAGCTGGTCTCCTCTACCCAATGTCTTGAAGTGCCACATAACCAAAGGGTCTCTGGCAACGATCTCAAACTCTATGTCTGATTCTATCATAACTTCTTCTATTATCTCCACCATGCATTTTGGGATCTCTGTATATACATTAGTATCATACAATATCGTATCATTCCTTATTCCAAGATCGATAGTGAACTCTGTTTCATTGTTCTTCTCATCCACTCTTGCCTTTGTCGTTATATTAACAACCTCATGGGTCTTTTCAAACAGCTCTTCTCTTTCGTTTTCCCTTGAAACATTTTCCATATCAATACTGAAGATTATCCTTTCAATATCCTCCTTTGTCAACTGCTTGTTTACTACATACTCTATCAGCTTCTCTTCCCTTACCGCTATGCTACCGAGGTTGAACTGCACCTTAGGATCATAATTCAATATTTTATATGGAGTTATCTCGATTATATCATCTGTTGTTTTGACAACATCCTTAGGGATCTCCAAGGTTACCCTAACATTCTGCAGGCTAAAAAAGTCAATATTCCTTATCTTCTCAACAAACTTTGTCTTTCCTCCTGCAGAATGGACCTCCCTTATGTGTTTCACCCTGTTGTTTGCTATCTTCTCTATCATCTTTTCCTGTATGGTTCTTACCTTTTCCACAGAACCGCCATCATTTCTTGGTGCATCAACTTTAGCTGGTGCTGGTGTCGAAGCCTTTTCTTCTTTTGATTCTGTGCTTTGTCCGCTTTGAGCTGAGTCCACAACTGATTTTTGTACTGCTGATGAAGCCCTGCCTGAACCCCCTCCTGAACTGCCAGAAGCCAGGGTGTATCCTGCACAGTCAGTCCAGGTTCCATTAGTGCATGTTTGAGAACCAGCAGAGGTGCATGACCCAGGGCAGCAGGACTGTGTCAATAATCCATCATTGTCCTCGTTCTCATCATCCAGCGTATCTCCATCGTCGTCTACCCCATTACAGGATTCAGAAGAAGAGTTGTAGAAAAAGATTGAGAAAGTCTGGTTAACACTGGCGTTCAGCTGATCTCTTGCCTGCACAGTTATATTCTCAGCCCCTGTAAAATTATTGTTCCCCGTAAAGCTAAAGATCCTTGAGGTCTTATTAAATATCACAGATACATTGGTCTGCCCAGACCATGTATAATTAACCGTCCCATCACTGTCATAGGTATCTGTATCTGAATGATACGAATCCATCTCTAAAGAGCCAGTCAGGTTGGCTTGGATTGAGATATTTGGGATCGTAGTAAGTGAGGGATCATAATTAACATGAAAGGTATTACTGGTGCCAGTTGCACTTCCATAGTAGATCCCGCTGCTTCTATAGTAGTCTAATTGAGCAACTTCAACATATGTGTCTCCTCCATCCAAAAAGGAGATATTAAGTGTGACATTAATCAAAGTAGCATTCACTATTTTTGTAACGTTTATTGTTCCATTAGACACATTAATTATAGAGGAATCGCTAGCTGTGAGCGTTCCATCAACTAGAGTTGCATTATCATCTCCTGTATTGTTAATTGTAATATTAAAAACATAATGAGACCCTATTGTCTGATTTTCTGGGATGGATGGAAAAGTTATAATTAGATTTGGATTGGTAGAAAACCCTGTAAAGTTTAAGGTAAAATTAACATTGCATTCGGTTCCGTCTGATATATTTAAAGTTGCATTCACAAGATATAATCCAGTTGTATTGCAAGACATTCCAGTCCATGATTCGTCTGAATCTCCTGTGGACAATTCAATAGCTAGATTTGAAGTTGTGCTTATATTAGGAGGTAATGATAAAGTTGCATTTCCATAACCATTCCAACATTCAGGTGGCATGCCAGTGCAGCTAGTGTCCTCTAGATCTATAGTTAAAAGTTTGTCACAATATATGGAATTGGAGTTTCCCCCTGTATATGTAGCTGAAAGAGTAATATCTGAATCACAGGAAGTAGCACTAATTATCTTTACTAAACCTACCAAAAATACAAGTAAAAAAATAAAAATTAGATAACTATCTCTTTTCATTTTTCAAGATAAGAACTTTTACCCTCCTGTTAGCGTATTTTTTTGGTATAATAATCCTAGTACTTGTACTGTAAGAATCAACTTCTTTCTCCAATACTTCATCTACATTATCTACTTGAACTTTCATTATACATTAATAATGTATTAATAATGTATTCAGTAATATATAAGGTTTTCTATTTTCCATCTTTGATTAGTTCATTTCCTTTTAAAAATAAGGAATAAAGAAGCTATAGTTAAAGAGATAAATGCTATCATAATAAGTAATGGACCGAGTAGTGAATAGCCTGAAAAAGGGATGAATTCTTTACTCTCTTCAAAGGAAGTAAGATTCAAAATTAATGTCTTGTCACAAGAAAATTCTTCCGCTAACAGTAGTATGGATACATTATAGATTCCTTGTGTATGACATTCCATTGAAATCCATTCCAAAGAATCTTCATCTTTTCTTAATTTCACTGTTCTCGTCTTAGATGTATCCAGTTCTTTTGGAAGTTGTAATGTCGCTTCTTCATAGGATTCCCAACAATTACCTGGTGGCGGGAATGGTTTACAGGCAGTATCTCTAATTTGGATATACATTAAATTTTCACAACTTGGAGTTTTGTTTATGTAAAAAGCATTAACCTCAAAATTACTCTCACATTCACTAGATACCAAGAATAGGCCATTCATGAAAAATAAAAAGGCAAGTAATAATATTCTTTTTTTCATTTTAACTTAAATAAATGTAGTATACCTCGTAATACTAACATGATCCAAGGGATTTTCACCAGATATTACTGTAATATTATAATAGCCACTACTCAAATCATCTACTTGCCAATATGCCAACTCATCATCTTGAGAAGTTACATTAATATAGCATTTCCTTAGATTATCAGGACAGCGCATTTTAGGAGCTTTGAGAGTTATTGAATAACTCTCGGAAGTATTGATGACAAGTTCAATAGGGATTTCCCAAAAATGGTCCTCCAAATTGGTGTTATTAACATTAATTGAAACAAAGAAGGGGGTACTTTCTGTTGGAGCAGGGTATAAAGATACATCATACCAACTTAATCTTACATTATCTAATATAGAAACAACTTTAATAGCTGAGTAAGTTTTTTTATGTGAAAATCCATAGACTGATAATTCTAGATTAGTAAAGGGGGGATATTCATATGAAGCATTCCATTCTAATCCACTTATGTACTTTTTCTCACCAATTGTTATATATTCTTGTTTTGAATCTACTACAACTGATGAACGCTTTACCTCTACTGTTATACTTTCATTTAAATTCCCAGCATTGCTTATGTTGCCACTAATATTCATTATATCATATAAGTAATTAGTAGACTCTGTTGTTGTATCATTGCATACTACCCCATTCTTGTTGTTTACGCAGGATATTGTATCAACTTCAATATCATGATAAGGAGCCACAGAACCAGGGGAATTGGAGATACTGGAATTCTGGCCAAAATCATCAACAGACTTGAATGCATAGTAATATGTTGTGCTGCTGTTCTGAACATATCCGGGAAGATCAGAAGATTCTTGTGTGCAGGTTTGTGTACTTCCAGGTCCGGATATAGCAACGCTAGAGCAATCTCCACCAACATCCTGTGCATCATTAAAATCCCCCTCAGTTATAATCTCAGAAGTCGCTATCTTCATTAGATAGCTGCTTACAGTCCCTGTTATGTTGTTCTCCCCAGGTGCTGTCCAGCTAATATCAATAGAACCATCAGTACTGGAAGGCATTGCACTCAGATCTGATATATCACCAGGAGGGATATTGTCAACATGGACCACAGAATAGGCGACTGCATTATTCCCATTATCAGATGCATTAGCCTTAAGGCATAACCAATCATCCATTGGATTCAGATAATCTTGAGAAAAATCCCCTAAGCATGTAAATTCCGTACCAGGGGTATCATTGTAGCAAAAAAGAGAGAAGGTCTCATTTAACCTGCAGCGCCAGCTGCCTTCAGAGTAATAAGCCCATGCAACATCAAATTCAATATCATCAGCCCCCATATTTGTTGAAGCATCCAGCAGATATTTTACCCCTGGTATCTCTGTGTTGTTCTCAGGATCATTTAGGTAAACCGAGAAGATTTTTTCAAGATACTCAAAAAATAAAGCACTCCAGCTGGAAAGAGAACTATCATTTACAGTAACATTTACAGTATAATTACCTGTGTTATCCCCATCATCCAGAGTAAAGCTTCCACCATATAATCCGTCTGTTATATTAATATTGGTAATATTTGTTAATGAGATTGGACTTTCCTCAATTACGCTTGGCCCTATCACAGAAGCACTAACTGCATCAATCCTCCCAACGCCATTATTATCTCCAACAGTTGCATTAACACTAACCTGTATTGCAGATCCTGTTTTATAGATTTTTTGTGTTTCGCTTGGCCCTATCGAGATCTCTTTAACAGATGGAGCTACATTTATGATATTAACAGATAGGTCTGCAGAGTCCGAAAATACTGCAAAAGACATTACTAATAAAAAAATAAACCATATTATTCCTTTCATTTTGCTGATAATGTGATTGAACCTCCATAAGTGCCTGGTGTTGTTCCATTTGGTATGAACAAGGACAGGTCCATCCTCTGCGTTTCATCTAACTGCAGGTCCAGGTCTATCTCCGTGATTGTCTCAGACAAGATCCTATACTCCCCATCCAGCCTGTACTCTATATTATCTACAGTTATTTCCCAATTAGAATACACAAGGTCTGTTCCTGATATCTCAGCATCAATAACGGAATTACCAACGTTCTTTATTGTTGGGAAATCAGTAGACATATCCTCGTCTCCTGAGATATTTCCGATCTGCATATCTGCAAGAACTCCAAAATCAAGGTTCGCCGTATCGAGTTCTAATGCAACCAACTCCAGATATTCAAAATCCTCTGTCTCGTTTACAGTATCCTCTCCATCAGAAGCTACTACAACTATATCATAAACAGCAGGTAGATCATGATAATCCATGTCAAACGATCCTGAAAAATTTGCAGTATTATGGTCTATATCTGTCTGTTTTTCCAAGGTTATACCTCCCTTAGGGGTCATTGCTTCAACAGATACTATATCCCCTACCCCATCTTCATCAGTGATCTCTGCATTTATCCTTACCTCTTTTGCATGGTTTGCATTCGGCATTACCTGGGTTCCTGGATCCGAGGAATCGTCTGGCAGTATCTCTATGAAATCTACTACTGGAGCATTGTTCTCTTGACCCTCGTTATAGGTTATTGAAAATGGTTCCTTTGCCCTCACCCAATATCCAAAGCCAGGCTTTAATGATGTAAAACTGTTTCTTCTCCTCCCAGGACGGTAAAATTTCCATTTCCCGTCATACATCAGGATTAGATTTATTTTTGAAATATCATAGATATCCTCTATAGGGGTTTCCTTTAGAGAAGGATAACCCACAAGATTCCACCCTTTAAGATGATCTACAGCAATCTCCCTCATAGAAGCATTGATCGGAAATTTTGTGTTTTTCCTTACGATAACCTCCAATCCAATAGTTTCATTTATCTCCTTTAGGGAACTTATGTGGATAGGAACTCTTGGAGAATAGAAGAGCCATCTCCTGTTAACATATGTTGAAATCACTACACAATCTATCTGTTCACATAACCACACCGGAGATCTGTTCCTTAATGATATTGGGATTGAGATAATATTAAAGCCACGCTTCAACCTTATCTCATCCTTTTTCATTGGTTGGCCGATGCATTGTAAGTTAGCCATGCTAACAGACTGCAAACTGCGCTTTGATTCCTCAACTTTTTCCTCCTCCACCCCAATGAAATCAAACACTACTTCTGTTTGTCCAAGTCCCTCTATTGAGTTCCTTTCCTTATAGATCTCCTTGATCTCATTTACATCTCCTATCATCAACTCATCCTCAAGTTCAGTAGCATAGCATATAGTTAGGCTTAGAATGAATAACAAGAATAAAAATTTACTTTTTCTTTTTTGTGATGACATAGTACAAAATTAGCCCCACAACCACTATTACAGCAATGATCATTATCCCAACTACAATATTGGTCTTGCTCTCCTCTACTGTTTCATCAGGTGCAAACTCCCCCTCCAGCATACTAAAGCTAACCTCCTTTTCTGTAACGAGTTTCTTACCTAGATAGACCTTTACGATAGCTGTTTGAAGCCCCCTAAAGACCTCTTTGTCATATTCAATAGTATACGTATCGCTCTTCCATGGCAGAAGACTATCCAGCTCTTCCTCCATCTTATCATCTCCAACAAGGATCTCAACATTAGGAGTAACCTCTACATTTCCTTTATTCAGCAATGTTATCAGAAATTTAGGCTTCTCTTCCAGATTACCGTCCCTTGTCCTGATATTGTCCACATAACCCTCAATTATCTTCTCATCAGTAACCCTAATCACAGCCTTAAATCCTGCACCAGGTATCAGACCTACTCCCTCCCTTGTCTCCACAGGCTTCCCTTCCACATGCATATCAGTTTCATATACTCCTTCCCTTGCATCTCTTGGAACATCTACCATCATTTTGACCATAGAGGAATCCCTTGCCGAAACAGGTACAGAGTTTCCAGGCACCAAGGTGATCCAATCTTCGTATTCATCTATAGAAATCATTGCATTTATATCCTCATCAGCAGTATTATCTATCTTGAATTCCTTCTCGTATGTGCTGCCTCTAAGAACATCAATAAACTCTATTGTACTTGGAGCGATTCCTATCCCTGCTGCATTTGTAAGTGGAATTATTAGAATAAGGATTGATATAGTTATGATCCATCTTTTCATGTCAATTGTCCCCCAAGATTATAAAAAAATAAAAAAATTTAATGTTTATGTTGCGCTTATGGTTATAGTTGTGCTATAGGTAGCTTCTGAAGTCCCTGTAGGCACAGTAAGCCTAAGGTCTGTCTTAGCAAGCGAACTAGAACCTGCTGCTAGATCCAGGTCTGACTCTGTTTGTGCTGTCGTACTTAAAGCATTGAATCCTTCACTAGCAAATTGTACCTCTAAGTTACCAATAGGAATGGTATTTCCACCGCCACTCAGATCACCTGACGCTGAATATTGTGTATCAATCACAGCATTTCCAATGTTCTGTATTGTAGGTGCAGAACTCGTTCCCATATTCTGATCACCATCTACTGTTGAGACTCCTCCCGGGATCATATTTGAGAAGTCTATTGTTCCGTTGTCTATATCCAGTTCAAGAGCAGTCTCTGAATTGTATGTAAAAGTTTCTTGTCTATCTCCTTTCCTTGCAGTTGTATCACTAGCAGAGCAGTTTACTGTATATGTTCCTGCTGCATCATAGAAGTCCATATCGAAAGATCCTGTATATTCCCTTGTTGTAGATCCAATTACTGTTCCAGCTGACATTGTTACAGGAGAATCCTGAACAGTTCCTGGGCCAGTTATTTCACATTGCACTCCAGAGATATCTCCATGTCCATTGTTGTCTGTTACCTCTGCCGCTAATGACACAGAAACAGTGGTTCCTGCACTTGGGCTTACAGTTGCAGCTACATCTGTACCAGCAATCACAATATTGTCCACAGTAGGTGCTGCCCCCTGAACAGTTACCTGTATAGTAGCACTGTCAGACATAACAAAAGGCAGAACCAAAGCCAAAACTGCAACTAATATCCCTAATCTTCTTTTCATACATACCCCTCCTTTATTTTTTTGTTCCCCAACCTGAGAATAATAACCTACCCCTCTTTTTTTAACCTAAAAACTCACAATCATCTATATTTCTATAGATACAAAAAGACCTGAATATTAAAGGATTTTCGAACCATACTATCCATTATTACCAGGTTTAAAAAAATTAATAACAGCAAGTATAAATACTTTTCGTAATGGTTTTTGTGGCCCTGAAAAAAGCACTGGATAAATTCTCAACTTTTTCATCCGTTCTGTAGATGAAAACTACGATTTAAGACCAAAAACCGACATTAACGTAAATTATTTAAATCAATTGACAACCAACCATCCTATAATGAACATAGACAAAGAACTGATAGAACATATTTCAGACCTTGCCAGGATAAAGCTCACAGAAGCAGAGATCAAAAGATTCTTACCTCAACTTAAAGAGATCCTGGACGCATTCTCTAAACTTGACAAGGTTGACACAAAAGATACAAAACCTTCTTTCCAGCCTGTAGAGCTAAAGAACATGATGCGAGAGGACAAGGTAGGAAAATGCCTAAAGCAAGAAGAAGCACTCTCAAATTCAAAGGAAAAGAAAGACGGCTATTTCAAAGGCCCGATGGCGGTGTAACAATGAACAAAACAAAAAAGATAACCATAAGAACAATACAGATTATGATTGCAGCCATAACATTGGCGATGATGATCGGCTGCACAGGAGGCGATAAGATGAAAACAGCAGTTTTCGAGACAAACAAAGGCACATTTGAGATTGAATTATATACTGAAAAGGCACCTATTACAACAAAAAACTTTATTGACCTTACAGAAAAAGGATTCTACAACGGATTGATATTCCATAGGGTCATTGACGGGTTCATGATACAAGGCGGAGATCCTGAAGGAAGAGGCTCCGGAGGACCAGGATATACGATAGAGGACGAGTTCCACCCTGATCTAAAGCACGATTCAGAAGGGGTTCTGTCAATGGCCAATGCCGGCCCAAACACAGGAGGCTCACAGTTCTTCATAACACTGGCACCAACACCCTGGCTGGATGGAAAACATTCAGTGTTCGGTAAGGTAACATCAGGGATGGATGTTGTAAAAGCAATAGGAAAAGTACAGAAAGGAGCAATGGACAAACCAGTAGAAGATGTTGTGATGAAAAAGGTTACAATAAAGTAAGATGGATATAAATAAGATAATATCAGAGACAAAGAAGATAGATAAGGAATACCATTACTTCAACACCATAGATGATTCTCCAAAAAAGGAAGGTAATGGAAATCTCAATAACGTAGCAGTCTCAGTTAAAGACTGTATATGTGTAAAAGATATGGAATCAAGAGCAGGATCAAAAATCCTGAGTACCTATAAACCAGTATTTGATGCAACTGTTATCCAGAGGATAAGGAAAGAAGGGGCTGTTATAATAGGAAAGACAGCTCAAGACGCCTTTGGCTTTGGATCTTTCTCAACAAATGTCGGCAAGGATATGAAAATTCCATTAAATCCTTTCGATAAAGAAAGGGCCTGCGGTGGATCTTCCGGAGGTGCAGCAGGATTCACGCAGAAATCAACCTTTAAACACATAGCATTAGGACAGAGCACCGGAGGTTCTATAGTAGCCCCAGCCTCATTCTGCGGTGTAGTAGGATTATGCCCCACCTATGGCAGAATATCTAGATATGGATTGATGGACTATGCCAATAGCCTGGACAAGATAGGCCCAATAGCAAAAACAGTTGAAGAAGTTGCATTGATGCTAGAGATAATAGCAGGTTATGATGAAAAAGAAAGCACAACCCTGAATGAACCTGTCCCAAAATACACCAGCTACATAAAAAAAGACATAAAGAACCTAAAGATAGGGATAATAAAAGAAGCCTTCGGAAAAGGAATAGAAGCAGAATTAAAAGAGAAGGTCGAAGAAGGGATAAAAATGCTGGAACAGCAGGGAGCAAAGATAGAAGACATCTCATTGCCCCTAACAAAAAAATATGGGGTAGAGACCTACTACCTGCTTGCAATGTGTGAAGCCTCTACCAACCTGGCAAAATTCTGTGGTATGCGTTATGGTGCTTCCGAGCAGATAAAAGGTAATTTCAATGAATATTTCTCAAATATAAGAAGCGACTACTTTAATGATGAAAGCAAAAGAAGGATAATAATAGGTACATTTGCCAGGATGGCAGGATACCGAGACGCCTACTACATAAAGGCAGCAAAGGTAAGGGCAAAGATAATAGATGAGTACAAAAAGGCATTCGAGAAAGTTGACCTGTTAGTAAGCCCAACAATGCCCTTTGTTGCTCCAAGATTCAAGGAGATAGAAAAGCTTAGTCCCTTACAGAACTATATGGCAGATACCCTCACAGTAGGCCCAAACCTTGCAGGACTGCCCCATATCTCAGTGCCTATAGGAACAAACAAAGACAAAATGCCAATTGGACTTATGCTGACAGCAGACCATCTGAAGGAAGAGACCCTGATACAGGCTTCAAGCAAACTAGAAAAATGAGACTCAAACAAATCAAAACACTGCCAGAATTCGCAGAAGCTGTAAGATTAAGACTTGAGGTTTTTTACAAAGAACAAAAAGTAGACCCTTTGATTGAGATGGACCAATTCGACAAGAGCGCTTATCATTTTATTGCATTACAAAAGAAAAAGGTGATAGGTACAGGCAGAGTTAGGATTTACAATAAAAAAGCCAAGATAGAAAGGATAGCAATAGACAAAAGATTCAGGCACAAAGGGATTGGGACAAAACTAACAAGATTCATGATTAACTTCGTAAGAAAAAAACACATATCAAATATTGTATTGCATGCACAATGTTACGCAAAAGAGTTTTATGAAAAGTTAGGATTCAAAGCTGTCGGAAAAACATTCAATGAAGCAAAAATAAAACATATCAAGATGGTTTATAAAAAATAAAGAAATGAGAGGATTGAAAAAATGACCTCAGAAGAAAAAAAGATAACATATTTCACAGAACCAGGAGAAAAAAATACAGATAAGACTATTGACTTAGCAATAAAGTATGCAAAAGAGAATAACATAAAAACAATAGTTATAGGCTCAGCAACAGGCGCATCAGCTTTAAAGCTAAAAGAAAAAGCTCCTGAATTAGAGGTTATTGATGTAACTTACTCAGAGGCAGTTTCATATGAAGAAACCCTGGAAGCATTCAGAAAAAACAAAGAGAAACTAGAGGAAAAAGACATAAAGATAGTAAAATGCACACATGCCTTTAGCGGGATAGACAAATGCCTGTTCAAGAAGTTCGGAGGCCCTACTTCAAGTGTATTAATCTCTGAAACCCTAAAGCTCATATCAGAAGGTACAAAAGTTGCAGTTGAATCTGCCCTGATGGCAGCAGACGTTGGTGCCATAAAAGCAAAAGAGCAGGTTTTGGCATTAGGTGGTACGTCCCATGGAGTTGACACCTGTCTTCTTGTAGAGCCTTCTACTACATCAAAATTCTTCGAATTCGGGATAGTGGAGATAATCTGCATCCCTAAAGTGAGAGGGTTGGCACATGGTTAATTTCACCTCAGACATAGTAATAGGACTTGAGATCCACGTTGAGCTAAAGACAGATTCAAAACTGTTCTGCAGCTGCAAAAGGTCAGGAACTGAAGGCGAAGAACCAAACACAAGAACCTGCCAGGTATGCCTTGGCCACCCTGGATCAAAACCAGTCCTGAATAAAAAAGCAGTTGAATTCGCAATAAAGCTGGCTTTGGCAACCGACTCAAAGATAGCAGAAGAACTTATCTTCTCCAGAAAATCGTACTTCTACCCAGACATGTCCAAGAACTACCAGATAACCCAATACGAAGTACCACTAGCTACAGACGGAAAGATAAAGCTGGAATCCAAAAAAGAGATAGGGTTGGTTAGGATCCACATGGAAGAGGATCCTGCAGCTTTAGTCCATCCAGCAGGAATGAAAGACTCAAAATATGTCCTTGTTGATTATAACAGAAGTGGAGATCCTCTGGTAGAGGTAGTCACAAAACCAGACCTTACAAGCCCAGGAGAAGCTCGTGATTTTATGAAACAGCTGATAACCATCCTGGAATACCTGGAAATCTTTGATGTTGACAATTGCATAATAAAAGCAGACGCAAACATCTCGATTAAGGAAAGCAGCTATACAAGAGCAGAGATAAAAAACATAACAGGCTTCAAGGAGATTGAAAGAGCTTTGAATTATGAGGTTGCAAGACAAAAGAAGGAAGTAGAAGAAGGAAAAAAGATAGTGCAAGAGACAAGAGCATGGGACTCAGAAAAAGGGATCACCTTTTCCCTAAGGACAAAAGAGACAGAAGCAGACTATGGCTATATAGTAGATCCTAACCTTGTAAAGATAGACCTGACAAAAGAATGGATAAACGAGATAAAAAAACAGATGCCAGAGCTGGCACATGAAAAATTGGCTAAATTCACCAAAGAACATGGGATAAAGGAAGAGATGGCAAAGGTAATATCAAAAGACAAGGCTTTAGCTGAGATGTTCGAGGCAGTATCCACAGCAGTTAATCCAGAGTTGGCAGCAAAATGGATTAGAAGAGAACTTACAAGAGTATTGAACTACAACAAGAAGAAATTAAAGGACACAGAGATAAAGGAATCCCATATGATAGAACTGCTCAAGCTTATTGAAGAAAAGAAGATCACTGAAACAGTAGCCCAAAGGATAATTGAGAAGTTAGTAGAAAAATCATTCGATATAGGCAGATATGTAAAGGAACAAGGATTAGAGACAGTATCAGATCAGGGCGAGATAGAAAAACTATGCAAAGAAGCCATAAAAGAAGCACCACAGGCAGTTGAAGAGTACAAAGCAGGAAAAGAGAAAGCATTAAACTTTGTGGTTGGCATTGTCATGAAGAAGTCAAGGGGAAAAGCATCTCCAAAAGAGGTTAATGAGATTCTGAAAAAGCTAATATACTAATACCATTAACTAAAGTTCTGCGTTGATCTGGGATATGATAAATAACTACATGCCTAAACTCTATAAGGATTGTGTCTAAAAGATGGCACATCCTTCTCTGGGATTATGCCTAAAGTAATCATTCTGTCAGCAACAGGCAAAAATAGATCATACGCTCTTCTGAAACATACATTAACCGTCATAGAATCATCCAAAACTGGCAGTTGAGAGCTATTAACCTCTGTTAAGAATCTCGAAACATTTTCATTACTATGTTTTAGGATATGTGCAATCTCCCATAAATTACTAACAGAATTCCCCTTCCTCCCGTGATTAGGCCCAAGCTGAAAAGAATCAATCGCATCTTCAAGCATATCATAAGCCTGAGAGAGATAATCATAAACATACATAACGTAGTCTTGATTAACCTGCTGCCTAACAGAATTATCATAATAGAGGAAAAGAGACAAGAAAGCTATTTGCTGTGTATTGTAATCATCAGAAGTATTAATGATTTTACAAAAAACTTCCTCTGCCTCCAATAGAATCTCCATTTTTTCTCTGGGTTGAGGGATACAAAGAACATAATCAACCGCAGCTGAAAGAGCCCGTCTATGATTACCATCATCCGCACCAAAGGTAGAAAGATCCAATCCATATCTGTATAGTCTTTCACATATCTTTCTATAAAAAAACGGCTCAACAGACATAAAATCAACTCCCCTTTGATAATTCTTTATTAACTTGTAATATGATATAAGTATATTGCGTAAAGAATCATATAAAGTCTGCTTTTCAGATCCATTGGATGATATCACGTTAGTTCTATCCTCCAAATTATCATCTCTCCCTTTGATCCCAGTTCCCCCACCAAATAACACTTCAAGATCATTAGTTCTAGACAAAAAGTAATCCATAAAGATAATTGAAAGAACAACTGCATTCCTTCTTTCTTTTACTGCGTTCAATCTATTACAAAGCCCCGATGCACGTTCCCTGATTCCATCCAAAGTAATATCTCTGTCAGGAGCATTAGCACTATCGAACATAATTTTTACATTACCAAAATAATATGATAGATTTAATTGGTCTAGTACAGATAGAATGTTTGCTAATGAAACTCCATCAATATCTCCAAAACCAGAATCCATAAATCTTTCAGACACCAGATCATATGTGACATCACCTAAACCTTCTCTCAGCTTTCTTAGAAAAAATCCATCTAATGCCCCTTCAATATCAATCATATAATAAGGGAAGGGTTAGATATATATAAACATAACCATAAAAAACTATTACAAAGTAGTTACAAAATAGCAAGACCTTATAAATCAGGATAACCTTCTCCCCAAGAACTAAAGAGGGAGGGATCAAACCCCCAACACCTTTTCCATATCCTCCCTCACCCTTATCTCAAAATCAGCCACCTTCTCTCCTTCAATCCTGGAGTCAGATAAGACCCTCATCAGTTCTTTAGTAACAAAGACCTCCTTATCTCCTATCCCTTCAACATTGATCTGACCGATATGTTCCTTGATGATCCTCTCCTCAACATCCTCTACGTCCTTTGCATCGATCTTGATCTCCTCAAACTCCTTCGAAACCAAAGCATTTGTGTTCTTCATTACAAAATATGCGGATTTCTCATAAAGTTTCTCAAATATTCCTTTAAAATCAATATCAGATGGCTTACCGCTCTCCAAAATACCACTCACCCTTATCGTGACAATCGTATCATTAAACTCCTTTCCTGTAATGTGATCCATGATCTCTTCACTCACCTGCTTGGGCGCCTTATGCTCAGCATCAACCTTTATATTAAACACGTTATAGATCTGAACAGGCTCAAACTCCAAAACACCATCCTCAACAACATAAAATCCTCCACTGCTCAATTCCTCCAACTCCCTGAAATTGTTCGGGAACAAAGGCCCCGGATAAGCTATAGTGCCATAACCATCCATCTTAGCATTTGTAACTATATGCGGATGCCCTCCAGCATAGTAATCAAAGTTCTTTGGCAAAAGGCTAAGAGGATGGGAGTCTACCTTTTCAAGAGACTTCGGCTTAAGCTCAGACAGTAATGAATGAAACAAGAAGATCTTATACCCCTCCTCTTTCTCAAGCCCTTCCTTCATTAAAGCCTCATAATAGCCTCTCTCCAAACCCCCTTTCTTTCCAAGCAGGCCTGTAATCTTAGCACCTGTCTTGCTATCAACAGTAAAGTTAAGCTTTAATCTACCCTCAACCTCCTCCCCTTTGGCAACATTCACGAACAACCCAGCTCCCTCTAAGACATCAAGCATGGTCTTTCCAGATGGAGAGAAATCATGGCTGCCAGCGATAAGATACACAGGGATTGACCTGTTGCTCAATTGCCTAAGCTTCTTAACAACCATCTTCAGGCCATCTACACTAGGAAGAGAAGTATTGAATAGATCCCCAGAGACAATAACAAAATCAACATCCTTCTCAACACAAGCATCGATAGCCTTCTCAAACGCCAAAGCCCCAACATTTCTAAGCTTAGGATCCCTCCAACCTCCTATGTGGCAATCTGCAATGTGAGCGAATTTCATAAGAAAAAGAAATTATGCATAATATTTAAAGATTATCTAATTCTATTGTAGAAACATATAACCTAATTTGAATCTGATTATCTATCCTGTAGGAGAAAGACGCTGCCCACGGCTATAGTTAACAACAGCCCCTGCTGCATAATCGCTAAGTTTTTTAGTAGGATTTTTCATTAAATACCTAGTTGGATCATCTGGTTGTAATTGCTCAACAATAACATTAAAACGTGTTGCGGCGCTTTTTATATCCTTTAATCCCCTTCCTAACCTTGCAAAGTATGCACTTACCATATTTTTAGATTCTGGAATTTCATTTTCCAAAGCAACTGCCTTAAGAAACAGTTCTGCATAAAATTTGATTACCTTAACCTGAGTAACTATATCATCCTCACCCATAGCCTCAAGAGTTAAATATAGAATATTATGTCGATCAAGCTTATATCTTCTAAGGTCTCTAACAACCTTAGTGATATCCGCTGGTTCTTGTACTAATCCCCCAGAAGACAAATGTTCCCTAGCAATTTTCTCCAAAGAAGGAACAAACCTAGCAGATTCTTCCTGATCACTAGTTGGATCATTAAGAAAATCAGCCATTGCAAAACCAAAACTGGTTAGATATTGATCTAGAGTCATACAAGGTTAGTAGTTATTATACAGTTTATAAACATTTATATAAAAGAATACGCAATATCCTAGTCTATATTTTTTTTTACTACCGACTTAGGATTAATTAAGGCTAATTCCACCAAAATCCTTTTTTACCTCAACCTTCTCACTTCCCTTTACAAAATCCTCAAACAACGGAATCTTCACAGGTGTAGCAAATTTAGCAAAATTAGAGCTAATGATGGCCTCTCCTTTATCAAGTGAAGCTATATTCCTGTCATCATCAGAAAGGTCCTGTGCAGCGCTTTGGATTATTGCCTCACGTTCAGGCTTCATCTCTATACCGAGTATTATCTTGGTGTTCATATTAGCTAATATCTGCCTTGGAATGAGGGAAGGCAATTGAGTTATAGCAAACAACCCCACCTTAAACTTCCTGCCTTCCCGAGCGATAGTTGAGAATATATTAGGTCCTTTCTCCAAAGCCTCCTTCCCAAGAACCCTGGGTGCTTCCTCCAATACAACAGACACAACCGGTTTGTCCCGCAAAAGCCCCTTAACCTTATATCTCTTATATTTAGAAAAGACCTCTGTTACAATTAAACTTCCTATCAGGATCTCTACAGAACCAGAAAAATCAGAGGTATCTATGATCACTGTCCTGCTCTCTTCAAGCTCCTTACATATATCAGCAATAGTAGCCTCACCTGCATTCAGGCTAAAAACACCATTACAGAACAGCTCAGAACCATTGAACTCAAGGTCCAATAAGGACATTATCCGCCTCTTGACAACAGCTATAGTACCCTCAAAGAAATCAGCCTTCAGCGGCTTATCAAGTACAATTGACTCTATCCATTTATTCCCAAACTCCCTATAATATTGAGAAAGACACTGTATCTGAGGGTCGCTCCACTCCACCACCCCATTAAAATGCCCAGGCTTCAACAGATCAAGGTTGATCTTCAGGGTCCTGCAACCAGCAGGAACATCCGTAGGGGTATAATAAACAACCTTATCCGAAGAAGGATGATCCTTTAGCCCTAGTTTATTCCTTCCATAATACTCATCATGCGGATCCAACACCAATATCCCGCAGTAATCCTTATCCAGCGTATCCCACAATAGCACCGAAGTCATATTAGATTTGCCCCTGCCAGTCGTAGCAGGAACTAAGATATGATGTGAAAAGACCTCTTTTCCGTCTAGATAGATAGGCAGATCCAACATCTTGCTTCCACTCCGAAGATTACCAATAAACAAGCTGTCTCTTGGCTGGGTCAAAAAACTAAGATCATCTTTTGTAACATCCCTTACAGAAGAAAAAAAAGCAGGCAGCCTCTTACACACCATAGCATTATTATCAGAGATAGTAATCAGATTCTTAAGGACAGCTAAATTATAATTACGCAGCTCAGCATCCATAAAATCTACCCTTTCATTATCCTCCAGGCTCATACCGGAAATAAGCTCAAGATTCTGCTGGGATATCTGGCTACCATAAAGAAGGTTGACAGCCTGTAAAAGAATCTTAACACCAGAAGCCTCTCCAACCAACAATTCCCCTAACTCTATCTTCTCACTAGCCTTCTGCCTAATCAGTATCTTACCATACTCCCCGGATATC
This sequence comes from Candidatus Nanoarchaeia archaeon, assembly GCA_028279655.1. Lineage (GTDB taxonomy): Archaea > Nanobdellota > Nanobdellia > Woesearchaeales > JACPBV01 > JAHWHQ01. The sequence goes on along the minus strand of JANQNH010000018.1, from coordinate 191,947 downwards.
ACCTGTCCTTTTATCACAAGAAGAGTTAATCTAAGAATGTATTTAAGCTTTACCAAAACATTTTGATGGCAATGCTGCGTTCCGTGCGAACCAAGAAAGAGATGCTGCAACCAAGTACTTTCGCAAGACAAAGTATTATGACTTGACTCCACTTGGCAACATTGCCTATCTCTTTACCTCAATCCCAACAATATCCCTTATCTCTCTTTCAGAAACAGAACATCCATTAAGCTTGACCCCCCAAAGGACAGCCTCCAGCAGGGTTTTCCGTGGAGATGGGACATCTACGATATACTTATCCAGTAATCCTTTCTCATAAGCGATTGTTACAAGCTCGACAGACCTGATAAGCTTAACTCCCTTCACCAATTTACTAAACTCATTCAGACTTCCCTTATCAACATCCACCTTTGTATGCAGTCTCCTTCCCAGGATCTCCTGCAGCTTCTTAGGATCCTCTATCAATAACCTGGTATTCCTCTCATCAACCACAAAAGCTTCAGCATCGTTAAGTAGAGTAGCAGCAATCCCGCTTATCTCAGCAAAATGCACTATCCTGACATACTCTCCCTTAACCATAAAACATCTATTAGCAAGATCAAGCAGGTGAAAGGTCTTCTTCCTAAGCTCGTCACTGCTATATATCTCAAGAACACCAGTTCGTATACCCCTAAGCACCTGCAGCGCCTCAAACTTAAACTTCTTGGTCTTCAGGGGCCTCTCTATGAGTTCCTTACGTATTGAATTAGTGATGTAAAAGCTTCCTCTATACTTCTCCTTAAGGTTCTTCAGCAATCCAAGAAGATTGTTGGTGGTTAAGCTTATAATTGGCCCTGTATCAAAAACAATAACCTTCATTTGAACAAACCTCTTGCATAATTTAGCCTTTCCCTTACATTAACCCCTCCTTTTACATCCGTGAGCTTAGTCTTCCCGATATAGAACATCAGTTCCCACTGGGTGATCCCCAATACCTCAGAAGCCCTCCCCAGAGAGATACCATGGGCATAAAGCTTGCTTCCCTTCTTGATCTCAGCCTGGTTGATTACCTGCTCGATGTAAAGCTTCAGTTTAGTGTCCAGGCTGGAGATAAACCTAAACAAGCCCTTGATCGACTTCCGATAACTGTCATTTTTTCCATTGTTCAGGTTCCTTTTAGCCTCCCTGATCATCTTCATCAATACGCTGTAATTTACAATCCCCTCTCTCCTCTCAATAACCTTGCTCAGGGAATATATGAGTATAGCAATACTCACACTATCCTCATCCTGAAACACAGATGCATTATGGATCGTATGATTACTCAGTTCCCTAAGCTCAGCAACATCCTTCTCTTCTTCTATCCTAAGAATCTCAATAACATCGGTTAGAACCTCTAGAATATCCTTTTTTACTACTTCATCCATAACACTTCTACAAACAAAAGGATATTTAAACTTTTTGGAAAGCAAAGCTTTCCTAAACGATTTGGAAATTTTATTTCCAAAACTTTATGATCCAAAAAACAAAAAAACGCAAAATATATAAACAAACTATCTCACTATCCTTTAAGATGAAAAGGGGAGTCTAAATGGTAGTTAATTTGATAAAAAAGTTCATAAACAAAGTTCTTAGGAACATATTCAAAAACAAGAAGAAAGTCAAGCTTGGGCTATATGGCCCTCCAAACGGAGGAAAGACCACTCTAGCCAACAGGATATGCCAGGACTGGTTAGGAGAGGATATGGGTTCAGTATCAAATGTAGCCCATGAGACAAGAGAGATACAGATAAAAGAACAGGTAACCATAAAGTCCAAGGATGGAAAGGAATTAAGCTTTAATCTTGTAGACACCCCTGGGATTGCCACAAAGATAGATTATGAAGACTTTATAAAAGCAGGCATGAAGGAGAAAGAGGCAAAAACAAGGGCAAAGGAAGCTACCAAAGGAGTGATAGATTCTATAAAATGGCTTGACGATATGGACACAGTAGTAATTGTACTTGACTCAACAAAAGACCCCTATTCCCAGGTTAATATAACCATCATTGGAAATCTTCAGGCAAGAGATATCCCTGTCTTGATAATAGCTAACAAGATTGATCTGAAAAAATCAAAGATAAAGAAAGTACAGGCAGCATTCCCTCAGTATGAGGTCATTGGGATATCAGGAAAATACGGAAAAAACATGGACAAGTTTTATGAGGGATTATTTGCTCTGATTAATTAAAGTCAAAAAGAGGTGTAAAATGGGATTAGTATTACAATTTGTTCCATATTCAGAGATTGAAGAGCTGGGGCCCGCAAGAAGGGTTAACAAACTACTTGACATCGCTAAGCAGAATAAGATAGTGCTGCTGGAAGGGAGACTGAAGAAGGAAGAGGAGAAAGACCTTATAGAGATTACAATGGAGGAAGTCAGCAATAAGTTCAAAGGCATTGAACTGGCTGTAATAAATCCCCAAAAGAAGGATCAGGGCATCCTGAAAGGTGTAAAGAGCGGTATGATCAACCTCCTTTTAGGAGACAGGCAGGGCTTCACCATAATAGGTCCTGCAACTATAGTAAAGCAGATCAAAAAGGATCCTGATAAGATCGAGTTGTTCACAAAAGATATCAAGAATAAGAAGAAAAAATAGATGTAATTAGAATATATTGATCACATATAAAAATAAAAAATGATCTAAGATGCCACACCAATGCGTAAGATGCAGCACCTTCTATGATGATGGAGCTACAGAGATAATCAAGGGGTGCAAGTGCGGTGGCAAACTCTTCTTCTACGTAAAGAAAGAAAAATTAGAGCAGGCTCAGAAAGTAGCAGAGGAAACCAAGCTTAGCCCGCAAGAGAAAGAACAGATAGAAAAGGATGTATTTGAGCTGGTTGGCTCTGAAGTAGACAGGGACGAACCAGTAGTCCTGGACTTAGAGGCCATACGTGTTCTAAAACCAGGGAAATATGAATTGGACCTGGTCCATCTTTTCAAAGGAGAGCCGCTGATCTTTAAGCTCGAAGAAGGAAGGTATATGATTGACCTGGTAGAGAGCTTTAAGAAGTTTACTGATAAGAGTAAAGAAAAATAAGGGGGTAAAAATGGTATTCGTGCTAAAAGGAGATTTAAAGGATTTCAAACCTAGATGGAGAGGGGCCCTTATCAAAGCTAAAATGAAGGAAAGTTTTCTTGGATATGAACACAATGTTTATATAGTTTTTGACAGAAAGGTCTCTAAAGACCTTATAAAAAAACTGGAATACAAAAAGGGATTCCATTCTATGGGGTTTAGCAGTGAGGATGGGGAAACTGCAGGATATACAACAAAGAGTTTTAAAGATAAGTGGATTCATAATCATAAGATAGATATCATCATAAAGTAATTTACCCTATCTATCAGCAACAATCTCCATAAAAACAGATAATTTTAAAGATAAGCTATTTCTTATGAGATGATATGGGAAAGATAGAACTATTAGCGCCTGCAGGAAGCATGGCCAACCTAAAGGCTGCAGTAAGCAGAGGAGCGGACGCTATATATCTCGGAATGCAGAGGTTCAGTGCAAGAGACTTCGCCACTAATTTCAATGAGAAATACCTAAGCGAGGCAATAAAGATATGTAGATCAAACAATGTAAAGACGTACCTTACCATGAACACTCTGATAAAGAACAATGAGATTACAGATTTCTTCAGACAGCTTTCGGCTGCATACTCAAAAGGCATAGACTCTGTAATAATCCAGGAAATATCTTTGATAGACATTGTCAAAAAAAACTACCCTGACCTAAAGGTTCATATATCAACACAGGCAGGAGTAATGAACTCAGAGCATTCAAAACTATTAGGAAATGCAGACAGGATAACCCTGGCAAGAGAGCTTAAGAAAGAAGAGATATGTAAGATAAGGACCAGCTTCCAGAAAGGGCTGGAGATATTCTGCCACGGGGCTTTATGTGCCTCAATATCCGGACAATGCCTATTCTCAAGCCTCCTTGGAGGAAGAAGCGGTAACAGGGGAAGGTGTGCCCAACCTTGCAGGAAAAGGTACAATGGTGGGTATTACCTCTCAACAAAAGAGCTATGCCTGATAAGACAGATCCCAGAAATCATAGGCTTAAAGATAGATGCGATAAAGATTGAAGGAAGGATGAGAACCCCTTATTATGTAGCAGCCGCAACCGAAGCATACAGAAAAGCAATCGACAGTTTCTACAAAGGAAAGTTCATTATCCCAAAAGAAACCATTACAAAACTCCAAGGTGCTTTCAGTAGGGAATTCACAGAAGGTATATTCAAAAATTCCCATGATATATTCAACAGAAACAAAGCAACAGGAACAATAAAAGAGCACAAAAAAGAGTTTTATGAAGTAAACACAAAAGATGTTAAGGTAGGAAGAAAAAACATCATACCAAAACTACCAGAGATAGAAAGAAAAAGAAACAACACAAAACAACTCATAGTAAGAGCATACAATATAAAAGACGCCGTTGAAGCAGACGCAAGTAGGGCAGATATAATATATTTTGATATCCTCAATCCTGGTTTTTGTGAAGTAAAGAAAAGGATAGGCTGCAGACTGTTTGGGGCAATACCCAGGATAATCACAGACGATGACATAGAAGACATAAAAAGAGTTATAAAAGAAAAAAAGCCAGATGGAATCCTGGCAGGAAATCTAGCAGTATTAAATCTAAACCTGAAAATACCTATCCATCTTGACTATAACATTAACTGCTTCAATGACATAGACATCAGATACTTCACAAAAAGAGATGCATTACCCATAATCTCTCCTGAATTGAGCATGAATGAGATGAACAAGTTCAGAAATAAGAATTTCATAGTTCTTGTTCACGGAAAAGTAAAATTGATGACCTTAAGACATAAACTCGAAGAAGGGTGGATTAAAGACGAAAAAGGGGGATTTTTCGAGATAAAAAAGATTCACAATGGGACCGAGATCATCAACAAAAAAGAACTGGGACTATTTAGTCAAAGTTCACACTTAATCCAAAATGGAATTAGGAATTTCTTGATTGACTCAGAGAAAAATGTAGGGAAGATAACAGCAATATACAGGAAGGTATTGGATGGGAAAGACATCAGTGACAGGAGACTAAGAAAGAAGTATATCCTAGCCTGGAGTTGCAGGGGGGTTAAATAACCCACAAAAAGTTACATGGTCAAAAAGAGAACTATCTATCAGCCACAACCTCAACAATATCTCCATGCTTTAACTTATGCTCCTTGCCCACAGTCATCTTTGTCTTTACATCTATAGCTCTGATAAAATTATCTCCAAAATCAGTATGCAGCCTATAAGCAAAATCCAAGGCTGTTGTATCTTTAGGCATCAGGAAACAATCGGGCAGAACATTACCATTTTGATCCTCAAGTTTATTGACTCCACCAGGAAAGATAGCAATATAAGAGAGCAGCTCAAAAACAGCCTTGTCAAGAACATCCTGAACACCTGTACTGCCGAATTTATCCAAGATCCCTGCCTTTACAAATTCCAAAGCATTCCTCTGCTTATCCGACAACTTTCCATCATCCTTAACCTCAAAACCAGAATCACCAGGAACATAAGATATAAGCTCGTGCTTTGCAGCTTCCCTCAATGCAAGCTCACTCTCTGCACTGCATTTGACCAGATAATGGTCAGGAAACTCCTCCTTGACCCTTTCAAAATTCTCCATAGCTCCCTTGACATCTATCTTATTGCACGCAATAATCATTGGCTTTGTTATCTTCCTTACCTGGGTTCCGATCTTCATAAGATCCTCATCAGTCCACTCTAATATGGGCTTCTCTGCAATATCAAGATCCTCAATCACCCTTTTAACCATATCCTCTGTAACCCCTAATCCAACAATGTGCCTTGCAATTGCCTTATCCACCTCTTGATGGGTCTGCTGAACATCCCTTGAGAATTTATCCCATCCCTTCTTTATCAGCCTGAGTATCCAGAAATCTAGCTCCTCCTCCAAAAACCTGACATCATTTGCAGGATCATAGCTGCCTGGCTCAACAGGCTCTCCTTTCTCATTTGTAGAGCCGGATATATCAACAACATGTATCAGAACATCTGCCTGACGAAGATCATCGAGGAATTGGTTTCCCATGCCTTTACCTTCATGAGCCCCAGGAACAAGACCAGCAACATCGATTAATTCCACAGGAACAAACCTCTTACCATTTACAACAAAACCATCCCTAGGATTGCTCACCTTACCAAACTGCTCAGCAGCATCCTTAACCTTGACATAACCTACACCGGAATTAGGCTTAATAGTCGCAAACGGATAGTTAGCTATCTCAACCTCTGCTAACGTAGCTGCCTTGAAGAATGTTGACTTTCCAACATTAGCCTTACCAACAACCCCTACAATCATTTTATAGGAGGAATGTCCCTTATTTATAAAAATCTTTTGAATTCCGAAAACTTTATATAAATACTTCCTAATAATTAGACTAATGAAAGAAATAAAAATCCCTGAGACAAAGGTAAAATACAAAGACGTCTTTAATCTCAAGAACCTCTATGTCATGATGCATGAATACCTTGTAGAGGAAAAATGGTTTGGGGAAGGCGGAGCGACAGGAAACCAGCCAGGAGCCATGCACAGCAATATTGAATCCCTCTACCTTGAAAAGTATCACCAGAAAGGGCTGCACGCTGGTGGAAAAGAGATGTGGATCTACTGGCGTTTCTTCAAAAAGCCAGAAGGCAAGTACTCTGGTTATGTGAGATACAAACTAAACATAGATTTCCATGGAGTATACATACAGAACAGGGAGATAATGCACCAGGGCAAGAAGATCAAGGTACAGTTCGGTGAGATGGAGATAATGTTTAATGGTGCAGTACAGACAGATTATGATGATAAATGGAAAGACCATTGGTTTCTGAAGCACTGGCAGGATATTTACGAAAAGCGGATAATATCCCAGGATCTCGAAAAGCACGAGAAGATGCTCTGGAGAGAGATATACCGGCTTACAAGTGTTGTTAAGCGCTACCTTGACATGCGTGTATTTGCACCAACTCCAGAGCCATTTTATCCAAAATTATACGGTATGGAAGCATAATGTAAAATATAGCGTGAATTTTATAAACTATAAGTTCTTACAAAAAAAGAGAACACGCAAAACTGCTAAATAATGTTTTTTGGTTATTCCTAGAAACCAAATATCTCCGAGTAAACACAAAAAACAATTAAGCAGTTTCGCTTAAAGTTCTCTTTTTTAAATTATCCAAAGTTCTAGAAAGATAAATAACTTTGGAGGTAACTTAAATGATTAAATACAAAATAAATAAGGACCTAGCAGAAGAAACAGGAATTCATGTAGGTGATGGAAGTATGAACATTTACAGTGGTGTCTATTCATACACTCTAGCTTGTCACCATATTGACGACAAGGAATATATGGACAACTACATAATCACACTTTATGAAAAAATATACGGTATACAACCAAAAGGAAGGGCATGGTCAAAGGGGACTTATGGTTTTAGAATCCACAATAAACAAATCATTGAATTTAAAAAAGACATCCTAGGTTTACCAATGGGCAAAAAAGACAAAATCAATATTCCTTCACAGATTCTAGAAAAACAGAGTTTTAGGAAAGATTTCTTAAGGGGATTTATAGATACTGATGGAGGCATAAACACTTTTCTAGCAAATAAGAGAAAGGTTTATCCAAGAATAGAAATGTGTAATGTTTCAGAGAATCTAATGAAAGAGATAAACCAGATTCTAAAAGATTTAGGATTTAGAACCTCAACCTGGGTTACAAAGAGTAAAAAAGCAAGATGGAATGACTTATCGAGATTATCAATTAATGGCTTTGAAATGTTAAAAAAGTGGAAAGACGAAATAGGGTTTAGCAATCCAAAAAACATCAAAAAAGCAGAAAAGTTGATTCGTTTAGAGTAAACTTTTTAAAGGAACTATGATTTTTTGTATTCCATATGCCTCCGTAGCATAGTAGCTATTGCGGCAGGGATTTATCGTCGAAACTTGTAGCTATATGCAAGCAATCTGCAGGTCGAGGGTGCAGATCCCTCCGGAGGCTTATTTTAATTCAAAAGGTGATAAAATGAATCTGATATTTTTAGGTCCACCAGGTGCAGGAAAAGGAACCATTGCCCAACACATAGTTAACGATCTGAACATTGTCCAGATCTCAACAGGAGACCTGCTTAGGGCAGCTGTAAAGGAAGGATCAGAACTAGGAAAAAAAGCAAAGGAATTCATGGATGCAGGAAAACTAGTTACAGATGAGTTGGTTATTAATCTTTTAAAAGAAAGGATAGAGAAAGACGATTGCAAAAACGGCTTTATTCTAGACGGATTCCCAAGAACAATACCTCAGGCAGACGCCTTAGGAGAATCAGGAGTTAAGATAGACAAAGTAATAAACTTTAAGGTAGAAGACGACCTGGTCATACATAGGATTACCGGAAGAAGAACCTCAAAATCCACCGGGAAAATCTATAACATATATCCAGACTGCGCGCCAAATCCTCCAGAAGGACACCCAGAGGAAGACCTCCTGCAAAGGGATGATGACAAGGAAGAGGTTGTAAAGAAAAGATTAGTGCAATACAGGGAACAGACAGAACCATTGATAGGGTACTACCAGGAAAAGGGATTACTGGCTGACATTGACGCTGCAAAACAACTTGATGAGATAGTGGCTGATGTCAAAGCTGTTTTGGAATAACTTTATAAATTCTTAACAATTTTTCCCCTATATGCGCCTGTAGCTCAGCTTGGATAGAGCGAATGCCTCCTAACAATACGAAGAGAGCATTAGGCCCGGAGTTCGAATCTTCGCAGGCGCGTTTTTTCTTCCATCCTTCGCAACCTTAAATCAGCATCAAGTTGAGACAGGCTATTACGAACAGAGTGAGTAATAGCCTACAGGGGTGTATCGGATGAAATCCTTACGTGGGAATCCTCCTGGGCGCGCTTATTTCTAAAGTTGAATCGGAGCCATATATGCCATCTTAGTTCCCAACTTAGCACTAATAGACTCCAAGGCTCCCCCTTCTAATGGCTGGTCTGCTCTTAATACTGTAATAGCATAGTCTTCGTTCGGTGCAGTAGTAAGGGCATGAATATTGATCCCAGCTTCACTCAAAGCTGTTCCAATATAACCTATCATCCCAGGAGTATTATCATGCCTGATGACTGCCATATTATCTCCAGGCTCAAATTCCAACTTAACTCCATCAACCTCAACTATCCTCAGATGCGTATCGCCAAACATTGTTCCAGCAACATTGGTCTTTCCTTTATCAGTCTCAATCTCAAAATTCATCTTGTTTGTATACCCATTAGTCGCCTCCGACGTCTCTTGGCTCAATCCTAGCCCGTTCTCCGCAGCTATCACCCCCGCATTCATAGGTGTTACACCATCTACAGAATCCTGCAGTAATCTACTTACTACATAATTTGTCAATCCATCTGTATTTTTACCAGCTAAATCCCCTGAGTATCTCAGTTTCATTACTTTAACATTTTTCCCTTTTGTAAGAGAAGCCCCAAAAGCTCCCAAGGCCTGGGCAAGAGGAATATATCCTTTTTGATCATCAGGTATCTCAACATAATTAACTGCATTCTCAATCCGTCCATCGCTATGGTAGGCAACAACCTGTCTTGCAGCCTGTGTCAAGGCCTCTAGATTAGCCTCCCCGGTTGATGCCCCAAGATGGGGAGTTATGATAATCTGATCAGTGTTAGAAGCAACAAAAGGACTGGGTCTGCCATTCTTCTCAACATCTGCACTATGAACATCAACAGCATATCGAAAAGACCGATTGCTTTGGATATGTTTTAATATTGCTTCTTGATCGACAACCTCGGCTCTCGCTGTATTTATCAGCATAGCGTCCTCTTTCATAGAACCAAGAATTGCTGAATTAACCAATCCCTGATTGCCATTTGCAGGTATATGCAGACTCACGTAATCACTAGATGAAAAACATTCCTTTAATTCAACCTTACGCGCTCCGCCTTTTGAGATTACGTCCTCAGAGACCATAGGATCATATACCAAAACCTCCATGCCTAGTGCCTTTGCTTTCTCCGTTAGCATCCTTCCAATATTCCCGTATCCAACAATACCCAGGGTACTCCCTCTAACCTCCCTGCCCGCAAATCTGCTCCTCTGAAAATCCCCTCTCCTCATAGACCTATCAGCTTGAACAACGTTCCTTGCTCCTGCTAAGACATAAGCTAAGGCTAGCTCAGCAACAGCATTAGCATTTCTCCCAGGCGTATTCTCAAGGATAACATTTTTCCGGACAAGATAGTCCCCATCATGGTTATTGGTGCCTGAACCGGCCCTGACTACCAGTGAAAGATCATTAGCAGCATCGACAAATTTATGTCCTTCTCCTACAGTTCTAAATCCGCTCCTCCCAATGATATACTTCACTCCACCTAATCTTTTTTCCAGAGGCCCTGGCTCAAGTTCATCAATCTCCTTAGGACCATTCTTCAAATACTCAACCCCAAGACCTGCTTCCTGAAGAATCTGCCTAGCTGCACTAACAGCACCTGCTGCAGCCTTATCAGCAATCAAAACCTTTGCCATAACAATCCCCTCCATCAATTATTCACAATATATTAATCTATCAGCCCCGCACCAGTAACTCCAAGATACTTTAAAAACGCTGTGACATATTTTTCAAAAAACAAAAAAATTTGACAAAAATCAGTTAAATTTATAAAAAATGACACATTCACTAAAAGCAAGGACAAAAGAAATGATTAAAAAGAAGATAAACAACATTAGAGAGTTCGTCTGGAAGATAATCGACACAGACATCGCCCTGAAGAAAGACATCTCAAGAGGAATCCTCAACCTAAGGGCAGCTGCAAACTACATAATAAACAAATATAAGATAAAGGTGTCAATTGACTCTGTCATAAGCGCATTAAGAAGGTACAGTACCACAAAAAAACAGGATTCAAGAGACGTCTATTCGATACTTAAGAAAGCAGAAGTAAGGGCAATCACCAAGATGGCCCTGCTATCCTTAAAGAAGAATGAAGATGTAACCCAAAAGTTAGGGAGGATCCTGCCGGGAATAGATTTCGAAGGAGGAGAGGTCTTAAGGATACTGGAAGGATCAAAACTTTTCAGGATTATCTTTGACAAGAAGAGTTATAGCAAGATGACAAACGAGTTCAAGAGGCAGGATATTATAGACTCCAACAAAAACATTAGCATGGTAGAGATGATCTACCCAAAGGAGCTGGAAAAAACCCCTGGAGTTTTCTCTTCAATCTCGAACGAACTGGCAGAGAACGACATAAGCATCATAGATGCACTGATATGTTCTAACGAGCATATAATCATCGTAGACGAGAAAGATATCCTAAAAGCATTCGAAGTAGTTAACAACCTCTGTTCTGATTGATCATTCAAAAAGGTACTCATCAGATATATGGCCTAAGTTATAGCTCTGGTCAAAGAGATATCCGATAAGAGTAACCTTAAAGACCTTCTCTGTATCTAGGTTCCCCCTGTAATATGCACTTACTTCAGATGTCTCAGTTATGTCTTCTCCGTACTGAAGCATACCTACCCTAACCTGATCTCTCACAAAGCCCTTCTGTGAATCATCATCTTCATCATCATACAGATATAGAAGAATGTCAAGACCGATAGAAGCTATATTAAGGTTATATACAGTATATTCTATGCTCGTAATCTTAACCAGATCATCTTCCACAATCTCATAATCAAAATCCAGAAGCTCAAACGAAGCAGAAGGTTCTACAAACTCTTGCAAGGTCTCCTGCTCTATCTCGTCTTCGGATCCTGCTTCAGAGCCTTCTTCAACACCGCCACCCCCTCCTACATCTCCTCCATCCCCCCCTTCCAGTTCTCTACCACCTTCACCAGAGTCAGGTCCATCATCAACCTCTGCCGGAGCCTCTGAATCCTTCCTTTCAGCAGGAGCATCCTCTCCAACAACCATGTCATCGAAAAAGTAATGGTAGACAAGATAACCTCCAAAGAAGACCAATATAAGAATCACAACAACTATTAAAACCCAAAGTAACCAGCCCATCCCTTTTTTTGACATATTGACATAATACAGAAAGATATATTTAAATGTATTTATTCAACAAAATTAATCGATAGTTACTCTATAGTAGTTATAAAATGGAAAAGTTTATAAGCACTATTTTCTTTCTTATTGAAAGAATGACCTTAGTTTTAGATACTCTTGAATCAGCAACTATGAGTCCTGATAAAGTAGATTTGGAATCGAATATAGAACATAATTTTGATAGTTTTCTAGATGTTCATCGTCATAGGGATTTTATGAAAGATTTACCATTACAAGCAATTCAAGTTGCAAGAAGTTTATTTTATGATGCAGATAATGGACCCTATAAAGCTTTAACTTATCTAGAAGAATTTGGAGAAATGGTAAAAGCGATAAGATACAAACTTCCAGTTGATGCTGACCTAAGATTTAATGGAGCAAATCAGGAAGATCTTTTGAACTTTTTCAGAGTATACAGAGAAAAGATGCTACAGGTGATTCCAGAATTCTTCAGGCAACGAAGAAGTTTTTATGATACAATAAATGCAGTATGGATGATAGGTACAGCTGAACCTTCTGAAGAAGAATTAGGAAGACTGATCAAAGACAGGATAAATACAAGAAAAAATATTATTGGAGATATCACTGAACAAGTCTTAAATGGCCAAACTGAAATTGAAATTTCAAGACATGATTTGTACAGTTCTCCCATCCAAACATTAAACTGGTCATTGGAAGAAATGTCAGATGGATATGGAATAGGGAGACAAAATAGGGCTTTACTTGAGGCTTTGGCAAGAAATAGCATTTCTGATCCTAGGAATCCCAATATTAAAGGCCTATTTTTAGGTGCAGGAACAGGCTTGACAGAATTAGTTTTCTTAGCGCAATTGCAGGATAATAAATTTAAGAACCTCTGGCATTTTATTAAAAGTACACCTAGAGATAGAACCAGTTTTGTTTTATATGATTCAAGTGATTCTACTAAAATTGGGGAAATACTCGGAAAAAGGTGTGTTACTCCCTATGGGAAAATTGTTAGAAGAGATATCCTATCAGGAAGATTATCGGAACTGTTAGGACCAGAAATCCAATCCAAAACCACACACTACATATTACTAAAAAATATGATCCAAAACCTACCTTTAGAAATACAACAAGCCTATATTAGGCAATTAGGACGTCTAAATAAAAATTTCCCCAATAATGATTTAAGAATTATTGTTGATGTCCCACTTAAAACCCATAGAAAAGAGCTTCAGACCAATTACATTGGAGAAAGAGACATTGCATTTAATGAGTACCAGATAAGAGAAATGCTTTTTATACCTCCAGAAAATTATGAAAGAGTAGTTATAAAAGAAAGAAGCACTAAAGATAATCTCAAAATAAAAATTGGGATACGAATAAAAGAAGATTATAATCTAAGAAATCAATATGGAGAAACTGTTAAATATGAAGGAAGAGAAATAGTTTTAAAAGAAGGTACGATAATAATCCTTACAAATTCGATGAGATATAGTAATGAAGGTTTAAAGGATTTATCCATAATAGGAAATCTCCAGATTTTAGATCATAGAACATTGGGTGTTCCAGAAACTGCTCATGCTATTTTATACAAATAATCTAGAATGCCCTGTATACCTTATAAATAAGTGCCGACTTATAAGTTCTGATCAAGCCCGGCAACTTGTATTTAATATCATTTATGATATCGTATAATTCGTTTTGGGACTTTACAATAAACTCACATTCAACATCATATTTTCCATAAGATTCAGTAATATAAAAAACATTTTTTATTGATGTAAGCAGTTCAATAAAGCTTTTTTTAATTTTATCGTTGATATTTTGTAATCTAAAATATATATGATAATAATCAAACCCCAATAATATATGATTTAATTGGAATCTAAATCCCAGAATGAACTTATTTTTTACAAGCTTGTTTATTTTTGCTGTAACCATTTTAGGAGTTAAACCAACTCTCTTGGATATTTCCTGAATTCTTATCTTAGTATTCTCCTGCAATGTCTTAATTATTAACATATCTTTTTCTGAAAGCATATCTGATTTATCAGAACCTGCCAATATGGTGGGGGTGGTGTCATTGTTTATATATGCATATCTTTGATAAAAAAGAGTAACTCTTGTTGCAGGACTTATTTCTTTATCTACAATGTATTCACTATATCTTTCGATTATCTTTTCATAAATCTCATTTATCTCAAGTACATTTCTCGTAAGGAAAACAGCAGCAAATTCCCACTCGCCCTCCCCATCGCCCAACCAGTTCAAATTTGGAATTTTTTTAAAAAATAAGATAATCTCATTATATTTCTCTTTAGTCAAACTATGAAAATTAAAATAAAAACGAGTGTATGTATATCCAAGTTTTGCTATGTTTACTATGGTATAATATGATTGTATAAGTCCTTTCCTTTCCAATTCTTTAATTCGATAATTAACAACACCCTTACTCAACCCAACTTTCCTTCCTATTTGACTATTTGACTGTCTGCAATTTATATCTAACTGGTGAAGTATCTTTTTATCCTTAACATCTAGTTTTATAGGCATTTTAAATCATAAAGGTAATATAATATATAAATTTTACTTTTTTGAACTAAAATTAGGTAAAATATTTTATATATTTATTATAAATTAACTACTTTAAAGTGAAGATGAAATGCAACACTTGTGATTATGAATGGGAAGAAAGGGTAGAAAACCCAAAAGAATGTCCTCAGTGTAAGAGGAGAATAGGATTGGTTAGTATGAGGGAGTCCAAGGAGGAATGATTCAAATGAGAAGTATAACAAGAAAAATTATGGGAACAGGGATACTAGCTGCTTTGGCACTTGCAGGATGTGATTCCAAACCAAAGAGAACTGAAGGCAAACCTATAGAATTTGATTATAAAGGGAAAGAGATAACTGCTATCAAGGTTACAGATGATTTTCAGGAAACACACAAACAAAGCAGGATTAAGAATTCTCAAGATAATGCAACAGAATTTAGCATCCCTAGTGGGGACGGAAATATAATCATTACAGATGCGCATAATAATGGTTACCTAAGGGATATTGGAGACAAGGTAAAGTTAGTTGATGAAAATGGTGAAACAGTATTGCTAGATATACGTACAAAAAGTTGGAAATATAATGGAAATGGGACTTGGACTGCTATACCTAGAAATCTTCACCCAACAAGAAATGGAGTATCCATATCAAGATCTCAGAGAGTAAAAGATGAAACTAGGTTAGAGTATGAGTTACTAGTAAGGGATCTTTACCAAGCTCTTTTTGAAGCTAGTCAAACCAAAGTAAATCCAAGTTCAACGATTAATCCCATTTTGGACCGTTATGCTACACAAAAAAAGCAGGAGCTTATAGATAAAAAACAAGCTATGGAAAGACAAAGAAATCAAAGACTAAAACGTCTAGAAGACCAAAAAACAAATGAAATTAAGGCTTCACAACAAAAACTAAATGACTTAATCAACAGCAACAGAAGCGTAATTTATGAATCTCACCCGACGGATAAGAAATACACCTTAATTACTAGTGGAGTTATACCTGGAGAACTAAGTTATAGTCTCATTAGAGACCTAAGGATTGATTCAGAAGAAATGTCTAAACTTGATGGATTGTACCATAACCAAGCAAAACAAAGAGTAACAACAGAATGTATTGATAAACTAGATAAAAAAGTACGAGAATTAGGACATAATTACATAGCTGTAATTACTAAATGTGAAATATCTTATGCTGGTATTGGTAATGAGTCTATAGTAGATCTCATTACACATATCGAGAATGAAACAAGCAATAGTAAGGATACTGAAAGAGGATTGGGAGAGATAACATCTAATAGTGGAATAATATTCAGATCAGCTTCTAAACAAACAGAATCGCTTGAGAAAGACTCAAATTCGGATAGCAATAGGCATGAAAGGGATTTTAATCATATGAAAAAGATGACCTATGATATTGCCTGTAAACTACACTATGAAATTTTAGACCTTACGGGAAACGAACCAGTAAAATCTCCACAAAAAGTGACACCTTTAAAATAGTGTTTCTTTTAAATAAAATGTTCTGGCCTGATCCTCTCCAATCTGCAGGGAATTATTTGTCAAAAGAAAGAGTTAGAAAAAAGTATGAAGGGCCTAGGATAGTATATATCAGAGATCATGCAAGGAAACTTGAAAAGATGCTGTCCCATGTTAAAAATCCCAAAAATCCTGCAATAAGAACCCTATTGGAAAATTTGATGGTTAATAATCCAACTAGCCTCTCTCTGGCCTCTGTTATTATGCAACTAAATTTGTTAACACAGGAAAGGGTAAATGCTGATGCATATTCTGGCTTACAAGTAAGGATAAAAAGAGGACTATCTCAGGAGATACTATCCCATGAAGATTGGGAAAAATATAAGAACATGCAGATTGAAGCATCAAATAATAAATTATATGGTCCACATATAGGTCTTTTGGGTAGAAATGTTTTAGAAGCCCATCAGGAAATAAAACAAAAATAAAAAAATCTATTCCTTCTCCTCTAGAACAAACTGCGTAGAAGCTAACCTAGCTATATACGCCACAAAAAGATTCAACCATTTCTCCTCTTCATAAGCTGATCGATAGTAGGGACCCTCTCTCCGTTCCTCATCTTAGGATCGTGACGAACAATCACAACCTGCCTTGCTTCAGGCCTGTAATGATTTCCATTGTTTTGGAATCCAGAATCCCTATTTACGATAGGTTGCGTATTGAGGTGTGTCTGTTCTGACCTGACAGCATCCCTCTTGGACTCCTTCTCAACAATCTCCCTGAACATATCCAGGAGATTCTTTGTCTTTGGTCCTCTCTCTATCTCCTCGTTAAGTAAAAGCTGTATCTTCCCAGAAATCTTAAAAGCATTTGCAGCACAATATCTCTTGAATTTCTCCCATATGATCTTATCGATCGTCAAAGTTACCTTTTCTTCGTTCATCCCCCAACAAAAAAGAGAGATTTATATTTATATTTAAATATGTCGATACAATAATTAAGAAAAATTAAGAAAAAAGAGATTAATCCTGCTCAAGAACAGCCTGTGCTGCAGCTAACCTGGCAATAGGAACCCGGAATGGGGAACAGCTTACGTCGTTAAGCCCTATCCTATGGCAGAACTTCACTGATTCAGGCTCACCGCCATGCTCACCGCATATCCCTATCTCGATCTTTGGATTAGCCTTTCTCGCGCTCTCAATACAGAGCTGCATTATCTTCCCTACACCGGTCTGGTCAATGCTCTGGAACGGATCCCTGTCATAAATACCCTGTTCCACATAAGGCTTCAGGAAAGATCCAGAATCATCCCTGGAAAATCCGCACGTCATCTGCGTAAGGTCATTTGTACCGAAAGACATAAAATCGCATTCAGGAGCTATCTCATCTGCTGTAAGAGCTGCTCTTGGAACCTCTATCATGGTCCCCATCCAATAATCCTTTCCTCTAACAACCTTTAGCTCTTCAGCCACCTTATCAACAATCTCCTTTATGGTGATATACTCCTTAACATTACCTACTAAAGGAACCTCTATCCAGGGTACTGCTTTAACCCCTTCCTGCTTGCATTCTATAGCAGCATTCAATATTGCTTTGGCCTGCATCTCACTTATCTCAGGGTACTTGACCCCTAACCTGCATCCCCTGAATCCCAACATCGGATTGAACTCATGCAGGCTGGATATGATTTCCCTGATCTTCTTCTCATCAATACTCATCTCTTTAGCCATAGCCTGGATATCCTTATCCTCCTTAGGAAGGAACTCATGCAATGGAGGATCCAACAACCTGATAACAACAGGTAATCCGTCCATGACCTTGAAAAGGCCCTTAAAGTCCTCTTTCTGCATAGGCTCTATCTTTGCCAAAGCCTTCTTTCTGCCTTCAAGCTCCTCTGATAATATCATCTCCCTGACAGCCTTGATCCTCTCTCCTTCAAAGAACATGTGCTCTGTCCTGCAAAGACCTATACCCTCAGCGCCAAAATCCTTGGCAACCTGAGCATCATGAGGCGTATCTGCATTTGTCTTGATCTCCAGCTTCCTGAATTCATCAGTCCATTTCATTAGTTTAGCAAAATTACCGCTAAGCTCAGGATCAACAACAGGAACCTCTCCTTTTATAACCTCGCCTGTTGCACCATCCAGTGTGATTGGATCCATCTCCTTTAGCTCAATATCTCCGATCTTACATACACAACTATCTTCATCGATAGCAGCATCTGAGCATCCTGCAACGCATGGCTTGCCCATACCTCTTGCAACAACAGCAGCATGGCTTGTCATCCCTCCTCTGGAAGTAAGTATGCCCTGTGCAGCATTCATACCTTCTATATCTTCAGGGCTTGTCTCTGTCCTTGTCAGGATAACCTTCTCGCCCTTTTCAGCCAACTCATGAGCCCTATCTGCTGTAAAGACAACCTTTCCTACAGCAGCTCCTGGTGAAGCAGGCAGCCCCTTTGCCAGAACCTCTGCCTTCTCCTTGGCAATAGGGTCTAATCTCTTATGAAGCAATTGATCAAGCTGTGCAGCATCTATCTTTAGTAAAGCCTCTTTCTTGCTCAACAGCCCTTCTTCCTCCATCTCAACCGCTATCCTTAAAGCAGACACAGCTGTTCTCTTTCCATTCCTTGTCTGCAGTATGAACAGCTTGCCTTCCTGTATGGTAAACTCCATATCCTGCATATCCTTATAATGCTTCTCCACTTTCTTATATATAGATACGAGCTCATCATATATCTTAGGCATAGCCTTCTTAAGCTCATCAATGTGATTAGGGGTCCTTATACCAGCAACGATATCCTCCCCCTGGGCATTCATAAGGTACTCTCCATAAAGTTTATTCTCCCCAGTACTCGGATTCCTAGTAAAAAGTACTCCAGTTCCAGATGTCTCCCCCATATTGCCAAATGCCATGCTCTGGACATTTACTGCAGTACCTAGAAGACCAGTAATATGATGTATCCTTCTATAGGCAACAGCCCTCTTTATGTTCCAGCTGCCAAAAACAGCATCTATAGCCATCCTCAGCTGCTCCTTAGGATCCTCTGGAAACAATTTGCCTGTATGATTCTTAATCACTTCCTTATAACCCTCACAGACCTTCTTCCAGTCCTCTGCATCCAGATCGATGTCAAGCTCTACTCCTTTTGTTGACTTTGCAGTGTCCAGGACTTCCTCAAAATACTTATGGTCAACTCCCATAACAACATCCCCGAACATGTTGATAAATCTCCTGTATGCGTCAAAGGCAAACTTCTCATCCCCTGTCTTCTTAACTAAACCCAAAACAGAATTATCATTCAATCCAAGATTAAGCACAGTATCCATCATACCTGGCATGGAAACAGCTGCTCCTGATCTAACAGAAACAAGCAAAGGATTCTCATTGTCCCCGAGTTTCATGCCCATCTTCTTCTCCAGCTCCTCCAATTTCTTCTCAACCTGGTCCCACATACCTTCAGGGTATTTCTTATCAAGCTTATAATACTCAGCACATGCTTCTGCAGTGCAGGTAAATCCCGGAGGAACAGGAATCCCGATATTTGTCATTTCAGCAAGATTAGCTCCTTTCCCCCCAAGTATATCCTTCATCTCCTTTTTTCCTTCATCAAAACTATAAACCCATTTTGTTGCCATTTTATTAACCTCCTGTCTAATAATTTATGATTACTCCAAGAAACTGGGTTCTAGAACCCTTTATAAATTTTGTGTAAGTTATAGAGAGAAACTAAGAAGAGAAATGAGATGTGATCTTCAGCTTAAACAACTCAAGAAGGTCATCGTTAACCTTCCTGAGATGATATAGCATAGTCCTCTCATAAGGTTTTACATTCCCAAGATTGTTGATACCAGCGATGATCTTACCTCTCCTGGAATGAAAATCCATCATCCTTGCTTTCTTAAAATCATAGAACAGCTCATAGAAAACCCTTATCAGATCGTTAGACTCCTTAAATATGTTTTTCAGCTCTTTCCTCATCTTGAAGGAATCTACCTTAAGCAGGTCTTCAGCCATTCCCTCGTAATTATCACACAGCTCTTCCAGCTCCTGTATCAGGTCATACATGATTGCTGTCTTATCATACTCCTTATATCCTCCTTTATTCAGGATCCTCAGGCAGAAATTTGTAAACTTATCCACATCATGGTCCCTCAAGCTGATTCCCTTCAATGCCTCCTTATCCCTTTTCTCCATCGCATCCAGGCAGTCCTCTGCTATTGACATTATTAATAAGAAAGTTCTTCTTAATATATTATCAAACTGCTTGTCTGTAGTCCCTGAAACCTCTCCTGCAACACAATACTTCGTCCCTTGCTCTATTATAGCAAGACCGATAAGAGAATTGATGGTTTCCTGTGCACAAAGCATATTCTCCTGCTTCTCAAAAAGTATCTTGATGCGGTCATAACCCTTGACATAAGCACCCATTATATAGAATTTTATCAGATCCTCGTTCAGATCAGTGATATCTATCTCCACCTCACTATCCGATGAATGGCTGTCTGTGGAAAAAGTGATGCTCTTATCATTCTCAAGAACATGCAGCTCATGATTAGGCTCAATATTATACCTCTTGATCCACTTTGCAGGCAGTGACACCACTAGCGTAGATTTGCCCAGCTTGTATATCTTCCTTTTCATCCTACCCCCTAAAGAGGTCTTAGGCATATTTATTATTTAAATGTTTTGGTTATTATATCTTTACATATACAAATTAAGTAAATATATACTTTTTAGGAAATATAAGTAATATATGAAAAAAGTATATATATTTAACCAACAATACATATTATATCATTAAGTGGAGGGGATAAAGATGATAATGAGAAGCAGATCAGGCATAGTAGAAGAGGACGAGAACATCTATGGAGAATATGGGGAGATGGTTGACAAGAGGCTGGAGCCAACATCATTGGATCTTGCAGAGATCGGGTGATCACAATGGATGAACAGGATGAAGTATGGTTTTTTATTTGCTGCGACTCAGAAAGGAACAGCTAACTAATTGAATGAGGTGAACAAAAATGGCATTCAGAAGAAATCCATCCGAGGAAGATTATGGGGAGTTTTTCAACAGATACTACGACCTAAATGACAGGATGGGGGAGTTTGAAGAAAAATGAATCCGCAAAAGACAAAGATCTGCAGGTACTGCGGGGAAGAGTTTTTTGAGATTGACTTCCCTGCGCAGTTTGATAGGATGGTCACTTGCGGTAACCCGATGTGCATGAAGCAGAGAAGGATAGAGAGGATTGAAGCAAAGCTAAGCCAAAAAAGATATAGTCCTGTAGATGGATAGCCAAGAGAGAGATAACAATAAAAAGACAAATCAAGAACTGCTTTTTTCTTTATTCTTATTTTAATTATCCATATTTCAACACAGTTTAGTCCTTAACATACTTCTTCAGGATATCCATAGCAATCTTACCATCAACCTTGCCCTTAAACTTAGCCATGACCATGCCCATGTACGCTCCCACCCTAAGTCCAGGCTTGCCTTCAACTATTTTTTTTATCTCGCTCTCAATATCCTTGTCAGAAGCAGAAGCATACTTATCCAGGCTAAACTCCCCTTTAGCATAATCGATCAGAACATCAATAACAACGTCCTTGCTGATCTTCGCATCATCAAGATAAGAAAAAATCTCCTCAAACTGCTTGTCTGTAAGCTTATCCACATCAACCTCATATTTACGGCCGATCTCCTTAACAGTACTTACAAGAGTAGAGGCAATAAAAGCAGGCTTTATATTCTTGAACCTTTTAACAAACCCTTCAAATACCTCCAGTTTACCGATCTTGGCTAGACCATTAGCCAGATCCTCTGTAATAGAATGATCTTCAACGAGTTTTTCAGTCTTGTCAGATATCAACTCAACAGAAGAGAGCTTATCCAGCCTATCTTTTTTTATCTTTACTGGAACAACGTCTGTCTCTGGATACATCCTGGCTGCACCAGGCATAGGCCTCATAAAAGTGGTAGTAAAATCAGGATTCGCTTTCCTTACATGTGGCTCTCCCTTTTTCTCTTTAAGCTGCCTCTCAATCTCATTATCTATTGTTTTTACTATTGATTTAATATCCTGGAACCCCTTTATCTCAACCCTGGGGTGCCCCTTTATGCTTATATTAACATCCTGCCTGATTGTCCCAATACCTCTCTTACACCCGCCTGTCGATCTGAGTACCATCCCAAGATAAGCAGCTACTTCCTTAGCATGCTCTGCACTCTTTATGTCAGCTTCTGTCCCTATCTCAACGAGAGGGATCCCTAGCCTATCAAGCTTATATGTAATAGAATCCTCTGTCTCCTTTATCTTCTGCGCAGATTCCTCCTCAAGACAGATGTTCGCAATCCTAACCTTGCCCAAAGAGGTATCTATATAACCATCAGTAGCAACCAAAGCAGTCCTCTGAAATCCAGAAGTATTAGATCCATCCACAACTGTCTTCCTCATAACCTGTATCTCATCGATGATCTTAGCATTCAGCAATATGGCAACCTGAAGGGCAACATCCAACGCGCTTTGATTTATAGGGTGTGGGGGCTCTTCGTCATACTCCACCAGGCAATTATCAACCGTGTTAGAGACATAGATAAACTTCTTTCTTTTCTTCATCTCATGCTTAGCAGCAACATCCACCTTGCCGGTTTCTCCAGCAACTGCACGAAGCCTCCTTACTACCTTAATATCAGGTTCTTCTGAAGAGTTCAACGTAGGACAATCACAGAATAGCTTCTTTCCTTCTAATTGTTGGTGACACTCGATTCCACAACGGAATCCTAACTTCTCATAATCCAATCCCACTTGTACATACCTCCCTCAAATAATCAATCTTTTTTTCATCAAAAACGTATTTCCTTGTTTGATGAACTAAATCTATAACTTGTTTAGAGTTATACAAACCTACTTTAAATATGTTTTGTTTCTCCGAAAAGGAAGGGTAGAACCCTAATTTTCTTAGAGTAAATAAACAGTCAACAGCCAAAGAGCGGTCCTTAACTATAAATTCAAACCGAGGTAGTCTTTTTTTCTTATTTCTAGTATAAGTATAAGATAAACAGCCCTCAGTCTGAATAAAAGTAGCCATCATTTTCTTGTAATCTTCATGTGAAAACCCCCCTAAATCCAAAGGTTGCAAAGAACCGCTTTTATAACCTAATGGAAAGTTATATTTTAGGCATAATAATTGTTTTAAAGGGCTAGAAGAAATAATTAATCTATCTTCCCCTCTTTTTCCAACCAAAAATAATGGCTTACTGTTTTTGATATTGAATTTTTCAACTATTATTTTCCTAAGTGTTTTAAGACTTTTAATATTGTCTTTTTGGTTAATCTCTATATGTGTGCTTCCTAATTCTATATGCCCTTCTGTTCTTAACCATATCAATAGGACCATTAAATCTGCATCCAATATACTAGATAGAATAGTAATCTTCCCTGTTTTTTTGGTTTTTCCAAAAAGTTCGCATCCTGTTAACAGATTCCAGATATCAATCCTAAGAATTTGACATATCTTTAGCAACAATAGTAAAGAAATTGATTTATTACTGTCTGTTTTATTAATTCCACCTAATCTAACAAATTCGTAAATTGGAAGATTTAGCGACTTAGATGCTTCGCTTAATAATTTCCTAATCCCATCATCCAATTCGATATAACACGGTGAAAAATTAACCCGTGTTCTAAACACTCTTCCACTAGGTTGTTTTCTAGTTAGGATAGTAGCATGCAAACAAAACCAAAGATACTGAAATTCTGCTGGAATATGTACATCTTTTAAGTTGATTCTACAAGCAGCTTCAACGACCCAAAGAGGTATTTCTATTCCTTTAGTAAAATAATTTCTAAGTGTCCTATACTCAATATCATATTCATCTATTAAGTTCCTTTCCAAAGCGTATTTTAATGATTTTTCCACTCTTTTCGAATACTGAACAGAATAAGGATTATTTAAAAACTGCAAAATTTTATTTTTTAATGGATTAAATTCCATTTTAAATCACCAATTGGTCACTCAGTAAAAATATATAATTGATTTTTAGTGGAAACAAAAATCATTATTTAATAATTAAACGTAAGTTAAGTGATTCGAAATAAAAGGAATTTAAATTCATAATAAAAAATATAGGGTTTTGTTATTTAAATACCTTACGCGTGGTTGGCAAGTGGCTAGTGCAACGCACTTAGGGGGCTTTAACTGCCAAAATTTTTGCATTTCAGAGACCACTTGCCAAATTATGGCAGCATTCCCTTAACACCAAACCCAAAAAACCTCAGAAAACAAAATCGAAAGCTATATAAATGGATATGCATTCCCAACAACCATGAAAACTGCGAGTGGTTGTATTCATCGTCGGTAAATCAGTTTTTTCTAGATATATTTATAAAAATAAGTTTCACGGGTAGTCTCCAGACTACTCTACAAACCCAAACCGGATTCTAAAAGACATCGTACCAGAATAAGACTAAAAAAAAGCTCAAACCTAGCGAGAGCTATATAAGATAGCTAGGGGAGAAAAAATGAATAAGAAAATAAGATTACTTTTACCAAAAGGAAGTCTAAATACCCAAGGTAGAGGAGACACAAACGCTTTGCTAAAGCAGGCAGGATATGATATAGTGGGCTATGAACCTGGAAAGGAGAGCGATAAAAGATTAGCAATAAGAAACGACCCAGATATAGAGGTAATGCTATCCAGACCTCAAAGTGCACCCAACGAACTTATTTTAGGTATGGCAGACCTCGCAATAGTTGGCAAGGATTGGATATCTGAAGAAAATGGGAATGGTAGCTTTATAACAATGTGCGACTTAGGCTATGGAAATACAAGATTAGTATTTGCAGTACCTCAATCGTGTGAAAGCGAGAACCTAGAGGATTTTGTTGAAGAAAATGCAGACTCAGAAATCGTTTGCTTCTCAGAGTATGTAAATACTCCAGCAAGGGCACTGGCTACAACAGCAGCATATAAACAGAGGTATGCAGAAAGAGCACCGATGAAACAGCTAAGAGGAACAAGGGTTGGAGACAACGACAAAGTAAAGATAATAATGAGTGATGGAGTAACAGAAGGGTACATTAGAAAAGGTGCAAATCTTGTCTTCGACAATACCCAGACAGGAGGAACATTGAAGGAATATGGGCTAAGAGAATTGGAAGAGGTAGCAAGATCAGAAGCAGGATTATACGGAAGTGAAAAATCTCTACAAGATAGGTGGAAAAGAGAAAAAGCAGACGAAATCGCTGCCCAACTTCTAGGAGTTGTAGAAGCAAAGAAAAAAGACTATGTAGTCTTCAATATAGAGAATAATAATCTATCTTGGATGCTGAGTTACCTAGAAAGACAAAACCTCTTCTCTGATGAGCCCACACTAAACAAAGGAGCTAGATTCAGTCAACTAAGCATCTTAGTTCCAAAAGGAGAATGGCCGAAGATATCCAAAGAGCTAAAAGTTTACGGTGCAAGCAATATCATAAGATATTCTCCTCAGCAAGTAATAGGTTAGGAAAATGAAAGAAATAACAAAAACCCTTGACCTGATGCTTGACTTTGGGGTAGATGGAAGAACGTTAATCCCTGTAGTTACACAAGACTACTCAAGCAAAGAGGTTTTGATACTTTCCTTTGCAAATAGGCAAGCATTTGAAACAACACTTGAGACAGGATATGCGACATACTGGAGCAGGAGCAGGGATAAGTTATGGACAAAAGGAGAAGAAAGCAAGAACAGACTCATAGTAAGAGACATAAGAATAAACTGCGAACAGAACTCCTTGCTCTATCTAGTTGAAAAAGAGAAAGGAGGAGCATGCCATGTAAAAGATTCAACAGATGAATACTATAGTGGATGTTTTTATAGAAGAGTCAAAGATGGAAGAACCCTAGAACTAATTTAATTTTTTCTTTTTTTATTCCAGATACTGTTCAGGCTCTATCCTTGGATTGATCTCCCCCCTAAGATCAGTAGCTATAAGTCTCTTGATCTCTTCCTTATCCTTGTAGTTGCCCAAAAGCCATGAAAGTTTGATAAATGCAGTCTCCGAAAGCATATCCTTACAATATACAACCCCTGCCTTAGACAGGTTTATAGCAGCAGTATAAACATGAGGATGTGTACTGCCAAACAAGCACTGAGATGTCATAACTACTATTGTACCGGACTTAACCAGAGATTTAATAGATTCCAATATGTTTATATTCAGTCTCTGCGGGGGATCGACAGGTGCATGGCCCAGTCCTGTCCCTTCGATCACTAACCCTTTATAACCTTTAAAGAAATCAAACTGCTCTCTGAACATATTAGGATGACACTTTATCAACCCTATCTTATCCTCAAATCCCTCCTTGATAACCAACTTACTATCAGATCTCTTACCATAATCCCTCAAGAATCTAATTTTCCTAGTATCATAATTAATCATTGCTATAGGCGTATCATTTATTGCCTTAAAGGCATCCCTTCTTGAAGTATGCATCTTCCGGGTCTTACAGGCTGGAAGTATAACAGAATTTTTATCATCCGGCTTCTCATGCATACATATTCCTACTCCTGCAAAATCCGTCTTGGCGATAAACTCAGAGGCACAAATCAGGTTCATAGCAGCGTCTGAACTACCCCTATCAGAGCTTCTCTGAGCTCCCACAAGGATAACAGGGATATTTAATCTCTCTAACACGAAAGCAAGCGCAGCAGAACTGTAAGCTAAAGTATCCGTCCCATGAGTTATTATGATCCCATCAACTCCCTTCTTAACTTCTTTCTCCACAGCACCAGCAATCTTCTTATAATGCTCGAATCTCATATCCTCAGAGAACATCTGCTCAATCAGCCTGCTGTCAAAATTAGCAATCTCCTTAAGCTCAGGAAACAACCCAATAAGCTCAGCAGGATCGAACTTAGCTATCACGCCGCCGGTCTCATAGTTCACCTTAGATGCGATTGTACCTCCAGTATGCAGTATAGAGATAGTAGGCAGCTTCTTATTCACGCTTAACTTGCCTTTCTTCTCTGTCTTTGCACTATATTTCTTAACAGCATCAATCTTCTTGACCTTCTTCTTATCGATACCGATATTATATCCATTATCCAGCTTAACAACAACAGAATCCGTCTCTTCGTTAGGCATCAGAATACCTTCAATCTCGCCTTCTTTGGTAACTACCTTAACCCTATCCCCTGGCTTTGCCATAGTAAATATAGAAGAAGAATTATTTTTTCTTCTTCTTTTTTCCTCCACAACATCCCATATTAATCACCTCAAAATTGTTCGAGGGTTTAGGAATCTTTGATTCCCAAGGCCTCATTAAATATTCAGAATTTACTAAGTTATAAACTTTATGTTTTGAATAGAGGCAGAAGCATAAAAGATTTGAAGATTATTTAATTTCCAAGAAGTTTTTGTAATTTTCCATAATCAATTATAAACATCCTTGCGATGTTTTACCTCAATAACAAATATCCGAAGTTCATGATTCATGATATTAATGATAACTCTGTATTTTCCAACCCTCAACCTATAATAAGGGCTATCCACTAACTTTTTAACATGAGAATAAGGCCTGACCCTACACCTGTTTATTGTAGCAATAATCCTAGATTGGGCTAGCTTGTCCAACTTCCTTAATTGTTTTAAAGACAAATCAGAAAATATAATAGAATACATCATAATCCAAGCTCCTGCTTAACCTCTTCAAGAGTATGGACTTTTCCTTGTTTAAATTCTTCTTCTGCTTGCCTTATCTCTTTCTTTGTCTCTTCAGATAAGACCATGGTATCTTCTAATAGATCCCAGATTATCTCCTCATAGCTTTCTTTATCATAAAGCTTCCTATCTTTCAATTCCTTCAACAAATTCTCACTTACTTGAATTGTAGTAGCCATAGTAGATATATAACTAGCTATAGTATATAAATATTTCGGTCTCTAATCATCAACAGGGCTCTTTATCTTTGATAAGTCCCTATTTGAAACTTTAGTATAGATTAAGGTAGTGCCTACATTAGAATGCCCCAACAAATCCCTGATATAACGTATATCTGTTCCTCTTTCCAATAAATGAGTAGCAAAAGAATGTCTAAGTGAATGAGGAGTAATATTCTTTCTTATATCTGCCTTTCTGGCAGCATTTTCGACAATCACTGAAACCTCCTTTAATATTATAATCAGCTGCTTTAAGATTATGTTTAGCTTTCTCTATATGTTCCATTGAAAGCCTATCATTTGGTTTTATTCTTTTCATTCTATTTGGTTTTGCTAAACACCAATCTAACTTTTCCCTATGAATTGACATTTTTTAGTACCTCCATATAAATAGATTCGCCTTTAAGGATTATTCCATTTTTAATCATATCAAGTATTGCTTCTTTTTTATTATTTATTTCTTTAATCAAATCATCTTTTTTCATAATTAATGGAACAACTGGCTTTGTTCTGATTTTTGAGATTTCAAGGCAGAAATCATTAACTTTTTTAGTTTTATTAGTCAAAAATAAAATATCAACATCATTAAACTCTTTTCCGTTTAATACAGAACCAAATAAAATAATCATTTCTGCTTCTTTAAATTTTGTAATTTCTTCAGCATAGATTTTAGCAAAACCTTTTAGATTTCTTTTTTCACCTAAAAGAAGAAATTCACAAATTTTTATTGTTTCAGGATTGTTAAAATTTAATTTGTAATGAGACGCATTGCTTATCTCTTTTTTTATAACTATATTATCTTTTTCTAAATCTTTCAAAATCTTAAAAGAACTCCCTACACTAATGTTATTAATCTTAGAGATTTGATTAATATTATAGCCTAATTTTTCTATATTCTTCAAAAGGAACAATATTATTTTTTGAGTGTTTTTTGGAATCATTTTCAATAAAAGTGAATAAATATTCAATAATAATGAATGATATATAAATCTTTCGTTTTTCTAGTAAGAACTCCCCCTAAATTTTACACTGCTTCGCAGAAATCTATTATAATTAAACTAATCAAAAACTACGGCAGTAACGCATTTTCGGTGGCTTAAAAACTCCGCAGACCATCAAAGGTCTGCTACGTATAACAGGAATTAAGCGGTTGCGTTACTCGGGGCATCAAAGCCCCTGCGTTACTCACCCAAATTCCTCCACCACTCTGAAAATTTCTCAGCTCTGTTTGATTTAGTGGGTTGCCTCATGTTTCGAGGGCACAGCCTAGAAACGTCGTTAAATCGCGATGTTACTCGGATCACAAAAATAGAAAATTATTTATAAATTGATAAATTTATTTTAATATTATGAATTCAAAAAGATACATTGCCTGTTGTGGAGCATATTGTAAAACTTGCAAACCATTTATTGAAGGCCATTGTAGGGGTTGTAAATTGGGATTTGATACAGGTGAAAGAGAGATCAATAGAGCCAAATGTAAAATCAAATTGTGTTGCTTTAAAGATAAAAAATTTGATACTTGTGCTGATTGCTCGGATTTTCCTTGTGAAATTTTAAAAATATTCTATGGAAAAGGCAGAAAAAGATATGAAAAAAGTATTGTTTTCGTTAAAGAAAAAGGATATTCCAAATTTATCAAATTAGCTAACAAGTGGAATGATTCTTGCGGTAAGTTAGGATAATTTTGCCCCTTGCGTCTTACCTCGATGCGCCCCAGAGTGGCTCGTTCGCATCTAGCTCACTCGCCCTCGGGTCTCTTCGAGCTTTCACTTCCTTCCGGTTTGTGTAACAGCGATGCTCGATTTTAAACTTAATTTTTATTTTAGGCACTTAACCAAAAATTTAATAATGACTTAGTCTTTTATTAATGTTATGACTAAAAAAGTGATCCTTTATATCGCAATGAGTTTAGATGGATTCATTGCTAGAAAGAATGGTTCTGTAGATTGGCTTGATAAGTTTAATAGTTCTGGAGAAGATACGGGCTATAATGATTTTATTAAACCAATAGATATTGTAATTATGGGGGACACAACTTATCGGCAAATATTAGGATTTGATTGTGATTATCCATATAAGAAGCAAAAAGGATATGTTTTTTCAAATAAAAAAACTGGCAATGATGAAAAAGTTACTTTTGTATCTGGAGATGTAAAAGAATTAGTTGATAAATTAGAAGGTAACATTTGGCTTATTGGTGGTGCTAATATAGTGAATCAATTTATAAAATCAAATTTAATTGATGCGTTTATTATATTCACTATGCCAGTTCTATTAGGGAAGGGAATAAGACTATTTGAAAAAACCAATAAAGAAATACCATTAAAACTTACAAAAACTAAATCATATAAGTATGGTGCAATAGAATCGCATTACGAACGTGCCTAAAATAAAAACTTCTTCGTAAAATAAAAGATTTTACTCCGACCAAACCTTGCAGGCTCCATCCAAATTTTTGCTTCGCAAAAAATTCTCTTAATCCTGATGTTACAATAAAATTTGAGTTCCATTTTTAGAAATAGGGGGTTCCTGTCCTTCGGACATTTAGTCTTTTACTTCGTAAAAGAATTTATGAAGAATACAAAAAAGAAAACTTATTAAATAACCTATGTTATGATAAATGTATGAACCAAAAAATAAGAGTGATACTATATGGATTTTTAATCTGGTTTGTTCCAGCATTATTTGCCATGCTTGTTTGGGATGTTGAAAATAATGTTCCAAAAATAGGAGACCTCTGGTTTGGCTCTATAATAGCTGCCCTTTGGGCCATAAACTTTATCTTAGTTGCGTATTTTTATTTCAGATGCATTGATTCAGATTACACTAAACATGGACTAATCGCTGGAATCTCATGGTATGTTCTTTGTCTCCTAATGGACTACATAATGGTAGTTTTAGTTTCGGGTACGAATATTAGTGCATGGTATCCTGGATTCTTAAGTTATCTCAATAATTTCTTCGTGATAATAGGAATTGGGTTTATTTTGAATAAGAAAATTGAGAAGAAATAAAATGGATGAAAAAGTAAAACAATATATTGAAAAACAAGATTCTCCTAAAAAAGATATCTGCAGGAAGTTGCATAAAATTATCATAAAGACTTTTCCCAGTGTGAAAGATGAAATGAAATGGGGCGTTCCAACGTTTGACAACGGAAATTATTACGTTGTCGCAGTCAAAGATCATGTTAATTTAGGTTTCTCAAAAAAAGGACTATCAAAAGAAGAAATAAAACTTTTTGATGGAACTGCAAGCACAACAGTTCATATCGAGATAAAAACTCTAAAAGATATTGACGAAAAAAGAATTGTGAAATTACTGAAAATGACTAAAAAAAAGGCTTAATTCTGGAAATTATAAACTGCAAATATTCTTTTTCAAAAAAGAACCAAAAACAGCCCCTCTCTCGTTCTAACGAACATATAGTCTGCTACGCAGGGATTGATAATAAGTAAGTAAAAACTACGGCGACAACTGGATTTACGGCGGGTTCTCAAACTTTTCGGAAGAAATCCGACACCACGCTGTGGGGTTGGAGAACATAACAAGTATCACGATGTTCGCCTCATCCAACCAGAATGTTTTTACGAAGACAAAAAAGAGCACTAGAGAATAACATCCTACCTCTTCAACAATCCCCAATACATATCCCAACATTTATTTAAAAGTTTATCATCTAATCTCTTCTTCTTATAGAATTCTTTTTCAAAAGCATGAAGTAGCCCAAAAGTTATATTACTAAATAATTCAATAGGCATATCCTTAATTAATTTTTCTTTCTTAGAAGTCTCAAATACTTTTCCGCCAATCTCAAAATCTTTTTCCATCTGCTCAACTGTGACATTATCAATATATGATGAACCATAAAACTTTTCCAAAAACTGAGATTCGTCCTGATTAGAGAAAGACCATTTAATTATATCAGTCCATATCTGTTTTATTTGTTCTTTTGTACTATCAGAAGACTTATAATTCTTAAAAACATATGAAGCCATACTTTTCTTAACATAAATATAAACTTCATTAATCAAGTCTTCCTTAGTCTTAAAATGATGAAATAATGTTCCTGTAGCTACTTGACTTTCTTTAGAAATTTGAGAAGTTGGAGTATTCTCAAATCCCTGTGAAACAAACAACTTCATAGCTGTCTTAATTATTTGTTCTTTCTTCATCCTAAACCTCAATTAATTTGTATTTGGTTGTTCCAAGTCCAATCTTCTCTGCATAAGCAAATTGCTTAAAACCACGAAATCTCTTTCCTCTCGCTGCAACCATATCATAACAGGCTTTATCTATTGCAACTGGATCAGTTGAGACAAATATTCCTATGTCATCCATCAATATTCTCATCTTCCTGCCTTCACAATCACACCCAGGTGTAATGTTCATAGCAAAGTTCATATAAATATTTTTCTTATTTAAAGATGCAGCATAAGCCCCTTCAATTAATTTCTCTCTAAAGGTTTCTCTCTGAAATAATGCTCGATATATTCCTTTTAAAGATATTATCGAAACTGCATTTTTTGGACAAATGGCAACGCAACCACCGCATCCAACACACTTACTATGGTCAATAAAAGATTCCTCATCATTGATGGTTATAGCATTCTCATTACATGCCTTTTGGCACATCTTGCATTTAACGCACTTTCTCTGAACAATCCTAGGTTTAATATCCATATGCATTGCTAGCTTTCCACCTTTTGATGCATGCCCCATAGATAATTGCTTCATTGCTCCTCCAAAACCGCCTAACATATGTCCCTTAAAATGTGCTAACACAATTAACTGGTTATATTTAGTAAATGCCTTTCCTATCTTATGAGTCTTAAAATGTTTTTTATTGATTTCAATTTCAGCATACTCTGCCCCATAGTCTCCATCAGCAATCTCAATCGGAAGATTAGTAAATCCGTGTTCTTTGGCAGTTTTTAGATGCAGTTCTTTCTTAAACCTTTGTCCACCATATACAACAGTTGTCTCAATGTAATGTGTTTTAATCCCCTTTTCCTTAAGAAAATCAATTACACCCTGATAATTCTCAGACTTTAAGTAAGTAACATTGCCAGCTTCACCAAAATGTACCTTTAAGGGAATTTCCTTCTCAAGTTTAATATTCTCTTCTTCTATAATCTTATTTAAAAGTTCCTTTGTAATCTTTTGAACCTCTTCAACTGGTGTTTCAGAGTTGATTTTTCTATAATATACATTTGACATTTTAACGCCTCACAGTATATTTTGCTGCTGTTGCCCAAACCAAATTTGATACAAACAGTGCTATTATTAAATTATATACAATACTAACTGGCATACCAACCAAATAAACGTCTGTTAAGTATAACCAAGGTAATTGGACTGCAAAAGCAATAATTGCTGACCAGATAATATTAAATCCATATCTAAACAATAATCCAGCCATAAGACCTAATAGGATATTTCCCCCAAGAATATATGGGTTACCCATTGCAAATGCACTAAACATGCTGCCGATTCCACCTGATACTGCTCCTCCAACAGGACCATAAAGCATTGCCGCAACAAAAATAACGTACTGAAAGGTATGTATCTTAAAGCCAAAAACTGTTGGAAGATTAATCATACCTAAAAAATTAGGTAAAATTGCCAGAACAATAAGCATTGTTATTGTTTTCCAATTAACTTTTATTTCAAATATGTTTTTGTATTCCATTTACTTCACCCATTTATCAAACCAGCCTAATATAGGTTTAGGACTTTTCCCAACCCAATCATAAGCAGCTGCTCTTTTCTTTTCAAGGTCTAGCCATACAATATCCTTTTCCACAACCAAATCATCATAATATTTTTTTACCATTTCCATATTAGTCATTGGATCATTCTTATTTTGAACTACCATTGTTGGAACAGAAATATTCTTAGCATAAGGTAAAAATGAAGGTCCAGTTAAGTCAACACCTCTCCTCTTGTTATATCTATTCGTAGCTTTAATAACAAAATTAGGAAATCCTAGTGCCTTAAGAAAATAATCATAAGTCAAAGGCTGAATCGCAATCATCGCCTTTATTTTCTTATTCTTTTGCAAACTTTTCTCCAATCCATACGCAAAAGTACTAGATGCAGCACCCATACAAATGCTCAAAAGACCAATATTGTCATTCTTGTGATCAGGATGTTTAGAAATAAAATCAACTGCAGCCAAGATATCCTTATATTCCTCTTGTCCCCAGGTTATCCAAGGATTTTTTCCTTTTCCGCTATTACCATGATTTCGAAAATCAAACATCAAAACAGAATAAGCAGCTTCAACTAAATATTTTGCTTGATTTAAAAAGTTAATATCCTTATTCCAAAGAGCTTTTGCCAATAAACCTTTTCCTTCAGTAGTAAACCCACACCTTGAACACTGAATACCAAAATGGGACTGAATAATTACCCCTCTACTCTTCTCCTTTGGTTCAAATAACCAACCGAAAAGCTCTATACCATCTTTTGCCTTGAATGTCACGTCCTCGTACTCAAGGCCGTATTTGTTTGGACTATCAAACACAGGTGATTTTCCTGGCTTAATCATCATGTCAGATACGAATTTTCCTATCATTTTACCATCCTCATCATCATACTATCAAGGGCTCTGTCTCCGAACCATTTTCTGACAAAAACTAGTGGTTTTGCCATCCTTCCCACCAAATATCTTGTTTTAGGCTTATCAGTATTTATTATTTTTTGTACAGTTTGTGAAATTAAACTTGCTGGAGAACCTTTCAAGGAACTATCCATATTTTGATATGCTTTCATAAGTTTCTTATATGCTGAATTTTTTGGCAACTTTGAAAATTCTTTTTGAAACACTTGATAAAAATTTGTTTCAATTGCACCAGGTTCAAGAACAACCACTTTAATTCCAAATTGTTTTAACTCTAACCTTAAACAATCTGAAAACCCTTCTAATGCATGTTTAGTTGCATGGTACCATGCACCAAGTGGAAAATAGATTTTTCCACCCATCGATGAAGTATTGATAATTAGACCGGATTTCTGTTTTCTCATATGGGGAGTCACCAATTGGGTAAGTCTAGCAAGTCCAAATACATTTACTTCAAATTGGTATCTTGCTCTATCAAGAGTGACATCCTCAACAGCACCATAAAGACCAAAACCAGCATTGTTCCAAAGAACATCAATTCTTCCTTGTTCTTTGATTATTTTGTCTACTCCTTTTTTTATCGTATCTTCCTTGGACATATCCATCTCAATTGCTTTTGCTCCTGCTTCTTTTATTTTATCAGTATGTCTTGCTGCACCATATACGATATGTCCTTCTTTAACAAGATCTTTTGTTGTTTCAAGTCCCATTCCTGAACTTGCACCGGTTATTAAAATTATTTTTTTCATTCTTCCACCCCAATTTGCTTATTTAAAAATTCAGCTATACCATCAACGGCAGGATCAACAAATTCCGGTTTATAGTAAATGTCAAAATGGCCCGCATTTTCAAGTACTAGTCTTTCTTTAGAACCTGTTAATCGATCATATAGTCTTATTGCTCCATCCTTACTAACTGCTTCAGTCCCGTATACCATGTATAAAGGAACTTCAAGATCATCCACATAATCATATATTGAAAAATCCATAACAGGAGTAAATGACATGATGCTTGCTCCATTTTTCCAAGTTGGAACATTCCCTGGTGCACCAGGTATGTAGTATTCCATCATTCCAAGAACAATTGGAGTTACTGGTACTACGCTCTGCTCAACTTCTTCCATGGTTTCTGGAACCATTTGAGGGATTATATCATTGCCGGTTATTACATAGTTAAATTTACCAATACCTACCATAGTATAAAACAAATTCCTCTGCAAAAAACTTTGCCCGACATTTTCAGAACCTGTAAGATAAGGACTAACCATTACCTGGGCCTTTATCCTAGAATCAGATATAGTTTCATAAGCCGATACGCCAGAACCAGCACACATACCCATATTAAAAATATTATCCTTATCTGCTCCACTTAGTTTCATAATAAAATCAATTGAATTTTTAACATCTTCTGCTTGCCTATAAGAACTAAGTAATAATGGATGTCCTTCACTTTCTCCAAAGCCACGAGGATCAAAAACAAGGGTGATAAAACCTTTTTCACTTAACTTTTCAGCATATATCCCTGCTGTTTGTTCTTTTACACCTGAATGTGGAGGAGTAATCACTATTGCTGGTCTTTTTTCTCCTTCCCTATAATCTTCTGGTATAAAAAGAAAAGCTGAGATTTTATCTCCATTACTTAGATATTCAATTTCATTTTTTCCGGGTTTAATTACATATTCCTGATCAATTAGTGATGATCCAGAAGGATCATAGTGGAATCTTCCATAAATATTTAGGATTACTAGCAATAAAAAAATCCCAGCAACAACATAACCGCTTATTTTTAATATTTTTTTCATTATATCCACCTCAATAGACTGATTAGTCGGTCTACTATATAAATGTTTCGATTATAATAATTAAAATTAGAGATTTTAGTCTTGACTTCTTCAAGAATTTATTGGGGGCCTCTTTTGTCTAAAGAATATAGTCTCCCTACGGTAGGATTGATGTGCGAAGTTCCCTCAACCCATCAAAGGGGAAATTCTAGCTACGCTCGCACTTCGCTTAATCCTGATGCTATAATTTAATAAAACTCCAATTCCTAAAAAGATAACTATATAAAGAATTAAATTGTTAGTTTCAATATGACATCAATATTAAAATCAAAACCACTATTAATTAGCGCATTTATACTAAGCCTACCTATTTTGCTTCATGTGTATAATCCTTCAATGCAGTTAGGTGCTTTTGGGCTTTTATTAGGATTTATAGGAATGACTATTTCACCATTAATACTATTTGGAATCTTAGTATATTTAATAATTAATTCTTGGAAATAATGAATTGGAGTTTGCTCTTAGAGCACAGCCTAGAAACATAGTTTAAGAAGGATGTTTTTTTCTGTAGCTTTAATTAGGATACACTCAACCTAGATAAGAAAATCCCGCATAAATACACAGCTGAAATAATCAACACAATTATTGGACCTGTAGCAAAATTAAGATAATATGATATTATAAGACCTGAAATACTCGCAAACAAAGTGATTAAAGAACTTGTTATCATTATTTTCTTTACTGTCTTATGAAATATCTGGGCAGTAGCAGCTGGAATAGTCAGTATCGCAATCATCAAAACTATCCCAACAACCCTTATTGTTGCAACAATAGTGAGTGCAATTAAAGCAAAAAGAATAATATTAACCAGAGTAACTGGCATATTTCTTGTTTCTGAATATTCCTCATCAAAAGTCACTGCTAAAAATGAGTTGTACATTAAATAAACCATCGCAAGTATGACAATATCTAAAAAAAGAATCATATATAGATCAAAGCTTGAAACCAAAAGAATATTTCCAAATAGATAGGTAAATAAATCTGTGGTATAACCAGGAGTTAAGAAAATAAAAACAAGTCCAATTGCCATTCCCGTTGCCCATAAAAAGCTTAATAGAGTATCAAGCCTGTTCTTTGCATTTTTCCGAAGGAGTGCTATACTCACAGCAGATAATAAGCTGAATAGCACTCCACCTATCAAGGGATTTACATTAAGAAAATAACCTATACCCAGTCCTCCAAAAGCTGTATGTGCGATGCTTCCAGAAATGAGAGACATTCTTTTAACTACAATATATGTTCCTATTACTCCTGCTGCAATTGATGCTAAAATAGCAACAATCAAAGCATTCTGGAAAAATTGAAAACCTAAAGCTTCAATCATGACACATCTCCTTCATTTTTAATGAATCTGCATCATGATACCTTAACGCATGGGTATTGCATTTGTTTACACAGACAATCTCTTTTGCATATTTTGAAACCATCTCAAGATCATGATCAACAATAACAATTGCAATTTTCTTGTTCAAATCCTTTAGAATCCTATAGAATTCTTCTTGTATGTGGATGTCAAGATTTGACATTGGTTCATCCAAAATCAAAACTTGAGGTTCATTAGCTAGCGCTCTTGCAACAAAAACTCTTTGCTTCTCTCCTCCAGATAATTCATTGAGTTTTTTATCCCGAAGGTCCCATATCCCTAACTCTTTCATTGATTTCTTAACTGATTCCTTGTCCGCTTTAGAATATCTTTTTATGAGCTTATCTCCCACTCTACTAAGGAGGACTATTTCATGCGCAGTAACAGGAAAATCAAAATCAATATTCTTAAATTGAGACAGATAACCGATTTCATGGCGCGCTTTTTTAGGTGATATCCCAAATACACTGACTTTACCTCTTTGTGGCTCAAGCAATCCAAGTATCATTTTGAGAAGCGTTGTTTTTCCTCCACCATTTGGACCTATAATCCCAAGAAAATCATCTTCATAGATTGATAAGGTAATATCCTTAAGAAACTCTTCTTTCCCGTAGCTAAAAGTTACTTTATCTATTTTGATGATTTCTTTTCTTTCCATTCTAGAAAAAAGAACAAACTATTTATTTAAGCTTTCCGCAATTGTCGTAGCAACATTTCTTAGATTACTTATGTAATCTTCTGCTAATGGATCAATGGAAACAACCACTGCTCCAACCTCTTCAGCAACAGATTCAGCCATAGCCTTACTAAATTGCGATTGGATAAAGATAACCTTGATCTCTTCTTCCTTTGCTTCTTCAATGATATGCTGAAGCTCTTTGGCTGTAGGATCTTTTCCAGACTGTTCAATAGCTATCTGCTCAAGTCCATATTCATCTGCAAAATAGCCCCATGCAGGATGAAAAACCATTAGTTTATCTGTTTTCAGTGCTTTTAATTCCAATTCAATTTCTGCATGAAGTGCATCAAGTTTATTCTTAAATACTTGAGCATTATTGAAATAATTTTCAGTGTTAGCCGGATCCACCGAAGATAATGTCTGATAAATAGTATCAATCTGTTTTTT
This sequence comes from Candidatus Nanoarchaeia archaeon, assembly GCA_028279655.1. Classification (GTDB taxonomy): domain Archaea; phylum Nanobdellota; class Nanobdellia; order Woesearchaeales; family JACPBV01; genus JAHWHQ01. The sequence goes on along the minus strand of JANQNH010000018.1, from coordinate 152,949 downwards.
TACTTGCATTGGAGAGAGCCAGATATGAGGATCAACACCTGTATGATCATGGTCGTGTTCATCTTCATGTTCTTCGTGTTCCTCATCTACATGTTCATGCTCTTCCTCCTCATGTTCTTCATCTTCGTGCTCATGATCCTCTTCTTCATGATGATCCTCTTCATGACCGTGCTCTTCATGATCTTCGAATTCTCTTAATTGAACATTAACAGAAGTATCGATTATTTTCATGTAAGGATTCAATCCAGCAAATTTGTTAACATGAGATTTCTCAAATTGGATATGTCCAATTCTAAAGTAGATATCTGCTTTCTCAACAGATGCTAAATCACTTGGTGTTGGTTCATATGTATGCGGACTCCCACCAGGGGGTATAAGTTCTTTCACAATCACTAAATCTCCTCCAACTGCCTCAACAAATGCTTTTTGTGGAAGAATACTGACGATTACATTAAGTTTTTCATTAGTATTTTCCGAGACATCTGGTACAGTGTATTCTGTACAACCAACTAAAAACGATGCTAACACAAGAATCCCTATAACTAACGAAGTTTTCATAATTATCACCCCTTATATAGGTAAATCAAAATCTTTATAAACTTTACTGATTCTCATTCTCAATAAGGATTTATTTATACTTGTTTAAAATGGCCTTAAAAACAAGAAATACCAAACAAAAGGAGATTATAAAAAAAGAACTAACAAAGTTCAACACTTTTTTTACTGCTGAGGACCTCTATGAAAGAGTCAAAACAATCGACAAAAATATAGGGCTTGCAACAATTTATAGATTTCTAAAAACATTAAGAAAAAATGGGAATATTTTTTCCTATACTTGCGATGGTAGATTAATCTATTCCAAAGAAAATAGAAGTCATTGTCACTTTTTTTGCGAGGAAACTGGTAAAGTTATTCACTTTAATATTGATTCACTTGATTTTCTTAAAGATAAGATTCCAGGATCAATAACCAGCTTTCAGATTGAGGTAAGAGGTATTTGTGCTAAATGCTCCAAAAGTTGAGTGTGCCCTTTAGTAGTTTTTCTTTATTGCCAACTTTATTCTCCTAATATACAGTCTCCTTCGGAGAAATTTATTTCAGAAGAGGCATACTCAACTTAAGCACTAAATTTATATACATGGATCTCTTTATTTTAAAAATGGAGCTAAACAAATTAAATTACTTCAAATTAATTACATCGATTATTATCTGTAAACTAGCAGGAATCTTAGGATCCATTTTTACCATTTCTTCAGTTTCAAGTTGGTATATAACTTTAAATAAACCATTTTTCAATCCACCAAGCTGGGTATTTGGTCCTGTATGGGCATTACTGTACCTTTTAATGGGGATTTCCCTATACATAGTCTGGAATAACAAGAAAAGAACAAATAAAGCCATTACTATTTTTGGAATCCAATTGATTCTTAATTTATTATGGTCAATATTATTCTTTGGTATACAATCACCATTATTAGCATTCATAGAAATTATGTTTTTATGGTTTGCAATATTATTATCGATAATATATTTTTATAGAATATCAAGAACGGCAGCATATTTACTCGTCCCTTACATATTATGGGTAAGTTTTGCAGCTATACTAAACTTTTCAATATATATTCTTAATTAAAATGAAAAAGAAAGTAGTAGTTAATGATCTTATGCAGAAGAACTACATATATTACCTTACAGAACCTATCGGAAAAAATTTCCATCCAGGATTTAAGCCAGAATTAACACCAAAACAAATGCTTGAATTAGGTGTTTTTGGAGGAAAATATATGACCGATTGTAAGAGTGAATTTCCAAAAGAATGGTTTAAGAAAGCAAAACTATGTCACGAATTCCATGACCCTAAGTTAAACTTTTTTGGAATAAACGCTTCGAAACCCTTAAGCTATTGGAGAGAAAAAGGATGGATATACCATGAAGATCCAAGAGGATGGTTTCAATGGTATTGTAGATACTATATGGGAAGAAGGTGCCCAGATGATCAAAGGCAGATAAAAAGATGGAAACAGATGGTAAGACACATAGCACAGATAAAGAAAAATTGCCCAAAAGGATTTTTTAAGTGTAGAGAAAAACAAAGACAAGCATTATTTCATTGGGCTTATGACAGCAGAAAAATATAAAAAAATAAAAAAGCTATTTAAAAATCTTTACTAGCTCAACAATAGCTGCAATCGCTACTAATGCATATACTAAATTTGCAATTGCTGAAACACCAAAACTTATGATAGTGACAAGGTTTATTCCAAAGATGAATAATCCCCAGTTAAGTCCTCCTACTATCAAAAGAATTTTGGCTAATAGATCTACTGCATTTTTTTCAGCCATATTACCACCCCCTGGTGTGTTTTGTGGTATCAGTATATTTAATTTTTTCCATTTTATAGTGTCTTTGCCTGCTCAAGCACATCTTCTGCATGATCCTTAACTTTTACCTTATCCCATATATGTTTAATAATCCCTTTCTTGTCAATCAAAACAGTTGTCCTAACTGTTCCTATAAACTCTCTCCCCATAAATTTCTTTTTTCTCCAAACTCCATATCTCTTCTGAACTTCAGAGTTAGGATCCGATAGAAGAGCAATGGTTAGAGAATGCTTATCAACAAACTTCTGATGGCTTTCACAAGAGTCTTTACTTATACCCAATATGGTTGTATTATTTTTCTGAAAATTTGATTTATGCTTAGAGAAATCGATTGCCTCTAAAGTACAACCAGGTGTATCGTCTTTAGGATAAAAATAAAGTGCTATATTTTTTCCTTTAAAATCTTTTAGACATATTTTTCTATTTTTGAAATCCTCCAAACAAAAATCAACAGCTTTTTGACCAACTTTTATTTTTTTATTTTCCATTTTTACCTCTTATGATCCATCCATTAATAAAATAACTATAATATTTATCGCTTATTAATTACACTATACAAAAACAAAAAATATAAATATATCACTTAACCATTAAATATATTGTTTAATATCTATTAAGTTGAATGTATCCACTTAATTAAATGTTCTTGAAAGCCCGAAGGGCTAGATAGAAAGCCCACGACTTTTTAGTCTGCCTCCTGCAGAAATGCATAATAAAAGTGAAAATTCTACTTTCCCTCGCTAAGGTATTTCCGGGCTCTGTCATCTAAAAGTTTAACTGATGTTACACTCAATTATTACTCAGAAAATTAGAGCATTTAACTTGAAGATCCAGGATTATACAGAATAGCTGGATAAGCAATTGAGTCTGTTCTGTTATTAGCAGAAATATTTTGTGCCAGAGCCTCTCCAGTGCTTAGATCCTTGAATGCATAGGCAACCATTTGGTCTATTCCGTTTTCCCCAATATTTACTGCCCCTACTTTTTGAACCGCCCATATAAATTTTTCCCTTAGCACTTCTATGAGTATATTCAATCCTACTGGACCTAAATAAAGGTCAGTTTTTTCATCTATTGTAAACTGCATAGAAGAAGGACAGTCTATCATAAATTCATAATCTCCTAGCTCCAATCTCGCAAACATAATATCTATGGTAAAATCGGTAACATCAGAATAGTGTCTCCTTTTTCTCAAAATATACTTCCTATCATGCGGATGGTTTGTTCCTTCAATAAATAATCGTTCACCTCTTGACGGTCTAGGAATTGAATTCCCATATAGATCTATTTCTGCTACCCCACCATCTACGCATTGGAGTATAATGTAACCACCTTTCTCTTTAGTTTGATTGATTATTTCCTCTTTATTTTCTGATGTGATTGCTTCTCCAACCATACCTATATGAGAATAATTAATACTTTAAATAGATTTGTAATGTTATGCTCCAAATTTCTTCCGTCATAACTTCCCCTCTCCAACTTCATAAGCCAGGTAGTTTAACAAAGCTAGATGTTAGACCCTATGTAGACTTAAGACTAAAAAAGAAAAACTCAACTTTAATCTTCATGATGATGTTCTTCATCATGATGATCTTCCCCTATATGGTATACATGATGATCCTCAGGTGCATGGTCCTGGATTCCATCTCCATCATGATCGTGGTCTTCATGACCATGGCCTAATTCCGTATCACAACCAACTATTAATAAAACCAACAAAATCAAAACAACTGTATATCTCATTTTTCACCTCAATGCCCATGTGCAGGACCATATATTGTAACTAATATAATTATCCCAATTCCCATCACAATTGCCAGTACATGCAAAAACGTATCTTTCAACTTGCATTGTCTGTGTAATTGAGGAACCAAATTAGAAGCAGCAATATATATGAAATTTCCAGCTGCAAATGGTATGATAAATTCAGTAAATCCATGCAGCCTGCCAACTAATATTAAACCAAAAAATGTACCCATTATTGCAGTTAAAGCTGACAAGAAATTAAATATTAATGCTTTCTTCTTAGACATTCCTGAATAGAGTAATACTCCAAAATCTGCAATTTCCTGTGGCACTTCATGAAAAATAATTGAGATTGTAGCTGCAATTCCCAAAGTAACATTAGCAGCATAACTGCCGGCTATTACCAGACCATCAATAAAATTATGGATTCCATCACCTATGAGATTTATTGGCGCAAGATTATAAGCATGCCCATGGCCGCAGTCTTCTTTTTCACATTGATTATTATGGTGGCAATGGACGAATTTCTCTAAGATAAACATTACTAAAAAGCCCAACAACAGATTTAGTGCTAATCCTAAGGTATACTTATGTGAAACTGCTTCTGGCAGGAAATCAATAAAGACTGTTGCAAGTAGTACTCCTACTGAAACACTTAATAAAAAAAGTAAAACCCTATTGGATATTTTTTTCTTCATTAAAAAAGGGATTGCAAATATCACAGAAACTAAAGACACTATGAATACACTAACCACCGGATAAATGATATTCATATGATAATAAAGAATAGGCATATTTATAAATATTAATGATCCTCATTCTCAATAAGCTTGGTTCGATAGGTGTATAAATGCCCAGGAAATCCAGAAACACAAAACAGAAAGAGATAATCAATAAAGAAATGGAAAATATTAGAGATTTTTTTACTGCAGAGCATTTGTATAATAATGTAAAGAAAAAACATCCAGATGTTGGGCTTGCAACAATTTACAGGTTCCTAAAGGATTTAAGAAGAAATAGGAAGATCCATGCATATACCTGCAATAACCGGTTGTTATATTCTAAGGATAAAAGATCGCATTGTCATTTTATCTGTGAAGATACTGGAAAAGTAATCCATTTTGATGTTGATTCCTTGGATTTCTTGAAAAATAAGATACCCGGATCGATTTCAAGCTTTCAGATTGAAGTCAAAGGTAGATGTGAAAAATGCTTAAGATGTTGAGTATGGCCAGACCAATAAGATAAGATTAATAAACCATTAAAGTAATCTTAAGGAAAATGGATGAAAAAGTAAAAGAATACATAAAAAAACAAAAATCTCCTCAAAAGGAGATATTAGAGAAAGTAAGAAAGATATTCTTAAAAACATTAAAAAATTACAAGGAAGAGAGTAAATGGGGGGTTATAGCATTCGCAGGAGGCAAATTCTATATTGTAGCATTGAAGAATAATGTCAATGTTGGCTTTGCCATCAATGGATTAACTAAAGAAGAGATAGGATTATTCGAAGGAGGAGGAAAGACCATGAGGCATATAAAAATACCCTCCTTAGAAAGTATTGATGAGAAAAAGATAGTGAAGCTGATAAGGTTAGTAGACAAAAAAGCAGTGTGCACGGAATGCAAGTAACTTTGAAACATAAACTAATAGATCCTACAAAAAGTATGAATAAAAAAATTCTAATTGGATTGATGATCTTGTTGGTTATATGTGTATTTTTTCTCTTAAAGTTAAAAAAAGACTATGAGATAATTGAAGTGCTAGATGAAAGCTGTAAATCAGATCAGGACTGTATGGCACCATTTCATTATATGGCAATGTCGAACTGCCCCTATGATTCGATCTGCATAAAAGATAAGTGCACGGTTATATGCCCCCATCCTTTCCAGGGTGTAAAGATCGATACAGACAAAATCAAACCGTTACCAGAATCAGCATTCTTAGAAGAAGAAACCTAAACTCGGTTATTTTCTTAATTTATCTAATCTTTTCTCACCGCATTTTAGACAAAAATCCCTGTGCACGCAGATAACGCTCCCGCACTTCCTGCATTTCCATCTGATCTTTTCATTCTTAACGAACTGCCTAACTCCAAGCTTCTTGATATCTTCAAGATTCTCAAGCATACTCATCCCATACTTCGTTCTGTATCGTTTATCCAGATCTTTCAATCTCCTGCAGGGATATTTCTCACATCTGTCAGAACAAAACTTCATTTTATTGTTCCTTAGGGTCTGACAACTCCTGATAATGCATTTTCTGCCATAACTGGATTCGTACGCATCCATCTCCTTGCATCCAGGACATTTATTCTTATCTCTGAGATAACCTACACAGATTCCACAATCCATACCGCATGGAGCAATCAATTTCGGGTTCATTTCTTCATAGCCTCTTTTCTTAGATCATCAGCATTTTCTCTCAATTTTGCTCTGATTCTACTTATAAAATCCATTTAAAGCCCAATAATCAAATAGGTGATCTCATTTATTTTTCAATTGTTCCTGAACATGCAAAAGCTTAATCCTTTTTTTGATATAATCCTTATCTATGAAGTCCAGCCTTCTTTGGATCTCCTTAGAAAATTTATCAGAATCCCTAGAATTATACTTCTTTATAGTTGCATCTTTAAATAATCTTAATTTAGACTTACAGGAATCGCAGATAGTGTAACCATACATATCCTTGCCATCCTTTCCACAGTTGAAACATGCTTTTGCCATATAAGAATAAGAAGGAGATTTTTATATAAACTTTTTTATTCTTCAGTTTGACACAAAGCATATTGGTTTTCCAGTGGGCTTCTGGTGCAGAAACTTTATTATATTCCTAATCCTCCACTGTGATTAAGGATCTTTCATCAGCCCTCCTGATCCTTACAACCTTCTTCCCGCCTTCAGGCAGATAATTATAATAGACTACGATCCTTTCCCCTTCACTAAACCCGGACGAGTCTCCGTCATAATCAAAGGTTTCCTCATCTTCGTGATAAGAGAAAAAACTAATGCTCTCGTTACTTATCGCAATTATTTCCCCATGTGAATGAAAATCAATTTCATAAGCATCGATCTTAATCAGGGGTAGAGTATCCAGATCTGCCAAAAACCGAATCCCATTTTCTTCATCAAACTCCCCGTCCTGAAAATCAATCATGCCGGAATTAACAAAAAACAATCCTGAGATGAAGAAGCTGGCTAGCATCAGGGAAGTTAGGATCATATATACTATGTATTTTTTCATTTTTTTATTAACTCCTGGTTTAATCTAAGGTATTCTTTTGTAAGTCTGAAAAATAGCTGGATGACCTTATCGAATAGGATTGTAAGCAATACCCCTAGGATTAAGATGCCGAATCCTGCAAACAAGCCTGAAAATAGGATGTCATTTAACATTAGGCTAGAATATTTTATTAGGGAAAACACAGAAAAGATAGATAATAAAATTCCCACAATGATCATTACGATTCCTGAGATGCAGAAAGATATAATCACAAAAAACAAGCTTATCCATACCCATACAAAAAAAAGGATATTGAATAATAAGATAAGAATGGTCTTTATTACGCTCTTCTCTTCATGTTTCTTATCTCGATTATTAGATTTCTTCTCTATAGTTGACTTAAGGTCCTTCCTGCTCACGAATCCAATCCCAAAAAAGACGAAAACTATCAAAGTCAATAAAAAGAAAAAACCCCTCCCAAGAACTGATAGAAATGTAAAAAACAGAACAAGAGCCAAAGCGACCCATATCCAGTGAGAGATCTTTTCAGGATTAAATTTTTCTGAAATCTCATCTATCCTGTCTCTTGTTTCATTAAAGGCATGTCTAGAAAAATTCTTAAGAGAAATCCAGGTCTCTATTGCTTCTGATTTTAATTCCTCCCCCTCTTTTTTGCTTGAAAGTTCTCTTCTGATCTCTTTAGCAATCTCCTTTGGTTCTCCAAGGGATGCTGAGATCTCCTCCTCTGTTCTTTTCTTTCTCTTTCCGGCCTTAAAATGCTCTTCATAATCCTGCAGTATCTCCTCTTTATCCTCTTTTGAAACCCCGATAAGCCTCTCTTCCAATGCCTCTAAAAATTCTTTTTTATCCATTTTCTCCTAAGATCTTATTTATCTTTTTTATAAATCCGCTCCACTCATTGTTTAATTCTTTGCTTTTCATCTTTCCTTTTTTTGTTAGCGAATAATATTTTCTTGAAGGGCCCTCTCTTGATTCCCTGAGGTAAGTTTCAAGATAGCCCTCATTCTTCAGCCGTTTCAGGATAGGATAGACCGTCCCCTCTGAGATCGAGATCATCTGCGAAATCTTTTGGACTAATTCGTACCCATAATAATCCTTTTTTTCTACAAGAGACAGGACGCAAAGATCCATCACTCCTTTCTTGAACTGGGTGTCCATTTTCCATCTTATGTATTATTTAGTATTAGGTAATACATAGTAGTATATAAATGTTTCGGATTGAAGCCACAAACCCTCTTTCTTGTTCTATCGAGCACCTCAATATTAGTATCAAGAAAATCATCAGTTTCATAGTAACACTAGGTTCTATAAAAAGAGATCAGTATTTCTAAATGATCTTAAAAGGGAGAGTAAATTGATTTATCTTTCATTATAGAAGTCAAATAAAAAAAGAAGAGATAAAAGGCATTTAAATGTCCATATCCTCTGGCTCATAATATTCTCTTGGATGCTTACAGGACGGGCATTTTGCTGGGGGTTCTGTTCCTTCATGGATGAATCCACATTTGCTGCATTTCCATCTTATAGGCCTATCTCTCTTAAAGACAGTTCCCTCCTCTACTCTTTTAAGCAGTTTCTTATATCTTTCACGATGCTCTTTCTCCACCTTTGCGATCTGCTTAAATAGCTGTGCAGCATCCTTATTTCCTTCTTCTATTGCCGCTTTCTCAAATTCAGGATACATTGTTGTGGTCTCATAGTTCTCTCCTTCTATCGCTTCCTTCAGGTTTGCCTTTGTATCCCCGATCCCATTGAGCAGCTTAAATTCATCCTTTGCATGTTGCATCTCATTCAAAGCAGTCTCCTCGAAGATCCTTCCGATATAGTTATACCCTTCATTGTATGCAACCTTTGCAAAATAGTTGTATTTATTCCTCGCTTGGCTTTCTCCTGCAAAAGCAGCCTTTAGATTTTCTTCTGTTTTAGTCATTTTTTATACCTCCAACATGTTCTATTTTCGTATGATCAGATATTTCAGAGTTTGTCGTGCATATATCTTTCAAAGATAATCCATGAACATCGTCGTTTCCTGTGATCCTGGCAAAATTCATCAACTCCTCCATGCAGACCTTAAGGAAATTTGCAACCCTATTAGCAGATATCTCTATTTTCAGTCTTTTCCTTAGCTTCGGGTCCTGGGTAGCGATCCCCACTGGGCACTTTCCTGTATTGCATAGCCTATATTGCTGGCAGCCTGCAGCTATCATTGCAGATGTTGCAATAGCGACAGCATCTGCACCAAGAGCAAGCGCCTTAACAAAATCAGATGGTACACGCAAGCCCCCTGTTATTATGAGAGATATATCTTTAACGTCTTTGTTATCCAGGAACTCCCTTGCCCTATGAAGCGCAAATAACGTTGGAATGGATGTTGCATCTTTGATATACTTTGGAGATGAGCCTGTTGCCCCCCCTCTTCCATCGATAGTTATAAAATCTGGTTTAGCATAGATGATTATCTCCAGGTCCTCTTCAATGTGGCCGGCTGCTATCTTTACCCCTATGGGCTTACCGCCTGATCTTTTCCTTAACCATTCCACTTTTGCCTTTAGTTCTTCCTTATTCCTGATATCCTTAAAATAAGCTGGACTGCGCACATCTTCCCCCTCTTTCTTACCTCTTATCTTGGCAATCTCAGACGTAACTTTATTTCCTGGAAGATGCCCACCCATGCCTGGTTTTGTCCCCTGGCCGATCTTGATCTCAATAGCATCGACTTTCCTCAAGTTCTCCTCATTAACACTATATTCGTTCGGGATATATTCAAAGATATACTTATAGGAATTTTTCATCTCTTCTGGAAGTATCCCTCCTTCTCCAGAACATATTGCTGTTCTTACAGCAGCACTCCCTTTAGCCAGAGCAATCTTAATTTCTTTTGACAAAGCTCCAAAAGACATGTGGCTTATATATACCGGAAGGTGAAGCTCAATCGGATGTTTAGCGTTTTTCCCAATGATTGTCCTAGTATTTACCGGATCCTTTTTATCCAATGGTAATCTTGCAAGTTGTGAACCCTTGATAAGTATATCGTCCCAGGAGATTACTGGTTTTCTCGTCCGCATCGGCTCTATGATAGACTCTCCTGTTTCAGCCATGCGATGTATATCTGCCATGTGGTTCTCAAAATCATCAGAGTTTCTGCTCCATTCGGAGAGGTACTCACCACCGATCTTCTCCTTAACCTCCACCTCTATCTCTCCTTTTGCCGTTGCAACCTTGATATCTTGTTTTATTATCTTAAATTGGTCCCTTGGAGAAAAACACGAAGGGCATATCCAATCATCAGGAAGCTCCTTCCAGAGCTTTCCCTCTTTATCTTCATCATAGATGTACCCGCATCCGCCACATTCATACTTTGCCATCTCTTAACCCCTTACACCTCTTACAGATACCATAAAAATTAGTCTCAGTACTGTAAACATGGAAATCCTTTATACCTTTTGCCAGCCCCATAGAATAATCTAATAGCTTATCAGACTCAAAATCAATAATTTTTCCGCAACTTTTGCAGAACAGATGATGATGAGGATCAATCTTTGGTTCATACCTTAGAACCCCTTTTACATTTACCTCAGATATAAGGTCATTCTCAACAAGGAATTTAAGGTTAGAGTAGACTGTCTTTTTGCTTATCCTAGGAAGCTTTCTCTTGACATGATTAAACATCTCATCTACGGTAGGATGAGTATGATTATCTTTGATATAATCTAAGATAATAGACCTTTGGTTTGTTAACACGAACTTATTCTCCCCCATATATTGTTAGATAACACTGAATGTTATTTAAATATTTCGGTTTTAGTTAAGTTTCAGTATAAATTTTTCAATCTTAGATAGCCGCATGAATCGAATGATCTCCAGACAAGACCAGTTCACTTGCAGAAAGAAAGCATATAGCAACATAGGGTCAAACAAGGATTTGGAAATATTTATATAATAACAAATATCAAGCAAAAAGATGTTAGAGGGGGATAAACTGTTAAAATATCTAAAGATAATCCTAGCTCAGGCAATGAAATCACCATCAGACTTACCAGAACTGATATCACGCACAAAACATTTTATCTCTATTACAAAAAAAGGTGAGAAACTAAGGATTAAAAAAGAAGAGCAGCTGAAGATACCAATTCCCTTCCTCTGCGTATTTTCAGTGACATGGAACTGCAACCTGGACTGCAAAGGATGCTATGCGATGAACTATAGCTTTAAAGAACAACTCCCTTTAGAGAAGATCTCAGACACGATAGAGGAATGTCAGAAACTAGGCATCTACTTTTTCATCATTGCAGGAGGGGAGCCTCTTCTCATCAAGGGAATTATAGAAAAGATAACATCCTTCAAAGAATCCTTCTTTGTATTTTACACTAATGGAACCCTATTAGAACCCCATATTAAAACCCTAAAGCAGGCAAAAAACATCCTTCCTGTTATATCGGTTGAAGGAAAAGATCATTATATAGACCTAAGAAGAGGAGAAGGGGTCTCAAAGAAAGTAAAAAAAGCGATGTATCTTCTCAAAAAGAACCATATACCCTTCGCATTCTCAACAATGATAACAAATATGAACATTAAGTACGTAACATCCAGGGAATGGCTGGACAGACAATGGGATCAAGGAGCAAGGTTCGGATTCTTTACAGACTATATACCATTTGAAAAAAACCTCAACAGATCATTCATATTGACAGACCAGGACAGGATATATAGAGAAAGAGCCTTAAGTCTAAGAAAAAAAGAAGCTAAACCCCCTATCTTCCATCTCCCAGCAGATGAATATGATGGTCCTTGCCAGGCTGCAGGCAAGGGGATGATACACATCAACGCAGATGGATATGTCGAACCCTGCCCCTACAGCCATTTTGCTGCAGACAATATCAAAGACAAACCAATAAAAGATATCCTTAGGTCAGAATTCTTCAGTGAATTACGTAAATCTATAAAATCATGGGATAATTCCAAGAAAAGAATGCATGCTGTTCTCCCATAAGAAAGAAGTAGAGGCAATTGCAAAAAAGACCGATGCGATATGGACTGAAGGATGAGGGTTTGATCACAATATCCAATCATGGTCTAGCAGATATAAGATAATTATTTAAATACAAGATAATTAAAAGTATAAGGAGGTAAAAATGAAAACAGAAGACAGGAGTACATGGGCTACAGGAGGAGGCATAATTTTAGGTATAGGCGTAGGATTCTTCTTCCTGCCAATCTCTACAATGGCCTTTGTTGGGAGCATTATGGCAGGACTGGGTATTGGCCTTATCATAACAGCCCTGATCTCAAAGAGGTAGAAATTGAGAAAGATCATAGGATGGATTACCCTAATTCTCTCCCTCTCGATTATAGGGTTCTGGTCATATTGGGGTATCAACGAAGCCTTTCATGAGGGTTGGTACTATGAATCGCTTCTAAAGAACATCTCACTTACATTTACCCAATATCTTTCAATACCCATTATCTTCCTAGCATTATCATTAATCGCTATATACCACAGAAAGATTGGATCTGTATTATTCATTGCACTTGGAATCTTCTCAATGTTTTTTTTCAATAGTAATGCCGGAAGGATCCTTATCTTTATGCCCATAATGCTTTTTGCCTCTGGTTTCTACTTCGGAGAATTCAAGAAAAAATTGATGACTTATCTGTCTGTTATACTCCTGCTTATCATAATCCTATCCTTTGGAATCCCGCAGCTTATCAGGGTAGAGAACAGGTTCAATGACAATTATTTTGGACCAAGGACAATTCAAGGAAATCAGATCACACTAACCTGGGCACCCCAAGGCAAGGGATTTCCATTGAAAGGAACAGATTGGCATACTGCAATGGATAACTGTGCCAGACTAGACGAAGAAGGGACAAGACTACAGGAAGCAAAAAACATCTGGAGACTCCCAACAAAGGAAGAGATAGTAAGGTCCATGACAAGGAAAGATAAAAACTCCAAAGGATACATCGACGATGAAGGAACCGCAATGTATGAAGTAAAGCCAGACAAAGAAACCCCGTTGTGGAATCCCCATTCACAGGTAATCTATTATTGGACCAATGAATCAAAGGGTGACAGAGCCTACCTAGTTGCATACAATGGTTATATCCTATCAAGAATAAAAAACTCAGGTCCAGAATATCAAGGTTATAGGTGTGTAAAAACCCGCAACATTTAAGTAATAAAAAACCAAGAGGTGAATGCAATGAAAGAATGCTGCCCTGAATTCGATCCAAAAAGATGGGACAAAAAGGAATTTAAGTGGAAGGACAAACCATTTATTAAAGAGACTGTACCTACATTGTTCCACATACCCTTCCCTCCGATGATTGGGAAGAAGATTATGAAGATGTGGAATATTGTAAAAGAGGCAAAAGCAGAACCGCCTATTAAGGAATGGTTGGTCCTGTTCCATGATCCTTCACCATTCAAGTCAGAGATCTATATGATGACAACAAAACCTATCGATAATGCAGCCTACATCTCAGGAACCTTCCAGGCAAAGGTGTTTGACGGCCCATACAACGCAATACCAAAGTTCATCAAAGAGATGGAGAAATACCTCTCAAAAAAAGGGAAAAAAGCCAAAGACTACTATGTCCATTACGCCTATTGCCCAAAATGCGCAAAGAAATCCGGCCATAACTATATGATTCTGTTTGCAGAGGTTTAAGCAATAAATCAGGTATATTTCTTTTTTTCTTTCTGCCAGATCGACCTAAACTCTCAATACCTAAATACTTCTACATTACCATAAAACTCCCTAACACACCTAGGAAATCCGTAATGAATATTACCATGGAATCTCTTTTCCCTAATATCCTCTGCGCTCACTGTATGTAGGACTATAACTCCAGTCCTCTGCTCAGCAGGATACTTAACATAAGAGGTAAGAAGAGTATCATAGCAGGTGTCTGGAGTAAATCGAAATGAATCCTGACCAGCATCAGACAATTGCGCAAGCTCATCTTCTCTTATTGCTCTTATCAGAACTAAACCCTCAAGGATCTCATACCGGTATTTTTGTCCCCTCTCCATTAATGCCTGATCCAAAGCTGCTCTATCCCCAAATATAACTCGGCTCATTGAAATCAAGAATAATCTCTTCAACCAAAATAGCTAGGCATCTCATCCTTCATCTGCTTACCTTTAGCAGCACTGAACATAGCGCCTAGTTCCTCATAGGCCTTCTCAACCTCAGGTGTGATAGAAGCCCTGACCTTCTCCAAAGCCTCATCAAAGAACTTAGAAGTGATCTCTTTAGCCTTCATATCATTCCTAAGAGCCAATATCGCAGCCTCCCTACAGACAGCCTCTATATCAGCTCCGGCATAACCCTCTGTCTTATTAGCCAGGGACTCTAAAGATACGTTCTTCAGAGGCATCCCTTTTGTATGAACCTTAAATATCTCCATCCTGGTCTTTTCATCAGGCACAGTTGCAAGGATCATCCTGTCAAACCTGCCAGGTCTAAGAAGTGAAGTATCGATGATATCTGGTCTGTTAGAAGCTGCAATAACCACAACATCCTGCATCTCCTCAAGACCATCCATCTCTGTCAACAATTGATTAACCACGGTCTCTGTAACATGCGAACCTGAATTTGCCCCCCTCTTCGGAGCTAATGAATCTATCTCATCAAAGAATATTATAGTAGGAGCAGTCTGCCTGGCCTTCTTAAAGACCTCCCTTACAGCCTTCTCACTCTCACCAACCCACTTAGAAAGCAATTCAGGTCCCTTAACAGAGATGAAATTAGCATTACTTTCATTAGCGACAGCCTTTGCTAATAATGTTTTTCCAGTTCCAGGAGCCCCATACAACAGGATTCCCTTAGGTGGCTTTACACCCATCCTTCTGAAGCTCTCAGGATGCTTCAAAGGCCACTCTACTGCCTCTATCAACTCCTGCTTAACCATATCTAATCCACCAATATCAGCCCATTTAGTAGTCGGCTTCTCTATCAAGACCTCTCTTAATGCAGAAGGCCGTACAACCTTCAGAGAATCCTTAAAGTCCCTCTGGGTAATCCTCAGGCTCTCCAGTAACTCTTTTGGGATAGCCTCCTCTTCTTTAAGCTTCAAGTCAGGAAGAACCCTACGAAGTACAATCATAGCAGCCTCCTTAGCCAGAGCTGCTAAATCAGCACCGACAAAACCATAGGTTACATTAGCAATCTCATCCAGGCTGACAAGATTATCATTACTAAAGACTGTCTGAACATGCCTGTATAACCTATCCAGATCAACATCCTTAAACATCTCGTTCTTATCAGGATGCTCCTTCAGGAACTTCTGTATACTTGACTCAAGATTCTTCTTGGACAGCTTATTCTTGCTCACCAGACTGATTATGTTAAAAAGCACGTTCTTATAGTTATCATCAACATCCTTCAATTCCCTTACTGCCTGCTCTCTCTTATACAAGGGCATATTCCTGGTATGGATCTTAAGAACATCCAATCTTCCTTCCTTAGATGGAACCCCTATCTCTATCTCCCTGTCAAACCTTCCAGGCCTCCTTAAGGCAGGGTCTAATATATTTGGAACATTGGTAGCAGCAATAACAACTACCTTCCCCCTGCTCTGCAATCCGTCCATATTGGCCAGCAACTGTGCAACAACTCTTCTCTCTACCTCCCCTTTTGTCTCTTCCCTCTTGCTGGCGATAGCATCTATCTCATCTATAAAGATGATAGAAGGGGCGTTCTTTGAAGCCTCCTCAAACTTCTTCCTAAGGTTCTCTTCTGATTGGCCATAATATTTGCTCATGATCTCAGGTCCATTAATAAGTATAAAATGTGAATTAGTCTCATTAGCAACAGCCTTTGCCAATAATGTCTTTCCAGTGCCTGGAGGACCATGCAAAAGAACTCCTTTTGGAGCATCTATCCCTAGCCTCTGGAAAAGTTCAGGGTGTTTCAAAGGAAGCTCAACCATCTCCCTTACCTTCTTGATCTCCTCCTGCAATCCGCCAATATCCTCATAAGTGACCTCTAAGGTCTTCTCTTCGGTTATCTCGACAGCTTCAGGATTGAACTCAACCTGCGTTTGATCTGAGATTATGACAGCCTGCTTAGGATTTGTATCAGCAACAACAAACTTAAGGTCTCCAAAACCAAAACCAGGGACAACCTCATTACCAAGTATGCTAAATACATCATCAAAAAAAGGATTATCCATCATAGTCGTCCTTCTCCTTCTGGTACCGCCAAGAGATACCAGATCACCTTTGACAACAGCCCTCCCAAGCAGCCCTTGCTTGAAGATATCTGGAGGAGCCCTAATCATAACCCCTTTCTTTGCAGGAGCGATTATCACCTTCTTGGCTTCCTTAACATCCCCCTTCCTTACCTTAACCAGTTCTCCTATTCCTGTCTTTGCGTTCCTTCTTATAATACCGTCTGATCTGATTATATTAAGGCCGATATCCCCTGGATAAGCCCTGTCAGCAATAGCTACAGTCTTCTTCTCTCCCTCGATCTCAACTATATCTCCAACCCTGACACCGATCTGCTGCATAAAGCTGTTGTCGATCCTCACAATACCTTTATTAACATCATCCTGTATAGCCTCAGCTACCTTTAACTTCACTTCCATCTCAGGTTTTTTCCTTTCCATTTCGGTATCTAGAGAACGAATTATGTTTTATAAAGGTTATGTTTTACTGAGGATGCGTTCAAAATGTAGGTTAGCAGCCTAAGGTCAAAGTTCTATAAAAAATTTAGATGTAGCTGACAAGGGGGATGTCCCTTACGGGGAATGTCAGCTATAAATTAGGAAGCAAGATATCTCCATCCTTTAGGATTGGAGGTGAATGACTTCATTTAAGCTTCCTAATTTCCTAAAAATTTAGTCAGTCCCGATCAATCCTCACCCTTTACTTCAAACGTTGCAAAGCAACTTTGAAGGTTTAGAAATCTTTTATTTCTAAAATGGTTGAGGTAGGGACTGACTCAAAATTTTTTTGAAATACTAACATCGAGAACTTTGAAGCTGCTAACCCTAGCGTAGCTAGATTTTGAACGCATCCGTTTTACTGATTCAGTCTCAACAAAAGCAAGAAAATACTTACCTCTTAGAATATAAAAAATATAAAACCAAGCTATAGGATCACTTCTTAGCTGGCTTCTCCTCAGCCCCTTTCACAGACGGCATCGGGATCGGAGGAGGCAGACTGACCTTCTGGCTCAAAACCAGGGCCTCTATATTGCACTTTGTAAGAACAGTGTTAAGCAGAGCTGCCATAATCTCCTTATCGATCTTCTTTGACTTATTCCACTCATCCAGGATCTGCTTGGTCTTTGTAGATGACTCCATGAACATAAGATCCCCGCCCAATACAATCTTCCCCATATCAGGATCATATACTGAAGAGAACTCAAATGTGAATCTCAACGCACTCTGGTTCTTATCACCAAGACTAAGGTCATGCTCCTTAACATCTGTTATAACAACATTATTCTTTATGTTTATCTTTCCCTTAACACCTTCTTTTCTCGTAACATTTATTTCCTTAAAATTAAATCCTAGTATTGTCATTGTAACAACCTCCATTATTTATAACCCTAAGGATTCTCACGCTCTATTTAAAGCTTTCGCAGAAATCAAATTTCGCTTCTTGCAAAAACCGACCAGCTCATTGGTACAGGATCAAATTGCTTAACCACATCAAAAAATTCTGGTTCATAACAACGTAGAGAGGTAAGTACTCCATCAGCAACGCCATTGAGGCAATCTACAACTGCCTGTGCTTTTGATTTGCTTGGAACAAAATCATATCTAAGATCGACCAAGTGACGTACTGCAGGGTGTGATGTAACTGAGCCCATATCAGAGACGTCTTTCCTTTTTAAGAGAACCATTGGATCTGTAGATAAGACAAATGTATCCACTATCTCAATTCCATCATATCTTTTCCCAAAAACAAAATTATCACTCCCTGTATATACAGTTGGAACAATTCCGCAATCGACAAGTCCACTAACAACATACCCCAGTGCTTCTTCAAAAGTTGGATGAAGCCCGATATGTGCATCAGGTGCAACAGAAAACCGATAAAATGACGCTGCCAGATAACTGTCTGTCCTTGCAGGGCCAAGTGTAGCAATATTCTCTGGTTGTAGATCCTGCCTTTGAGGTAACGTAAATCTTCTATCAATAGGCACATCCTTACCAGCGTATAAATAAGAATTCACCAGGCTGCCAATCACAGGGGATAGATACATTGATAGGAAAGCATCAAGCCTCCCCCACCCATTACAAAATCTAAAGGAATCTTTCCAAGGATCTTCAAAAGGCATACCATAATCATCTGGATAAAGGTATCTTATTGCTTGACGCAAATCACTCGTAATAGAATCATCTTCTTTATATTGGTTAAGAAGCCTCTCTAAAAAATGCCTATGCTGAATTACTTTATTTTCTGTTAGGCTAAGCATAGTTCCTCCCTGATGTTGATCCAATGCCAGACCATAAAAGAAATTACCAACATCATCTAACAATACCTCCATTTGTTCTACATCCTTTTTAGCATTAAGCTTCATTTAAGACCAAACACTAAACCTCTCCTTTAATTCTGATTATGATATCAGCTAATTCATCTGCAGTACTAGCAGAATACACCGTATGATCAACAAAACAGAAAGGTTTATCACGGCAATCACTAGCTCTCCCAGCAGGACATCTATAAAGGCAATCCTTAACCTCAACATCATAAAGGGGGTCGTTCTCCACCCTTCTAAAGGCCGCATCCCCAAACTCCTCAAGATTACACTTACAAAAAGAAACACCATATTTAGCCATCTTTACCTCAACAAAGGCAGATCACCGCAGAACTTCTGTACAATACTGTCTTCCCCCAAAACACCTATTCCAATAACCTTAACCTCTTCGATAGGCTTTCCTTTTACTCTTTCTATATACTCTTCATAACTAGTAGTTGACTGACCTTCCCTTGTAAAGACCATATATTTCAGCTTATTCTTCTTAGCTCTATTCAGAAGTTCTTTCCAATTTTTATTTTTCTTTCTCACAATAAGGATTGGAATCTTAGTTATAGAGATATAGGTATAATAATCAGCCTCTATCTGAGGTCCAAGTAGATCTTCTTCTTTATGGAAAAGACCAGAGGCTATACAAGCTGAAGCGTTAGCCAATAACCCATGTCCAAGCGCATCATCAAAAGCTATTGCAATCTTCATACAGGTCGGTATTAAAACACAATATAATAACTTAATGTTAAAAATTTAACAAAAATTTAGAAAAATATTTAAATAAGCATACAATACAAAGAAGAATGGTAACTGTTCAACATCTAGTAAAAGGAGAACTAAAGAAAAATCCATTCATTATAGATATTCTACAACAAGAATTGGTAAATATTTCAGCCCTTGCATTAAAATTACAGCCAGCGATAGAAAAAGAGCTAGGTAAAAAAGTAAGAACCACAGCCATAAGTATGGGACTAAGGCGTTATGCTTCAGAAACATCAAAAAAATCAATATTTCAATGGAGGTTTCCAGATAATCTAGAGATATCCACAAAATCACAGATCTACGAAGTAGCGATAGAGAAAACACCAGAAGTTAAGAAGATCCTTGATTACCTGTATAAGAATATTAAGCGGAATAAAGGGGAATTCCTATCCTTTGTTGAAGGAACATACGAAATAGTGATTTTCACAAACCAAAAAAACAAAAAATATGTCAAACAGGCGATTAAAAAACATAATATAACCTCTGAATGTGATAATCTAGCCTACGTAACGGTTAATTGGGAAAAAATCACAAAGGACATTCCAGGTATTTATTATAGGATCACCAGAGCATTGGCTTTTAGAAATATCTCTATCCAGTCATTCCATACCATTGGCGCTGAGATGATGATCTTCTTCAAAGAAGAAAACCTTGTGGATGCATATCAGGTGATAGGCAACTTACTGCACAATAAAATTGAGATCTAATTAGAGAAGGCATTCATCTTAAGTGACAATGCTGTAAATTAAAGTCCAATCAAAAAAAAATCGTCCTGCGAAAATACTTGGCTGTATGTATCAGTACAATATGCGCACGAAACACAGCATTGTCACAGATCAACAGAGAAAGTTTATTATACCACCCCAATAACCAACACATCATGAACTTACTAATCCTAGCTACCCTATTTATTATTAGCATCTTCACAGGTATGTACGGGACCTTGATAGGGGGTGGAGCGCTGATAATGGTTCCTCTGCTCATGTTCTTTGGACTCTCTCCTCAGACAGCAATAGGCACATCAAAATTCCGAAGCATTGTAGCTACATCAGTAGGGACCTATAACTTCGCAAAGCACAAACTGATAGACTACAAGGTTGGACTTATGATGGTTGCATCCCTTGTCTCAGGTACAGCAATTGGCTCCAGTGTTGTTATAAGCCTAAACGAGGAGCTGGTGAAGAAGTCCATCGCTGTATTTACACTAATCATCCTGGTATTTATTATATTTCGAAAGGATGTTGGGATGGTAGAGAAGAAAGTAGAGATCACTGCTAAGTCATGGATAATCGCCTCAATAATTATCTTCTTCATTGGTATCTACGCTGGATTCTTTGGTGGAGGATATGGTGCAATAATGAGTTATGTTCTTCTATTCATATTTGGTAAAACCTTCCTGCAGAGTGCAGGAACAAGAAAGATTCCAGGCATAGCTTCAGATATAGTAGCCTTTGCCATCTTTGCAATAAATGGGTTCTTTCACTTTACCTATGGTCTCACAATCCTTGTCGGTTCATCTATAGGAGCATTTATAGGATCGCTCTACGCCCCAAAGATAGGGAACAGGATGATAAAATATGGCTTCATAATAATAGTCTTTATCATGGCCATCAGGCTGCTACTATGAAATACAAACTCGTTTGCTTTGACGTTGACGGAACATTAGTAGACAACATAATATTCTCATGGCAGTTATTCCATGATTACTTCAAGACCGATAAAGAAAAGAGAGAAATAGTCAGAACAAAATTCTACAACGGAGAAATAAGCTATCTGGATTGGGCAAACCATGACATAAACATGTGGGTGGAAAAAAAGGCAAAGAAACAGGACTTCATAAAAGCATTAAAAGAAAGTAAAGTAAAACTCATGGAAGGTGCTCTCCAGACCATTAAAACTCTAAAGAAGAAAGGGATAAAGCTAGCCATAATCTCAGGCTCCCTTGACTTCATCCTAGAGTACGCTCTACCAGACTATAAGGAATACTTTGATGATGTCTTCCTAAGCAGGATCCATTTCGACAAACAGGGAAACATAACAAAGGTAGAAGCAACAGAGTTTGACATGCTCAAAAAAGCAGACGCCCTAAAAATGATAGCAAAAAGAGAGAAAATACCATTGGAGGAATGTGTCTTTATAGGAGACCATCACAACGACATTAAGATAGCAGAGACAGCTGGATTTGCAATTGCATTTGATTGCAAAGATGAAGGGTTAAGGAAAGTAGCAGACATAGTAATTGATAAAAAAGACCTAAGAGAAACGCTTAGATATATAATTTAGTGATTTACTCAATATCTTCTTATTATCATACTTCCTAATCCTGGCATTCAACTCCATCTTGCTAAATGACCTATACCTCTCAACAGCCTTTATCAAAAGGGGCATAGCCCTTATAACATTATCAACTATTGTAACAGAAGCACTTTTAGAAGTCCTAGACAAAGGATTAAGATCAACTGTAATAACTTCCTTGCCCATCTTACGCAAAGCCTGACACCTATCACCATCCTCCAAAGGAACAAAAACAACATCAGCAGAACCAATACCCAAAGGATTACAGTACCTCCGATTATGATCAATGTATTTAACAATCCCAGTAGAAGGCATCAAGACCTCTTTTGCACCGTTCTTAATTAAAAAATCCCTAATCTTAACCTCTCTTTTCTTCGATGTGTGAAAGATATTGACCTCGATCTTAGCAGGGATCTTCTTTCCTAAGCTAGCGATATCCTTCGCGCACAAAGCAGCAAAATTACCATTGACTGATATCACAGGATTCTTAGCACTCACCAGAAGAAAAGCAGCAGCGTCAATAGCCTCCAGACCAAACTTCCTTGTTTTTTCCCCTATAAGATAATCAAAAGCCTCTCCCCTTCCATGTGCAATAAGGCCGTGTTCAGAGGTTATCCCCATCTTTACACCATTAACTATATTATCCCTTGTTTTCAGGCTCAGATACCTGGGATGTGATTTTGGTATCATAATAGAAAAGCCCCCTTACTGGATATCCTAAGCCTCTTACATCCTTTGAATGGAATATCAGCAAAAACCGCATTCCCCAGCATTATCATAGAAGCATTCCCTCCTCTGTTCTCAACATCCCTTATCGTGTCTCTAACTCTCCTATCCCTCAACAGGCCGCTCTCAAAAGCAAAATCCCTAGAGATTCGGATAATATCCTTCAATGTCTTGTTCTTCAACAATTTTATTCTTTTTAGCGCCCTATCCCCTGCTCTATTGATCCTGACTTTCTTAAAAGTGCTATTGATAACTTTCTTAGTATCCAATATACCAAATACCCTGTAATAGACAAAAGACTTCTTAACAGGAAACTCCACGCCCTTTAGTGGGCTGCCTCTTGTATACTTAGCACACATACCCCCGTGATACTGCCCTCCAACATCCCCTAGGCCTGTACCGTTAATAACCTCTGCATTATGAGCTACCATAGTCAGATACCTCTTAGACTTGCCTAGCCTAAAGAGTTCGTTCAATGCATACGCAGTAGCCAGAGCAGATGCTCCACTCAATCCAAAACCAGCTCCAGAAGGCAATTGGTCCTTGATCTCAACCTTCACCCTCTCAGTTGTCAACTCATTAATAACAGTCCCCACTGTAGGAAACTTTATCTTTTTACCATTAGCATAGATCAAAGTCCTTTCGCTCTTTGAAACCCTGACAACAACCCCTTTATCAACAGTAAACCCCACCCCTAAACTATGCCGCTTAGACTTACCATTGACAATCCTAAAGATACAGCTTACATTCCCAGGTGCAAAAGCCCTCATCTTACCATCTCCAAGATCCTACCAGCAATCTCCCTCTTACTATCCTTAACATGCTCTACCTTTTTACCAACAAAATAAACATCATTATCCTCTGAGCCAAAAACATCCTTACCAACATCATTTGCAACAATAAGATTAGCCTTAGATTTCTTCATCAAAGCTCGAGCACTAATCAAAATTTCCTTCTTACTGACATTACACTCTGCCTTAAACCCTACTAACTTTACATTCTTATTCCTCTTTTTTATCTCATTGATTATTTTTATTGTCGGACTCAACTCCAATGAAACCTTTTTTGATGATTTAATCTTCTTATTGGTCTTCTTAGAAACAGTAAAATCACTGACAGCAGCAGCATGAACCATTATATCGCATCCTTTCAGCTCCTTCTTGATAGCATCAAACATATCCTTAACAGAACTAACCTTAACATCATTAATCTTCCCAAAAGGCTCAATATCAGTATTCCCTCTAATCAAAGTTACAGAAGCACCCATCTTAGCAGCCTCTTCTGCAAGATATATCCCCATCTTCCCAGAGCTTCTGTTGGTAATCGCCCTGACAGGATCTATCTCTTCAGAAGTTCCTCCGGCTGTGACTATAATTTTCTTCCCTTTCAACCTATCTCTCTTACCAGCAATATCTCTAACAGCCTTCTCGATATTATCAACAGCAGCTAATCTACCAAAACCACTATAGCCACAGGCCAACTTCCCTTTTCCTGGCTCGACAAAATAATAGCCCTGCTTCCTCAATCCATCAACATTTCCCTGCACAATCCTATTCTCCCACATCTTACAGTTCATAGCAGGACATATCAAAACAGGGGCATTTGTAGCCATAATAGATGTACTCAACAGATCATCCCCAATACCATTAGCAATCTTTCCAATAGTATTTGCAGTTGCAGGGCACACCAAAAAAAGATCAGCCTTATCAGCCAATGAAATATGCTCCATCTCCTCTCTTTTTAGGTAATCCTTATAAGTAAAATCCTTAACAAACATCTTTTTATGAACCTTCTTCCCTAGCTTCTTTTCAAATTCTTTCCTAGAAATAAGTTTACAGGCATTCGAAGTCATAATGACCTCAATATTAAAATCCTTCTTCAGCCTGCTAATTAGAGAAAGAACCTTATAACATGCTATGCTCGACGTCACCCCTAACACGATAGTCTTCATTTACAGTACAAAAAACAATCTCTATTTATAAATCTAACGACAAGATTGGCTGTGTTCAAAATGTAGGTTAGCAGCCTAAGGTCAAAGTTCAAATACAATAAAGACCTGTTATTACCACTTTTGTATAAATACGTTACAAAAGGTTTATAAATAGCCTCAAAACCTTAAAAAATATGGCGAATACAAATCATCAATTAAAACACCTGGATGATGCTTTATCAAATGAGGATGGATTACCCCCTCATTTCAAGAGGCTTGCAGATTTACGTGAAAAAGGCGGTTTAGAGGAGCTGCATCTTGCCCATGTCTATATAGATATGGAATCTGGTTGTCCTAAACTAACCTATGTAGCTAGAGCTAAAGATAAAGACACTTATGATAATCTATATAACTACCTTATTGATGAAGGAATCTTTACCAGAAAGGAAGCCTTTGCTCAAGGTTGTGCTATTGAACATGAAAATGAAGATATGGAATACAAAAAAGTAACATTCTCCGCAGGGCGTTTTCAAGATAAACCTCCGGTAATAGATCTTTTGGTCTTCAATCCAAAATATAAAGGAGATATTAGGATTCTTGACTGGAGTGTGGATTCCCCTGACCTGGACTCACTTAAAAAATACGAAGATTGGAAGACGAATAATCTAAAAAATGATTAGAAAGTATTTCACATTACAACTTCACAAAAAAATATTGTAAAAAACCATAGAATTTTGAAAAAATGATAACACAAGAATTTGCATTGAAGGTTTTGGATGATTCCCTATCAGATGAAAAATATCAAGGATTCTATCCTCAGATGAGAAATCTAAGGGCACTAGACAGTAGAGCTAATGTAGAGGGTAATTTGGAGGATTTAACTCTATGTCAAGCTGATTCAAGAGAAGGAGATTCCATCTCTATATATCATTATGTAGCTAAAGCAAAAGACTGGAAAACCTACGATAATCTATATGATTACCTTGCGGATAATGGTGTTTTTGAAAGATGCGTTGACAAAGTAGAACCCAGAGGAGACCATGGAGTAGCCCTCACAGATGAATGTATAATTGGAAGGGTAGAAATAGACGATGAGGAGAAAAAAGAATCAGATTATGAATACAAAAGATTAACCATATTGCTAGGTGATGTTAATGATAGTGCACATCCAATAGTGCACCTTACAGTTTACAATCCCAATTATAGTGGCCCGATAAAAATACCCAAAACAGAAGTGATCACTTACGAAGCAAACACACCAGAATATGCCCTATGGGCAGAACACCGAGGGCCAAAAGGACCAATACATCCACAGAAGTTATAGGCCAGGAAAACTCCCAGATCTAACATCTTTCTTATAAGCCTTTACAGCCTTACGTATCTCATCATTAACATGAGCATACTGCTTCACAAATTTAGGTTTAAAATCCTCATACATCCCTAAGATATCATTGATAACAAGAACCTGACCGTCACAATAAGGTCCAGCACCTATCCCTATGGTAGGAATATCAAGAAAATCAGTGATCTTCCTTGCAACATCTCTATCCACCATCTCCATGACAATGGCAAAACAACCAGCTGCCTGAAGCATCTCAGCCTCCTTCAAAAGCTTTTCAAAATCCTTATGAATAGATGGTTTTTCAGCAGTCTGCGGAAGATGTCCGATATGCCCCATTACAGCCATTCCGCTTTGTACAAGATATTTGCATATCTCTGGCTTCCCCTCAACCTTAACAGCATCTGCACCCCCATCAACAAGAAGATTTGCATTCCTGACAGCCAACTCCTTGCTTGAATCAGAACTATACGGCATATCCGAAACCACAAAACTGCTTACAGCGCCTCTTCTCACTGCTCCAGTATGCCTTACAATATCATTGACTGTAACATCCTTAGTACTTTCATAACCCAATACAACATTCCCTAAAGAATCCCCGACCAATATGATATCTATTCCCATCTCCTCTAATATCCTGGCTGTGCTATAGTCATAACAGGTAAGAACAGTTATCGCTTCCCTTCCTTTCATTGACTTTATGTCTAGAGTAGTCATGAGTAAGATAGAAATATGGCCTATTTAAAAGGTTTATGAAATTTTGGCAATGTTGAAGAAAAATTCCCTAAACCAAAACTTTATAAATGGTTGTCTATTCGCAAAAATATTCAACTTTTTTGAATTTAGAAAAAGTTCTGAATACTTTTATCATAAAAAACCTGAATGAGAGAAGGTTATACAAAAAAATAGAGACCATAATGTCCTAATAAGATGAATAGAAGACAACCAAATAGAAAATTGGGATTAGACGAAAGAATTCAGGAAGCCTTATTTACTGGCAAACTTTTTCCAAACCTGCAAGATATGTGGGCTATCCAGGAGCAGAAGGTAAAGGAGCAAGGAGATGTCCTAAGATCACTAGACAAGCACCTAAATGCCCTTCTTGACAGAAGGATCGATGCAAGACCAAACGAGATACCAACAAAAAGGGCAATAAGCCTGTTAAATGTTATTGGCAAGGTTATCACACCATACCCTTACTTCGGTATAGAAGGAGGTAGCCTGATGGAAAGGAACAACGGAGATTACAGGGTAATCGCACAATTTGGAAACCCAGATCCATTATTTACAGGTTATTGCATGGAGAAAAAAGACCTCCCATTAGAAGAACTAAGAAAAACACCAGTGATATTTAGGCACGATTCAGATAGAACACCTTATTTTCTTAGAAAAAGAACAATAATTGCGTTAGATAAAGGACTAGACTATCTGGTTGCCTTAAAGCAAAAAGATGATATTGATCCATATGTAGGGACCATAAGAGAGACAATATCTCATATAGGCATGGATGCCAGAAGGTATATGAGGTCAAGAGCAAGACAATCAGAGGTTGAGAGCGAGTTAGCTAAAAGAAACGCAGAACTGAAAGTCGCTCACGGGATACAGGAAGGTTTGATAGAGCCAATGGATCCTTTCGAAGGATACGACATAGGTGATGAAATAAGGTTTGCTGAAGAAGTAGGTGGGGATTATCGCTTAGGGAAACAGCATGGAGACACATATAGGATAGTTCTATCAGACGTAACAGGACATGGACTGCCAGCCTCATTACTCTCCAGAACAATCCGTGATCTCCTAAGAGAGAATAAAGGAGAAAAAGCTGTAACGACTATGAGTAAAATAAATAGGGCCCTCTGTGATGAAAAAGACGATTATTTTGCCTCATCAGTTCTTATGGAATTACAAAAAAATGGGGACTATGCTTATATAAATAATGGGCACCTCCCTCTCCCGTATAGTTTTTATGATGGAAAATGTATTCCACTAGATGGTTCATCACCCATACTTGGAGTTATTAAGGGCATAGAAAACGAAATATACACAGGACACATGAGAAGAGGAGAGATCATAGTTCTCGGTTCAGATGGAATCACAGAAACATTCAATCCAGGAAGGAAAGAACAATGGGAAGAGAAAAGGTTGATAGATTATGTATTGACGCACTCCCAGGATAGTGCAGATCAGATAGTAAATGGAATCTACAAAGAGGTTGAGATGTTTAGTGGAAAAAGACCAGCTGAGGATGATCGGACATTGATTGTAGTAAAAAGGTTATGATAAGATCATTCAACAATCTCCACATCCAGTTTATCCAGATCGCAAAAATCAGAGCTGAAATTATAAGCTCCTGCATTCAAGAACACCAATTCATCACCAACCTTAGGAGAAGAAAGATAGACCCTATACCTAAAAAGGTCCATAGAACAAGGAGTCATCCCTTTGATCACATAAGGCTTTCCCTCGCCCTTAGAAAGTTCACCTTCAACAAGCAGCTTAACAGGGACAATAATAGCATCCATATCTGAATTATAGACAGAAGCGTTCACAGTTATATTGCCCTGATCCACAGCAATAATTCGGGTCATAAGCTTAACAGCCGGAGCAGCAATGTATCTCCCAGGCTCGATGATCATCTCTATCTTCCTATCATTCAACCAGGACCTGAATTCAAGGATCCTGTCAAAAACCGTCCTTATAACATCCTCATTAGTATTTGCATAAACCGAAGGTATCCCCCCTCCGATATTGACAAGATCTATATGCTTAAAGAAATCATCATCAAATACATTAGACAGTTCATACCTAAGGTTCCATTCTGACATGTTCTGGGTCTTTCTATGAAAATGTATCCCTAGCTTTATTATCTTATCGTTCTTCCTAAGTTCCCTAACTCTTCTATTGATTATCTCGCTGGCCATTCCAAAAACAAAGTATTTCTCTGTTCGTATGGTATTCTCCTTTAATCTCATCCTGAGGAGAAGATTGATCTTAACATCCGCACTCTCCAAAAAGCTCAACAAGATATCCAGGTCATTCTCATTATCAACGATAAAGTACCTTATCCCCCTATCCACTAACGACTTAATCAGATCGATGTTCCATGCTTGTGCTAAGAATATCACCCTGGACATATCCTTTAGATGCTTTAACTCGTTTACAAAGTGCACGCTAAACATACAATCAGTCCCTTCCTCAAGAACCTTGGTAACATCCTGGTTGGTCTTAGAGCTATAAGAGACAACATCAGCAACCTCTCTAACCTTGGTAAACTGCTCGATAACCTTGCTATTTGACAAGATAAATTTAGCCTCTGACATATTTCTTAATATCCTCCAAGCTTCTCCCCTCAACCTTAACTTTTTCTCTAGGCTTCAAAAGCCCCTCTTCACTCAACTGTTCCAGAGCATTGATCATAGCCAAAGTAAATGTGATAGTTACATCTCCAATCACTGTAGCAACATCGCTCTCATCCTTCACCTTCCCCCATGACTTTGCCTCTTCGGTTGTAGCTCCGCTCATGCTTCCAGAGGTCTTATGTGCAGTTGTCATATACACAGCATAATTAGCACCACCATTAAGCAAAGTACTTAGGATAGCATGGTGCTTTGATATGCTCCCCCCTAAAGCGATCACTCCCTTCTTCTCATCATATGAAGTGACAAAAAGGATATTCCCAAAATCCTTGACAACATCCACTATAAAGTCAGTATGCTTCTGCTGAAACAGATAAAGATGAAACCCAAACGCACCATCAGTTATTGCAGGACAGAAAATTGGAACCCCGCAAGAGGCTGCCTGGAACAATATGGAGTCTTTATCATCAAGCATCAAGCCAATCTCTCTAAGCAATGAAGAAACATCCCACCTCTTCTGCTTAGCATACAATTTGTCCAACATAGGCATGATTCTATCCTCAAAGTGCATATAGCTTTCATTATTTACCAAAATATTTCCTATTCTATTAACACCCTTCTCATGGAGCTCAACATCATCCGAACTAAAATTACCAATCTTAAACCTAGCACCAGAAGCCTTCATTATGTCCTCTTCGATACCACCAACCGTAGTTACAATAACATCAGCCATACCTAACTGGATCAACTGGGCAAAAAAACCCCTTAAGCCAGAAGTGACCATATTCGAGGTAAACGTAAGGAATATCTTGGCATTGTCCTTCTTCATCTTGACAATAACATCACTTGCTTTCTTCAACTCCACACTTTGATACCCCAAATTACTAAACGAACTAACCATATCCTTAACCTTCATTCCCTTGTTCCATTTTAAATCTTGTATGTATGACATTTTTTCCTCCAAAAAATGGCATGCTCAAGAAAATCTTAATTTTCTTGTTGTAAGCCATAATTATCACCTTTAATCAATATAATATCATCAACTAAAACAACAAATAACTATAAATAAATCTAACAAAAGAAACATCTAAGATCCTGACTTTCTTACTGAATCCATACCTATTGGGAATAATAATATATTTATAAATCTTATCATTACAAAAGCTTTATAAATTTCCAGATAATCCATAACTACTAGGAAAATGCAGGAAATGAACAGGAGAGATTTCCTTAAGTTTGCAGGTACCTCAACAGCAGGTGTAGTAATGGTCAATCCCCTTTCCATGTATCCACCACTAGACACCTCGAATAATTCTGATCTAACCCTTGAAGCAAGGCTCAATAGGTTAAAGTTTGAAGGAGAATTAGATTCAAAAGCTCTGATTACCAAGATAGACGAAGGGCTGGAGGTTAAATCAACATATGAGAGATCCAGAAGAGTTCACCCAGATTGGGATAGCTTAATAGATGGTATATTGTCAAAAACAACAGCGTTTGAATGCTATGGCTCCCAAACAAAGCTGCAAGACAAAGATGCCTATATAAGAATATTAAGATTTCGTCGTCCAGAGGGCGAATATGCTGTCATCCAGCAGTTTGATCTATCAAATCCGTCAGGCAAACCACCATTAACTCAGTACCTATGCAAGATAAGCGACACAGATCACCTTAAGGTCCTAGAGGTTGCAAAGGCAGATAGCCTGCTTTCTGCTGATTATGTAAAAGCGCCCCAAAACAATGTAATGGGTAAGATTATGATTGAAAAAATCTATGATTATGAGAGCATAATAATTCCAGGAAAAACCGGTCATAAGGGAGTAAGGATATGGACTAGAAATAAAGAGGAAGAGGAGTATAGTACATATGCAGATATCTTGGCAGGAGCGATTGCTGCACAAGCCTGGCAGGATCAACAAATCTCAGTAAGCAACAGAACAGAAAAATGGCACGATCCAAAAATAAGAGAATCCGCTCTAATAAGAGCAGGAGTTCTAGATTCTACTGTACAAGTAACAAAGACTGATTTTAATTACCTGGAACATTCAAAAACCAAAAGTCCAACGATTATCTGGGAAGAAAGAGATAAATTGTTCATCCGAGTTTACGAATCTACTCGTATTAAGTCAGATTTCGGAACTACCTCTTCCCTGCATAGTATGCCAACATTAGCATTCGTAGAATACACATTTAACAAAACCAAGGACGGAGTATATCGGATAGATCCTCACAGATCAGGGCACTACGGAATTGCTGTTCAAATGGAGGAAGGAAAAATAGGAAGAAGATTTACTCCTTTTCATGAAACAGGAAAGTTGGCAGAGTATCCTGCATTCCAGTGTCAACTCCTAAATGACTCTGCATTCTACCAAAGTATGACATTAAAACCTCTTCACAAAACCTAAAACAAAAAGATTTATTAAACATCTTCCTTCCTCTTTCTAAGATGAGCCTATTCATAGACGTACACTGCCACCTGGACTTCCAGGGAATAGTAGAAAGAATCGATGAAGTAATTGAAAACGCAAAAAAAGCAGGATTAAAAAGAATCGTAACCTCTGGAATAAATCCAGAGACAAACAAACTTATCCTGGAAATATCTAAAAAAGACCCAGAACTGATAAAACCCTCCTTCGGATTATACCCTATGGACGCCTTAGAAAGAGAAGGGATAGAAAACAAATTCGACGTTGACCTTGAGCTAGAATCATGGATTAAAAACAAGGAAAAGTTCATCTCAATCGGAGAAGTCGGTTTAGACTATAAAAACGGAAAAGACAAAGAGATGCAAAAACAGGTTTTTGAGAAGATTCTAGAAACAGCAAAAAAACTGGACAAAGCAGTTATCATACATTCAAGAAAAGCAGAGTTAGACGCTTTAGATATACTTGAATCCTCTGGACACAAAAAAGTGATAATGCACTGCTTCTCAGGTAGAAAACACCTTGTAAAGAGGGCCTATGACCTAGGATATTCTTTCTCAATACCTACCAATGTCGTAAGACTCCAGCAGTTCCAGGAGATGGTCCAGGAGATAGACATAAACCACCTCTTCTGCGAAACAGATGCCCCTTTCCTAAGCCCTTTCAAAGAAAAGAGAAACGAACCGGCATTCGTAGTAGAATCCTACAAAAAGATAGCAGAGATAAAAAACCTGACATTAGAAGAAGTTGAAAAGAATATTTGGATGAATTATCAGAATCTATTGTCCTGATACAATAAAAGATCTACATTTAGTAGTTGCCGTTACATAACCTTTATAGCCCGGATCACTAACACTCCTTAATCTAGCCAGAGTTAAATCAGCTAATAAAAGGTATGCCTCCTCTTCATTTGGTCTTAAACCACTGTCAAATTGCAGTTCAACCTCCAATTTATTTGAATGATCACCAAAATTTATCGTAATTGAATTTCTATGGTCTCCAGCTATACCATGTCTTTCCATAGAGAAAGGAGTTCCCAAAGAAGAAACAAGCGAGTATACTGAAATTTGTGGCTCTGTTACCTCATTTACCCTGTCTTTTGCTGCCGAAGCTCCAAATAGAGTTTCAGCCACAGCCTCCCTCGAAAGTGGCTTCCATTTACCATCCACACTCCGATGACCTACCATCTCCGCTACGTACTGGGCAGGAGTCATCTTCACCTCATCGCGTAACGATGTAACAATCGAATTATAATCTTTCTGATCCTCCTTCTTTTTCTCAGGGAAACACTCCCAATAACTCAAATTTTTGGAACTTGGCTCCCATGACTCAATCTTACCTCTAACATACATCACCGCTCTTTCTAAGTCCTGAGAAAACCCCTTGACTACATCTCTATAAGCAACATCAGGTTCGTCTGGGGCTTTCGGTCCAAGTTTGTCTCTATACTCCTTAAGCAAAGGCAACACAATTATTGGCATAAAACGTGGAAAAAAATATCCAAAATTTGGATCATATTTACATAGTTTATCCATCCCCATAACTCCCTTCAGGGTATTCATCAATGCTGCCCTATTTTCAGCAGGCAAGAATGCACCTTCAGACAAAGTCCTTGCGAATAGTAATCTAAAGTTAGGTTGTTTATATTTATTAAATAAAATGGAGAAATATTCGATTGCAGAGTTAACCAACGGTTCGTCATCCTCGGAAACAGAATAAGCCCCCAATAATGAAGATATGTCCTTTCTTTCAAGAATCCTAAGGACCTGTCTGCCAGATGCGTCACTCTTCTGTTCACCGATCAACTCTGCAATTCCCTCCTCCTTGGCAATTCCTTTCGAATCATAGATACTTGACTCTCCAACTTTAAAGTTATGAAGATTTACTAGAAATCTAGCTGGAGAAAATTCCGATTCTGCCAATAAAAGAACTTCCTCTAATGCATCTGATCCAATCATAGCCAGAGTCTTCTTAGTCTCCTTTCCCATTTTACCCCCCATCTATATAAAATCAATAAACCTCAGGGTTGGATATGTTTTTAAAAACTTTTCTATCATATAGTGGTTATTGCAAATTCCAAAACAGTTAAAAACACCAACAACATATCTATAAAGATGCAAAAGACCAAATACTACTCATACAGAATAGGCAACTTGCCAAAAGGCTGTCAACTATGTGTAAAAGGCCAAAAACTTGTACTTTTCATAACAGGATTATGCCAAAGGTGCTGCTACTTCTGCCCAATATCTGATAAAAAGTACAAAAAAGACGTAATCTATGCAGATGAATGGAAAGTTACCAATATACATCAGATAATAAAAGAAGCTAAGCTAATAGATGCAAAAGGAGCAGGAATTACAGGAGGAGACCCATTATGCAGGCTCTGGAGAACCTTATTCACCATAAGAAGATTAAAGAAGCAATTTGGTAAGAAATTCCACATCCATCTATACACATCATTAGACCTAGTAACTGAAAACAATCTCAAACAACTACACAAAGCAGGATTAGACGAAATAAGGATACACCTAGACACAGATAACAAACTATGGGCAAAGATGATCCTGCCTCTAGCTTACGATTGGCACGTTGGAGTAGAGATCCCAGTCATACCAGGAAAAGAGAAAGAGCTAAAGACAATGATAAACATAATAGAGAACATAAACAATAATTCTCAGAACAAGATAAAGTTCCTCAACCTAAACGAGCTAGAGATAGCTGACAATAAAGTAAACAAACTAGCCAAACTAGGCTACAAAACAAAAGACGAATTCTCATACGCAATCAAGGGTTCAAACGAACTGGCACTAAAACTGATAAGATACATAGAAAAGAGAAAAATAAAGCTAAATGTCCATTACTGCACTGCAAGGCTAAAAGACAAAGTCCAATTAGCAAACAGGATAAAGAGAAGGGCCAAAAACATAAAGAGGCCGTACGACAGGATAACAGAAGAAGGGACCCTAATCAGAGGAGCAATCTACCTAAAAGAGCTAAAACCAGGAATTGGCTATAGAAAGAAACTGGAAAGGTTAAACAAAAATAAAAAAAAGACAAACAGCTACCTAAAAAACCTAAACTCAATAAAAAACAACCTAAAAAAAGACTTCAAGATAAGATATATAGAGGTAGACAAAGACAAACTAAGGATATTGACATCAACAAAAGAAATAAACAAAATAAGAGACAAGATCAACAAAAACCTGTTAAAAAACATAGACAAAGACAAAAAACTCCTAAAAGACAAAGAGCTGTTTCTGGCAATAGTTGAAGAATACCCTACCCAGGATCAACTGGAACTTGATGTCAAATATATCTAAAGTAA
The DNA here is from genome assembly GCA_028279655.1 of Candidatus Nanoarchaeia archaeon. Taxonomy (GTDB): domain Archaea; phylum Nanobdellota; class Nanobdellia; order Woesearchaeales; family JACPBV01; genus JAHWHQ01. Next base: position 117,936 of record JANQNH010000018.1, on the reverse strand, counting down.
ATAATCTCTAAGCAACACCCAGTAGCTTACCTACCCTTCTTATGGCAATTATATGGTTGCCCTCATCGTGTCTCAGTCTTACAAAAAGCCTTTTAAGATTCTTATCAGTTTCACGTTTTTCGTGCTTTGTATAAAACTTAATCCCCTCCTGTTCAAACCTTTCGGCCTTGCTTAACATGCCCTTTAAATCGCTTCTAGTTATCCTATCAATCTCCTGTGATGCAAAAAGTGGATTCTTTAGTTTTCGAAAATTTGACACATCAGGGATTGCCTGGCCCTTTGAAACCTTGTTAAGAAGCTTAGTCAATGCCCTTATATGGCTCATTTCTTCCCGCTTCAAATAGAGGAAAAGCTGTTTTGCTGTAGATTTGCTCTTCTCAGCACATTCATTATAGAAAGATACGCTTTTCTTCTCAATATCTATAGCATATTTTACCCATTCAACAATCTTCTTTGCCATAAAAATCACCCACTCTAAAGTAAACTATTTTATTTATAAATTCTATGTTTAATATCTCATGTCTCAAAAATATGTAGTACCAATTATCCGCATCCAATATATAGAAAAATTTATATTCTAATAAGTTCAAAATAAAGATATGAAGATAGAAATAGACACAAAACATGATTCTCCAGAGGAGATACAGAAGGTGATAAAGATGCTCCAGCACCTGGTTGGAGAGAAATCATACTCAAATTCCAAGAATATTTTCGAGGATCCAAACTCCTTCGGTGCATCGGCAGAGTCAGAACCCGCACAAAGCACAGATGCTTCTCAAACAGAGCCAGCAAACGCATTTGTAAACATGTTTGGAACACCTTCAGAAGGACCAAAAGACGAACCCATGGATCAGGAAGAGCCAAAGGAAGAGAAAGAAGAGATACCAGAAGTGGTACCATACTAACATTTATATAACAGCACTCATTCTAAACGATCATGAAATATAAATTCCTGGATAAGATAAGATCAGACGTAATGTTCGAAGCCTACGGAAAGACAAAGAAAGAGCTCTTCGAAAACGCAGCTGAAGCGCTATTCAGCGTAATCTGCAAGATCAAGCAGGTAAAACAAGAGAAAACAGAGGAATTCCAGGTAAGAGCAGATAACCTGGAGGACCTAATGCTGAATTGGCTTCAGGCACTCATAGCAATAGTAGACACAGAAGAAAAGTTCTTCTCAAAGTTCGAGATAGAAGAGATAACCGAAACAAAGCTAAAGGCGAAGCTAAAAGGGGAACCAATAAGGCCAGAACTAGGAGAGACAGTGGTAAAGGCAGTAACTATGTATAACTTCAAGTTAGAAAAAACAAAAGAAGGCTACAAGGCAACTGTAAGTCTGGACATCTAATCTGTTGCTATTGACTTTGTCTTGCTATCAAGCAGGGTCTTATCAGATGCATCATACAACTCGACCTTAAAGGTCTCTCTCCTATCATCATCTGTTCTAAGATAATGTGCCTTGAGCTCATCATCCAGCTTCTTGACAGAGGTCTGGCGCAAAGGTATAGCGCCTGTAAAAGAGATCTTGCCCCCGTTAGGAAATTCCTTAACTGCTCCAACACTATCCTTATCATACCAATATACCCATACCAGTGGAGTGAATATCTTATATTGGTTGTTGATCTTAATGGTTATTGATTCTACCTTTGTTTTATTCTCATCCAGTTTTATCTTATCTATAGTAAGTGTTGCCTCTCCTGATAGATCTGGCTCTTCTTCCGGCTCGGGTTCAGGTTCTGGTTCTGTCTCAACAACAGGTTCTTCTTCAATCTCTGGCCCCTCAACCTCAGGTTCTGGCTCACTTACCACAGGAACAGAAGTAACCTCTGACTTGTTTTCCCCGCAGATAACAGCACCAAAAGGATTATAGAACAACAAACCTATCAATATGAGGATCACTACAATATATATGGCCCTTTCAAGCCAAAATCTGTTAAATCTTATCTTAATTTCGACAGTATCTTTTTCCATTTTCTTCTTGCCCTCTTTATCCTCGAACATCTCCTCTCCGCCAGCCATATGTATATTCAAACAATATAAGATATTTAAATTTATCGAAAATAAATGGTTTTACGAATTTTTCAGTCCAAGAACTACAGAATTGTATTTTCCAAAGCATTTTATTTCAACCAAACCTTGCTCAATCAATCCTTTAGTATTTCTCTTCCTTTCACTGTGATAACCAAATAAATGAGCCCTAACAGTTTCTCTTGATACAAGCAATTCATTTGTTAACTCATAGATAGTTTTAGGAGTACTTGATAAAGATTCCAAAATCATTAATTTGGTATTCCCTTTACTTCTATGGTTCCAACCTTTTTGTTTCCTTTTGATATAAAATTTCAATTTCTCTTTCTTAGATGAATGCGTACATCCAATCAGTTTATGGAAATTTTCTAAACCTGCAGAGTTAATTGAGAAATAATATTCTATGCCTGTTTTTTTCTTTCTATCCTTAAGGTCAGTTATTGATGCAATCTTTGGAAATTTCATTATCAATAGACGTATAATATCTTGAAGAACTCTTTTATTAAACGAATAAAATCTAATACAAGAAGTATCTACATTCCCCTCATCATCAAAAAATCCATGAATAAATGCCCCAGCATATTTTGGAGATAGATGGAATAACCTTTTAGGGATATTAGAATCAAAAGTTCCAAAATTTATATTATAAAAGCTTGACAATATATGCCTAACAGTGATTGGAAAGACAACATTATCTTTATTTAAAGATAATTCAATACCTCCAAATACTTCTTTCAAATCATTCGCAAATTCATCATACACTGCTTTGTTAAAATTCTTAAAATAACTAACATTATTCTCATTTGCGGAACCGTCTCCTATTAAATGGGCCATAACCCTAAAAAGTACTGGAGATTCAGATATGGGCAAATTCGGATTTTTTATCTGCAAAGATTTACCCCTAGATTTGTATGATGTAACATGTTCCTCTACAACATCTAAATCAACATTTAGTAGCTTCAACAGGATATCAAGCTTATCCAAGGGTATTCCTTGAGGCGTTATCCAATTTTTACCCCTATTTATTTTGGCTTCCTTCCATCTAGTTATTGTATCTAATTTTCTAATGTTTAGGCTTCTTGCTAATTCTTCTCTACCAAACATATTTATAGCATTATCTATCAATTTTTTTCTAAACTTATCTTCCAAAAAAATAACTACTTTGTCTTTTGGGAAATCTTTTAGATGTATTTCTCTATTATTTGAATTCATTTTATATCACAAATATCTAGTAGGGTGAAACAATATAATTGATTTTCAACTTTAGCAAAAACCATTATTTGATTGTTGAATCCATTTTGAAGTGATGTGAAATATTGAATGAAAACTAATCAAAATCCATAGAAGATCTCCTTATTTATATACCTCACGCCAGGAGTTGGCAAGTGGCAAGTGCTACATTCAAAACGCCTAAAACCTAAAAATTTTGCCATTACAATCCCTCTCTCCACTTGCCAAAAGGTTGGTAAGTGAAAAAGCCAAAAATTATATAAATAGCAGAGTACATACATAATCTAAGAGGTAAACCGTGAAAAAGAAACTACAAAAGATAAATGACTACGAATGGTTATTGCCAAAAACAGTTAGGAAGGAGATGAAGGTTGCTGGTAAATTAATTGCAAACAAAGCCATCTATGATGCGATGGAAGACGGTGCAATTGAGCAATTAAGCAATGTTTGTTGCCTCCCAGGTGTTGTTGAACCTGTATGTGCTTTACCGGATGCCCACTTTGGATTTTAGTCTAGCAAAGCTATTCTAACCAGATATGGGCTTCCGATGGGAGCTGTAGCTGCTTTTGATGCTGAAGAGGGGATTATCTCAAGTGGTTTATGTGGCTTTAGACAATACGTCGGCTAGGACATAAACTGCGGCGTAAACTCCATCCGAACAAGCCTTTCGTACAAAGAAATTAAAGAAAAGCTAAAAGAGTTAGTCCCGGCTTTATTCAACTCAGTACCTTGCGGTGTAGGGTCCAAAGGAAAGCTAAGACTAGATGAAAACCAATTAGACAGCGTCCTAAAAGACGGCTGTGAATGGGCTGTTGAAAACAACTATGGGGTAAAGGAAGACCTAAAACACATCGAAGAAAATGGAAAAATGGAAGGGGCAGACCCAAAAAAGGTTTCTGACCTGGCAAAAAAAAGAGGCAAACCTCAGCTAGGAACATTAGGAGCAGGCAATCATTTCCTGGAGATACAAAAAGTATCAGACATCTATGACGACAAGGCAAAAGAATGGGGAGTAACAGATAAAGACCAAGTGTTAATTATGCTTCACTGCGGCTCAAGAGGATTAGGCCACCAGGTAGCGAGCGACTACCTAAAGATCCAAGAACAAGCTGTAAAGAAATACAACATATGGATACCAGACAGGCAGCTAGTATGCGCTCCAGCAAAATCCCAAGAAGGCCAGGATTATTTCGCAGCTATGAAGTGCGCAGTAAACTACTCATTCACAAACAGGTTAGTGATGACGCAATGGATAAGAGAGACCTTTGAAAAAATATTCAAAAAAGACTGGGAATCTATGGACATGCACACGATCTACGGGATATGTCATAACGTTGTCAAGCTGGAAGAACATAAGGTAGATAATGAAAAGAAACAACTGTTCGTACACAGAAAAGGTGCAACAAGATCCTTCCCAGACCAGCCAGTTCTATTAGCAGGTTCTATGGGTACATCGTCCTATATCCTAAAAGGCACCCAAACAGCCATGGAAAAGACCTTTGGCTCTTCAGCACACGGAGCAGGAAGGGCAATGTCAAGACATGGAGCATTAAGGCAGTTCAGAGGAGAGAAGATAAGCCAGGAACTGGCAGACAAAGGCATAGTAAGCAAAGCAACATCTCCAAAATCACTTGCTGAAGAAGCACCAGGCGCATATAAAGACGTTGAAAACGTCATAGAATCAGTCCACAATTCAGATATTTCTATTAAGGTTATCAGGATGGAGCCTATCGGGGTTTTGAAAGGCTAGTACTTTTCTAAAATAGTTTATTACTTAATAATAGTAATATTTTTAAATAAAAGAATGCTCTTTGAAGATATGAAGGAGAGTAATGACTTTAGAGTATACAAAATAAATAAAGGTAGATTTCCAAAAGAATTTTTAAATCAAGTATCGGATCTGCCTGATGAGGTAAGGAAAAGTAGGCTAGTATTAAGTCCTTTTGTTAATGATCCCGGTATTGATACAAATCTGGTTGTAGATCATCCTTTTAGATTTTATGAAAAGACTACAGGGGAAGTTCCATATTATTATCATATATCACCTGAGAAAATCCCGCCAGGCCACTATTTCTTAAAATCAGGGCGCCCTTTAAAGTACCCCATACCTGCAAATATATTAGAGGGCTGTAGAAAATCTAAAATGTGTGAAGAAGCATATGGTGTACCCTTAGAAAACTTATTAGTAATCCACGACTGTCCTGAGAAATGGCCTACTGCTGAAAAACAAGTAGAATTCAGGATTGTTGCACATGAAGCTCTCCATACTTATTTTGACCATCTACCAGAGGAAACTCGTACTAAAATTCTGGAAGCAGCTAAACAAGATCTTGGTCTAATGTCTGAAGTTGAAAAAAGAGTTCCAAAAGATATATACCCTTATGAATTCGAACGCAAGGTCCAAGATGAGATAAGTAGGATAGAACAAAATGATGGAGATGCTAACCACCTTAAAACATTCTCCAATTTAGTAGAATATGATCAATGGGATTGCTTACATGAATACATATCTCATTCCTTTTCATCATATTACCAAGCAGAATTTGAACCTGGATCATTTACACCAATTCTTGGACAAGCCCTTAAAGATGCAGGCTACAAAGTAAGGGCCATAATTGAAAAACAATAATTCTCAAATTTCAATTATCTTCCCTCTCTTCCCTACATTAAGGACCTTAGTCTTGCCGATCTTCTCTTCAATACCTTCTGCCTCATGAACATGGGAACATAGCAGTAGAGCAGGCTTGAACTTCTCTATGGCCTTCCTAACACCTTCAGAACCAGGAAAGATATCAGTAAACTTCTCCATCTTGCTTCCAGTAGGATGAACATGCGTAACCATTATCTTCTTCTTCAGATACTTAATCTTATCGTGCCCTTTCTTCAAGAGATCATAAAGCTCCTTCTCAGACGATTGAAAGACCCCTATGTTAGCTCCACCAGCACCAAATATGCCGACATCCCCATATTTCACAGAATATCCATGGATATTCTTCATCCCATACAGCTCAGCCAAAAAATCAGCAGTAGCAACAGTCTCATGGTTGCCAGGGATCAGCAAGACCTTCTCGTGCCTCTTCTTGAAAGGCCCTATGATATTATCAGTAGAAGTCTCTCCCATAGTCAGATCCCCACAAAGGACTACAAGGTCTACTTTCTCCTTCTTTGCCTTCTCAGCCAGTTTCTCAGCTAGGCCTATATCTCCATGTATGTCTCCAGCAGCAAGTATCTTAAGTTTATTATGTTCATTCTGCTGGGGGCTTGAAGATCCTTGATTTTCATTGTCTCCAGCAGCAAGTATCTTAAGTTTACCCTTATGATCTTCCTTTACTTCCTTATTAACCATAATAACACTAGAAATAACAATTATTTAAAAACCTTATCTTTCTTTAACAACAGCTTCCTTTCCAGTAAGGTCAACGATAGTAGACGGCCTTCCGTGCTTCTCATCCTCATAGACTATAAACTCGATCTTGGGCTTTATCTCATCGTCAAGATTATCCAGAGAGGTCATAAAATCCCCACCAGACCTATTCGCAGAAGTGGTAATTATTGGCACACCTAACTCCTTAACAAGATCACTGAACCAATGGTCAGGAATCCTTACTCCCAATGATTTCATACCAGGAGCAACATTATTGGCAACACCATCCTTAGCCTTAAGTATCAATGTATATGGCCCGGGTAACTTCCGAAGCCACTTCTCCCCTGCATCGTTCACAAGGCAGTTCTCCCTTATCCATTTCTTTGAAGGAGCGATAACTGAAAAAGGAGAATCCGGTCTTTGTTTTATATCCCTCACCTCATCCACAAACTTCTCGTCAGTAGCGTTGCACCCTATGCCATAGATAGTATCTGTAGGATGGATAAAGATAGCTCCGTTTACCATCACCTCTAAGATTACTTCCTTGTTCACATTGACTTCATCTTTTGTAAGGATTTTCATAAGAAACAGGAAAGTAAAATATGTTTATAAGTGTTACGCTAATGAGATACACATTATTTAACAAACTCTACATTTCGTAATCCTAAAAAATTTTTTTCTCCAGTAATTAACCTCACATCATTCTCCAATGCCACAAAATAACCTATGCAGTCAATATAAGATATCAGATTCTTCTTCTTTCTCTGATATAACCTAAATCTCATAGCAGATTTTATAGTTCTATTCTTAACAGGAACGCATAAAGGAAGAAAAAGTTCAAAATAATATTCAGCCTTCTTTTCATCAAAAAGTCTTAATAAAGAATAATAAAGCTCCATTAAATTAAGCCTAGTCACCAAAAACGGATGTTTGGCATAATCCTTATAATTAGGATTTCCTTTTATTATCTCAATTAAAGCATAAGTATCAAAGAAGAACATCTAATCTTCACCTTGCCTTATTCCATCCAAAATCTCTTGTGTGGGTTTATCAATTTTAAGAGTACCAAAAACCTTAGACAAATCTATTTTCTTATCTTGAATAAAAACCCTTACCTGTTTATTTGGCTTTATATTTGCTCTCTCAACTATGTCTCTTGGTAAGGAGATACCTATAGAATTGCCCCACCTCCTAGCAGTTGTTTCAACTTCTATCATTGTTTATCACTAATTATACATTATATAACTATAATTATATTATGTATAACCAATATATAAATCTTTCCATTTCATTTCTACAAATTCCTAAGATTCTGTCTCCTGCAGTTCTGCTGCCAATAAAAAAGATCCAAAAAATCAATCCTGCTCTTATAGCTTTCCCAGTCCATATATCCTTTTCGAAAAAACATTTTTATCACGCTCCTAGATAACCTAACATAAAACCCTCTTCTCTGCTGTTGATCTCATCATTCTCGCAATAACAATTTACACCTTCTTCAGTGTACATATCCAATTCCTTTTCAAATTCTTCCATTTAAACCACCTCATTTGTTAGTAAACTTTAAATTATAGCTCATCTTATAAGCATAGTATGAATGTATTATTTGTCTGCAACCAAAACCAAAACAGGAGCAAAACAGCTAGAGAGCTTTTCAAAGGCAAATTTCAGACCAAATCTGCAGGCCTTTACACTGAAAAGCCACTTTCCAAAAAGGATCTTTCCTGGGCTGACACTGTTATGGTCATGGAAAGTGAACAGAGGAGCGAGATAGCTAAACGCTTTCCTAAGCTCTACATGCAAAAACGTATCCTCTCCCTTGATATTCCTGATGTTTACCATTTTAATCAACCGGAATTAATTGAAATCCTAAAATATAAGGTAAATAAATTATTTTAGCCATTCATCAAATTGTTTCTTTGCTTCCTCCTTCGAACGAAAAACCTTGGTTTCTGCAACCGACATATCTGGCAGTATCCTAGTCAATTTGAACTTCTTTCCAACATCATTTTCAAGTTCCATAAAGGTAATTTCCCATTTCTTAGTAAGATGTTTCTTCATTTCATACATTTTTGCTTATTAGTTTATCCAAGCATCTGAAAACTGTAGATCAAAACTCTGAGCCTTGCTCAAAGTCAGCTTCCTGACCTGCTTATAGAACAGATCCTGTATTGTTTCTTTTCTTAAATCAACCATGGACAACACCTCCTCAGTTTTTCAATGATAAAAAATAAGGCAGGAGGACACAAGGGGGCGTGTTAATTTTTCCTGCCTTAATTTTGCAACAACATAACTATATTGTAAAGAGCCCTCATTTAAATACCTCACGCAGCCCCTTGGCAAGTGGCAAGTGGGTACCCCAAAACCCCCATAACACTAAAATTTTGCCATCACAGCTTCCCTATCCACTTGCCAAAAAGTTGGCAAGTGCCACACTGGATTCCCATTAGAACACCACACTATAGAGGTAAGCAAGGATAAATTTAAATAATCCATTAGAAAAAAATATCATTATGAAAAGGGTGCAGATTATAATTTCAGGAAGGGTACAGGGAGTATGGTTTAGGCACAACACGAACATAGTTGGAAACAAGCTAGGACTTAAGGGCTTTGTAAGAAACCTACCTGACGGCAGGGTAGAGGTTGTAGCAGAAGGTACAGAAGAAAAACTACAACAACTGATAAACTTCTGTAGAACAGGCCCAGAAGGTGCCCATGTAGAAGATGTAGATATAAAATATGAAGAACCAGCGGACGAATTCAAAACATTTTCAATAAAGTACTAAAACTCACTAAGTTTCTTAACATTAGAATAGGTAACAATCGTAGTGGTCCCCTCTAATCCTCCAGTCTTCTTCTCCAGACTGACAAACTTATCCTCTGCAAGCTTGTTTACCTTTCTAAAAAAGCTTCTATAAGCCATCCCTCCCCCTTTCTCCTGATATATCTTATATAAGCTCTTCATCTTAATGCCGCTGTTCTTCTTAATCAGGTTCAGGATAAATTTTGGGTCTCCTTCAAGCTTATCAGATCCCTCAAGATTATACTCGTCCAGTTTCTTTAGTGCAGCCTGGGTATCTTCCAGAAGTATCTTCTTGCTAGACCTGTTCTCTGCATTAAGCCCAGACTCCCTCAAAAGATTCAATCCAGCCCTTATATCCTCCATCTCAACAGTCTTGTTAAGTATCAGACTAAATGCGCTATCGTCAAGTACGCCTGGAACAAAAGCAAAACCAATCCTCTGCCTGAGTATGCCCTCTGTCTCCTTGCTGTTATAGGGTTTAAACTCGAGTTGATCGATCATCAATCTGGACCTCACCCTCTCCTCAAGACCATTCAGCCAGTCCTTATAATTAGTAATCAAAAAGATAGATTTCCTGTAAACTCCTTCTAATAAAGCATATAGAAAGTCAAAATCCTCCATCTTATCTATCTCATCAAAGACAAAAACAGCTGACTTCTTGTTCAGTATATCCTTTATTACCTCCACCAACTCGTCTCCTTTCTTGTTCTGCGTCATCCTATAACCCAATAAGGCACACAGCTCCAGATAAACCTTAAAGGATGTATTCTTATGCCAACAGTTTATATACAAGGGAACAACATCCTCACTGCTTTCCTCCAGCTCATCGATAAGCTGGCTACAGGCAAGGGTCTTCCCTATACCAGGGATCCCATAGATAAAAAGATTCTTCCCGTTCCTCTCATGGAAAAGGGGTTTTATACAGTTAGCCATATACCTCTGCTGCTCTTCCCTGAACTTCATTGGCTTGGGCTGAAAAGCAAAGTCCAAAGCCTGCTCATTCCGAAACAAGCTTTCTTCAGAACTCAACATATCATCAAATAGCGGCATGCCAGAATGTAGTCTAAGTAAGTTTTTAAATCTTGTGTTACTGAATTAGAAACTCAAAGCCCCTTTAGGACAAACTTTAACACATCTACCACATTTTATACAATCTGGCTTATGCGACATCTCATTGACATTAAGCCCCATAGGACAGACCTTATGACAAAGCTTACAGTCAACACACTTAGAGCTGTCAACCTTTAACTGATATCTTTTTCCCCCAAACCATCTCTGGACAGTTCCCATCGGACAAAAGCTGCACCATGTCCTGGGATTCAAAAAGATGCCAAAGAGTATAGCGATCAAGGTTGTAACTATACACATTGTTACAAAGACCATCCCTATCTTATCAACTATCCCTTCTGTTCCGATTATCCTAAATACCATAAATCCCATCAAAGCGACAAATACAACAACCCTTAGCCAGATATTGCGAAAAAACCCAGGTATTTTCTTCCTAAAGCTGATCTTCCCAAGCCAAAAGTCATTAAAACTACCCCTGGGGCAAAGGTTCCCGCAGAACCACCTCCCCCTAAATGGGCTGATTAACAGAAGCGCAGCAAATACTATCAAAAGAAAATATCCAAGCTTAGGCTCCCAAATACCAAAAACAGATACTATAACCACAAGCACCCCTAAATATGGTGTTATCTTTAACATAAACCATCAGAAATATCAGCTATTTTTAAAGGTTGTCTTTAAAGCCAAAAAACCGGCTTTGCACAATAATAGTATAAAAAGGCTAAATTGCACAATAACCTATAGATTCGCACAAAAAGGTATTTAAATAATCATATTACTCTATTGTTTATTAGGGATGATTAAAATGGCTAAGAAAAAAAAGATTTCATTTCTTCGTTATATATTTGCTCCAACTGATGTTAGCCCATTATACATTTACAAGGGTATGCAAATAGCATTATTTGTTGCCATGACTATGATACTACTTGACCTAGTTACCCTTAATCTAGAAAAAGGGGGGGTAAAAGAGCCATATCTTATGCTATATAAACTTGGTGTACTTTTTGTTTTATTTGTATTCTCTGTCATCTATCACAGATATATACTTTACAGAAAATTAAAAGGGAAATGGAAGTAAATTTTTAAGGGGGTTATTGTGCAAATCCATAGTTAATGTGCAAAGCCGAAAAAACCGCTAAATTTATAAACAGACCAACAATTCCTATACTCAAGTAATCCCAATATACTACTGAAATATGTAGGAGGGTAGGATGGATAAATCACAAGTAACACAAACATTAAAGAAAGTAAAGGAGAATTCTCAAAAGAGAAACTTTGTCCAATCTATTGATCTAATTATAAATCTAAGGGATATTGATCTAAAGAAGACAGAGCAGGCAATAAACTTCTTTCACACCTTACATTACTCAAAAGGCAAAAAATCAAAGGTATGTGCTCTCGTAGGACCAGAACTCCTGTCACAGGCAAAGGAAGTCTGTGATTTGGCTATTTCTGTTGATGAATTTCCAAAATATCAGAAAGCAGAAGCAAAAAAGCTGGCAACAGATTATGATTTCTTCATTGCACAGGCAACAATCATGCCCAAGGTAGCTCAGACCTTTGGTAGGGTATTCGGTCCAAAAGGGAAGATGCCAAACCCAAAGGCAGGATGCGTAGTTCCTCCTAATGCAAATCTAAAGCCATTATATGAAAAACTACAAAAAACTACCAAGATACAGACAAAAAATGATGCTATCATACAGACAATAGTAGGCAATGAAGAGATGAAGGATGAAGAAGTGATAGACAATGTGATGACTACCTATGATGACTTGATCCACCACCTACCTAGCGGAAAGAATAACATAAAAAACTCACTATTAAAACTAACAATGGGAAAAGCATTCCAGATAGGCAAGAAAGAAGAAGAAAAGGAAACTGAAAAAGAAAAGAAAAAGCCAGTAAAGGAAAAACCTAAAGAAGAGGCTGCAGAAAAAGCTGAAGAACAGCCAAAAGAAGAGAAAAATGAGTGAAAAGACCCATCACGTATCAGAGAAGAAGAAGGATATAGCTAAGAAAGTACAGAAACTGATACTTGACTATCCAATCATAGCAGCTGTAGATATGGAAAACCTTCCTGCCCCTCAGCTACAGCAGATGAGAGCCCAGTTGAGGGGAAAGATAGAACTGGCCATGACCAAAAGAAGGGTTATTAAGCATGCTATCGAAGGTGTAAAAGATAAAAAGAAAGGCATTGAACAGATAGAGCCTCACCTAAAAGGAATGCCTGCTCTAATATTCACTAAGGAGAATCCGTTCTCATTGTTCAAGAATCTAAAGAAAAGCAAGACAAGTGCTCCTGCTAAAGCAGGACAGACGGCACCGTTTGATATCATAGTACCAAAAGGCCCGACAAGCTTCATGCCAGGTCCTGTTATCGGAGAGCTAGCAGAGCTTGGAATAAAATCTGGAGTCGAAGGCGGAAAAGTAGCGATAAAAGAAGACTCCATAGCTGCAAAAGAAGGAGAAAAGATTTCACCAAAAGCAGCTGAGATCCTGACAAGGTTAGGAATAGAACCTATGGAAGTCGGACTGAATGTAACAGCCGTATACGAAAATGGAGAGATTTTCACAAGAGATATACTAGATATTGACGAAGAAAAGTTCAAAGCAGACCTTGAAAAGGCCGTATCAGGAGCCTTCAACCTGGCCATGAACATAGAATACCCAACAGAAGCGACAATCAAGGCATTGATAGGCAAAGCATTCAATGATGCAAAGGCATTAGGGTTATCACAGGAAATTATTGATGAAGGCATCATAGAATCATTACTTTCAAAAGCAGAGGGTTCAGCTCTAAGCCTGAAATCAACTGCCAAAATAGAGACAGTTGAAAAGCCAAAAGAAGAGAAGAAAAAGGAAAAAGCAGAACAACCTAAAGTAGAACCAAAGGCTGAAGAGAAAAAAGAAGAACCACAAGCCAAGAAGGAACCCAAAGAAGAAAAAACTGAACCACCTAAAGAGATTCCTAAAAAGGAAGAAACACCAGAACCTAAAAAAGAGACTCCTGCTCCTAAAGCTGAGGAAAAAACAAAACAAGAGCCAACACCTACAGAAAAAAAGGAAGAAAAGGTTCTTGAAGAAGAAAAAGAGATAATAAAAGAAGAAAAGAAATTAGAGAAAGAAGTAAAAAAGCCTGAGGTTCAAGCTCCTGTTGAAAAGGAAGTCAAGAAAGAAGTGAAGGAGATTGAAGAAAAACAGTTAGAAAAAGAAAGGATAGAAAAAGAGAAAGAGTTAGAAAATATTGAAAAGAACAAACCTAAAGAAAAACCAAAAGATACTGATCAAAAGATTGCCGAGATGGTCGCAAAGACAAAGAAATTTGTCAAAGGCGAGATACCAGATGCAGGAAAACTGGTTGAAGAAGCAGGCAAATTAACAGCAAAAGAAACGCCTGCCCCAAAACCTCAAGACACAGAAGAAGAAAAAGCCCCAGAGAAGGTACCCTCAATCCAGGATTTGCAGGAGAAAAAGCAGGAGACAAAAGAAGAAAAGGAAAAGAAAAAACAAGAGCAGGATAATGTTGCAGACCTGACCAAGGAGTTAATCAGAAAAGGGACATTGAGGAAATAATATTCATAAAAGAGTAAAAATTAACAATAAATAGTGGAGGTACATAAAATGGAATATATATACGCAGCAATGTTGATTCACAAAGCAGGCGGAAAAGCTGACGAAGCTACAATAAAGAAAGTATTGGAAGCAGCTGGCGTTAAGGTAGATGATGCAAGAGTCAAGGCATTGATAGCTTCATTGGAAGGTGTTAATATTGACGAAGCGATCGAAAAAGCAGCAGTTGCACCAGTAGCAGCAGCCCCGGCAGCAGGTGGAGAAGCTCCAGCAGAAGGAGAGAAGAAAGAAGCTCCAGCCAAGAAAGAAGACGACAAAAAGTCCCAGGAACAGGCAGCTGCAGGTCTTGGAAGCCTTTTCGGCTAATTTTTTTTGTTATATTTTAATAACAATTGAAAAAATGACTCGTAAAGTGAACGTGACGCAAAATGCAAAAGGAAGATCAAAAAGAGCTATTTAACAGACTAAACACTATAAAAAGAGAAGTAACTGCGCTAAAGACAGAACTCAATCAGACTGACGACAAAAAAGAGAGTTGGTTTAAGAAAAAAGAAGAGATAGGCAGTGAGATAAGAGAGATAATAAAGAAGATAAAGGAAGACAAGGAAAAGAGGAATTCCCTTACCAAGAAGGTCAAAGAAGATAAGGAGAGAAGGGGGAAACTCAACAAAGAAGCCCAGGATAAGATTTCTGAATTAAAGGAATTATCAGAAGAAAAAAGGAAGATTTCTAGAAAGTTTGACATCAAAGATGATCCTTCTAAGATAAAAGAGCAGATTGAGAAGCTTGAATTCAAGATAGAGACTGAAGGTCTTTCTTTTGAAAAGGAGAAACAGCTCATGGTCGTAATTAAAGACCTTAAAAAGAAATGCAAGGAAGCAGAGAAGATAAGCAATGTCTGGAGCAAGATCCATGAAAAGTCCAAGGGCATAGATGAAAAGAAGAAAGAGGCAGAGGAAACCCATAGGAGCATACAGAAAACAGCCCAAGAAAGCCAAAAACAGCATGAAGACATGATCTCATTATCAAAAGAAGTAGATGAATTAAAGTCCAAGGAAGAAGAGGCATTCAAAAAATTCATAGAGTTCAAGACAAAGTTCAACGAGACAAACGATAAGCTTAAGTCAAAATTGGCTGAATTGAACGAGATAAGGGCGCAGGTAGACAAGTTCGTAAAATCCAATAAGCAGAAGAAAGAACACAAAGAGCAGGAGATACTAAAGAACAAGGAGCAGGACGTAGAGGAAAAGATCAAAAAGAGGCAGAAATTAACAACAGAGGATTTATTGGTATTTCAAAAGATAGAAAAAAAGTGATTATTTCTTATCGGCAGGCTTTTCTTCTTTAACTTCCTTCTTCTCTTCAGCCTTTTTAGAAACAAATTCTGAATATGAACACTTTCCACATGTTAACCTATCTTTGTGTTTAGCCATAAATGTTCCCTGGCCGCATTTTGGACAAGAAGTGTTCTTTCTCTTTAAAGTCCCTGAAGCATCATAAAGTTCCCATCTTCCCTTATGTTTTTTCTCTTTCTTAGGTTTTTTTGCCATTTTTATTTAGCCTCTTCCTTAGGAGCTTCCTCTTTTGGAGTTTCCTTCTTTTCTTCCTTAGGTGTTTCTTCCTTAGCCCCGCCTTCAGCAGGCTTATCTCCTTTCTTGCTCTTCTTCTTAGGCTCTACCTTCTTAAGCTCCTCTTCAGATTTGTAGATATAAACCAGAACGCTTGCCTTTCCTGCACCAAAATCCCCATAGACGTCCTTTACGACAACAAGTTTCTCATCAACCTTCTGTGTGGTTGCGATGCTCTTCTTGATATCCTCTTTCTTAGGGGTTGCCGCATTAAAAAAGACTGCTTCCAGGTCCATCTCAACCCTGGACAATAAAGGATTATCTTGTTTTTTAATTATTTTTAAATCCATAGAACTCACCTAACCTTAATAGCATACTCTCCTTTTACATTTATTCCGATCTTCCCTGCAATTACTGATTTATTAGCATCAAGAATATTCAACCTTCCCTGCCAGTTAGTGCTGAACTGGTTCCCTTTGCAGACCGGACACTCGCTCCCTTCAACAAAGAGTTTGCATTTCTTACAGACTTTCCGCTTCATTTTTTCTTCTTCCCTTCCTTCTTTGAGTCTTTGTCTTCCTTATCTTCTGTTGGCTGTGCCTTAGTGACGTCATCCTCTATCCAGTCTAGCCTACCAAGATAAGGCTGCCTCATAGTTAATCCCAGCTTCGGGTTAGTAACGTCCTTGAATGAAACAGCGATGATCCTCGCCCTGCACTTATCCCCTATCTTAAGGGTTTTCTTTGATTCCTTCCCGGAAAGAACCTTCTCTTTACTGAAACTGACAAAATCATCCATTGTCTGTGAGACATGTATCATTCCTTCTATAGGCCCTAGATTGATAAAAGCCCCAAAGTCAGCAATATCCTTAATCTTACCAAGAACAACCTCCTGCATCTCAGGTTTAAAGGTAAGTAGCTCAAATGTAGTATCATAATAAGAAGCTCCGTCTCCTGGTATAATGACCCCTTCACCAATAGTCTTAACATCCTTCACATCTATGACTATTCCAAGATCCTTTGAGATAAATCCCTCATATTTCTTCTTTAGTCTCTTGACTACTGATTCTTTAACCTCCAGACCGAACAAATCAGGAGGTACTCTGATATGATCCTTAATCTCCATACTATAGAACATTTTAGGATAATGGAAATCAAACCCCTTTAAAAACCTTACTATTTCAGGAGCAGAAAATAACAACATTGGGTGAAAACTTGTCTGAAGAGGGAAAATCAGCTACAAAGTTCTGATTTTTCCTTTTGACAAAGGATTTTTCGAAGAAAAATTCGTGTTTGAACCCCTTGTTGTTGTTATTTTCCACATCAAAAAAGAACAAAAAGAATAATCATAACTATTTCAACACAAGATATCTCTTTGACCTAAGCATAATCACCCTAGAACCTTTCTCAACAGCCCTCTGCCGAAGCAAAGCATCCTGTGTAGCTAGTATAGTATCCTTATCAAGTAGATCAACTATAAGATCATCCACTTTGCCTTCCCCGGTCTTTATCTTACTTACCTTTTTCTTCTCAACTAGCTGCAAAGCGATCTTCGCAGCAAACTTATGCTTTCCCTTCTGCTCTTCTATTATCTTCTCCAACTCCCCTATTGTCTTATCAACGATATACAGCTTATAATTAAACAGACATATCCTGTCAATCTCTGAGAATATATCTACCTTGAACTGGATAGGGATCAGCAAAAAGTTAGTATCTAGTATGATCTTTTTCATATTATCTTAAGTTTCCTCCATAGTATTTAAATGTTAGCTGATAAAAGACTAATCAGGAATATAATTCAACATATGATAAGTTGAATAACTAAAATAGCTGGCATTATTGACAACATCCTTAAATTTGGTTTTTATATCTTCTATAATCTCCAGTAATTCGCTCAGGTCCTTTACAATTAGTTCCATCTCAAAATCTGCTCCCCCAATAGTCTTGTTTATCTGATATATATTCGTATGTTGCCTGCAAAACTCAAACAATGCTTTATTCATAGAAGTAGAAGTAAGGTCAAGGTCAATCCTATAAGAGACATATCCTAGTTTATTGATGTCTAATCCAATTTTATAGCCGCATATAATCCCTCTTCCCTCAAGTTTTCGAAATCTATTCCTAATTGTATCTGGAGATAATTTTAATGTTCTGCTAAGCTTCAAAAATGATTGCCTGACATCAGGGGCATAGCTTTTGATAATCTTCCAGTCTATTTCATCTATCTCCTCCTCTTTGCTCTCACCATAAATCCTGGTAATAACCTCCCTTTTAGCCTTAAGAAAGAATGTCCTGTTAAAATTGTATATGGGAGAATATAAACTAAAATTATAGCTTTCTACATTCTTCTTATACTTCAATAAGAAATTATCCCAAACCTTATGAACCTCATCAATCTTTTTTGTCCCAATAAAGAAAGCCAGATCCCATTTGCCGTGGCATACAGCTATTGTCCAGATATTATCCTGAGATTTAAGATAATCTACAAGGAGATCTACCTCTTGATTAGTCATCTGCTGGAATTTAATATATACTCTAAAAGTAAAAAAGCCGAGTTTTGCCATATCCACAATTGCATTATAATGTGTTATTACACCACATTCCTCAAACCTTTTTAATCTAAATAAGGTAAATTGTTTAGATCTTCCGATAGTCTTAGATAATTGGGATAGGTTTATGCTTGAATCCTTATCCAACTCATAAAGTATCTTCTTATCGTACTCGTCAAGATTAAACTTATTTACAGACATATTTTTTACTATTAGATATTTATATATAAATTTTTCTATAAAAGTAAAGAAATATATTAGATAATTTTTTATATATTGTATTCACCATACAATAGTGATTAATAAGATGAAAATAGTACTTATTGGTGAAAAACTTGAACATAGGTCATTCAATGGAGCAAATAAAGCATTACCAGTACTGGCCTCTGTATTAGATAGAAGAGGCTACAAAAACGTAGTCCAGATGGATCTAGAAAGGCAAGACTTAACTATAGATGATGTTCTGCAGGAGTGCAAAAATTCCCAGTTAATCTGCATAGTTGGTGGACTTGCAACACAATGGTCAAGGATTGATGAACATGCAAAAATGATCTATGATTCATTAGATAAAGAAGTTCCAATTATAGTTGGAGGATACGCAGCAAAAGGGGTAAAGGATATTGCTTTGAATACACCATGGATCACTGCATATTTCAATGGAGAAGGAGAAGAGGGAATTGCAGAGATTGTCAGGATAGTATCTAATGGAACATTCAATGAAAAGATGGGTTCTGTCAAGGGACTTTGTTTTGCTGACAAAGAAGGAACATTCAATGAATCAATAGCGCCAAGAGCAAAAAATCTTAATGGCATAGATCAGAATCATAATCTAGTCCATATACCTCTTGTTCACAACATGGATATGTTTAAAGATAAAAGGGGCAACCAACTAAAGACTGCCCAGTTGTATACTCAAAGAGGATGCCCATATAGCTGTGCATTCTGCAATAAAAGTCCAGAAGGAAATGAAGTAGTGCATGTTGGAGAAGAATGGTTCAAAAAGATGGTTAAAAATCTAAAAGATAATGATTTCCAGGCAGTTTATCTTGATGATGACACTGTAACAGTTAACCAAGAAAGATTTAGGAAAAAAATGGAGATACTATATAAGTATGGTCTTAAAGTTGGATTAAATACAAGAATAGATATTGAAGCAGAAAGAATAAGAAATAACATAAACAACATTGAATTTGCAAAGGATCATGGAGCAGTCTATCAATTTTTTGGAGTTGAACACACAGATCCTGGAGCACTCAAAGCAATAGGGAAGTTCAATGGAACCGAAGAGGGACAATGGAGAAAAGCAAAGCAATACAAGGAAGATGTAAGATTAGTTTTCCAAAAGATGGCAAGTATAGGGATCCAAAGCAGTTACTTCCTGATCACGGGCCTACCAAAAGAAGAGAATGGAGTCTATCGCCCCACAACCCTAGAAGAAGATAAAGAAGCTATAAAGTTTGCTATTGAAGAATGCAATCCTGATTACCTCAATCTGAACATCTTAAGGTTCATGCCAGGCACTATAGCAGCAGACATGCCTAATTCAGAACAAAGTAAGAATCCATTTACGTGCGTCAGGCCAAGTAAAGATAAACCAATAAACTCTGCACATTTTTTACCTAGAGTTGCTAAAAAGTTAGGGTATGAAGAACAGGAATATCATGGAATTTACAGGTGCTTTGAATCCCTAACCGCAAATCAACCTATAAGCTCCTCAATCACACCAAAAAGAGCGTATGAAACCATAAAATATACAATAGACCTGATAAACAAAGAGATTGACAAAGGAAGAAAAGCTATTGAATTATTTACAGACAAGGAAATATTGGATAGGGGATTGATAAAAAGAGACGAAAAAACAAGAAAATATGAGATATCCAAGTTAGAAAGGTTCAGGGGAATTTAAGTTTTTTTTAACCCATCCAAAATCTTCTTCATCTTAACACTATCCCCAATAACATCAGGGCTCTCGTTGATTATAGTGATATCCAGCTTTCTTTTTAAAATCTCTCCTAACAAAAGCTTAATCTCCTTCTCGGGCGTCAAAAGATGCTTCCTCTCTCCCTTTGGAGTCCATTCTATACCGGAAAAATGAGAGTGGATGTGCTTAAGACGTTTTACCCTGTCCAGCATATCTCCATAATCCATCTTGCCCTCAGTCCTTGCCTTCATATGGGCAAAATCAATAGTCAGACCGCACTTGATCTCTTTTACAAGGCTCAGTAGCTCATCCAGATCACCAAAAGCACTGTGCTTCCCAGTAGTCTCTAATGCCAAAGTACATCTCCATTTCTTCTCCTTGATGGTTTTCATCAAATCAACAACCTCTCCCTTGATCCTCTCATAAGTCTCCTCTTTGCTCTTTTTCTGATAGAATCCAGGATGAAAAACAACAGGTCCTCCACCGAGATGATGCATCCTTTCGCAGCTCTGCAATATACGGATCTTAGAAGCACTTACCTTTTGTTTCTCATCAGAAGCTAGATTGACAAAGTAAGGTGCATGTACTGACAAGGATACCCCCTGTTCATTAGCAAGCTCACCAACCTTCTCAGCAGTAGAATTAGAGATATTCACCCCGTGAGTCAGTTCAACCTCCAAAGCCTCCAATCCCAGGGAACCTATCTTCTTCAGTCCAGCTTCATAGCCTAATCCTGCTGTCCCTCCAGGACCAATAAGAATCTTAGTCATTTTACCTTAGTCTTAACAAAGTAATTAGAGAACCTTATAACAAGGGTTGAGATGATTATCGAGTACAGCATGAAAAGCAAGGTAAGGTGAAGTATTGTCCTTATCCCGCCCATATACAATGTTGTAAGTGTAAATGCAACTACAGCGACTGCAATACCTTTCTGCACATTAAACGTCATAAAGAGCTTCTCTTTGAATTTATACTCCATTTTCTTTAGAGAGATTGAAATAGCTGCATACCTTATAGCAAGATAAAGAACAAACAAAAGTACAGACTTCAGTATAAAGACAAAATTAAGTGGAACCCTTATGATCAGGCCTATAAGGATAAAAACAAGTATCTCCAGGGAATTTGCAAAAAATGCAGATACCTCCCGTAGCTGCACCTTATGGGTAACATACATATTTCCAAAGAACAATCCCATTGTCGTAACAGCCAACACCCCATTACCACCTAGGTTCTCAGCAAGTATGTATGTCAATAGAGCAGATGTGATGATCGCCAGAGGACTTAAGGTCTCAGAATATTTCTTCTTCATAACCCTAAATACTATTATCCCTACCACTATGCCTGCACCTATACCAGTGACAAACTGCTGGATAAAAGGACCGATCTGTTCGATAAACTTGGAAAAGATGTACTCAACCTCAACACTCTTGATAAAGTCAAGCATGATAAAAGGCAACAGTACAACAAGAGGGGTATTGATAAGGGCCTCTATCTCCAGAAGCTCAAAAATCCTATTCTTTGTCTTCTTGAACATCGTTAGGACAGCATCCGGAGCAGTGCCGCTCATAAGAGTAGAGAACAATAGAGCAACAAAGAAGGAACTGCTGGGAAATATCTTTAGTGTGAAAAAAGTAAGAAACAATACATTTAGCAGCAAGAACATACCAGTAAGTCCAAGTGCATATGTTGACAGATTTGTAAACTCCCTCAGTTTAAACCTGGAACTGGAATCAAAGATTATTAGCACTAAAGCAAGTACGCTGATGGATGTCAGGAACGTGTCTGGGAACTGTATCAGGGGGTTCCCCCTGTATGAAAGGTTTCCAATGAGAATACCTGCAATTATCAATAACAGGATATTAGGTATGCGTATCTTCTGCGAAAGTAAAGTACAGATTATCCCTACCAGCAGAAGGATAGCCAGATATGTCAAAAAAGTTATTGGATCCATCATATGCCTCTTTTTATACCGATTATATTGATATCTATTTATTAATTTTTCCATAGAATGGTTTTTCAAAAGGTTTTTAAACAACAAAATTACATTCGCCTATAATAAGTGGGTTAACTGCACAAAAGAAGGTTATTGTAATTTTGTGTTTCAAAAACTACCTATTGTAGGTGGTTTTTGACAGGCTAATCCTAAATCAGGATAATAATGAAAGATATAATATCAGAAGCTCTAAACGAGATAAAACCAAACAAGGAAGAAGAGAAACTGGTCCTGGGTAGGGCAAACTCTATTCTAAGTAAGATAAACAAGAACCTAAGAGACGCAAAGGCAATACTCGGAGGCTCTGGAATAAAGGGAACATGGCTAAAGAAAGACAATGACGCAGATATATTCGTAAAATTCAATTACAAAAAATACAAGGATAAAGGCCAGGAACTGGCTAACATACTTGAAAGACATCTCAATAAAAGGTTCAAACTGATAAGATTACATGGGAGCAGGGACTATTTCCAGATAAAGAAGGATAACTACACATCAGAGATAATCCCTATACTCGATATTAAGAAAGCAGAGGACGCAAAGAACATTACTGATGTCTCTCCTTTGCATGCCAGCTGGGTAAACAGGAAGGGAAAAGAGTATAGGGATGACATAAGGTTACTGAAACAGTTCTGCAAATCAGCCAGGGTCTATGGGGCAGAAAGCTACATACAGGGATTCTCAGGGTACATATGCGAGATCCTGGTGATCAAATACAAAGGATTTGCAAATACAATAAAAAATATAGCAAGATGGAAAGACAAGGTTATAATAGACGTAGAGAACCATTGGAAAGGAAAGAACATAATGATGGAATTAAACAGATCAAAGACATACTCTCCTTTAATAGTTATAGACCCTGTCCAAGCAAGCAGGAATGCTGCTGCAGCCATAGGCAAGGAAAAGTTTGACCTGCTAAGGAAAAGAGCAAAAAGGTTCCTAAAGAATCCTTCGAAAGAATTCTTTGTGATTAAAGAGATAAACGAACAGGGATTAAGAAAAAAGGCAAAAAGCAACATTTTGATAATGGTAGATGTGGTCCCTAAAAAAGGCAAGGTGGATGTCATAGGATGTAAACTGGTAAAGGCAGTGGAATTCATAAACCAAAAGCTAGAGCAAAACGACTTCAAGGTGCTGGATCATGGATGGTATTGGGACAAAAAAGCACAATTCCATTTCATTGTAAAGAAAGAGAGGTTATCCAACCTGATAGAAAGGCAAGGTCCTCCATTAAAAGCAAAAGATCATGTTAAGGTTTTCAGAAGGAAATACCAAAAAACCTATAAGAAAGGAGATAAGATATATACAAAGATAAAAAGACAGTACAAAGATCCTAAAGAATTGATAAGATCCCTAAAGAAAGAAGAATATCTTAAGGAAAAGATAAAGAGCTTCAATACAAAATGAACGAGATACTAAACCTGATATGGATAACCTTCCTCCCTTTCCTGGAGTTGAGAGCCTCAATACCCTATGGGATATTAAAGACAAACATGCATTGGTCCCTTATATTCCTTATATGTGTCATAACCAACATAATCCTGGGAGCAGTATTATACCCTCTGCTGGACAAGATCATCAGGATATCTACAAAGATAAAGATAATAGAAAACCTCTACCAGAGATATGTTGAAAAAACCCAGAAAAAGATAAACAAATACGTAGAAAAATATGGTGAATTGGCAGTAGCAGTCTTTATAGGTATCCCATTACCAGGCTCAGGTGTCTACTCTGGTGCCTTAGCCGCATATCTCATAGGCCTGAAATACAGAAAATTCATGATAGCGAACATTATTGGCGTCCTCATCGCTGGAATAGTGGTGACAATAGTAAGCTTGACAGGGGTAGAGCTGTTTAATGTTTTCATAAAGTTGATCTAAGATGGAAAGGATAAGACTAGAGATAAAAAGGCAGCCCATCCATATATTAGTTGGATTAATCCTGATATCTATGATATCTCATGATCTTCTGAGCCCATCAACCCTTTTAGTAATAATAATCATCTCGTTGGCAGCCTCATTATATATAAAGAAAATAAAACCCAAGGCGGTCCTTAGGATACTAAAACCAGTGGAAAGAAAACAAGCCCTGGAAGAGCTACCAGGAAAAGGATTTATAATGTACCTCATAGGAGCATTAATTGTAATGGTGTTGTTTGAAAAGGATATTGCCATGGCATCTATTATTATCCTTGCTCTTGGAGACTCGTTCTCAAGACTCATAGGCCCCTTCGGAAGGATAAAACACCCATTCAATAACACAAAATTCCTAGAAGGCGTCATAGTTGGGATAATAGCCGCCTCCTTAGGGGCAATGCTCTTTGTAAAGCCCTCAGAGGCCATATCGGCTTCCTTCATCGCAATGATACTGGAAGGGTTGAATCTTAAGCTAGGTAAGTTCAAGATAGATGATAATATCACAATACCAATTATTGCTGGTGCAGTTATCTGGTTGATAAGAATTTTGTAGAAGAGACCACCTTAATTAAGCAGATTCTTTTTATCTAAGTATCTACCTAACAACTCAAACATCTCCCTTGTAAAAGCATTAGGAATTAGAGAATCCCTGCTAAAATCAGCTGAAACACCACCCATTTCTTCAACACGCCTATAAAGATGTAATGCATACTGATTAGTGGGTTCAGCATTTAATGCTCTAGGAAACCTAATCCTCCTTTTTGTTTGTATAACAGGAATCCAACAGTCTAAGTTAATTATATATTCAGTCATAACCCTCTCTAGGTCTTTATAAATAGGTTTAGTCCTCCTTGTTTGAGACAGTAGACCAAAATCAATATCCTCATACAATGCACCTGAAGCTTCTCTCTCTTTAGCTCTACGTTCTTTTTGTAATATAAAATTCTTGCTAGGCTCCTTCTCATAAACGATAGACTCAAGAAACTCTTCAGGAGTTGCAGAGTTATGGTGCGAGCAGTCAGATTCCTTATCTAACTCAGAAGGTTTACATTTCAAGTAAAGTCCTTGTAAAAAACCACCAGTATCATAATCAATACGAACGCTTATACCTCCATGAGATTCGTGTTCAAATTGAAAATGCCTAATTTCGTCCCAGTCAATGTCTTCGCAACGGGATTCAAAACTGGCAATACCATTACCCTCTAGCTCCTTGGCTATTTCATAGATTGCTCTTGGTAATCCTAAAGTTGTCATGGTAAGAAGAGTTAAATTCCACCTTATAAACTTTTCTATTTTTTACCATCTAATAGTAATTACAATAGACATTTATCACTAATAATAAAATAATTACGATTGTCCTTAACGTGCCAAAAAACCCTATCCAGATCTCCAAGCGATCCTGGTAAAGGAAGGTTCCCTTCCTTAACTGTAAATGGTTCAACACGAAACGTCCTTTCCCCATCTACTCCAAATTCAGAGAATCTCCTTTGTGTTTCGTAAAAATGACTTTTAGAAGTATAACAATTATAATATTTGGAAGTGCCCATTCCATCAGAAGAAGGAATCACCACTTCCCCTTTCTCCAAAAAAACCTTTCCTTTATTATCCTTATCTGCTTCCCAAACTGCCTGGACTATGCACATAAGCTCATCTGGGATGGTTATGCTATGTTCTGGATCTACATCTAATTCCCCATGTCCTTTGCTAAATAAGTATTTTCCTTCCATACCTTTTGCAAATCCTCACCCTTTTAAAAACCTTATCTAAAGAGGTTAAATTTAAATACTAATTATCAAATTCTAGATTCAATGAAAATATTAGCTTTTGTAGACCTGCACGGAAACAACAAGGCCCTGAAAGAGATAAAAAAGAAGGCAAAACAGGCAGATATGATAGCATGTGCAGGAGACATATCCATATTTGAAAACGGGCTTGACCTCCTTCTCCTGCAGATAAACGAGCTAAACAAGCCAGTACTGATCATACCTGGAAACCATGAAGATGACAAGGACCTAAACGAATTGACAAAGATGTTTAACAACATTACAGACATACACAAAAAGTACTACATCAAAGACAACTACTTATTCCTTGGATATGGAGGGTCTGGATTCTCTATGGTTGACAAAGAATTCATAAAGGCAAGCAAAAAGCTGGAGAAAGAGGTAAAAAAACACAAAGACAAGAAGATAGTCCTGATAACCCACGCACCTCCCTACAAGACAAAGCTGGATGATATATTAGGAGAACCATGCGGAAATAAATCAATAAAGAACTTCATCGTAAAGACAAAGCCTAGCTTAGTGATATCAGGCCACCTGCACGAAAACGCAGAAAAAGAAGACAAGCTCAAAGAAACAAGATTGATTAACCCAGGACCCTTTGGAAAAATAATAGAGATCTAATCCCTGGAAAGCAAAACTACCCTGGATTCCTTTTTCTCATCAACAATATTATACTCAGAAATGGAAGCAATCTCTTCAGCAAACCTTTTTACCTCAGTATGGAAGGGCATATTCTCTTTCTTCAGCCTCTTCTGGGAATACCCTACAAACATATATGCCTTACACTCAACATACCTTGGTTTATATCTCTTGATAAGGGAAGCATACCTGGAAGCATCAACCATATTAACCTTCTTGGCCAAAGTCAACCTGACAACATTCCTCTTAAAACTGCCCAACAAAGACATTGACTTAAGGATCCTCTTCCATCCTCCCTTTATCAAAGGCCTGCATACCTTAAGATACACCTCCTCGCTAGGCGCAGGCAGTGTAATATACAGCTGGGTAGGCTCTGCTTTTTTGTCCAGCAGCTTCTTCAACATAGATGGCTGTGTACCATTCGTAACCAAAAACTGGTTTATCCCTCTCCTTCTCAACTCGAGTATCAGCTCAGGAAGTTTAGGATAAAGTGTAGGCTCCCCGCTGAGGGATATGGCAAACTGCTGCGGCTTACCAATCTCCTTATACTTCTTCAGGACAGTTCTTTTATTACCCCCAAAACCCTGTAAATACTTGAGATTGGCCTTTATGCACTCATCAACGATTAACTTAGGATCATCAGCATCCCCCTCCCACTTGGGCTTTGTAAATTCAATATCCCTCCAGCACCAAACGCATCTATGATTGCAGAAGTCAAGTGCAGGAGTCATCTGCACACACCTGTGGCTCTTGGTATCATAGAACTCCTCCTTGTAACAATGGCCCTCTCCTTTAAGGGATTTCTTGCACCACATACATGCCTTCACAGCACTATGGCTACCAACCAACCTATAGCCCTGCTTATACAGCTCCTCTTCCTTCTTCTTAGATGCCATATTGCTGATAGAATACAAACATATTTAAATTATTAATCTTTTTCAGACTATTATGGAAATACTTGATATACTGAAGAGATTAGAGCAGGACAAAGGATTTAAGGAATGGAAAGGAAAACACAAAGGGTCTTTCTTAGCACACGTCTTCAAGATGCTGGATGACGCAAACAGGGATGACTGGCAGGTAGGCTACTATAACAAAGACGACACAATAACAACTTTCATAATAACAGAAACGGACATAAAGATCGCAGAGACAGAGAACATATTCAAAAGGCCGGACGCAAAGATAAAAGAGCTTAAGAAGGAGGGGATTAAGACAGATATCGCAGAGGCTTTACAGACAGCAGAGAAGATACAGGCAACCGAGTACAAACAGGAGATCCCTTTCAAGATAATAACAATATTGCAGAACCTGGACGTTGGCCAGGTATACAATATAACGTATGTAACAAAAAGCTTCAAGACCCTCAATATAAAGGTAGACTCAAAAACAGGAAAGGTAAAGAATAAAAGCCTTAAGTCGATAATGGATTTCAAAGCGTCATAACTCTGGAAGTATAACGCTTTCTAAACTATATTTTTAACTTTAACATTATTTAAATATGAGTTAATCCCAGGATTAATTATAAAAATTTCTCACGTCTAAAATGATAAAGGTAAAGATCAAGAAGATCAAGGATAATGCAACCATACCAAAATATGCTCACCAGGGAGATGCAGGTGTAGACCTTTACTCTACAGAGGATTACACACTCAAACCAGGAGAAAGAGCATTGGTATCTACAGGGATCAAGATAGCGCTGCCAGAAGGGTATGAGGCACAGGTCAGGCCAAAGTCAGGTCTAGCTGTAAAACATGGGATAAGTGTAGTTAACAGTCCCGGGACGGTGGATTCTGGCTATCGTGGAGAGGTCTGCTGCATCATGATAAATCACGGTAATGAGGAATTTAAGATAGAATCTGGAAAGAAAATAGCCCAGATGGTCTTCAACAAGGTAGAAGCAGCAGAATTTGAAGAAGTAGAAGAACTGGACGAAACGACAAGAGGAGAAGGAGGATTCGGCTCAACAGGCCACCATTAACATGGCATACGAAAAACCAAAGATCAGCTACAACACAATAAGAAAGAACACCAACCTGGATAGGTTCTTCTCAAAGAAGACAGAGGAAGAAGACGAAGAAGAGGCCAAAGACACAGGTAATCATTAACTTGTTACATTCTTTTGAAGGGTATCCAGAATATCTGGACTTTGTTTAACATGATTACAAAAGTCACAGTGAGAATAGTATTTTCCTCTTAATAAACCTGGAGCTTTATCTCTAAGTCTAGAGTAAATTGCACCCAAGTAATCATGTATTAACAATTTTACCAAAGGATTTCCAAACCAAAGATCATGGGCTCTAGTCAGATTATCATTTCTTGCAATATCCACTACACCAAGATGTATAGGGTGAGACGCTTCAGCTTCATAACAAGGGCCAAAAATATTTCCTCTATAGTCAACTACTACATTGTCCATACTCCTAAACAAATATCCAGATCTTATTGTTTTCAACCAAACACACTCCATTTGCTCCAATTCCGCATCAGTCAGAGGCTCCGAACCTGGAAAGTATTGATTTCTTCTCCCATCCCATTTGGCTTGTACTAACTGAACATTCAAATGGCGGTCATGTTCCGAAGTCTGACCATTGAACTGTGTAAAGATTTTTTCTGCTTTTTGTTTTGTCCCCTCTCTATAATGTACGAGAACCCTTACCCAGGAGCCAAACTCCAATGCTTTTTTAATTGCATATTCAACACCCACTCTATCGATATGATTTGAATTTGTTTTTGGATCATTATGATCAGGGTCTAAACTAAATTGAAGAGCAGGAAACCCATCTCCACCAGAAGCCAACCTTTGCATAATTTCCTCTGTTCTCTCAGCGGAAGAACCATAGCTACCATTAGTCTCAATATTAACTCTCATACCTTTTTGTTGAGCATGTCCTATGATTTCAAAAACCCTATCATCTATAAAAGGTTCTCCCCCCGTAATTATCAAAGTTGGAGGCACGTTTTTTTGTTCTACTGCTTCATCAATACATACTTTAGCTATATTGGGATCCATATATTCTAATTCACTATCTCCAACTAAGATGGAATCTTCACTACAGAAAGGGCAAGATGAATTACAAAATCTTGTAACAATCACCCCTAGATTATATGGCCAAAAATAACTCCAAACCATTTTAGCATTAGGATATCACTTTGATTTATATATCTTTCCAAGAGTTCTCATCCTATAGTAGTTAAAAAAGAAAGATTTATATACTAAAAACCCATTCTATTGCCTAAGGTGGTTAATAAAAAGGCACAGGCAGGACTAATAGCAATCGTGATCATTCTAGTGGCACTAGTATTTATTGGATGGTTGATCAACGTAAACAACAGGGAATGCAACTCAAATGCTGATTGTGAGGAAGAGCAATACTGTGGCTCTGATTTCTCATGCCACAATATCCCAGTAATCGAAAAGACAGTGATAAAGAGAAGCATAACCCTTCCCATACTGATAATCTGCGCTACAATCGTTGTCCTAACAATAATCTTAAGATGGGAGAAGCTGTTCGGAAAAAAAGAAAAAGAAGAGATAGAGACAACTGAAACAGAACCTCCAGAAGCATACTACAGCTCACAGTTCCAGTATAGTGCTAAGTAATACACTAACTTATCCCCCCATATTTGTTGGTCCATTCTGGAAATTGAAATATCTCTTCAGAGGGTGTTCCTAAATCTGATACTGAACGCAGTAACTTGCCAAGCGACAGATCGTGATCATAACCCTTATAATACCTACTATCCCTGCTCCTTACTTCCTCCAGCAATTGTATAGGAAAAGCTAGGTCACCTTTAACAAAAGTCACAAAAGATCTTGCATCGCTTTGAGAAAGAATCCTATGTTTATAAGATAACTTCTCTAACCAAACAGCTGCCCCTTTAATAAGATAAGAGATGAGGTCTTTTTGTTTACGTTGCAAATCTTGACTTCCCCTTAACCGATCCAAAGGTAT
Source organism: Candidatus Nanoarchaeia archaeon (assembly GCA_028279655.1). Lineage (GTDB taxonomy): Archaea > Nanobdellota > Nanobdellia > Woesearchaeales > JACPBV01 > JAHWHQ01. The sequence continues at coordinate 87,554 of JANQNH010000018.1, read as the reverse complement.
GAAGTAGATCTTATCCGTTTTTCCCCCATCAGGATTTGTTGATCTAGCTTCATCATCTTCAAAGTCACCAAGATTAAATTTTTCAGATACGTCTCCCCTGTATAAACCTTGCAAAGCCTCCCTCCTACCATAAAAGAAAATATTTGGATCCACGAAAATCCTACCCTCGGACTTTTGAAAAAAAGCACAAATATTCCATACAAAACTATGAACACGATTGCTATCCTCCTGTTTCGCAGACATATTTACAATTCCATATAGTCCTTGATCAGAATCTACAGCCCTCATATGATACGTAGCTGTAGGGACTATATCTGAGTCTTCAATTTTTACTTCCATAAAGGGAGAGAAATCATAATCCCTTTATAAAAACATCTCAGAATCCGAGAACATCATCAATCTCCTTCTTAATCTGTTCAAACACCTTATCTTTCGATTTTGAAGCATCTATCACCTTAATATTATCATCAAGAACATCTCCCAGATTTAAGAAGTTCTTACGAAGTTCCTTCATAAACTCCAGCTCCTCAAACTTCTCTTTTCCTGCCCCCCTTTTATCTACCCTGGCAATGGCAGTCTCAGCAGGCAGGTCTAATATAAAAACAATATCAGGGGTCCTAAAATTCATATTCTGAAAGACAACCTTCTCAATATCAACACCCTGTGTATGTTGAAAAGCCAGTGTAGAGTAATAATACCTGTCGCATATAACTATAGCACCAGTCTCCTCTAAAAAAGGATTTATCTCCTCATCAAGATGCTCTTGCCTATCCTTTACAAACAGGCTCAGGCACCTCTCAGCACCTTTCTTAGGATCCTTCTCCTCTTTCAGTATAGAACGTATCTGCTTGCCATACTCTCCATCGGTAGGCTCTCTCGTAACAAGCACATTAAAACCATTGCCAACCAGATACTTCTCCAGTCTTTTTATCATCTCACCCTTCCCAGATCCATCAAGCCCGTCAAATACTATGAACATTTTTTTTCCTCCTGTAGGTTATAAAAGAAAACCTAACCTTGATATCATTCTTAACATCCATCCCTTCGTGATCCTCTCTACTGATCTCTTCCCACTTAGAGAAATCAACATCAGGATAGAAAGTATCAGCATCATAGTCATGATATACACGTGTAAGTTCAAAAACATCCGCCACTTCCATTCCCAGCTTATATATTGTTGCTCCGCCAATCACAAAGGCTTTCTCAACCTCCTTGCCTTTAACATAGGCAATAGCCTCATTAAAATCATGGAATATAGTAGCTCCAGAAGCCTTATACTCCTTATCCAGAGTACACACGATATTCTCCCTTCCAGGCAAAGGCCTTACATTATCCGGCAAAGAGTCATAGGTCTTATCCCCCATTATGCATGGAAAACCAGTTGTCTTTTCCTTGAAGTGCAAAAAATCCTCTTTGATATGCCAGGGAATATCATTATCCTTTCCTATTGCTCTGTTCTGTGCAATTGCCACGATAACAACAATCTCCGTCATGATAATGCCTCTATATTCAAAGGAAAAAACCACCAACATGGGTGAATACTGCCTGAAGAGGAAAAATCCATACGAAGTGTGGATTTTTCCTTTGTTCACAAATTGCGAAGCAATTTTGAACTAGGAAAAAACGAAGTTTTTTCCGTTTGGCATAGGATTTTACGAAGTAAAATTCGTGTATGAACCCTATGTTGTTGGTGGTTTTTTCCTAAGACTATTTTTTATTAACCCTTTTTTGTTATTATTTTTTCCGATTTTATTTATAATATTACCTAAACAGCAACCTCAAATTTTATCCTCGGATGATGCTCATAACCAATAACCTCTGAATCAGTATACTTCCAGTCAAAGATAGAAGTGAAGTTATTAGTTCGAATCAAGGGCAGCTTCATAGGAACCCTGCTAAGCTGCTCCTTCAACCCATCCACATGATTGGTATAGATGTGTGTATCCCCTAAAAAACCAACTAGCCTGCCTTCCTTAAATCCAGCCTCCTTGCAAAGCAGATGCAACAACAGCCCATATGAAGCAATGTTAAAAGGAAGCCCCAAAGCAACATCTACGCTCCTTTGATTCCACATAAGGTTTAGCTTGCCATCCATAACAGTGACCTGCCACCCATAATGGCAGAAAGGAGGGATCACCTTTTCAATATCCATAGGATTCCAAGCAAGGACTAACATCTGCCTGTCATCAGGATTGGTCTTAAGCAGGTTTACCACTCTTTTCACCTGATCAACACCCTTAGAGCTATAATCCTTATCATAACCATTATACTCAGCACCAAAATGCCTCCATTGCCACCCATAGATGGGCCCAAGGTCCCTCTCTTCAAGCATCTTCTGTTTTGTCGCAGAATCATGGGCATAAGGCACTATAGAAGGGCTACACCACTCATCCCAGATGTGATTGTCCCTCTCTTGCAGCCATCTCTTATCTGATATTCCTCTAAGAAAAAACTCCAACTCAGAAGCAACTAATCTTAAAGGAACTGACTTTGTGGTCAATAGAGGAAAACCTTGCGACATATCATGTTCAAACATAACTCCTGCAACTGTAATGGCATCTACCCCTGTCCGGTTATGCCTTACTGCTCCTTTTTCCAAAACATTCCTTACAATATCCAGATAAGCTTTCATATTCCCCCAAAAAACCTAAAGCAGACATATTTATATAGTTTTCTAAGTCAGCTCAATTGATTTATCAATATCTTTAAATACAACAAAACTTTTCCATAGTTCATGATTATAGGCTTAACAGGGACAATGGGCTCCGGAAAAGGAGAGGTAGTGAAATACCTTAAGTCTAAAGGTTTTGAGCATTATGTTTATTCTGACATCCTAAGAGAGATAGCAAAAGACAGGAGCATTGAACCCACAAGGGCTAACCTGCAGAAACTAGGTACAGACATCAAAAAAGAGGAGAGAAACAAAGGTATACTCTCCAAAAGACTCCTGAAAAAGATAAAGACAGACAAAGCAGTGGTAGATGGTATAAGGAACAGAGACGAGATAATAGAGTTAAGGAAAGGAGAAGACGTCCACATAATAGCAGTAACTGCCCCTCAAAAGCTTAGATTCCAGCGTCTTAACAAAAGAAAAAGGGATGGAGATCCAACCACATTCATGGAGTTCAAAAGACTGGATAACCTTGAGAACAGGGGTAAATCAAAAGGACAGGAGATCAACAGATGTATGATATTAGCAGATTCTGTCATAAACAACAACAGCACCTTAGACAGACTGAAAAAACAAACAGAAACTATACTAAACTCTATTTCTGAAACATAGACTCAGCATTCTTTCTATCTTCATAAAGCTCCCTGATATCTTCATAAACCTTTGCCTTGTCCTTCTCCTTCATATCTTTGTAATTTGCCATTACCTCGACATATATATTCCTTGCCCTCTCCAAATCAAGATCAGTAAGTGCATCCCTGGCATCATACAACCTGCCCTTAATAAACTCCACTTCGTTAAACTTCTTCCTTTTACCTGGTTTAGGTGGCTTCGGAAGTTTCTGCTCCTTCCTAAGTGGGATCTCGATCTCCATATCCTTGATATTCTTTATAGGCAGCTTCACCTTCTTCTTAGATAGCTTCTTGAGAGGTATATCGATAGCCATGTCCTTTATAACCTTAACAAGCTTCTTCTTCTTTACATCCTTGATTGCCTTGTGGATCTTCTTCTTCTCTCTTTCTTCTTCCTTCTTCCTTTTCTTCTCTTCCCCCTGTTGTATCTTTTGTAGTTCCTTCTCTCTCTCAGCAACCAAGAACTCTCTCCTTTTTTCCTCCTCTTCCAGTGCCTTTAGCTCAAGTTCCTTCTTCTTTTTGATCTCAGTCTCCTTCCTTTTTTCCTTTTCTCTCTTCCTTTCCTCTATCAGCTTTAGCTTCTTCTTTCGCTTCTCCTCTTTAAGCTTAACCTTCTCTTCCTTTCTTCTCTGCTTTTCCTCTTCTTTCTTTCTCTGCTTCTCTTCAGCCAATTTAAGCTTCTCTGCTTCTTTCTTCTTTCTTGTTTCCTCTTTCTTGCTCTGCTTATCCTCAATAAGACCTAACTCCTCAAATTCTTTACCAATCTCTAGATCCAATTCCTCTGTCGCCTGCTTCTCCTCAACTAACTTGAGCTTCTCTGATTCTTTCTTCTGTTTTTCCTCAGCTAACCTAAGCCTCTCAGCTTCTCTGTTCTGCTTTGCCTCTTCTTTCTTTCTTTGTTTCTCTTCAGCTAACCTAAGTTTCTCTGCTTCTCTCTTCTGCTTCGCTTCCTCTCTTTTTCGAGCTGCCCTTTCTTTTTTCCTCTGTTTCTCCATATCCTTAAGGTTTTTCTTTATCTGAGATTTCTTCTTTTTAACAAAAGTCTTAATATTATGTACAAATTCTATCTCCTTTGGCTTTTGCTCTTTCTCAACAACTTCTGGATTTTCAGCCTTCTTCTTTTCTTCCTTTTTTAAATCCTCATCAAGAAGATCTTTAATAACATCAGACGTCTCTGGCTTTCCCTCTAGCTCTGGTGGTGCAGGCAATGGCAGTCTAAAGGGAAATGCATCCTTCTTTTCAACATGTCTCTCTTTCTCAATATCCTGCAGAACTTTTAACTCGTTCCTTTTCTTCTCCAGCAATATTTTTTCTTTTTCCTTTTTCTTTCTTTTTTCTTCCTTTATCCTTAGCTTCTCCCTTCTCTTAGCTTCCTTCTGCTTTCTTTTTCTTTCTTTTTCCTTCTCCCTTTCAAGCCTCTGCTTCTCTGCCTCCCTTTCTTTCTCCTCCCTCAATCTGTCAAGCTCTGCCTCCTTCTTCCTTCTTTCCTTTTCTCTTTCACGTCTTGCCTTCTCTCTAGCAGCGATTCTTCGCCTTCTCCTTGAATCCCTCAGTCTCTTCTCTCTATCTTTTCTCCTCTTCTTTTCAGCCTGTAGGGCTAACCTCTCTTTCTCCTCTTCCTCTAGTCTTCTTTGCTTCTCTTCTTCCTCCCTTCTCCTCTCATTTTCCAGTATTCTTGCTTCTTTTTCCCTTTTTTCTGCTTCTCTTTTATTGCGCTCCCTGGTTCTCCTAAGTTTAAGCTCTTTCTCATGCTCTTTTTTCCTAATCTCTTCAGCTCTCTGCTTCTCTGCTTCCCTTATTTTGGCTTCCTTCTGCTTTCTCTCTCTTTCCCTTTCCTTTTCCCGTTTAAGTCTCTGCTTCTCTGCTTCTCTTTCTCTCTTCTTCTTTTCTCTATTCCTTGCAGCTTCAGCCTTCTTCCTTTCTTTCTCCCTCTTTTTTCTTATACTATCTATCTCCTTCTTCTTTTCCTTCACAAAAATCTTGATATTATCGATAAATGCAACCTTCTTCTCAACTGATTCAGGCGCAACAGGTAATGGTAATTCTGATGGAACATCCTCTTCAGATGATCTTTCCTCTTTTATATGTTCGAGAGCCTCAAGCTCTTTCTTTCTTTCTTCAACTAGTTGTCTCTTTTCTTCCCTTTCTCTCTTTTTCTCCTCCTTTATCCTTAGTCTCTCTTCTCTCCTGGCCTCTCTTTGCATCCGCCTTTCTTCTCTGACCTTTTCTCTTTCCTTTAATCTATCAGCCTGTTTTTTCCTCCATTCATCCAATCGAAGTTCTTCAGCCTTTTCTCGTTCCTCTCTCTCCTTTTCTTTTATCCTTTGCTTCTCCTCTCGTTTCTTGGCTAATTCCCTCTTTTTCTCCTCAAGTAGTTTCTGCCTCTCTGCCTTTCTTCTTTCTTTATCCTCAGCTTCCATCTCCTTTCTATTCTGCTCTTCCCTCAGCCTGTTCTCTGCTTCTCTCTTTCTTTCCTCAAGTCTTCTCTGCCTTTCTGCCTTTCTTTTTTCTTTCTCCTTAGCCTCGATCTCTCTCTTCCTTCGTTCTTCCTCTAGCCCCCTTGCTTCCTCCTGCTTTCTCTCTATCTCTCTTCTGTTTCTTTCTATCTCTTTCTGCTCTTTCTCCTTTGCCTTGATCCTTTCTCTTTCTGCCTCTTCCTTCTTTCTCTGTTTTTCTCTTTTTAGCTTAAGTTTCTTCTTTCGCCTCTCCTCTTTAAGCTTAATCTTCTCTTCCTTTATCCTCTGCTTTTCCTCTATCCTTTTTCTTTTGGCTTCTTCTTTCTGCCTTTGAATCTTTCTGATTAATCGCAATCTTTTGGCTTCTTCCTTCCTCTTTACCTCAAGCTCCTGAGACCTGGCCAGCTCCTCTAACCTTGTCCTTTCTTCCTCTTCCTTTTGCTTCTCCTCTAAAGCCTTTATCTGTTCTCTTTCCTTTCTTCTTTCTTCCAGTTTCCTATGCCTTTCTGCCTTTCTTTTTTCTTTATCCTCAGCTTCCATCTCCTTTCTCTTCTGCTCTTCCCTTAACCTATTCTCTGCTTCTCTCTTTCTTTCCTCAAGTCTTCTCTGCCTTTCTGCCTTTCTTTTTTCTTTCTCCTTGGCCTCGATCTCTCTCTTCCTTCGTTCTTCCTCTAGCCTCCTTGCTTCCTCCTGCTTTCTCTCTATCTCTCTTCTGTTTCTTTCTATCTCTTTCTGCTCTTTCTCCTTTGCCTTGATACTTTCTCTTTCTGCCTCTTCCTTCTTTCTCTGTTTTTCTCTTTTTAGCTTAAGTTTCTTCTTTAGCTTCTCTTCCTTTAGCCTGGTCTTTTCCTCTCTTCCCCTCTGTTTTTCCTCCATCCTCTTTCTTTTGGCTTCTTCTTTTAACTTCAGTCTCTCTTCCCTTAACTTCATCTTCTCTTCTTTCAATCGTAGTCTAAAGGATTCCTTCTTCGCCTTTTCTTGAATCCTCTTTCTTTCAGCGTCCCTCTTTAGCCTTTCCTTTTCTCTTCGTCTTCTCTCTTCTTCGGCAATCTTCTCCTTAAGTAACAGGCTTTTTTGCTTTTCCTTGCTTCTTATAGCTTCCAGCTTCTCAGCTTCCCTTTCCTTCTCCACATTCAAAAGCTTCTGCCTTTCTTTCTCCTCCTCCTTAGCCTGTTTCTTAAGCTCCTTCTCTCTTCTTTTAGCCCTCAGTTCCTCTATTCTCCTGCGCATAAGTTTATTCTCTAGTTTCTCGTTCCTTTTCCTCTCCTTCTCCATCTGCCTCTGCTTCTTCAGTTCTGCCCTTTCCAAGGCATTTCTATTTAGCTCATTAAACTTCTTGAGAATATTCAACTCATCCTTCTTATCACTAAAATCAGATTTGAAAGGGGCAGAACCCTTGGGCTTTGTTGTTAGAAATGGTGGTGGTGGTGGGGGAGGAAGTTCTTCCAAGGGGGTAGAACTGCTACTATCATTACTAGGTCTATGTTTAGAACTACCTTTCTTAGTAATCTTCTATTCACCCCCTTTTTACATATTTTTATACTTTTACAATACTTATTTATAAATCTTTCGAATGTTTTATGAGGAAGATTTGTGCTCAAAAATCAAGATATTGCCCCTATACAATTCACTCTACTCTAACTAATTTCTCCCTCCCCCTAAGACCTCTAACGATCCTAACCCTCTTTCCAAGCGCCTTCGAAAGGAACCTGACAATCTCCACATTGGCCTTTCCTCCTTCAGGCTTAGCCTTAATACTAACTAAATATGCATCTCTTCCCTCATCATACCTCAAGATCTCATTCCTAGCTGAATTAGGCTTAACGATTATCTTAAAAGTAGTCTCCTTTATGTCCATAACCCATTAATCCCAAATACTCTTTTTATTATTATATCATTACTTATTAGTAGTTAAAAATAGAAAGATTTATATACATAAGCAACTAAACAAACAAGAATGGGAACAATAAAATTAAGGAAACATATAGTTTTAATAGATGATAGTCAGGTTACGTTAGATGGCTATAGTGATGTTATAGGTGGAGAAGGCTATAAAGTTACACCTTATCTTGACCCAGATGCTGCAATTGATGGTATCTCCAAAACCCTAGAAGAAGATACTCCCCCTGATATATCTGTAATTCTTTGTGATATACAGATGCCAAGCAAAGATGGCCCCCAGACAATAACTGAAATCTTAGACTTGTATAGAAGGAGTAGATATCCTCACAAAGTACCAGAAATCCTCTTTATGACCTATGAATGCAAAAATGATCAGGAGAGCAGAGCCTTAGCAATAAGCAGACACCCCCTTATAGATAAGTTAGGACTCACCCAAAAGACATTGATGGGTCCAATAAATCAGGCAAATTCCGATTATCAAAGAAATAATGTAGCATAATCCTAATTATAATCTCTCCATATATGTTTGCACTTGGTACACTTCATGAACTTGGTTGCAGGCTCATCAGATGCTCTTGTCTGAACTTCCCAGAAACCAGCTTCCTGATTGCCGCACTTAGGACATTCAACCTTCATCTTTGGCAGGGCCTTCATATCCTGCTCACTATCAACAATATCTATCTTACCAGACTTTCCCTTTACATCCTCTTTCAGCTTACCAGCATCATCGTCCGCAGACTTATACCCGCAGGAACATACTGATATTGTCTTGTTCCCTTCCTTCTTAGGAATTAATATCGAACCACACTTCTTGCAAAATATCATTTTAATCCTCTTTTAGTCTCCTACATACAGTTGATTGGTTTATATTAAATTTATTAGCAATCTCATATTGTTTATAACCTTTTCGCCTCAACTCCCTTATTTTAGGCATGAGTTGATCCACTCTTTTTGTCGGTGTTCCATAAAATTTGTATTTGCTCAACAAAGTAGCTAATTTTCTTTCCTTACGTTTAGTACAAAAGCTAATCTGCGAATAAAACTTTTCCAAAGATTTTCTATCTTGAATAGCTATCAAGTTAGTATTATTGCTCTTTTGAATAGATGCTCGTATACCAATATCGGTTAAAAGCTGTTTTATTTCTCTAAGGCCTTTTAAATTATTTGATGCTAAAGAAATATTTCTTTTCCCAACAGACCCTTGTGAATCAGAGAATCCTTGTATATATTCAGCTTTAATCCTATTCTCTGCTTCTTTAATTACGTTAGGTACCCGCCAATCCTTTTCCTTTAAGCTTACACCATAACCACTTATATCTAATACTGCTTGCTTCGAATGTAACATAATTTTGTGTCTTGGAAGCCCCCCATATCCGCTTTTTTTCTGTAGATATCTTTGACATTTAAAGCCATATACTTTTTCTAGACATATCTTAAATTTAAGAGCAAAATCTTCATCTATCACTTGTAAACCCATCTTACAAAAAGATATGTACCCATCACCCGGCCCTACAACCCCTAAAACAAAGGCTTTTTCAGGAGTCAGTTTTTTATAGTTTCCAGTAGGTTCCTTTAATCTAGGTTTGCGATTATAGTAAAGCCAAGATGAAATTGAACCAGAAGAAATATTAACATATCCCCTATCCTCAAGAATCCTATATATCTTTCTTCTACCTAACCCTTGTTTCCTTAGAACCATTGCTTGTTTGTACGCATCTTGTCTTGTTTTATTATTCATTTTATTTCACTAACACCAAGGATAAAATAATATTAAAACTAGAAGGTAAAGGACAAAACATTTTTTACCTCACAAATAATTTGATTAACTCTACAAACCATATCTTTATGTAACCCAGCAATGGGACCCTAAACACAGCCTTGCCAAGCAGCCTATCTTCATTGATGTTTGTCTCATCCAGGGTAGAGGATTTCATTGAATCTGCATTATGGTCGCCCTTGGTCTTAAAGTAATATTCTCCGTCATGCTCCCACTTATCAACGATCCTATGGATGATTGGATCAGGCCTCCTGCTTCTAAAGACCATTACATTCCCAACCTCCACATCAACAGCATCCTTTCCATAAAGTATCATGATGTCTCCTTTATTAAACCCGTTCCTAAAGTCAAAAGACCTGAACTCCTCTTTAGAGATACCATTAGAAGTATACCAATCCTCATGTTCCCCCCACCAATCATCAAAGCTTCCGTCATGCTCCATAGATCCTGAGACAACCGCAACTATTGGATAACTGGTCCCAAGCAGGAATCCAAGACCCGGATAGACTATGTACTTGATCAGTACAAATGCCAGTATGATATTGACTACCCAACTCAATAGGCTGTCATCCTCCCAGATAAACCACCAGGTCTTCCTCAAGAACTTCTTTACCTTTTTCTTGTCCATAACCACTAGAAGTATAGGAAAAGTATTAAAAAGTTATCGGTTTTATAATATATTATGGACCCAAACTACTATGAAGGGATATTGCAGCTAAGAAATCCAAGCGAAGAAGTGATAAATTTCGTTAGAAACCAATTCAAAAAGAACCAGAAGGTATGGATTGCCAAACAGGAAAAGCTTAAGACTGGAACAGACCTATATATCTCATCTAACAAATTCCTGCTGTCATTAGGGAAAAAACTAAAGAATTCCTTCAATGGAGAACTCAAGACCTCAAGAAAACTTCATTCAAGAAATAGGGTTACCAGCAAGAACATCTACAGGGTGACTGTCCTGTTCAGGTTAGACTGATCTTTCTCTTTTATAATCCCCTACTATCTTATGCAACAGCCCCTCTCTGTTCTTTGCTCTCTCAAATTCCTTCCTGTCAATAATCCCAAAATGGTCATTCTCCTCTATATTTACTTCCTTAACATTTATAAAAACAAAAGGAAGCTTAGACTCTACCTTCTTGCTGATTGGTTTCTTATAGAATATTACTTCTATCTTCCCTTTTATCTCCTTAACAACCTTATCAGAACCGATATCCATATCTTTGACTAATAGGACATCCCCTAATTTAATATTAAGGATATCCCTCTTCTTCTCAAACTCACTAACGCCAAGATTATCCAGCTTCTTAAGGAGTACACTGGAGTTCATATTAGAAAGAAAATAGATCAGGGTGGTTGTCTCGTTCTGCATTGTCTTTATCTCCTCTTCCTTCTTGCCAAGCTGTTTGTCAAAGAATTTTATCTTCCTCTCCTTAAAATCCAGTAAAGACTGCATCTTCTTATCCTGTTGGGATTTGCTGATCCTCCTGAACATATACTCATAATCCCTCTTCACCGACCTTATCTCATCCCTAAGCTTAAGGTTCTGCTTCCTAAGCAAAGAGATATCCCTTTCTGAATCTTTTAGCTTCTTATACAATTCCAGAAAATCCTTTTCCCTCAGCCTCCTCTCTTCAACAACATCCTTGATTATCTTAACCTCCTCTTTCTTAGGTCCGTCAATAATCTCCACAGCATCACGGATGCTAAGCCCCTTTCCAACCACAAACTCAACAAGTTGATCCTTGATATCAGATTTATTATAATGTTCGACAAAGATATTTATCTTCTTCAACAATGGGCCGATCTTCTTAAGTGCAAAAAAAGCAGAGGCCAAGGCATCTATCTCATGCTGGTTCCCTGTCTTAACTCCTCTCACTATATCCCTCTTCTCGCTTACCTTAAGGTCATAATCAGGGCCGATTACCCTGGCACCCAGCTTAACAGCCAACCTATCGATAAAATCAGGATTATGCTCCTTATCTCCTGCAATTATCAGTGGTTTGCCCAACTTTATTAATAAAGAAATCAAGGTCCCCATATCGAGGTTTTTCTCAGAATGTATCTTAACAACATTGCCCTCAAAATCGACCGCAGCATACCCTAATGTAGTCCCTGGATCCACCCCAACAATCAACAACTTCCCCATAAGATTGAACAACATAGCAGGATATTTAAAAATTTCCTTTAATATGATTACCCAATTATAAGTACCATAAAGTTTATAAGTAACTACTCATTTTTAGCTCACATGTACGAGTACCTAGAACTGCTTATGTATATAGCAAAAAAACAGGGAATATTTGGCAGCCTCAACAGCTCGACAATAACCATTTCCAAGGAACTTGACATACCCCAGCAGACAATCAGCAGAAAGCTCAAAGAAATGGAAGAAAAAAGCCTTATAAGAAGGTCCACAAGCCCAAACGGCCTAAAGGTAACATTAGACAACAAAGGAAGAGAACTTCTGGAGGAGAACTACAGGCAGCTAAAAACCATATTCAGGCCCAAAAAAACATCAATCACAGGAACAGTAGAAAAAGGCATTGGAGAAGGTTCCTACTATGTCTCACAAAGAGAATACCAGAAGCAGTTCAGGCAAGCCTTAAACATTGATGCATTCCCAGGAACATTAAACCTAAAGGTAGGCAAAGAAGAGCTAACATCATTATTGGCAAACAAGAATACCATAAAGATCAAGGGTTTTCAAACAAAAACAAGGACCTTTGGATCAATAACAGCATACAAGATAAAGATCAACAACATAGAAGCTGCAATAGTAAAACCAGATAGGGCACGCCATCCTGAGGATATAATAGAGGTCATTGCTCAAGTCAATCTAAGAGATTCATTAAAGGTAGAAGATAACGATAAGGTAAAAATATCTTAAAAAAGAGGGGGTGTTTGATTAGTAAGTCATTTTATGATAATTAGAAAACCCCAACAACAAAAATGGGCCGAGGCTTTGCGAAGCAAAGCCTGTGAGCCACCCCAAAGGGGGCAACCCCCGGCTCACCGGCCATTGTTGTTGGGGTTTTCTTCAAAAAAACCAGCAACAAAAGTGGAGACTGGGCGGGGGATGTCCCTTACGGGGTGCCCAGTAGGACATTTTGACAAAGTCAAAATGTCCGTCTCCCGCCTTCATTGTTGCTGGTTTTTCAAATACAAAAGATAAAGAAATACCAAGAAAATGTCAAAAAAGATAGGGATCGCAGACACAATGTTCGCCAGAGTAGATATGTTTAAGGTAGTCAGAAAAGCACTGGAAGACAGCCAAGAGCCAGGGATCAGATTAGAAAGATATACCGTTCCTGGTGTAAAAGATCTGCCTGTTGCATGCAAAAAACTTCTGGAAGAAGAAAACTGTGACATATGCATGGCGCTGGGCATGCCAGGAGACAAAGCAATCGACAAGACCTGCGCCCATGAAGCGTCACAGGGGCTCATCGCTACACAGATCCAGACCAACAAGCACATCATAGAGGTCTTCACCCATATAGACGAAGGAAAGGACGAAAAAGAGCTCTATGAAATCACAAAGAACAGAACTTACGATCACACAATGAATACTATCGCCCTGCTCAAAGGAAAAAGCCTGAGCAGAAACGCAGGAAAAGGAGTAAGGCAGGGAAAAGAAAACATTGGCAGAATAAGGTGATGGAGGAAAAATGACAAACGAAAAACTAGGTTTTGTAGTATCAGACTACAACGCAGACATTACTCATCTTATGAGTAAGATAGCAGAAGAACACACAGAGTTTATGGGGGCAAAGGTAGCTAAGATTATAAGGGTGCCAGGAGCATTCGATATGCCGTTGGCAGTAAGGAGCCTCGTAGAGAGAAAAGACATCAGCGGAGTTGTCTGCTTAGGAGCAGTAATCGAAGGAGACACTGCACACGATGAGATCGTTGCCAACAACGCAGCAAGAAAGATAGCAGACATCAGTGTACAGTCCAAGAAACCAGTATCTCTTGGGATATCAGGGCCTAAGATGACTAGGGCCGATGGAGTTAAGAGGATTGAAAGCTATGCAAAGAGATCAGTAGAGTCTGCATTGAAGATGATTAGAAGGCTGAAGTGAATAAAAAACGTAGTTTTTTTATATTTCACTTCACCCTTCTTTTCCTATATGAAGACAACCAGAGTACAGAACTTTATCCTATTTACCTTAGGTAAATGGTTTGAAGAGGCAAACAAGAAAATTAAAGACAAACCATTAAAAGTCTCTATTTCTAAAAAAACATTCATAGGGCTTGTGAAGACAGCGAAGTTTGCAAAAAAACAGGAAAGAGCACTATACAAAAACCTGGAGATACTGGAAAAAAAGAAGCTGATAAACTACAAGAACAAGGAGTTGGAACTCACTAAAAAAGGAAAGGATTTATATGAAGATATAAACAAAAGGATAAAGCCATTCTTTAATGTCTTTAAAAAATTAAGAGAAGAAAGCCCTATTAAATACACTAGAAAGGTACAGACAGTCTTCAGATAGATTTTTTAACTTCTCGCCAGTATAAACAATTCACCGTAACATTTAAATATAGCTTTTTAGGTATACTTTCCTTAGTCAGTTACAACGTAATTGGCGATAGGCTACCTTTACGAGTGAAATTTTTATTTTCACTCTTTTTTTTCTTTTTTATAGAATTCGGATATAATGAGAATTTCATAAAACTAGGAACATTTTTATTTTAAGAAAGTTTATATATTAGTTATACTCGTATACACCTTAATCTAAAAATGAGGTGATTACCGATGAGAAAGACAATAGTATATTTGATGATTGCTCTCTTTCTGGTTAGTGTTGTACCGGCAGAACCTGCAATAACAAGTACAAGAGAAGCAAGGGCAGTAACCGCAAGAAATGTTGTAGCTGCAAAACACACTACAGCAGAAACACCTGAGGAATGTCTTGCAAGACTTACAGCAGACAACCCAGATGTTGATGAAGAAACCCTACAGAAGAGGTGTAAATTAAAAGCTGCTACAACCAAAAGGATAAAAACAGCAAGAAAGATAACAGCACAAAAGATTACCAAAGCAAAAGAGGCATATCAAACCGCAAAAGCAAGGTACCAGACAGCAAGACAGAACTACCTAAGTGCTAAAGACAGATTCCAGGATGCCAAGAATAAGATTAAAGCATGCGAGGATCAGGACTCAGAGGAATGTGAGCAGGCAAGAGAGGAGATAAAAGAGAAAGCAAAAGAATCCTTGCTAAAGACAGCAGACAGGATCATAGAGCATCTAAAGAAGATCGTTGCAAAGGTAGAAGAGAACGAGGATCTGACTGAAGATGAAGCAGCCGAAACCATTGAAAAGATAGAAGAGATGATCCAGGAGCTTGAGGATGCAAAATCAACCATAGAATCCTCAGAAGAGAAAGAAGATATCATAGAAGCCTCAAAGACCATAAAAAATGCATGGCTTAGGATCAAGAAGAGGCTGGCCATACACAACGGAAGGATGGTTAATGCTAGGATCGGTGGAGTGATTGTAAAGGTAAAACAGCTAAAGGTAAGATTAGAGAAAGCCCTTGAGAGGATGGAAGAAAAAGGATTAGACACGTCAGAGGTACAGTCCCTGGTTGATGACTTTAATACAAAGATAGAAGAAGCGAATACTAACTATGAAAACGCATTGGATAAGTTCAAAGAGGCTGTATCTGCAGAGGATGTTGAAACTGCGCACGAACTTGCAAAAGAAGGAAATAGTTATATGAAAGAAGCGCACACAGCATTACAGGAAGCACAGAAACTACTCAGAGATATAGTCAGAAGCATAAAGCAGGAAGGAGGACAGGAAGAGTTAACAGAGGTTGCTGAAGAAGAGACAGAAGACGAAACAGAAGAGGGGGAGGAAGAAGAAACAAATGACAACGAGGATGAAGGAGGTGATTCAGAATGATAAAAAAAATCATCTTAGTAACCATGATACTAATGGTGTTAATCGGATGTCAAAAAGCAGAAGATACAACCACAACACCAACCGAAACACAAGATAAAACCACACCAGCTGAAACAACAGAAACACCTACTGACACTACAGAAGCTCCAGAGGTCTCAATAGAATCAGAGATAGCTGAGATAGACTCATTAGAGGACGAAATAGACATGAGTGATCTAGAGAATATAGACTCAGAGCTGGATGAGATAAACTGGTAAGTTATGGATTCAAAATAGAATATTTTTAATACCATAACCTTTTTCTTTATTTTTATGGTAAGCCTGGATGGAAACCATGGAGAAGGAGGAGGCCAGATCATAAGAACAGCCCTGGCCCTATCCACAATAAAACAGAAAGCCTTTGAAATATCAGGTATAAGAAAAGGAAGGCCTCAACCAGGACTAAAGAACCAGCACCTGTTCTGTATCAAAGCACTGGAAAAGCTGTGTAATGCGCAAACAGAAGGGGCAGAGCCAGGATCTCAATACCTAAAATACCTACCGGGAAAGATAAAGCCAAAGACCATATCCATCGACATAGGAACAGCAGGCTCAATAACATTACTATTACAATCCTTACTTATACCATCTATATTCTCACCATCCAAATTAAGGCTCAAGATTACAGGAGGTACAGACACCAAATGGAGTCCCCAGTTTGATTACTTTAACAACATCATAATACCTCAACTCAGAAGATATGCAGATATTGAATGTAGCTTAGAAAAAAGAGGATATTATCCAAAAGGACAGGGAAATGTAGACATAAAGATAAAGTCAAAATTCAAAGACATAAAGGAAGCGCCGCAGATAAAACTTACTGAGCAATACCAGATAGTACAGCTAAAAGGGATTTCCCATGCTTCAGTGGATCTTCAGAAAGCGAATGTTGCAGAAAGACAGGCAAGCTCAGCTAAGCTCCACCTAAGCAAACTGAACTGCCATATAGACATTCAGACACAATACCAGGATACAGCCTCAACAGGCTCTGGAATCACATTATGGGCAATATTCTCAAAAGATCCTGATGAGATAGACATCTTCAATCCAATAAGGGTGGGTGCTGATTCTTTAGGAGAAAGAGGAAAAAGGGCAGAAGATGTAGGAAGAGAAGCTGCAGAGCAACTGATAAAAGAGATATATTCCAGAGCACCTGTTGACAAGCACCTCGCTGATAACCTAATTCCATTCCTGGCATTAACAGGAAGTAAGATAAAAACATCAGAGATAACCAACCATACATTGACCAACATCTACACGTGTGAACAGTTTCTTGGCAGCATATTCAAAATAGACAAAAAGAATAACATAATAGAATCAAAAGCTTTTTAAATGCCTTGAGAATTCTAAGTGCTATGACACAAGAACAGTTAAAATGCGGTTCATGCAAATTGATAATAGCTAATATAGAAGGCTCTACAAAGTTTCAGTGTCCAAACTGCGGAAAAACAACGATAATTAGGTGCAAGCATTGTAGAGAGATAGCTGCTAAGTACAAATGTCATGAATGTAATTTTGAAGGACCAAACTAAGATGGCAAACGCAATCATAACAGTAAAGATCATGCCTGATTCTCCAGAAGTAGATCTGGCTAAAGTAGAAGAGGAAGCAAAGAAAACAATAGCAGAGTTAGCAGGAGAAGGAGAGACAAAGACAGAGATAGAACCTGTCGCTTTTGGATTGAAGGCAGTAAAGATCATATTTGTAATGGATGAAGCAAAAGGATCCCCGGATCCTATAGCAGAGAAGATAACCCAGATAGAAGGCGTTAACTCTGCTGAGATAACTGACGTAAGAAGGGCTATTGGATAGATATATGCAAAAGGCCTTATTCTAAGTTATTAAAAAGTAAAATGAGATTAGCTTATACAACAGGAGACTATGCAACGTATGCAAGTAGATTGTCTGAGATTATAGCTCCGACTATCTCCCTGGACTCATATACACAAAATAAAGGCAGGTTTGCTGGTCTTATGGACTATATTGCTGCTGGAAGAAAGTTACCTATATCTGCAGAGAGGTTGCATGGTTTTGAAACAAGTACTGCTAGTGGAGACCATCCTGATCCAATAGTAAATGGTAGACTATACGGTCATTCCATTATAACAGAAGGAACCAGAGTTAACGCCACATTTGAGCTTGCCCTTCCAGGAGAAAAAAGCTTAGTCTCTCAGGTAAACCATATAGGGCAACCAACATCAGGAGAAGAAGCTGTAAAACAGGCTTTAGAAGGTCTAATATATCTCTATGACAATCCAGACCAAGGAGACAGGGTCATATTTAAAGGCAGCAATTCAGAATCCCGGTGTCTATGGAATCATAAGTACGCAGCTTAATTTTATCATAAACAATATAGGGTAAATTTTAAATATCCTGTACTAATTCTTCACAGCATGCATATAATAAAAGCAGACATCAAAACCTTCAAAGAATACCAGTCTCAACTATTGGAAATCTATCTAGAAGCTGGAACAAGTCCCCCGATGGAACAATACCTGGATAAGGATGAAGAGACCCGATACCTTATAGGAATATTCAAAAAAAGAGGTTACGGATACTTTGCTATCAACAAAGGAAAACTAATTGGTTTCATGCTTGCAGGTCCTTTAAGAAATGACTCCCTTCTTCCAGAAAGCATAAGCGGCAGATATCCAGTAGAAAGATGCCTGTACATCGATGAGATGCATCTGCATAAAGATTATAGGGGAAAAGGAATTGGATCAAAAATGATGAGAAGGTTCATAAAAGAAGCTGACAGGAAAAATAAGTATCTATTCATACGTGCATGGATGAGCAATCCTCGTGCAATCAATTTCTATAAGAAACATGGATTTGCTCTAAGTGAGATAATAGAGCAAAAAAAGATCAGGAAAGATAGAAGTGGAACCTTTATGATTAAAAAACAATATTTAGTGCAAGAATTAAAGTAATTTCAACAACTTCTCTAGAGGGATATCACTCCTAATACCTTTACCGCTAAAATGAGTTCCACTAGCCTTGTATCCTTTATCCTTTAATCTCTCAATCAACTCCTCTTTCCTTGGGATCTTAACCTTATATCTCTTAGCGATCCTATGCAGATCATAAAATCCAACACCACCGACAGAAGCCTCATCCTTAATAACTTGTAATATCTTAGCATTATCCGGTATTTTATTCCCCTTAACCATCCTATCAATCAGCTTCCTGTCCCACAAAGCCCCCTTCCATATAGGGCCAATTCCTTCAAACTCGCCATGCTGCCTAAGGACAGAATCAACATCCTCTTTTCCTTTAGTACACCTGAAGAAGATCCTCATGTAATGATCCTTGGAATAGGAAAAGACAGGGACAAGAGCCTTATCGTATTGTGAACCTACTAACTGCACCTTTCGTACCAATATACGAAGCCCTACTTCGTGCATCAACTCATTCCTAAGAGGCACAGCCCAATACTTACGAATACAAGCCCTTGGATACGTCCCAGATAATGCAGAAGTATCCGTAGCCGTAACCGCCAAAATCCCTTCCCTGGATATCCTCCTGACAGCACTGTCAAGATAAGGATTAGGAGTCCCAAAAGGATCAATATCGATATAATCAAAGCCAGTAGAATCTAATAAAAACAGGTTTGCATCCTCGTTCTTGATTATGATATCATCGCTGGCCTTTATCTTATTTAATTTAAAGTTATCCTTTATCGATTTGACAGCTTTTGATGAGTAATCATTAACAGTGAGGGTCTTAATCTTCCCTTTTTTAAGTTCCAAGATAAACCTAACAGCCCTGATCCCGCTTCCAGCCAAAGGATCAGCTATGTTCAGTCCTTTCCTGGATAATGAATTCAACAGAAGAACAGAAATGTCTCTATTAAACTTCATAACAGGATTATAGAAGACATCCATCTGCTTGCTTACGGTCTTAACCATAGCAACCTTAAGTACAGCCTTGCCTTCTTTGATTATATTATTCATAGAGCACTAAAAGAACCATCCAAATAAAAACCTTTCCTAAAACTTAAGAAAAACCAACAATAAGGACGAAAACTGTCTGAAGAGGAAAAATGAGTTACACAGTTCTCATTTTTCCTTTTGACATAGGATTTTAAGAAGTAAAATCCGTGTTTGAGTCCATTATTATTGTTGGTTTCAATATAATAACAAGAAAAAGATTATACAATCCTTAGATAGATATGCTGCGTATCCCTAAAATCATCATTCCCAGCTGTTATCTTAGTCAGATAATCACCAGGAGGGACGTCTTTTGGGATATACATAGAGACTCTCTGCACTACATGGTCATTATCCTCTATGTCAGAAGAACCTGATGCATATATCAATCCCAGATCATATATGAAGAACTTGACATTAACATCGTCCATATCTGATCTAAAATTGTTCCTAACAGTTACATAAGCGTTTCCAAAATCTCCTCTCTGGAAGGGTTCTTCGATATAGAATCTCCCCAAAGCATGAGAATTGATAAAACTAGCAGCAACCAAAAACAACAAAAATACCGATAATTTCCTCAATTTTTTCACCCCTAATCCCTAACAATTAAGTCTAAAGGAAATTACCAGATATTTAAAGATTTATTTTGTTAATCATAATGTTTAAAAAGGATATATAATTACTCAAGGTTTAGTAACAAAAATGACAATAAGAAGCCCTTTGTGCGTCATTTTGGCGCATGTGGACCATGGAAAGACCAGCATCCTGGATAATATTAGAGGTAGCGCTATAACAAAAGGAGAGGCAGGAGGCATAACCCAGGCTATAGGAGCTTCGATAATCCCACTGGACACGATAAAGAAGATATGCGGCAAGCTTCTGGAAACCCTGAAGATGAATTTCACCATCCCGGGATTATTGTTCATAGATACACCAGGACACGCATCATTCACAAGCCTAAGGAAGAGAGGAGGTAACCTGGCAGATATAGCCATCCTAGTGATAGACATAAACGAAGGCCTAAAGCCACAGACCTTAGAGTCTATAGAAATACTGAAGAATTACAAAACACCCTTTATAATTGCAGCAAATAAGATAGACCTTATAGCAGGATGGAACTCAAGCGACAAATCAATTGTAGCAAATATACAAGAGCAAGGACAGACTATTCAGCAACTTCTGGACAAAAAGATATATGAGCTGGTAGGAAAGTTGTCAGAGATGGGATTTGATTCAGAAAGATTCGATAGGGTAGATGATTTCACAAAAAGGATTGCAATAGTACCCACATCAGCAAAAACAGGAGAAGGTATACCTGAATTGTTGATGATACTCTCAGCACTAGCCCAAAAGTTCCTGGAGACATGCCTAGAATGCAATGTAGACGGGGATGCAAAAGGCACTGTCTTAGAGGTTAAAGAAGAGAAGGGCCTTGGAAAATCAATGGATGTAATACTTTATGACGGAAGTCTAAAGAGAAACGACACTATTGTGATAGGGACCCTAACAGAACCCATAGTAACCAAGGTAAAAGGCCTCTTTGAACCCATGCCACTGAAAGAGATGAGAGACAAGAAAAGTAACTTCAAGGCTGTAAAGGAAGTAAATGCTGCAACAGGTGTTAAGATAGCAGCAAACGACATCGATGAAGTCCTCTCAGGGATGCCCATAAGGTCCTGCTCAAAAGAACAGGTGGAAAAGGTAAAGGAAGAGATCAAGGCAGAAGTAGAAGAGGTGATCATACAGACAGACAAAGAAGGAATTGTAGTGAAGACTGATTCGTTAGGATCCCTAGAAGCCTTGGACAAGCTGCTAAAAGAGAAGAACATACAGATAAAAAAGGCATCTATAGGAAATATTACAAAAAAGGATATATCAGATGCAGAAGCAAACTATGAAAAGGATCCATTAAAATCAGTAATACTTGGTTTTAATGTAACTTCAGATTCAGAGCCAGATAACGTGAAGATAATCTCCAATAATGTAATATACAAGCTTATAGAAGACTTTGAAAAGTGGCAGGTTGAAGAGAGAAAAAAGATTGAGGCAAAAGAGCTGGATGAACTAGTAACTCCATGTAAATTTCAGCTGATGAAGGGCTATGTCTTCAGGCAGAACAACCCTGCTGTTGTAGGTGCAGACGTATTGGCAGGCACCATAAAGGTAGGCACCCCGCTGATGAAAGAAGATGGAAAAGACATAACAGAGGTAAAAAGCATGCAGGCAGAGCAGGAGAACATAGACAAAGCAGAGAGAGGGAAACAAGTTGCTGTCTCCATGGAAGGGGTCACAGTAGGGAGGCAGATAAACGAAGGAGAAACATTATATTCATCAATACCTGAAGATCATTTTAGAAAGCTAAAGAAACTAAAGAAATACCTCACAGAAGAAGAAAAGGCGATACTAAAAGAGGTTGCACAGATAAAAAGAAAAGCAAATCCTGTTTGGGGAGTATAATCAAAAAACCAATAAAAATGCAAAATCTAAAGGTTTTAGAGAGAAAAGACAAAAAAAGATTTCTAGAGCTCCTTAACAAACAGTTCGGATTCAAAGCAAAACTGGATTACACCTTTCTAATAAACAATAAGAATAAGATCTTTATAGTAAACAAAGATATTGCAAATATTGACCTAGACAGGATAAGGATAAACTCCGCAGGATTATATATTGCAGAACTAAGCAATAATGAAGTTAGGTTAAGCATAGAAGGATCTCAACTGATCGGACCGGGATCAATTAAGAATGTGGTAGAACTAGAAGCAAAGGAAGCAAGAGAATGGTTGAAAGGAAAAGACATCGAAAAACCAGTAACAGAAAAAGGATTCATAATACTGAAACACCAGGATGATTTTCTGGGATCAGGAAAAGTAAAGGAGAACAGGATACTCAACTTCATTCCAAAGATTAGGAGATTAAACGTTAGTGATTAAAACGTCAATCCTCTGGTCAGGATTACCCAGTTTCTCGATAAGCTCTTTCTTCAGATCAGCACAGGCCTTGTTTGCCTTAAGACCCAATGTTCTGTCAGAACTAAACTCTCCCATCCTGACTACTATCTCCTTATCATCATCAAACTCAGGATTTCCTTCAAATATGACCTCATCAGATACATCATCCGCACTTATAACCATCTTCAGACTAGAACCCTCATTGATAAGCTCCTTAAGGTCATATATGCTGAAGTTAGCACTTACCCCTATTATGCAATCACCTGCCAAAGTTACCTCATTATCCTTAGTAAACTCCAAAGTACGCTTATGTTTTCCAGTTATGTTCTCGTGCCCCCATGCAATAAAAGAATATTCCATTCTGAAAATATAGTGAATCCTTCTTCTTTATAAAATTTCGTATAGTTTACCCATTCAGCGTTTAGGCTTTAAAGGAAGAAATATATCTTTAACTATCTGCTAAGAAACACCCATATAAAGAAGTACCAATACCAGCTTCCGGATTTTTATTCATATTTAACTTAAGTTTAAATTTTTCTTTATCTAAAGAATTAGAATCTCTTTCAAAAGTAAGGAACTGACGCCAATCCCTATACAGGCAAACTCTTCTATCAAAGTCTAACTTGCCATTATGAACTAAAAAATCAGCATCAGCAATTATTCCCTCTTTATCTAAGATGGCCTGAACTTCCTCCAAGGTATATGAAGGAGCACCCCTCCTACCAACAGATTTTGCACCAAATAGGTTGGCAACCTGCTCAGCAGCAGCTGCAGAATATTTCGCCTCTACATACCCTTCCCTACTCGCATTAGCATTAAAACCAAGATAGTAAATAAGGTCCTCAGGAGGGGCTATAAGGTCTTCAGCAATTAAATATCCTTCATCATCAAATTTTAATTGATAACCTCTAGGTATTGGATCTTCGGGTTCATGTATAGGGATGAATCGATAATAATCCCAGCTATCATCATTCATATCTACTCTTAGTCTGTCAGCAACAAGATCTTCTACAGCAATGCAGGATGATTTAGCCTGTGCCAATATGTTTTTAATCTTTTCAAAACCAAACCTTTCGTATCTTCCCCAGAAGTCACTATGCTCCATAAATAATGGGGCATTTCGATGCAAAATACGAGTGTCCCACCCTAACTTGGAATTATATCTGGCTCCAAACAATGCAGCTAACTTTCTATCTACCCCAACCCTAGAAGTAATTGAATCATAATGGTCACCATCTGGAGTCCAAAGAACACCTACCAACGGAGTCCTATCAAATCTTACATCATCATCCAACATATTAACGCATTAAAATGAGTTCTTATTTTTAAATATATCTATTATTTACTATCCGCTAATAATGACTATATTCCATTTTTAGCTTCCAATCCTTCAAGCTATGCAAGAGCAAATCAAGTCCCCTATACCCATATATTATAGTTGATCCACAACAAAGAATAAAAAGCCAAAAAAAATTCTCCTAAAACCGATATCTGGGAAAAGATTATATACTCATGAGTCCATTATGCCAATATTAAGATGACTGAGAGTAAAAAAAAGGAGTTTAAGAAATCATTTATCAGGTTCATCGTAATAATACTCGTTATACATCTTTTCTTGGTCCTATCCAGATGCACGGTTGTTGAAGAGAGGATGGTTCCTGTGGAATCCCTTGATACAAATGAGACAACAGTTATGAAGCCTACCCAAGAATGCAATAAAACTGAATATGAATGGGACTATGAATGGGGGGAGTGGTATCCTGAATACGATCAGCAGATATCAGTAGGTTTCACCCTGATAAATAAAGAGAACAGACCAGGAGTATTCAAGGTAAACTTCGCTTTCTTTGATGAATCCGAGTACAAGTACGATAACTATGAGAATAGACATTATGACTCAGTCAGAGATGAGCTGGAATGGGACTATGCTTCTATGTGGATGAATGGTATCGACAGGGAGATTGAATCCGGAGATTCTGTAATGATCATAGCGAATGCAAAAAAGAAGAATCCTGCATCTGTCTATTGGGTATACGCTGATGTTAAACCCCCTGTTTATGATAAGTGCGTAACAAAATTTACTACCTCACTAAAAAATATCACAACAACAGTAACCCAAAACAAATCAAGAAATGTAACCACCACCAAGAGTCTTTGGGATATCCTAATCAGTTATATGGCAGGAGAATAATACAGAACAAGGAATTCTTCTACATATCTCATAGCTAAATCTTCATCGTGTACTATAAGAACATTCTCATCATTCTTCCTGTCCCCTGCTCCAGTTGGGTTCATTGACCCTGTTATAACAGTCCTGTTATCAATTACAAAAACCTTATGATGCATTGTAGCGGGGTTATTATCCAGCCTGACGTCTAATCCAAAATCTCTAAGACGGCTATATTGGGAATAAGAGCTTCCTGAACCTCTCTTCTCAAACAACCCCCTGATGTCTGCCCGATCATTGAACAATATGCCATCAGCAATCTCTTCATTTGTAAAAGAAAAAGCCATGAAATAGATGCTCTTCTCAGCCGTTCTCAGCTCCTTTGCTATCCGGGAGGCACAATCATCCTCAGGACAGAAATAATTCTCTATCCTATTGCCATTCAGACTAATCTCCCTATACTTAACCTTATCACCAGAACCAAACTCCCCATCCCATAACTCCTTAAACTCATCCTCATAGTTCTTAGCCAGATAATTTGAATAGAAAACAATCACATTATTGTTGTTCTTGTTAGCTCCGTTTTCAGTAGGATTCATACTGCCAGTCACCACTAACTTATCATCTACAACACAAAACTTATTATGGGAAAATTGTGAGGATGTATCTTTCCTGACATTAGGGCCTATAATATCTCCATAATTCTCGTCATCCACCACCAATTTAACATCAACCTCCTTGCTCTTCTCACCAAGGGCATTTATCAGGCCCTTAAGATTGATATCAAAAAAAGCGCAATGAACCTGCTCATCAGAAGACTGGATTATATCGATCATAACCTGCTCACAGTCATCTCTAGGACAGAAATAGACATTCATCCCTTTATTTCTCTCCATAGGAACAGTTTCCAGAACTGTATTACCGCTAATAGAACATCCTATCACCAGGATAAGGAACAAAAAAACAAAAGGCTTTAGCATTACAACCCCCACCAGAGAAGAATGATTAGAGTAATATAAACCTTCCGATAATTCGATTAAAGAGATCTACATCTTGGTGGTTTTGATGCCCATGAAGGAACATACATTATAGGAATATCCCACTCCCGAGCTATCTTCTCTAACCTTGCAGAAACATTTATAGTCTCCCCATCACCGCTGGCAAGACCATAACTAGGCTTATTTCTCATGTACCCTGTTGTTACAATAAGCCATGGAACTTCATGGACTCCCTCTTCACCAAGATAATTCTTTGATCCAAAAAACCTCTCCCAAAAGGAATTGATACTATAGGCAAAAGAATAGCTATCAGATCCTCTTAGGTATCTCACCTTTGACTCAAAATCAGCAGCCACCCCACTATCACCAAAACTACCCCACACCTCTTGATATTTATCCTGATTAGATGCAAGTAAAATTTCACTCATATCACATATCTCTGCATAAGTTCCTGCAAAAAGCACCCTATCAGCTAGTTTTGTTCTTCCTATGGGGGGAGTCATTACAAAACTAGCCCCTGTACTTTGATATCTCTCTCCCTCTGTTATCCACTCCCAAAAATCAGTAACTGTAATTGGTTCACCTCTAATACCCAGCTCTTGCCGAGCTCTAGCTAAAGCAGAAAAGCTACTATCAAATCCATTCATCCTATCAACTAAATCCAACAATTCCGCTTCCCTTCCAAGATTAACCCTAATTTGCTGATATCCCATTTTTGTCACCACTCTAGGATAATATTAGAAAGAAAAGTTTATATATCAGTTGTGTCTATTTTATAGTGATAGTAATCTATCACCTCTTTTTTCCCAGCAGGGCTTTTCAAAAGCCTTGCTCGGGTTTATAATCACAACTAACTTTTCCTTCTTTTGCTCCTTTTAGTCTCTTTTTTCTCCCCACCAACCCTAAACAACAAATAACCAACTAACATTCCAATGATCAAAAACACCAATGACCTAAAATCAAAACCAATGACAGGGGGCCTCCTGATTTCCTTAAAATATATGCTTAGATCGCTAAGCTCAAGGGCATACTCCGAGTAAAGCAGAGCAGAATATGGATCAGACTTCTGGAGTTCATTCGCATACTCATAGTATGAATAAGCAAGTACAGGAAAGCTTCCTTTGTTTATCTGCCTAGCTATACTCTTCCTGGCTACCTCCAGCTTCTTATCCAGCAGAGCACCTATCTTGTCGTTCCCAACACCGCTGACACTTAAAATGACATCAGACTCGGCCTTTGCCTTTGTAGCCTTAAACAAACAGAGCTCATAGCTGCTATTCCTCATATCATCATAAGCATAATCGATCTCCTTTCTCGTACCTTCTAAGCTCAAAGCAGGATAGAAAAGCAGAACATAATGATACCTTTCCTCTGCCTCTTCGATCTTTTTCTGGCATGATGATTCAAGAAGTTCCTTGTTGAAGTCATACTTTCTTCCCCTGTGATCAAAGAAATTTGCCCATGAGAATGCAGAATAAACCCTTTCAAATGAATATGCAAGACTATACACGTCCTTCTCAGTTATGTTCTTAGATGCTTCGTCCTTAAAGTCCTCTGCCTCTATCAGTCTTTCCTTAACGATAGCATATGCCTCAAGATCTGTAACTGTCTCCTTTTCCCTTTTATCAATACTTCTCTCTAATTTTGCAACATTCCTGCTTATTATGTCTATCTTACCCTCAATCTCTTCCTCACTGGCATTCTCCAAAGCCAGCAAAAGATAAGTAAGTTTGACATTAGCCCCAAAACAATATGAAGCTGCTGAATAAGGCATGCCTTTGATTGTTGCTGAATCAGCCTTTGACGTAAGATTCAATATAGAATCCACAGTCTCGTTATACTCTGAATGATCATGCATCATAACCATGCTAAAAAGCCTGGAACTTCTGTTGCACAGTCTGGAGGATAAAGAAGACATAGTATGATTATAATGGTCATCTATAATCAACGGGTAATTCATATCCTCCATCCTTCTTCCTACAAACTCAAAAAGAACGTCATTTATATCAGACACCTCAACAACCTCTATCCCCTCCTTTTTTCCATACTCTACAAGATCCAAGGTCTTATTCATTATAGAAGCGTTCTCATAAACAGAACCTTTGATTCCCTTGACAGTTATTTTCTCTATAATCTTAGTATCTTTATCGATAAACCTCTCACCCTCTGGAATCAAAACCTTTCTTAATCCGTTTCGATTTGCTGCATCTATCTTCTCTTTTATACCACCAACAGGACCGATTATCCCACCTGAATTTATAGTGCCAGTAATGCTTATTTCCTCATCTAGCTCAAGATCCTCAAGCAAAGCTACTGTAAGTATCGCAATAGCCCCTCCGGCTGAAGGCCCTGCAATTATAGGTGAATCCGCCTTTATCGTATATATGAAGTCATACTCCAGGCAATCCCTATCCAGATAAGCACATGCCATATCCTTGGCAAATCTGGTAGATATCTGGGTATCCACTTTTGTAAGAGGAAAGGTATCCAGAAAGACCCTTCCTGTTCCTTTTTGTATCTCAAGATAAAGATCTGCAATCGAACCTTCATACCCGTCCCCTGTTTCCCTTACAGCCAGTAGCTTGATATGGCCTTCCTTGGCAGATACAGATGGAACTATCAAGATCACTAAAAACAAAGCCAAAAACCCCCATTTCATAGGGGAGAAGAATGATTATGCCTTTTTATTACTTTCTTTATTTCCGTTATTATTATCTAATTTCTCAGTATATCTGCACTTGGGATAGGCCGAACATCCTAGGAAGCTACCATAGATCGATTTCCTCAATACAAGTTTCCCTTCCTTGCATTTAGGACAATCCCTCTCAACATTTCCTTTAGCAATATCCTTAGCCAGCTTCCCAGCCTCCCCTTCTATATGCTTTGATTTGCAATCTCTGTTCAGACAGAACTCCATTGGTCTCTTCTTCTTTATCGCCAGGACCATAGGCATCCCGCATGTCTTACATACGTTCTTGGAAGGTTTGATAATAGCGTTGCTTGGCAAAGAGTATGTTGTTTTGCACTTAGGATACTTGTTGCATGCTGCAAAACTACCAAACTTCCCTTTTCTCATCATCAGTACCCCCTCTTTGCATTTAGGACAAGCACCAAGAGTAGCCATAGCATCCTTAGCCTCCCAGTGTGCTTTCTTCAGACTCTCTCCAACCTCTTTCTCATGTTTCTTGAAATCATTGATAACACTGATTATATCTTTCTTTGCCTCTCCAAGGACAGTTTCTTTCTTTTTCTTCCCATCCCTGATCTCATCCATCTCCTCCTCAAAATGTCTCGTAAGCTTCTCATCAATTATCTTAGGGACAAACTTCTCCAGGGTCTTCATGGTATTGATCCCTAGCTCAGTAGCCTCTATAGACTTTTGCCCATGTACATAATGCCTTTGGAACAATGTATCAACAATAGAAGCACGAGTCGCTTTCGTCCCTAATCCCCTCTTCTCCAATTCCTTAATAATAGAAGCTGGAGTATATCTCTTTGGAGGCAATGTCTCTTTATCATGCATGGTTATCTTCTTAACATCAACATTATCCCCTTCCTTTACAGTAGGCAACTCCTCCTCCTCTAATCTGACATAACTGCCATAATAGACAAACCATCCCTTCTCTACAGTCCTTGTACCTTTGGCTACAAATATCTCCTTATTGACATCAATACTAACCTTCATAGTCTCCCTGGTGGCTGCTTCCCCAAAGGTAGCCATAAACCTCCTAACCACCAGATCATATATCTTGCCTGCCCTCTCATCTACCTCAGCAGCAAGACCAGTAGGATAAATAGCAGGATGTGCAGGATCTGTCTTCTTTCCGTTGTTAGGAAACAGTTTCTTCTGCTTCAGCAAGCTGCTACAGAGTTCATCATAATGACTTTGTTCCTTCAACAAGGATAATATCTTAGAGTACCCTATCTTAGGTGGCAGCTGATTGGATGATGTTCTTGGATAGGATATAAGCCCAGAGGTATAAAGGTCTTGAGCGATTGCAAGTGTATCCTTTGGCTGTATCTTAAATAACCTATAAGCCTCAACCTGCAGGGAAGTAAGATCAAATGGGTTAGGTGGTGCTTGCTTGAATTGCTTTTTCTCAACCTTGTTTACCTCTCCCTTCTTACAACCCTTTATGTTCTTCATAACCTTATCAGCTTCCTTTTTATCCCAGAACTTATCCTTGATATGCCAAGCGTTAATGTCTCCTTTGTTCACAATTCCATTCATCTCAATCTGCCAGTAAGGAACTGGTTTAAATGCCTTGATCTCTTTCTCCCTGTCAACAATTATCTTTAGGGCTGGACCTTGCACCCTACCTATGCTTAATACCTTAAATCCCCCTGTTGTTTTATAGGCTGATGTCAATGCACGACTGAAGTTAATCCCATTATACCAATCTAGGAAGTGTCTTGCCTCTCCAGCATTGGCCTGCCCCCAGTCCAGGGTCTTTGACTTATTTTCATAGGCTTCAACCAGGTCTGGTTTAGTAAGCGTAGAGAACTTCATCCTTGAAGCATCCTTCTTCTTGCAAGCATACTTGATAACAGTAAGGCCGATTACCTCACCTTCAACATCATAGTCTGTAGCAACTGTAAATTCACTGGCTTCCTTGCCAAGCTTCTTTATTGCCTGCAGATACTTCTTGGAGAAAGCAGCTGTCTTTCTTGTCTCATGAGCGGGCTGCCATTCTATGTCAAATACAGGAAAAGCCCACTTCTTCTCTCCCTTCTTCCTGTCAAGCCCATATAGGTGACCTACCGCACAGGCAACAACGATATCCTTATTTCCTCTGGTGATCTTATAATAAGGAACACCCTTTGAATTTTCCTTGATTGGCTTCCCATTAGCCAAGGCAGCAGCTATCTTATTTGCTGCTGCTGGTTTCTCAGTTATAATAAGTTCATACATGATTCTTCTTTAGAATTAGACGATATTTAAAAAACTTTGGGATTCAGTAAAATATTTAAAGCGTAATCCAATCTTCCAGCAAAAAGAGGGATATTCCTCTAAGATTTGTTCTTAGAAGATAAAAAAGAATAACTGAGATGAAGAATGGACAAAAAGATACCTTTTTTTGGTTGGATCTGGACAAAAGAGATTGATTCAGTATCACAAGCTATCGATCAAGCTAAACAAGGTAGTGATCCCCTATCAGATGTGGTAGATGCAGAAGTTGTAATCTTTCCTCAAAATGGTTATATTTCCAGGGTTTATAATACATCAGGTTCTTTCATTAGTGTAGGCAGCCAAAATATCAGTTATGAGGATAATCCGAGAACAGGTGAGCTATCCATAGAGTCTTTGGTTAAAGCAAAGGGAAGGTGTGTTATTTTAGGTTATTCAGGACAAAGAGATCATGGTGAAACCTATGAGTTAGTTAATAGGAGATTAAGGGCTATTATTGAGTACAATATCCATAAAGCAAATTATAAAATATCTCCAATCATATGTGTTGGTGAAAACAAGCAACAAAGAGAGAACCAAGAGACCAAAGAGGTATTGTACGCACAATTGACCAAAGCTTTGGAGAATTTTCCAAAAGGGGATTGCGAAGCATCTCCAATATCCAATATGGAGAGCATAGTTATTGCTTATGATCCTGGGAGGGCAATTGAACCTGGAGAGACTATATCATTTGAAGAAGCACAGAAGATACATAACATGATTAGGGACATATTATTTGAAGTTGGAAAACAGAATGCAAATTGCTCAGAAGAAATGATTAAACAAGTATGTAAAAATTTTGCCCAAGGAATTAGAATTATTTATGGTGGTCCTGTAGAACCAGGAAACATAGATGATTTTATGGTTCAACCAGATATCGATGGTGCTTTAGTTAGTAATAACAGTATAAATGCAGAGCATTTTCCAACTATAGTAAGAAAAGGAAAAGATGCTTTCTATATGAAATAAAAAACTAATTCCCTATCTTAACAAAACCCACCAATCTTCTTAGAGTAGCACACGCTCCAAGTACAGCCATGTGAGAAGTCTTAGGATTCAAAGGACTTAGGACATTCTCTGTTCTTGTATATAGCTTCCCAAAACTGCCTTCAACCTCAATCTCATGCATATTTCTCTTGATGGAAGGATCCACTACAACCCTAACCCTTGTGTTCTCAGCACCAATACCTGCCAAACTCAAGACAGCACTAACATTAACGTTCTTTGGAAAGCCCTTGATAGCCTCAAGTGCATTCCCTTCAAATATTGTCTCCTTTTCCATAATAGCTTCAACATCGATCCCCTTCTCAGCCAGATAAGGTGCACCCTTAAGGCTCTTGGGAGACTTGGTAGAGGTGATCACAACACTATCGATCTCCTCAATATTCGCAGCCTTCACTCCATCAATACCGCATATTGCTCCTGAAGGTATAAACAATCTTGCAGTAAGTTTATCCAGCAGATCCAGATTCTGGATAACACCACCTACACTCATCACCATCAGGTGCTTCTTCTTGTCGATACACTTCTGCATCAGCTCACCGACAATAGAAGGACTAACAGCCTCAACAATGATATCAGACCTGTCAATTACACCATCGATGTCAAGTATCTCAGGATTAGTTTCTAAAGATTCTACTAGTTTCTCAACCTTATCCGTATCAGTATCACAGACAGAAACCAAAGAACAACCCTCAAGGTCTTTATCGATAAATCTACACAAAACACTCCCAATGGCTCCACAACCGATTACCCCTATTCTCATCTTTCTATCTCCTTCCTACTGTATGTCCAATTTAATATCAAGCGCCTTTGATGATTTGGTAAGATACCCTAATGAGATAACATCTGCCCCTGAATTAGCATAACTAACGACTTCTTTAGGGGTTATCCCTCCAGAAGCCTCAATCAGCACATAGTTATAAAGTTTATCTTTCTTCAACCTATCAATTATTCTCTTGATCCTCCTAGGATTAACATTATCCAGCATTATTATTCGTGGATAATGTCCTTTCATTAGTTCCTTAAACTTCTTAGCAGCCCTTACAGCCTCTTTTTCGCTCGTTACTTCAATCTCTACAAAATTACCTTTATTTTTATGCCTCCAGGCCCTTTCCAACGCAACACCGATAACATCCTCTACTCCCTCACGCTTAAGCGCAGCCAGATGATTATCCTTTATCAATATGGACTCCCACAATGCTAGCCTGTGGGTTAATCCTCCACCGACATAAACAGCTTTTTTATCCAGATATCTCCACTGTGTCTTTCGGGTTGGAGCAATACCAACTTTTCCATTAACTCTCTTAATCAAAGCATTACTAAGGGTAGC
This sequence comes from Candidatus Nanoarchaeia archaeon, assembly GCA_028279655.1. GTDB lineage: Archaea > Nanobdellota > Nanobdellia > Woesearchaeales > JACPBV01 > JAHWHQ01. The sequence continues at coordinate 54,851 of JANQNH010000018.1, read as the reverse complement.
GATACCAGACATCCTTGCAAGAAGATCAAGTACAGATCTTTCTAGCTTAAGTATATCCTTCTCCCCCCCTTCCAATAACATTATCTTAGAACCCTTAGTAAGCCTTCTTCCATCCTTCTTCAGAATCTTAACCCTGACTCCAGAATCCCTCAGCAATAAAGAAGTCTCTTCAACCCCTGCTAGTATCCCATTAGACCTTGAATAGACAATAGCCTTAACCTTTCCGTTCCTAAGAACCGATTCAGAGGTTATATCCCCCTTGCCTATATCTCCTTTTGTCTCATCAACTATAAACTTCTTGATCCAATCCTTGTAAAGCTTGTTCCTCAGAGTAAGAAGATGCCCTCTCTGATAAGCCTTATTAAGTACCTGCCCCCTATTCATAGAAAGAAAAAGTTTGAAATGAGTATTTAAATCTTTGGTAGATTAGAAAAATCAATTGATTACTTAAGCCAAATATATTGTAACCAAGCAAATAAGTAACCAATCAAGCCAATAAATAATACTTTTATGATAGCAAACATACGCTTCTTCAGTTTTTCTTCTTTCAACTTTTTTTGATATTCAATCATATCTCCTTTCTTCTGCAATAATTTTTTATACATATCGGTAGATTCTTTTATTTTTTCCGCATACATCAAGAAATTATTAAGATCATCATCACCTGAATCCTTATTAAACCTAGCAGATGTTATGGCACCAACAATATCCATCATTTTACCGCGCTCCTTCCTATAATACTCTGGCCAAACAACATTAATAGTCTCTAATGAAAAAAACCGCATTTCATCAATAATTGATTTTTTAATTTCAATTCCTAGTGTGTCTAAGGTGTCGTATCCTGACCTTATAACGTGAGCACAAACCTTATCAATCTGTCTTTTTATGTACTCTGCATCTTTTTTTTGTTGTATACTTAATTCAGAACTCATAGCACGCATAAAATGATCAAAGGCATTACGTAATTCCATTGATGCTTGAACGTCTATTTTAAAATTAACCTGCTCAGTAAATAAAGTAAGCTCTTTTATGATCCTATAAAGTTCAACTATCTTCCTAAGATCTTTCTCATGTTTATTTAACATCTAAAATTATGGCAAAGGGGTTGAGAGAACTCGCTTTCGTATAATTTTATTCTCCTCATCAGTATTGAATAGGCTATTCCTTAATCTAACGCTACCTCTAATTCGGTTTTTATTCTTACGAAGTTTTTCTTTCTGTTCCTGATCCACTTTTATTGTAGGTAAATTAATATTCCAAACATCATCTGGGACTAATACACCTACCTGGTTATGGAATCGGTCTATCCTATTCAAGTCAAGCCACCCCCTTGCTTAACCTCCTTCAATACCACTGAGGAATGATTAATGTAATATAAACCTTTCGGAAGTATTTTGAAGAAGAAAGATTCCCCCTCTTTTCTCATTATGAACACCTCCTTATGAATGATTTTGATAAAAGAAGCATATAAATGTTTCGGTTTTTAAGTGGTGCTACTAGTCGAAAAATCCTCATTTTTTACTTTTAGTGTTTTAAAAAATACTAAGAAACCTCTAACATAGCATTCAAGGCCTTCTTCGCTTTCTCTGCAATAGAAGGATCAACCGAAATAGGGTTCTTCTCATTAAGTAAGCAATCATAGATCTTCTCTAAAGTGATCTTCTTCATCTGTATACATGTTCCCCCAACAGCATAAAACTCCTTGTCAGGAAACTCCCTCTTAAGCATGTTCGCCATCCCACATTCAGTAACAGCGATAAACTCCTTATCTGAACTCCCTTTAACATAGGTTATCATCTGGCCAGTAGAACAGACAGCATCCGCTTCCTTGATAACATCCATCTTACACTCAGGATGCACCATGACCTTAGCTTGAGGATGCAACTCCTTTGCCCTCTTAACATCACCAACCAAAACCTTATCATGAACATAACAATGGCCATCCAGTGTTATTATCTTCTTATCAGGTAACTGCGACTGCACATAGTTTCCCAGGTTCTTATCAGGTACAAATATGATCTCCTTATGGCTCAGACTGCTGACAACCTTAACAGCATTCGCTGAAGTGCAGCAGATATCAGAGACCGCCTTTACATCCGCTGTGCTGTTTACATAGCTAACAACCGCAGCCTCAGGATACTTCTTCTTCATCTCCATAACCTGGTCCACAATGACCATATTAGCCATAGGGCATTCAGAAAGCTTCTCAGGATGCAACACCTTTTTGTCAGGATTCAATATCTTTGCAGACTCTGCCATGAAATCAACACCGCAGAATACGATTATCTTAGCATCTGTATCCACAGCCTTCTTAGCTAAACCTAAAGAGTCTCCCAGAGCATCAGCTATCTCATAGACCTCAGACCTCTGGTAGTTATGCACCAGTATTATTGCGTTCTTCTCTTTCTTCAGGCTATTTATCTTATCAATCATTTCTTTGTGTTCCATAAGTAAAAGCTAACTTGGAGTTATATAAAAAGCTTATGTTCATATTTTAGAAACAAGGTTCTAGAAATGAAGCTTCCAAAAAGATTTAGTTTTCTGCTCTATAGAAAAACAAAAGCGCAAGGGGGTGGGGAACATCGCTAAAACATAAAGAGAAAGTAATCGTCTATTCCCCCTAATAAGAAATTTATAATAGTGAAAGTACAAAACAACAAAAAATATTAAAAACAACATTACATTACCTCCTTCCATGGAAAAAGAGATCATTACTGATATAATAACTTCTCTAAACAGCTCTCTAAAAGAAAAAGGAGAATATGTTCAATTCAACGATCCTTCATACAGACCAATAAAGATAAGCAAAGAACACTTCCATGAAATAGGAGACAGGGCAGATAATGCAAAGATAGCCTTCATAGATGGAGGCAACACTGAGATACTAAAAGCCCCCAACTTTTCAGTACAGTTAATAAGGATATATCACACGATCTACAAAGAAAACAGAAGGATCAGCTCAAAAAAACAGGAGTTCTACATATTAATAAGTGCAATAAACCAGAAGGACAACATAGTATACAGGACAAAGTTCTTCGGATTAAACAAGGAAGAATTAGATTTCAGCTCTTTTGATCAGACATTAAGGCAAGGCAACCATAGGATCTCAATATCTAAGATCGGGAATGCAATAAGAAGATTTCTGGAACTGGAAACAGCAAAGGGCCTGACAGAAGAGCTAGAAAAACAAGATATAATAATGATAGATGGAGACCTAAAATCATCAATTACAAACGAGAGGGGCTACCTTGACAGGCTGTACGAAGCAGCAGCCAAAAAGGACATAGTGATAGCAGCAATATCGAAAACCTCAGAGTTATTCACAGAAAATGGAAATGTACTAATCCCTGTTCTAGAAGAATTGGCTCCTGAAAACGAATGGTACTATCACCCCTTGGTTGAAATAAACAACCAAGCGCATAAAGTAGACCTGCATATAGTAAAACTGAACAAGAACTCGAGATATATCTTTAAACTTGAGATATTCAAAGGAACAAACCAGGCTACAGACAAGATATTATCAGTACTAATGGAAAACTCCAGGGATCCTGTCTTCCTAGGTTACCCCTATGGACTGATTGAAGCAGACCAGTTCGCAAGAGTGAGCAACAGGGAAAAAGACTATCTAAAGACCGTTTTCATGACAAAACTTGGAAAAGACAATATGAAGATTGCACAGTATCTAAACACCTCGAACACCCACAATATACTGGATTCAATAAGTTATTGACCATAAGATTTATATAGTCTTAAACACAAAAAGGAGATAGGCCTTAAGGCCAAAAAAAGAGGTGAGGTGCTATGGATAAAAGAGTTGGTAATTACTCTTTCATAATAGGGGTGATTATAGCAATAGTTCTTGGCATTGTCTCTTTAGGGACAGCAACGCCGATACTGGCTTCAATCTTGGTCGTATTAGGATTGATTGTTGGATTCCTAAATGTAACAGGCAAAGAGACCAAAGAGTTTCTGATAGTAGCAACTGTCCTGGTGATTGCTGCAAGCATGGGAGGAGCTAGCGCTACGTTAGGTGGAGTACAGTATATAGGGCAATATCTGAGCGGGATATTCACCCAGGTTCTAGCATTTGTAGTCCCTGCAACGGTTGTTGTAGCATTAAAGGATATATGGACATTAGGCCAAAACTCATAGAAATATTTATTTTTTCTTTTTTATTATATTTTAACAGGAAGATATATATAGTAGAGAATCTGAGTCCTGACTATGTATGATATAATCACAGTTGGCTCTTCTACAGTAGATGTCTTCGCAAGCACCAAGGGCTCTGAACTCATCAAGATAATTAACAATAACAAAGAGACAGACCTTCTCGCTTATCCTACAGGATCTAAACTGCTCATAGAACAGTTGGAGTTCACAACTGGTGGAGGAGCGACAAACACCGCAGTTGCCCTTTCAAGGCTGGGCCATAGGGTAGCCTGCATATCAAAGATGGGCAGCGGATCCAACTCTGAAAAGATCACCAGGCATCTATGGAAAGATAAGGTAGACACCCACCTCATAGTCCGTGACAAAAAAGGAAGAACCGGCTATTCCATAATCCTGGACAGCATAGAGCACGACAGGACCATATTGGCCTTTAAAGGCTCAAACAATGACCTAAGGTTCAGAGAGCTCAACAAAAGAAGACTGACTGCAAAATGGTTCTACTTCTCAACAATGATAGGAGAATCGTTCAGAACCCTGGAAAAACTGGCCAAGTTCGCAGAGAAAAAAGGTATAAAGATAGCCTTTAATGCAAGCTCATATCTAGCAGAGAAAGGTATTGACTATTCCAAGGAGATATTGAAAAGAACAGATATATTTGTATTGAACAGGGAAGAGGCTGCGATGATGACCAAGAAAGATAGTACTGAAGATGCACTGAAAGAACTTCAGAAACTAGCCAAGATAGTAATTATAACCGATGGCAAGAGAGATACAAAGGCATCTGATGGAAGATATATCTACACCCTAAAGCCAAACAACATAAAGGTCCTTGAGACAACAGGAGCAGGCGATGCCTTTGCATGCACCTTCCTTTCAGGGATGATCAAAAAGAATGATATTGAGTTTTCCCTTAAGCTGGCAAACGCAAACTCAGAGTCAGTAATACAGCATCACGGAGCAAAGAATAAACTCTTGACATATAAGGAAGCATTTAAGGTGATGAAGAGTTACAATACCAAGGTAACAAAGAAGCTGATAAGATGAATATCATTGGTATATCTGGGTCCTCTGTTAAAGGAGGAAACAACGAAAAGGCAATAGAGCATGCTCTAGATAGGGCCAAAGAAAAAGGCTTTGAAACAGAAAAGATCAAATTATCAGAAAAAGACATAAAAGGTTGTATAGCGTGCGACCAATGCAAAGGAATGAAAGGGAGTTGCTCCATAAAAGATGATATGGAAGAGATAAGGCCAAAACTGGCACAAGCAGATGGAATAATAGCCTCAAGCCCTGTCTACTTCGCATCCATGTCATCCCAGCTAAAGGCTATGTTCGACAGAACACTCCCATTAAGAAGAGAAGACTTCAAGCTAAAAGACAAGGTAGGGGCAGCAATAGGGATAGGAAGAAGCAGGAACGGAGGACAGGAACTGGCAATCCAGGCAATCCAGAACTGCATGCACCTACATGGTATGATAGTAATAGGTGATAACAACCATTTCGGTGGAACGATAGTGACCCCTTTCGAAGAAGACGAATTGGGAAAAAATACAGTAGACGACACAGTGGATAAGGTATGTGATTTGTTGGAAAAAATCCACAAATAACTTCTAAAATTCAAAACCCTTTGGAAAAAACCTTGTTTTCATAAACCATTTGTGCAAAGCAGGTTGTGTTGCGTTAAAGGGTGATTTACCCTAAAACTGCTTCTTTGGTGCGTTGCGGGGTATGCTCAAAACTCCTTTTAAGCAATTCATCCCATTTATTCTTGCTGTTTTCAACCCCTATTCCTGCCATTTCAGCAGGAGTTGAACCGCCTATTGAGTTATGGGGCTTTATGAAGTTATAATAGTTCCTGAAAGCAGAGGTCATTATCTCAGCAGTTTCAACGTTATCAAAACCACGCATAGGCTTAACTCTGTCCCTTACAGTTCCATTTAACCTCTCTATGTTTTGGTTGTTTTGCCTCTTTTCAGTTAAACTAACTAACCTTACATGGCTTGTAGAAGGCATACCTCTCTTAATGCTGTTCTTTAAGCTGTGCCTTCCGTCTGTGATTATATAAGTTGGCTCTTCATTTACCTGTTCTTTTGCTTGCTTAAAGAATTTGTCGCTAATAGGTTGATAAGCGTTTGTTGAGACTTGCGTTGTTATTAGATACTTCGTTTCCTTATCCATTATTTGCCATAGCCAAAGCCATTTACCCCCCGCCTGTATCTTCATTTCGTCATGATTCCATATGTCTTTAACTTCTGGCTTTAATGTCTGGACATAATCGTTGATTACTCTGCTAAACTTATGAATCCTTCTTAGGATATTGCTATGGTCTAAGCTAAGGCTGTAAAACTGTTTTAGGTGGTCTTTAATGCCCCTTAATGATATGCCCTTGAAGTAAAGGTCTAAAATAAGAGAAGTTGTCTTGCTGTTGCCTTTATATCTCTCATAGTCTTTATTCTCTATGAATTTCCTTTTACAATCATTACATAAGTATCTCTGCTTCTGTCCGCTTTTAGTGTGCCTTTTACCGCAACCTACAGTGTGGATGCTTTTGCAGTAAGGACAGGCTTGTTTTTCAGTAACTATGCCCTTATTCTCTATCTTTACTTTATTGTTGAAGTCAAGGTAAAACCTTACTGCGTGGATATGCTTACAATCTACTCCCCTATTCTGAAAGTCAGGGCAGGTGCATATTGGTCTTTTTTCCATAGTTATTGTATAGTTTCCCTTACCGCTTTGCGAAGGTATTGAAAACTTATTTTTGCCTATCTTCTTTGGGGTATCTCCTTTTGAGATTATTGCATAACCTCTAACTTCCCTCATCTTTTCTGATGGGTTTTTATTGTTTGTATATTTCATTTTTTATCACCTTATTAATGTTTATTAACAACTATTAATAAGAAAGTAAAGCTAGTATTTAAAGTTTTCTATTAACGATTATTAATAATCGTTAATATATATTGGAGTATAGAAACCTTTATATATAAGTATTAATAACTATTAATGATATGGCAAAGAAACTATTATTAGATTGTGAAGATAAGCTCTGGAACGAGGTATTAAAGTATAAGATTGATAAAGGATTGAAGAATAATAATCAGGCAGTAAATGAGCTTATTAAGAAAGGATTAAAGAAATAATAGGAAGTATTAAATATTACTATTCATATTTTTATGAATAGTATGAATAATCATAACAATAAGAAAAATACGAAAACCTTTTATACTAATTCTCCGAAAAAGGAAAGTAATGGAAAAAGAAACAGAGATAGAAAGAATAACAATTTCTTTAAAAAAAGAAGTCTTAGAGATTCTAGACGAATTTTGCAAGAAAAATCATGGATTGCCACGTTCAAAAGCGGTGGTGGAAGCTATAAAGAGATTGAAAGGGGCAAATCAATGAAAGAAAAGGATTCTGAAAAAAGAGCAAGAATGTATGTAACTCACACTCTTAAGGAATTAGGATGGAATATTAAAAAACCCCAGAAAGGGGGAAATTTACTTCAAGAGGGAGAAGCACAAAAATATGATTCACGAATAAAAGAAGCATTACAAAATGCTTCAAAAAGCGGTAAATGTAGTGGATTTCTAGATTTCCTCCTAGTGAATAATGATAAAGTTGTAAGTGCTATAATTGAAACAAAACCAGATAAGACTGATATAAAAGAAGCGATTAAAGATGCAAAACATTATGTTAGTTTCTTAAATAAAATAGATGGATTTGATATAAAAATATTAATAGGGGTAGCAGGTAATGAAGAAGAAGGGGTAACAGTAGAAAATTACTATCTTGATAATAATGTATGGAAAATAATCGAGTCTCACGAACAGAAATTAACTCAAATAATTACTTATGAAGAATTAGAACAATGCCTAAAGAATGAAAAACCCTCTCTGGATGTAGCTATCCCTAGCCTAGATTATTTATATCTGAGGTCAGATAAAATAAATAAGATACTACATAAACATAAGGTAGAGGAAGCATCTAGGGCAAAAGTTATCGCTTCAATCATTTTAGCTATGTATCAGGGAAATTTTTCTTTGGATATTAATTTAGTTATTCAAGACATAAACACCAGAGTCAAAGAAGCTTTGAACGAGTGTAAAAAAACAGACCAAATATATTCTATGTTATCTTTAAATAAACATGATAAACTACTGGCTAAAGCAATTCCTTTAGTAATTCATGAATTAAAGAAAGTAAATATTAATGCACTAATGAAATCTGGATATGATGTACTTGGTACATTTTATGAAGTGTTCTTAAAATATGGTGGAGATAATAAGCAATTAGGAATTGTATTTACACCAAGACATATTACTGATTTTTGTACTGATATTATAGGTATAACTTCCAAAGATAAAATATATGACCCTACATGCGGTACTGGTGGTTTTTTGGTGTCTGCTTTCAATAGATTTAGGGAATTAGTTAATTATAATAAGCATCTAATAAAAAAGATAGGTGATAGTCAAATATTCGGTAATGATACTTCAACATCTGCATATCCATTAGGTGTTGTCAATATGATTTTTAGAGGAGATGGAAAAAATAACATCATTTTTAAGAATTGTTTTGAGTATCCAGAAGAAAAACAATTTACTAAAGTATTGATGAATCCTCCATTTCAAACAGATGGAGACGACCCTATTGAAACTGAGTTTATAGACCATGCTCTAAATTGTTTAGAAGTTGGCGGAAAACTTATTTCAGTTATTCCTTTTTCAATTTTAGTACAAAGCGGAGAATGTAAAAAATGGAGGGAAAACATAATAGGCAAACATACTCTGGAAGCAGTATTTAGTCTCCCACATAAAACGTTTTATCCTGTAAGTATAACAACAGCATTAGTTTTTATAAAAGCACATATACCTCAAAAAGAAGAAAAAACATTTTTCTGTAAAATTACAGAGGATGGGTTTATAGAGAAAAAAGGAAAAAGAATAAAAGTAAAAGATGGACAGATAGAAGAAGCTGGAAATAATTTTATAAGTAAAATAACTAAACCTGCATTTTCTTGTTACAAAAAAATTAATTACAAAGACCAAGATTTTGATTTATCACCAGAATCTTATTTAGATGGTGAAAAGTGGGGGGATATAGAATTAGAAGTTAAACAATTAATAAGATATTATTATGCTTTTAAAATCATACATGAAGATAAATTAAGCAAAGTGAAAGATAGCGTCACTAATATCAACTTACCTAAACATAAAGATACCGAGTATTTGAGTGATTTATTTGAGATTGATTATGGACAAAGAGAGTACCATAATAAAGAAGATTTAAAGAAAGGGAATACACTATTAATATCTTCTCAGAGTAAACAAAACGGTTGTTATGGTTATTTTAATATAAATCCAATTTATAAAGAAAAGATTATTACAGTACCAAGTACTGGGAGTGTAGGATACGCATTTGTTCAATTAAAAGAGTGTTGTGTAGATGATAATTGCTTAACATTAATTCCTAAAAAACAATTGTCCATAGAAGAATTGTTTTATATTGCATGTGTAGTTCGTAGGGAAAGGTGGAGATTTAAATACGGAAGACAAATAACCCCCTTTAAGTTAGGTAACTTCAAAGTAAACTTTAAATTGTTTGATAAAAAATCAATCGAAGAATTTAGAGAAAAATTTAAGGATATTTAAAAATTTCTATCACCCTTGCCTTACCAGCCGATACTTAACACCCTAAGACTTACCAACACCATTCTTCCGTAAACTATAAAAATTCTCAGGATATTCCTATAGCTATATGTCACCGCAAACATTAGAAAAACAGGGAGTATTAGACAGAATAGACCATCTCAAGAAGCTAAGTGAAGGAATAAGCGAAGATATAGCAAAACTAGACAAAACAATCCCAACAAACCATTATCAGAATGAAATAAAAGTTATTCTAAAGGAAATATTAGAAAAACAGAAAGTAATGAATGATACATTAACTCTACTGCTAGATTATTCTTTTAAAGGGTTTGAGTAGCTTTATTGGGTATTGCAGATGATTAATAAAACGCTATACAAAAGGCTCATAGAAGTTGCTAAAAATAGGGGTTTGGTGTATTATGAAGAAGTAGCGGATATATGTGGTCTTAACTTAGACAAACCAGATGAACGAGAAATTGAATTATGTAAGGTTTTGGATGAAATCAATAAATACGAAAAAGATAAAGACGAAAAAAGACCTATGCTTACAGCAGTAGTAGTTTTAAAAAACAAAAACCCTAGAATTTCCAGTGATGGTTTTTTTAATTTAGCTAGGGAGATAGGAGTTTTGGAAAGAGGTGAAGATGAACAGTTATTCCATGTAAAAGAATTAAACAAAGTATATGATTATTGGAAGGATAAAGAGATTCCTAAGGAGGATTGATATTATGGAGAAAAACATTAATTGCCCAGATTGTAATGCAAATGCGTTTCATATACATAGAGTTAGTAATGGGAAATATATCCTAAAATGTATGAGGTCTGACGGACACGAAAGAGAGATTGAATTAAAGGAGGATACACTTGCAGACCTAAGAAAAACATAATGAAGTATGAATCTGTATCACCCTTAACGCACCACTAAGTCTATATCCCGTTTACGCAACACAACCGCAAAGCACAAAGTTTATAAATCACCCCCTATTCCAAAGATACACCAATTACAAGCTTTAAACCAAAAAATAAACAAAAATAGGTGATATTTATGTCAGATAAGCTTTTACCTTTAGCCGCTATGGAAAAAATCATAAAGAAAGTAGGCGGCTCTGATATCAGGGTTTCAGACAAGGCAAAATCTGCTTTGAAGGCAGTGATCGAAGAAAAAGCAGAGCAGATAGCAGAAAAAGCATGGCGTCTGGCAACCCATGCAGGTCGAAAGACAGTCAAAGAGGGGGATATCAAACTAGCAGTAAAACAATAAGGGGGATAAAATGACAACAAAACCGGTAAGTGTAGGTTCACTAAAAAAAGGAAACTATGTTGTAATTGAAGGGGCAGCTTGTATAGTATCAGACACACAGACCTCAAGGCCAGGCAAGCACGGCCATGCAAAGGTAAGATTAACAGCAGTTGGGATGGTGGACGGAAAAAAAAGAGTTATAGTTCTTCCAGGTCATGACAATATTGATGCACCTATTGTAGAGAAGAAGATAGCCCAGGTGTTATCGATCAGCGGAGACACGGCAAACGTAATGGACTCAGAGACATATGAGACCTTTGATCTAAAGATCCCAGAGGACATAAAAGGAAACGTAGTTGAAGGATGCAATGTATTATACTGGATAATATTAAGTGATAAAGTGATGAAACAGGTTCAGGGTAGCTAGAATGGTAAAATTCAAAGAAGCAGAAGCAAGAAAGTTCCACAATGTATTCGTTTGCAAGAACTGCAAGCAAAAGCTTAGAGCGCCAAACCTAAAGGTTATAGCAGAGAAGGTAACATGTAAGACTTGTGGGGGCCATGCATTCAGGCCGGTAAGGAAGAAATAAAAACATTTAAAAACATCCTTTCTTATTTTTTGGATTATGAACCCTAGATATATTTTATTCATAATATTCGTCCTTATCATGATGCTGTTTCTATATCTTAAAAGAAAAAAGATAGATAAACAGGAGGTCCTTAAAGGATATCTCTCTTTCCAGATGTTCAGGACAAAGGGCGGTCTTGTGTTCATGGATAGATTTGCCAAGAGATTCTCAAAGCCTTTGAAAGCCATAGGTTACCTGGCAATATTTGTAGGCTTCCTTGGAATGATAGTGATTGCAATAGCATTGAGCTTCAGTGCATACAACCTGCTTACCAAGCCAGATGCTCCGGCAGGAGCAGGATTAGTGCTCCCTATTGAAGCAAAGGGAGTATTCTACGTACCTTTTGAATACTGGATCATATCCATATTCGTAATTGCTGTCTTCCACGAATTTGCACACGGAATTCTTGGAAGAAAATACAAGATGAAGATCAAGTCAAGCGGTTTTGCTTTTGTAGATATAAGTCTTAAACTTGTAGGAATATTGATGATCTTCTTCTCTGTACTAAATAAAGCTAAAGGAAACCTGATAAATCTGTTCGCATCATTTAATTTCCATACCTCCTCTCCAGACTTTTGGATCGTTATAGGGATCATATTAACTATAATCCCCTTGTTCAAAAAGATAATGCTGCCTATAATCCCTGCTGCCTTTGTTGAGCCAGACGAGAAAGAGATGGTAAAAAGACCAGCCAGAGAGCAGCTGAGTGTATTTGCAGCAGGCCCTTTTGCAAACATAGTTTTAGGATACATATTCCTTGGGATATTTCTATTGGTCTTGCTTGCAGTAGGTTCATCCATGATGGAAGGAGGGATTATAATAACAGAAACAATGGAAGGTCTTCCCGCAGCTCAAGCCGGAGTATCAGAGAATGAACTGATAATCAGTATAGATGGAAAAGAGATTGAGAACATTGAAACCTTTCAGGGAATACTGGACCAAAAGAGTCCAGGAGACACAATTTCCTTAAAGACCAATGTTTCTACATACCAGATAACTCTTTCTGAAAATCCTAATGACAAGAATAAAGCATACCTGGGGGTTTATGTCAGTGGAAACAATAAGATAAGGCCAAGCTTCATAGAAAGGTACGGAACATTAACTCCAAGGATAATCTATTGGGTAATCGGTTTGATCTACTGGCTACACGTCCTGAATCTTGGCATAGGACTGTTCAACCTGGCACCAATGGGTCCATTGGATGGAGGAAGGATGCTGCTGGTAGGATTACAACAGTTCATGGACAAGAAGAAAGCATTGAAATGGTGGAAAAACATAGGAATATTCTTCCTGGCTCTTGTTCTGATTAATATATTATTCGCGTTTATACGTTAGATTCAGTTCTCTTGCAGCCTTAACAGCATCCAACCTCTTGACAACAGTATTGGAAGGGGCCTCTAACACCAAAGAAGGATTATTATCAATCTCAACCCTGATCTTCTTCATAACATCAACAAAATTATCTAAGGTCTCTTTGCTCTCTGTCTCGTTTGGCTCTATCATCATCGCACCCTTAACGATCAAAGGAAAATAGACAGTCATAGGATGTATCCCATAGTCCAGTAACCTCTTTGCAATATCCAGTGTAGCAACACCATTAGGCAATCCTTCATCAGAAAGCACAAACTCATGCTTACACAAAGAATCATAGGGGAGATTATAATCTCCTTTCAGCCTCTCCTTCAGATAATTTGCATTCAGGACAGCATTCTCACTTACTTTTCTAAGGCCCTCGCTTCCCAAAGCTCGGATATAGGAAAACGCCTTTACCATAACACCAAAACTTCCATAAAAAGCCCTTACCTTGCCGATTGACTTAGAGCTATTAGAAAATTCATAGATATCATCATTCAACACGATTGATGGATTTGGCAAAAACTTGGACAAATCCCTCTTCACACCCACCGGACCTGCTCCTGGCCCTCCTCCTCCATGAGGTGTACTAAAAGTCTTGTGCAGATTCAAGTGCATAACATCAACACCCATATCTCCTGGCTTGACATAACCTAAAAGAGCATTCATATTAGCACCATCCATATACACCAAAGAACCATTATCATGCACCAATCTTGTAATCTCCAGGATGTCCTCCTCAAATATCCCAAGTGTATTAGGTATCGTAAGCATTACAGCAGCAACATTACTATCCAATACCTCTTTAAGTTCTCCAATATCCACCTGCCCCTTGTCATCGCTGTTGATCTGCACTGTCTCAAACCCACACATTGAGATAGAAGCAGGATTAGTTCCATGAGAACTGTCGGGTGTTATGATCTTACTTCTAATCTCGCCTTTATCAGAAAAATAAGCCTTTATAATCATCAAGCCAGTCAATTCACCATGTGCACCAGCCGCAGGCTGAAGCGTAAAAGCATCCATACCACATATTTCACACAACATCTTCTCAAGGTGATACATCAGTTTTAAACAACCCTGATTGTATGGCTGCAAGGGATGGCAGTCAATAAATCCCGAATATCTGCTGACATCCTCATTGACCTTAGGATTATACTTCATAGTACAGCTACCTAAAGGATAAAAACCGCTGTCAACCCCGAAATTACGGCAGGACAATTTAGTATAGTGCCTGATAACATCAACCTCACTTACTTCAGGAAGATCAAGTTCATCTCTGACTAATTCAGAATCCAGCAAGCCTTTCCTAAGAGGAACATCCAACTCAGGCAGACTAACACCGCACCTTCCTTCTCTTGATTTTTCAAAGATAAGTTTCATTATAATCAACCCAAATTCCTAAATATATCCACAACCTTATCCATGTCTTCCCTTGTATTCAGCTCAGTAACACAAAATAACATACAATCTAAAAGAGAAGCATGATATTTTCCTAACTCTAGCCCCCCTATGATCCCATTATTCAACAGCTCAAGATTAAACTTCTTAGCGTTCTCGACCCTTACGACAAACTCGTTATAGAATTTGGCGCTAAAAACAACCTCAGCACCAGCCTCCAAAAGAGAATTATAGAGATAATGTGCCTTTTGCAGACATAAAGAAGTTACATTTCTTAAACCATTCTTACCTAAAGAAGACATATAGACAGTAGCAGCCAAAGCATTCAGGGCCTGATTCGAACATATGTTAGAAGATGCCCTTTCACGACGTATATGCTGCTCCCTGGCCTGCAGGTTTAAGATATATCCTTTCCTACCTTCCTTATCAGTAGTCCCGCCCACTATGCGGCCAGGAAGATGCCTCACAAACTTCTTCTTTGTGGCCATGACCCCAAGATAAGGCCCTCCAAAACTAACACTATTTCCAAGACCCTGGCCCTCACCAACAACAATATCAGCACCAAAGCTACCGGGGCTCTTCAAAACACCGAGCGAAGTAGCCTCAACAACACAAACATTAAGTAAAGCACCATAAGAATGAACAATCTGCTCAATCTTATGCAGATCCTCTATACAACCGAAGAAATTAGGGCTCTGCACCAAGAAAGCAGCTGTCTTATCGGATATCTTTGCTTTCAGCTTATTGACAGAAGTTACACCATCCATAAAATCGATCTCCACCAGGGAAAAGCCATGAGCCTCACAATAAGTCCTGACAACCTCTCTATAATCAGGATGCACAGAGTTTGAGATAAGTATCTCCTTCTTCTTTGTGATATTAGCAGCCATTATACAGCTCTCAGCCAAAGCAGAAGCTCCATCATACATAGAAGCATTCGCAACCTCCATTCCAGTCAAGCTGCAGATCATAGTCTGATACTCATAGATAGCCTGCAGCATCCCCTGGGAGACCTCTGGCTGATAAGGGGTATATGCAGTATAGAACTCGCTCCTTGATATTATATGATTAACAACAGAAGGTATAAAGTGCCTATAGGAGCCAGCACCAAGGAAAGAAGAAAACTCAGTCCGGTTCTTCTCGCTTATCTTCCGTAGGAGATCCTTAACCTCCATCTCAGACAATCCTGAAGGAATCCTCAGTCCGCCTGTCAGCAAAGAGGAAGGGATATCCCCAAAAAGGTCAGATACAGTATCAACACCAATGACCTTAAGCATCTCTTCCCTATCTGATTCTGTATTTGGGATAAAGTCCATTCTTTCACCTATATATCTAGAAACCCATCACCTCTAAAAAAACTACTTGCTCTCAGATACAAACCTATCATAATCCTCAGTTGACATCAATCCATCAACCTCGGTCTTATCAGCTAGCTTTACCTTGACGATCCATCCTTCCCCATAAGGGTCCTTATTGATAGTATCCGGATTATCCTGCAGAGCTTCATTAACCTCAACTATCTCCCCTGTAACCGGGCAGAAGATATCAGAGACAGATTTCACAGATTCAATGACTCCAATCTGCTTCCCACTCTCAACACCCCTTCCTTTATCAGGCAGCTCCACAAACACTATATCAGTAAGCTGTTTCTGTGCGAAATCAGTAATGCCGATGATAGCAACATCCCCCTCCAATTTAACCCACTCATGCTCTTTGCTATATCTCAAATCAGCTGGAGTTTCCATAAGATAACCACCTCATTAATCATTTTTATCATTAAAAGCGTAAATCGGTCTTTTAACAATTTTCCCCTTATACAGTTTTTCTCTTATCTTTATATGTATTTCGTTTTCCAATGATGCCTCCCCAACATCAATCAAAGCCATCCCCACCCCTTTCCTAAAAGTAGGGGACATCGTACCAGAAGAGACATACCCTATCTCCCTTCCTCCAACAAAGACAGGATAGCCTTCTCTTGCTATCCCTCTATCAGTCATCTCAAAAGCAACAATCTTTCTCTTCAGATCTTCCTTGGCCCTAGACAAAGCCTCCTTTCCAATAAAATCATCCTTATCAAGCTTGACCGCAAACCCTATACCTGCCTCAAAAGGATTGATCTGTTCACTCAACTCATGTCCATAAAGGCTATAACCAGCCTCTATCCTTAAGGTATCTCTAGCACCTAACCCAACAGGCCTGATACCAAACTCCTCACCAACACTCAATAGTTTATACCACATCTCAACTGCCTTAGATGAATCAAAATAAAGCTCAAATCCGTCCTCCCCAGTATAACCTGTCCTGGAAACGATCATAGGGATTCCATTAACCCTTCCTTCAAAAAAACAAAATCGTCTCAGATCTCCTAACCTAAGGTCTGTTAATCCTTGTAAAACCTCTTCAGACCTAGGTCCCTGCAGATCAAGCTTAGCCATCTCATCAGTCTTATCAATGATAGTGGCATCCTCAAAAAAATCCTTATGATTTAGGATCCAGTTAAAGTCCTTCTCTACATTTGCAGCATTCACGACAAGCATAAACTTATTAGCATCAAAACGATAAACAAAAAGATCATCCACCACACCGCCCCTCTCATTGCACATAGAGGAATAGAAGGCCTTCCCATCAGAGAGACTACCTAGATCATTAGTAATGACCTTCTGTATCAGCCTAAAAGCACCGCTTCCCTCTACAAAGAACTCGCCCATATGACTGACATCAAACAGTCCGCATTTCTTTCTAACACCCAGATGTTCATCGATAACGCTTGAATAATAAACAGGCATACTCCACCCAGAAAACTCGACCATCTTAGCCCCTAACCTGACATGTGAATCATTAAGAGGCGTCTTTCTCAGTTCACCCATAAAAAGATTCCAAAACACCAAACTTAAATATATTATTGTTATCTATAACACATATCAAAAAAGAGAAACTATTTGGGGGGCTCCATCCTTTCAAGAAGATTTTCAGAGATATCCTTAACCACAGCAGCATAATCTTTAATTTTCTCTGAAAATGATTGATCCCCTAGATTAGATTGTATATAAAATAGAAGTGGCCTCATGATATTTTGCAAAGGGTGGTTGGGAATAACCCTAAATATGTTTATCATATCCTTCGCCCTATTAGGATCATGTGATATAGAATCTGCACCCATTCTGATTGTTGAAAGGTGTCCAAAAATCTTCTCGTTTGGAAAATAGGTTTGGAACCATTCACTCTTACCGGAACTATATTTCGGATCATCAAGAAATCTATATGGGGAAGCTCCAGCTGTCAAAGCCCTTGCAGATAGATTCACAAATGGGGATCCTTTATGATCCTTTTTAAACATAGGACCCAATAGGTCTGATGCAGCCCATATCAGCTCCTCAACAGAGGTAATATGGCTAAGAGTATCATATCTGGAAGCATAATCTTTAACTGTCTTATCATCAATCAAATCTGCCCTTACAAAAGGCCCTAGTATCTCTTCAAGATGGTCTCTCATATATCCAAAGAACCCATCCTCACCAATAAAACCTTTATCTCTTATATGGGCTGATAGATTTTCGTCCCTTAGACAATTTGGAGGCATATTCTTTGCCCATAATAAAAGAGGATGCTTTGGCTCACTGCTTCCCCTAGGAGCATTCCCATGCATAAAAAACAGACCCTGCTCCAAACCCCCGATAGAATGCCCTGGAGAAGCAGACCTCTGCATGTCATCCACAAAACCAGAACTATACCCTAATGATTCTACAAATGCCTTTTCAACAAGATCAGGATTCTCTTTTAAAAATCTCCCTGTGAATCCTCCAAATATCCTTCCCCCAAAACCAGTTCCATTACCCATCACATTGGTAACGATGTAATTAGCCAAGCCTTCTGTACCATTAATCCCATCCGATCTGTATCTACTTATGCATTCCTGCAAACTCAACCCAGAAAGGTCAATCTTCTCGCCCTCCTTACGGTATGCCTGTTCAAAGTTCATAATAAGTATACGAAACAGCTTTGGAGCCAAAGGTTGTTCTAAACTTTTTAACAATAAGCCCTCTACACCATCTGCACCAGCTAATCCGCCTTTTTTGTAAGCTTCTGAAATAGTATCTGCTGAAAGTCCGATTGAATCAAGATGAACCAAGGTAGAATACAAAATAGGATTCTTCCTGGAAAAGGTATCAGCCAGATAAGGCAGTTCACCCATAAACTTACCACACACTGGATTTATAGTAGCTGAATTACCAGTTGTCAGATAATCACACAAACCACCCAGAGCACGGATAAGCAAAGACGCATCATACTGATGATCATAAAGACTTTTTCCATCTGCCCCTGTAACATTACCAAACACACTATTAACCGAAGATTGGTTCGCCAGTATATGATCATTAAGGACAGCAAAAGCAAAATTAACCAGGGGGTTATTATTCAGGATCATAGACATATTTAACTCTCCTTGGCCCTTAAATCCCTCCAACCACTGGGTAGTACGTTGCTCCAGATCTTCTACAATGCTAGAATAGCCAGTACCTGTAGTTTTCCCTTTCAACCCGCTAAGAATCTCCAAAAACTGCTCTCCAGAATATCTCAAGGTTGCCTTCAATCCATTCTTATATGATAAATAATATCCAGGCATTTTAATCAGTAGCTTTCTATAGATAAGAACGAACTTTGGTTTTTAAACCTTTCTATTTTTTAACTACTAAATAGAAGTTACATAATACTAAACAAAGAACCTATCACTTAAAAAGGACCTTTGCTCTCCAATACAAGTTTACACCTTTACCAAATCCCATTATATCGTTAAGCATCACATCACCATTGCAATAGAATATATCCCATTCCAGAAAAACGTTTTTCATAACTCCATGTGAGATTGTTGTTCCAATATGGCACTCCCCAAGATCATAAGCATTGGCATGGATAGAGGGGCTGATTGAGAGCTCCTTATCTCCAAATGATTCCCATTTGAAAAGATTACCATACCCAAGACCAAATCTTAAGACATCATTCTTGCCTGCTACAACAGCACCAACACCCAACTCAATAGGATGTTCACCGTCTGGATTAGCAGTCATCATTGAATCTACGTACAACCCATGAGAAGGGGCAATATAAAGACGCGAATCGGGATAAGTGATGTCTGCATCTACTCCTATGCCTCTAAGGTCAATTTTAGGTCTTTCAGCTGATGTTTTGCCTTTTTCTTGATAATCCCAAAACAATTTAAAAGAATCAAATGTACCCCGAGAGCTCAACTTTGTCAATAATGTCCACATAAGATGATCATTTAGGTCTACTTCAATATCTTGATCCTGTAAAAGAGAGATACATGTATTTAGGTCTCCTTCTCCTGGCCTTCTTCTGCTTTCCAGATTTAGTAAGACACTCATAAGATCTAATGAGGAAGATGCTATAGCATCGGCAAATGATATCTCAGGATGGCCCCTGTAAAACAAGGAAGCATTATACTCGGATTGATTCGGCCCCGCACTCATTTCTCTGATAAGCTGCCTGTCAGAAGGAGTATTCCTATAATGCATGGGAAAATTATTATTTAGATTAAAGGGATCTCTAACCTCAAAATCCCAGGACAGCTCTCCATTTCCATGCGTTTCATTTTCCCTTATACGACTAAGTTTGCCTGAAGAAAAGATGACCCAATTATCGAGATATCCTACAACACCCCCTATTAAAAGTCTGTTTAACCAGGTATCGCCATGGCTATCTGTTAATCTATTCCCTATAATTTCAATCCCTTGAAAAGCTGATTTGGCAGAGTCTGCATTTGCACGAAAGTTCGTTACAGGATTATGGAAAGGGATTAAAAATGTAGAAGGATGTTCTCTTTCAGGTTTTACCTCCTCCTCACTATTGCTTAATGTGCTTTCTAGATCAGCAGTCAATCCATCATCCGGAGGGCTTTCCACCACCACAGGTTTTACAATATATTCCTTAGGCGGACCCTCTACCACATATTGAGTAGTTGGTCTTTTATCTGGTTGTTTCTCAGAAGATTCTGCTTTTTTCACAAATCCTCCTAATACAGAATATGCAACCAGCATTGCCCAGACAAGTGCCTCTATGCCTAAACGTCTGTTTTTGTATTCCTTTACCATCATAAAATAGTCTCCTGATTTCATTTTTAACCATTTCGTTTCTACAGAAGATAGTTTATATGATGAGAATACTACAAAACACTAAATTTATATAATAAAACATAAGAATAAAGGATATGGCCATACAAGGATTCCTAGGAGATATACTCAGAGCATTTTTAGACATATTCAAGCCGATGTTCATCGATCCTTCCTTGTTCTGGTACTTAGGCCCGATCTTAATTTTCTGGTTTGTCCTAGAAATCTATTTCAGCAGATACAAATCAGAAGAGCTAGGGTGGAACACAGCCTTAGGAAACGGATTAAGCGTGTTCTGGGTCCTGATAATATCTATGAAATTCCTTTTTGACAACCAGAGAGAAAACTTTGAATGGGTAAAATTCTTCGCATTATTGTTTTTGATGATATATGCTACTTTCCTGATATTAAACTCCTTCTCCCATAAACTGAGAGACAAGGTATCCTTCCTGTTGGCATCTCCGACCGCAACATACTATCTCTCAGGCGTAGCCATCCTATGGACCTATGGGAAGCTGGAAATCACAAGATACGTATTGATAGCCCTCGTCATATTCTATTTATTTGTCATGCTTGTTGCATTCCTGCTTAAGAAGATGATAAAGGGAAAAGAGGGATTTGGAGATACAGGCTTAGGAAAAGAAAGCAGTTTCAACGAAAAAGGATTAGGAGGATTCGGAGGAAATTCAGGCGGCCTAAACTCAGGAGGACTCGGGGGTCTTTAGATTCTTTCTGTCCAGAAGTTCCTTAACCCTCTGGTTGCCTATCGGCTGAGCCTCGTGACCCAAAGAATAATATATCTTCTCTGCTTCTGATCCCCATGAAAAATCACCGTTCTCCTTTATTACCTTATTGACCTTAAACTCACCTATATCTGCACCCTTTCTTAGATGATAATAGATAACCCTCATGCTTACAGGAGGAAATATGTCTTTGTAATGCCTGTATATGTCATAACCATAACCTTCCTTTAGAAAAAAAAGTAGCTCTATTATATTCTGCCGAATCTGTGATTTGACTGGTCTCCCCCTTCCCATAAAAAAAGTAAGTACCATGAGGTTTAAATACTTTGTGTCATTATTTTTATGAAGTAAAAAAGAATTTAAGTAAACTTTATAAAGTATATTTGTGAACTAAACTACATATGAACAAAAAGGGATTATCCTTTGGATCCATAGTTGCTATAATAGGTTCTATTCTAATCGCGTTAGGTGTTGCTTGGTTGATTGCGCAAAACTGGCATCAGATGCCTTCACCCATAAAGATAATTATACTCCTGCTGGCGACAACAGGGACATATTTCGCTGGAACAATGCTGAGAATTAATAAATATCCAGGTATTGGAAAAGCTTTGCTTGTTTTAGGAGCGCTTTTATACACTCTCAGTATCTTCCTCATAGCCCAGATATTCTCTACTGATGCTACTATTCAAGGAACTGCATGGTTACTATTAATAGCTTGGATCGGCGTGTTCATACTATCGTACATATTCCAATCTTCAATTAGCCTTGTCGTTGCCCTTATAGAATTTTTAGTCTGGATCGTAATTCAATTTATCGCCTACTCTGAAGCTGCAAAAGATCTGTTATCTCCTGGAATCCTTGCATTCTACTTCCTTATCGTGGGAATATTGTTGTATGGTCTTTGTCTTTGGCATAGAGCAAAAAAACATGATTTCGCAGGTCTGTATCAGTGGTGGACTGTATTTTATTTTCTGGCATTCACATATCTGCTTAGCTTCCAGTTATTCTTGCCGATGCTATGGCCCAAAGAAGCAGTAGTAACTACAGCACCCATCATACTGCTCTTTGTTTTGGCGATCTCATCCATAATCGTAATAAGCTCAGGAGTAGTCCTTGCCATAAATAACAACTCAGCCCAAAGAAAAGAACTGCTTGGTATGATGGCTATAGTAATTGTCCTTATAGCCCTGATCAGCCTTACAGCATTGACATCAGATAAGCTGGGTTTATGTAGTGAGAAAAGATGCTTTGACAACGATAATCAAGAAGAATGTGAATCCGCTTCGGAAGAAAAAATGTGTCTTTGGGATGACAATAGGTGTGATGAATTAAGTTGTTGGGACCTCAAGGAACCCAGTGAATGTGAGACAGACGAAAGGATATCATGCGAATGGCATGAAGGCAGGTGTGAACAAATCAGGTGCTTTGACAAAAAAGACAAAGAATTATGCCTTTCTGAGCAGAGTTGTATGTGGAGCGAAAGAGGGTGTGTTAAAGAGAACTGTTGGGCTTATATATCACAAGATGAATGTGAAGAAAGCAAATTAAGCTGCAAATGGGAAAGAAGCAGCTGCAGAGAGTATGATCTGTGTTCAGATTATAACAACAAATTTGAAGCATGCAAAGGGGAAAAAGAATGTAAATGGCGTACAAATGATTTTAATTTTGGAAATGATGATGTTCCCATTATTGTCTGGACGATCTGGATAATAATCAACATCGCACTCATAATGATAATATTAACATTCATAGCTTATGGAACCTGGTTGAAGTTACCAAAGATCATCAATCTTGCGATAATCTTCTTTGCACTGGATATAGTAACAAGATACATTGGATTTATGATGGATCTTTGGGGATACACCAGTCTTAGCATCATATTTATCACTGGAGGAAGCATCCTCCTGATAGGGGGGTGGCTCATTGAAAAATGGAGAAGGAAACTGATCGAAAGAACAAAACAGAATACAAAAGGTTGATTATAGGCATTCTAGTTATTCTTGTAATAGCAGGAGGTTTTATCTTCTACCTATCCTGGCCCTTACTTACAGGCACAACAGTCATTCTTGATACCAGGCCAGTAGATCCTTTTGATCCTCTCAGAGGACAGTATATGACAATAAACTATGAGATAGGCACTGTTGAATTTGAAGGAGATATCAGGCAAGGAGACAAGATCTATGTAATCCTTAAACCAGATGAGAATAATATCTGGAGACTTGAAAAAGCAACCCTAACAAAGCCACAACATGGAACATTCATCAGGGGGACTGTAACTAGGGTGAGAGGAAACAGCACTAACATAAAGTATGGTATTGAGCAGTTCTTCTTCGAAAGAGATGCAGACGTACCTACAAGGGACATCACTGTAGAGGCCAAGGTTGACAGCTCTGGAAAAGCAAGGTTAGTAAATCTTCTTCAGAACGGCGAACCAGTACAAATAGAGTATAAAAAAGCAAGACTTACATCATAATGAAATACCTATTTCTCTTATCAAAAGAAGATCTAAAGCTAGCCAAAGAGGAGGTTCTATCCTTGTTCAACACCAGGAAACACAAACTTGTCGATAACCTTCTGTTCCTAGACCTAAAGGATACACAAAAGGCCGAGAGATTAGCATATACAAGAAAAGTCTATAAGTACCTGTTTGAAACAAATAAGAAAGACCTAACAAAAAAAATAAAGGATTTTGACTGGCAGTCTATTTACAAAAAGGATTTCGCAATAAAAACCTATCAATTGGAGGCAGGAGAGGGTGGTAGGGAAGGGATTAATGAAAGAACCCTAGCAGGCTACATCTGGAGAAAGCTAAAAAACCCAAAAGTAGATCTAACTAAATCCAAAACACAGATTGAATTCTTTTTTATTGGAAACAAGGTTTATGCAACAAAACTGATAAAAGAGCTAAAACAGGACTTTGAAAAAAGAAAAGCACACAAAAGACCAAAACTCCACCCAACTGCTCTAAATCCAAAGCTAGCTCGGGCCTTAATCAACTTAGCAGGAGCAGAAAAAGAGATAATGGATCCATTCTGTGGGTCAGGAGGAATACTACTAGAAGCAGCATTAATAGGGATAAAACCAATAGGATATGACCTATACAAAGAGATGATAAAGAGATCAAAAACAAACCTGGACTATTACAAGGTAAAGAAGTACAAACTGATAAATCAAGACGCTCTCAAGATAAAGAATAAGTACAATTACATCATAACAGACGTCCCTTACGGCTTAAACACATCAATATGGATCAAGAAAGGAAAAAAGAACCAGAAGATCTCATTAAAACAGAGCAACCAGAAGCAGAGGATCAAGAACCTTGAAGAGTTTTACTTAACATTCCTAAAAAACCTAAAAAAGATACTAAAAATAAGGGCAGTCATAATCTTCCCAAACTACGTAAACTACAAAAGATTAATCAAAAAAGCTAACCTCAAGCTAGAGAAGGAATTTTCTCAGTATATTCATAGAAGCTTGACGAGGAAGATTGTTGTTTTGAGTTAGAAAGATTTAAATATTCTCGTCTATAACAATAGTGAAGAGGGTGGTCTAATTGGATACTAAATTATTAATTATTATTGGGGTTGTTATATTTATATTATGGATGTATCAAAGAGGTAAAACTTTAAGAAAGTTAGGTATTACAGTCTCTGGTGGGAGAGCAAGATGTTACGTATGTAATGAACGAATAGATGGAAGAATATATAATATTGGTGACAATAGATATTTTTGTAGAAAACATGCAATTAAAGCATGTAAAGACGTAAAAAACATAATAGAAGTCAAAAGAAAAGATGAGAGGCATACATTAAATTATAAAACTACAACTTATGAAGCACCAGAGATAAATAAAAGGAAATCATTTAAAGGTAGGTGTGAATACTGTAAAAAGAAAATAGAGTATAAGTTTGACAGATTTTATTGCTCTTATTGTCAAAAATGGCACTGTCCAGAACATAGGATACCTGAAAATCACGAATGTAAAGGAAATCCTCCATCAATGCCTAAACCCTTAAGAGAGATTTGGTCAAAAGGAAAAGTAATTGTAACTGGCAGATAAATTTTCTAAGGTAATCTAAACAAAAAATTCATTCTTCCATCAATTAGTTACTTAACTCAACAATACTGAT
This sequence comes from Candidatus Nanoarchaeia archaeon, assembly GCA_028279655.1. Lineage (GTDB taxonomy): Archaea > Nanobdellota > Nanobdellia > Woesearchaeales > JACPBV01 > JAHWHQ01. The sequence goes on along the minus strand of JANQNH010000018.1, from coordinate 29,415 downwards.
TAACCCTCAACTTCTTATTAACGGCCCTCTCCAAAATGGCCTGCCTCTTACTATGAATCCCTAAACCAATCAGATCATTATATCTTTTAAGCTGTTTAGCACCAATATAAATGCTCCACATATTATGTCTATTGGTCCTGAGAGAAGGCCTACAATTAAAGCCTAATAAAGTAAATAACCTATGAAGGTATTTAATCTCTTTTTCATTCCTCATCTCAATCCTTACATATCTGCTTTTGTTAAAATAAGCAGTACCTTCACCAATCATCATCCCTCTGATGTAAGCAGCCGCCAACTTAGGATTATTTGAGCAGATATTCTTAATTTTAGTATCCATTGCTAAAATTAAGTCTATTATTATTGCACTGTCCAAGCAAAGCCGATATTTTATAATTTTATTATAGTTGCCCTCAGAGGGAGTTATTGCCATCAAATAGGATTCATTCCCTGGAAGATATTTATTAATCCATTTAGCCATGTGCTCAATAACATCAATCTCTGAGTTTGTAAACCTAAATTTCCTGGGGATTTTGTCTCCACTAAGTCCTGTATCTCCTTCAGCAAGATACAAAGCAAAACCTTCTACAAATTGTTCGTCGATTGTAATTTCTTTAGGAATAATTACCTGCTTATTCTTATTTGAACCATAAGCAAAAAAAGATAATACATGATTAAAGACATCTTCTCTAGAAATATCAACATCATTTGCTATTCTAAGCAATCTATGAAGCTTAAAATAGGTATTTAGGTTAAAATCGTTTTTTAAAGCACCATATGTGACTCTAAACCTTCCATAATGGTACTTCCTAAGAGAATCATACTTATCAATCAACTTTTTATGAATTAAATCCCTAAAATACTTGTCTATCTTGACATGAACCACAGAATTATCTATCAGAAAATCATACAGATTCAATCTTATCTTTGTTGAGTTCATTTGAAATCACCAAATCATAACCTTATTTGGATTTCAAATTAATGAAAACAAAGTAAGAAGTATTGATTTATATGTCCTACGGGTGGTTGGCAAGTGGCAAGTGAACTAGTGATTCTAAGAATAAAGACTCTAAAAGCACAAAATTCTAAAGAATCAGGATTGGCAAGTGCTCACTTCTTTTTCTTTAATCTCTGCTCAGCATTATAAACAGTGAGAGTTGTTAAAATTGCCGCATCTGGAACAACAGAGATAGAGTCTATACCGCATTCTGCTAAAAACTCAGCAAACTCAGGTATCGAACCCGCTTCGCCACACAATCCAATCTTCCTCTTATTAGCCTTGGCCTTGGCAATCACAGAAGCTACCAATGTCTTAACAGCCATATTCCTCTCATCATAAACATGGCTAACAAGTTCAGAGTCTCTATCTAATCCTAGTGCCAACTGAGTCAGATCATTCGTTCCTATTGAAAATCCATCAAAGATCTTTGAAAACTCATCAGCAAGTATCACATTAGAAGGTATCTCACACATAACATAAACCTGCAATTTGTTCTTGCCTCTCTTCAGGCCGTTCTTCTCCATCTCCTTTAGTACCTTCTTTCCCTCATCTATAGTCCTGCAGAAAGGGATCATCAGCTTCACATTCGTTAATCCCATTTCCTCTCTGACCTTTTTCATAGCAATACATTCCAGGGCAAACGCTCCTTTATAATCCTCAGAATAATATCTGGAAGCCCCCCTCCAACCTATCATCGGATTATGCTCCATAGGCTCAAACATGTGTCCCCCTATCAGATTAGCATATTCGTTAGATTTAAAATCACTCATACGGACAATAACATCCTTTGGATAAAAAGCAGCAGCGATCATCCCAACACCATAAGCTAATTTATCTATAAAAAACTGCCTCTTATCCCCATATCCTGCAGTTAGCTTATCAATCTCTCCCTTTATCTTAGGATCCTTAATCATGCTGTAATGTATGAGGGCCTTAGGGTGTATCTTGATATATTCATTGATGATAAACTCCTCCCTCGCAAGCCCCACACCATCGTTAGGTATAAAAGAAAACTCAAATGCCTGCTCTGGATTACCAACATTCATCATCACCTTTGTCCTGGGCCTCTTGAAATTCTTAAGATTATGTTTTACAACCTTAAAAGGGATTATACCGTCATAAACATAACCAACCTCCCCCTCAGCACAGCTAACAGTGATTCCCTTCCCGCTCTTTACCACATGAGTTGCATTATTAGTTCCCACAATACAAGGGACTCCAAGTTCCCTGGACACGATAGCAGCATGACATGTCCTGCCTCCTTTATTGGTAACAATAGCAGAGGCGATCTTCATTATGGGTTCCCAGTCTGGATCAGTCATCTCTGTAACCAAAACCTCGCCAGGCTTAAATTTCCTGATATCTTCCACATTCTTTATGATATTTGCTTTTCCAGTGCCTATCTTAGAACCAACACTTCTGCCAGTAGTCAACAATTTTCCTTTCTTACTCAAGACATAATCCTCTAAAACATTGACATCCTTCTGGCTCTGTACTGTTTCGGGCCTTGCCTGGACTATAAACAGCTTACCTGTTTTGCCATCCTTAGCCCATTCCATATCCATTGGTTTCTTATAATGTTCTTCAATAACACAGGCCCACTTCGCTAACTGAAGTACCTCTTTATCGCTCAAGACAAACCTATTCCTGTCCTCTGGAGATACACTAACATTCTTCGTTGTATTCTTGGAACCGCCTGTAGCATAAACCATCTGAAGATTCTTACTCCCGATAGTCTTGCTCACTATTGAATTAAATCCCTTCTTTAGTGTAGGCTTAAAGACATAGTATTCATCAGGATTTACAGCCCCCTGGACTATATTCTCCCCTAAACCATAGATTGCGTTTACCAGAACCGCATCCTTGAAACCAGACTCTGTATCAATAGAGAACATAACACCACTTGCACCAACATCACTTCTGACCATCTTCTGCACACCGATGCTTAAAGCGACCTTAAAATGGTCAAATCCCTTGTCAATTCTGTAATGGATAGCCCTGTCTGTAAAAAGAGAGGCAAAACATTTCTTACAAGCATCCATCAGAGCATGCTCTCCTCTGATATTAAGATAGGTTTCCTGTTGTCCGGCAAAAGAAGCATCTGGAAGGTCCTCAGCTGTAGCGCTGCTTCTGACCGCAACATCTGTATTGCTTCCATATCTCTTGCATAACTTACGATAAGCATCAGTAATAGCCATTCTGAGCGGTGGAGGCAGATCTGCCCTCAGTATCAATTGCCTAGCTTCATGCCCTACTTTCCGCAGACTCTCAACACTCTTGATATTAACCTTACCTAGAACCCTCTTAAGTTCCTCCATAAGATGCTCTTCTTCAAGAAAATACATATAAGCATAAGCTGTAACAGCAAAACCATTAGGAACAGCAACCTTTTTCTTGCTCAGCGCCCTATACATCTCTCCAAGCGAAGCATTCTTCCCGCCTACCAAAGGCACGTCTCCAATACCGACTTCATCAAACCATAGAATATACTTAGTATCTTTATTCACAATAACACCTCTTTTTTAGTTCTTTATTAAGTCAGATGGTATATAAAGATTGTGTTTTTATTCACAATCTGACCTTTAATCTTCAACCTCAACCCCAAAAGGAGACCACACCATCAAATGTTCTTTATACACATTAAAAACATCATAGTTGATATATTGGTCCACAAACTTATCCTTAAAGTCCTCCATAATCTGCCTTAAAACCCTGTCATTCTCCACATGAATCTCAATCGTGAGATCATATTTTCCCAAAAGCTCTAAAGCAAATAAACATTTATTAGTCATATCAAAATAATCAATGATAGCAGGGATCGTTTTAAGGTCCTTAAGGCTAAAGTTAATCTGTATAAACTGCAATCCTAATTTGTCAAAATTAGGAGAAGAGGTATAGGAGATTATTATCCCTTCTTTCTCTAGTTTCTTTATCCTATACTTAACCACCTTAGGATCAGCATCCACTTTTTTCCCAAGATCAATCAAACTTATCCTTGCTTCAGTTGAAATAACCTGCATGATCCTCATATCCAGCTTATCGATAGGGTATTTGGATATCTCATCCTGATAAAAGGAATGTTTGCTTGTCTTACCAGAAAAAAGAAACTTCTCATTAAGTCTATGTGTTGAAAGTACAGTATGGATTTCCTTCTCCAGGATATAATCCATAAACCTCTCCTTAAATTTCGTCAAAAATTCCTTAAATTGTCTTGCATTCTCAACCATGATCAGGAAGATAACATCATAAGGCCCTTCACAGCTCCCCAAATAAGCACAGTTCTTATGCTGCCTTATATACTCCACTATCTCCCTTTCAATCTCAGGAGTGGTCCTATGAAACTTTAGGAATGTCTTATAGTAATAATACCCTAACTTTGAAGAGTTAAAAACAGTATAAAACCCTTTTATATAACCCTCTTTCAAAAGCCTCTTTATCCTGAAATTCACTGTTTCCTTAGAGGCCCTTATCTTCTTCCCTATAGATGTGACTGATGCTCTAGCATTAATATCCAGCTCATACATTATCTTCTTATCCAGTAAATCCAACTCCATTTTAATAAAAAAGTAAAAATAGTATATAAAATTTTCTATTTTAGTAATATTTTAATGATAATATTAATATATTAATAATTAGTATTACTACCTAATGATAACAAAAATAAAAGTATACCTAAGTGCAAGGATCTCAAAGGATGCGCACGAATGGAATGACAAAGTTTGCAATAGCTTAACCTCTCCAATCAGCGTGTTCATGCCACAGAAACATAATCCCTGGAATATGCCTCATGAGGAATTCCCTAAAGAGGTTTATGATGAAGATATAGCAGCTATGAGAGAATCACACATAGGATTGCTCCTTCCAGAGTACGGAAAGGATTGTGCCTGGGAAGTTGGATGGTATTCTAACTCAAAAAAACCCATGATCATCTTCATAGAGGGCCAATTAAAATGGCTCAGAGACTGGATGGTAAAAGGCGGATTGGATTATGTAATAACAAATAGCTCAAAAACATGGCTTATATTAAAAAAAGACCCTATACTAAAACAAAAAAAGATAATATACATAGAAGATATCTCGCAATTAAACGAAGAGATCATAAAAATCTATAAAAAACACTACAAATGAAAAAAACAATATACAATCTAAGGCCTTACAGCTGGATAGACCTCCTTTTGATAGGTTTAGTTGCAAAATTTAGCTTAACAGGTCAATTAATTTTCACCCAAAAAGACATATCCATGTTTATAGGATTAATGTCATTATGGTTTTTCTTCAACCTTGTGCTTGAGCTAAGGCATAACTATTCCTACAGGGCAAAATCAAGCACAACAATAGCACTTATCTCAATATTGCCTGCATTAATAATTGGATATTATACCAATAGATTATCCATAACATTCATAATCATATCTACATTATTGGTAATAATCTATCTATTCAAGAACAAAAACCAGATTCTAGGTAATCTTAGTTCAATTATAAGAGGGTTAATTCAAATCACATACTTCCTCTATGCTTTAATGCTCTACACAAACACAATTAACACCACACAAGTTATCTTAAGCATAATAATCTTCTTGATCTACACATCAAGAGCATTAATAGGAGACATAAGGGACAGAAAACACAACAAAGAGGCAGGCAAAAACACATTCATTGTAAACTATGGATTAAATCTAGGCATCATATTAATAGAAATCTTAGTTTTATCCAGTATTTTAATCCTAATCAGATATTTCAATATCTTAATAACAATACCCCTTGTCGCACTTTGTGTTATGCTCCCATTCTACAAAAACGGATATATAATGCATCAACTTATGATAATAATTACGTCATTCCTAAGCATCAACCTAATCAGTTATTTCACAAACCAAAGCCTAATATTCACAAATATAATTTTTATTGGAATATTCCTAAATATTGTATTCTATCCGTTGCTTAAAAGAAAATCCAACCCTAAAACAATTCTCTAGCCAAATTCCTAAAAGAAAGCCTCTTTTTAATTAATAATCTCCTAAGCCTCTTCTCGATAAGCTCGCTATCCCTAAACCCTCTTTCATCCTTCTTAAAGGCAGACGTATGATGGTAGCTCCTGCTCCCTCTTTTAGTGAACTTATGCTTCTTATGCAGCATCTCATGGTACATGATATAGTCCAGTATCTCCAAAGGAACATCATCCAAAACTCTGCTTATGGTTATCGTATCCGTCCCATATTCATAGGATCCAAGCTTAGACAAAGACCCATTGCCCCACTTTAAGTTGGTCTTATCGAGTAATCCATAAAAATACTCTGCATTGACCCTGTCAAAGCTCTCCTCCAGCACAGGGTCTATAGAATCCTTAGGAACAGCTATGTGTATCTTCTTCATAAAGAAGTTATAAAGCTCGATATGATACGTCTCTGTCTTCAATGGCTTCAACCTTTTCTTCATTATCTTCAGCAACAACTCCTGGATAAGTCCGATCTGGATGTCCTTGCTGATCCTCTTCCATCTTCTGGAAAGCCCAAACTCAATATGATCTCCCATTAGCTTAACATTCGCCCTAAAAGGCTTGAACTTACCTGAATACTTTAGAGAATAGGTATACGGAAATTCCTTATACAGATCATCGATAGCATCTTTAAGCATAGAAAAAGTAATTCCTAACTACTTAATAAGGTTTATTGTACCTCATACCGAAGTATTGCAGCAACCTTCCCTATATCCCTAAGCTGGACTCCCTCTCTGGTCTCTGTAGAAACTATCTTTACCTCAGAACCCATGGCCTTAGCCTCCTCCTCAAACTCCTCAATCTTCTTATCCTCCAATTCCTCAGATAACAATAAGACATCAACAACACCGTTCTTAAGATTAGTCATAACCTCTTTTTCACTGTAACTTACCATCCCTGGCTTCTTAGACAACAGATCAAAAAATTTACCCATGATCTTCTTCTCATCCATTATACTTTCTTTTGCCAAAACATCATCAGACTTATCCACTAATTCCTGAAGACCAAACTCTCCAGTATAGCTAAGGTCCTTTATTGCTATTATCTTATTCCTAAGCTCGGTTGTGATAAAGCCCCCATCAACAAACTGGTACTTTGTAGGACCTGGACCGCCAACTATGATTCCCTTTAGGTTCTTATTCTCAAAGAACTGGTCTTTAACATATTCAGCTACTTTCTTATAATGGGCTTTTGCAGCAAGCTCTGTATTCTTAGCATAACGTTTAGCAGACTGCCCTCCGGCTTTTATCTTTCCTGGCACCTCAGAATGTGTCTTCCTAAGAGGTATTATGGTCTTTCCCTTCAGATAAGCTATATCAGCATCCCTTCGATCCAAGACCACCAGCCCAAAGACCTCCTTGGTCTCCATCATATCCTCTAATATGTCAAGAATAAAGGTCTTATCACACTTGTAGATCCTAGTCTTCAAAGGAACAGGTGGTTCTATGCTCCATACCTCAAAATCCTGCTTACCCTGCTGTGCAGCAACATTACCAGAGAATGCAGCCAACCCATGATCGGGTGTTCTTTTAAACAACCTAAGGTGCTGTATCATCTTCTCCAGGGCATCGATCACGTTCTTCCTTGTTGTAGCATCCTTAATATTGGTTGCAGTCCCGCTTTCCTGAGATAGATGCTGTATGATCTTGTTCATATCATAACCCTGAGGTATATAGACAGATACAAGCTCTGTATGTCTACCCCTATGAGTACTTAGATCCTTGATAAACTTCTTCAATTCATGTTTCTGTTTTTCAGTTAAAGCCATATAACATACCAGAGGAGCAAGTTTCTTTATAAAATTTTGGATATAATCATAAATACAAACATTTAAATTCTATTTTACATACCCCCTAAATCACTCAAAAGAAATCTCAACATTCCAAATTATAATTTCAAAGAAATCATTTACGAAGTTTTGACCAATGATAAGTTGGTGACTTAAATGAGGTATAAAATAAATAAGAATTTAAGAACAATTGTAAAAGATAATAAGAAAACATTGATAGAAAGCGACAAAAATCTAAAGTGGCCTATAAAGAATGTCCTTTATAACAATATCTCAATAAGTAAAGATTTACTTAATGAAATATGCAATATACTAAAAATTGATATTAAAACATTGAACTTATCGGAAATTAAATTCCATAAGGAGAAGAACTTTGGAGATTCTATAAAACCAGCTGAAGTTAAATTTAATGGAATAAATGGAGATTTCGCTGAGTTTATTGGAATCATGTTGGGTGATGGGAACATCTATAAAAATTCCATCCGGATAATGATTGATAAAAGAGAAAGAGATTATAGAGAATACCTCAAAGAGTTATTCTATAACCTTTTCAAGATTAGATTAAACGAGCATGAAAGCAAGAACTCTAATGAATCAAGATTACATAAAGACAGTAAGAACTTAACTAATATCTTACTTAAATATGGTTTAAAAAGAGGAAACAAATTAAAAAATAACGTAAAAGTTCCAAAATGGATATTAAAGGATAATGAATTTACTTCAAGGTGTATGAAAGGGTTAATGGATACTGATGGCTGCGTTTATTGGGATAAAAGAGACAAAAAGACGTACATTAAGTTCACAAATACCTCATTAGGAATATTAGAAGGTTTTAAGCATATGGCAGATATCCTTGGGTTAAAATTCGCTAAGTCAGGTAAAACAAGCATTTGCTTGTATAAGAGGAGCGAAATAGAAAAGTATTTAAAAAGAGCTGGGTTTTCCAATATGAAACATATAGATAAAATAAGGCATATTAACACGGGGCTATGGGGTAGCTTGGACTAATAACCTTCTAAAAAGTTTATTAGGAGCAAACTCATCCTTTCTGGTTTGGGGCCAGACGACCCCGGTTCAAATCCGGGTAGCCCCACTTTATGATCCAGGGAGTAAAAAGGCAAAAAACAAATTTAAAGGTATAAAAAATGGCAGAAAAAGGAAAATACAAGTCAACTAAGAGATTTGGAGCAAGATACGGTAGGAGACTTAAAGAGAGATTCGGAAAGATAGAAAAAGAACAGAGAAAGAAACAGAAATGCCCATATTGTTCTGCTGACAGGGTAAAAAGGATAGCTGTTGGGATTTGGGAATGCAGAAAGTGCAACACAAAATTTACAGGTAAAGCCTATTCTGTGTCAAAAAGAGTGACTTCTGAAGATTCAAAGGATATCGAAGAATCAAAAAAAGAAGAGGTAGTTTAAAATGGTCGAATATAGATGCTTTGATTGTAACAAGAAGGTTTCTCAGGATTACCTAAGGAAGAAGGTCAGATGCCCGTATTGCGGGAGTAAGATTCTGTTCAAACCTAGAAACGTAACAACAACGGTAAAGGCGAGATAAGATGGCTGAAAAAGAAACAGAACAAAAGATAGCACAACTGCAGTTGTTCGAGCAGAGCCTGCAGAATATCACGATGCAAAAGCAGCAGTTCCAGTCACAGTCTATGGAGATAGAGTCAGCCTTAAAAGAGCTGGAAAAGACAAAGCAGGCCTATAAGATCGTAGGCAACATAATGGTATCCTCAAAGAAAGAGGACCTGAAGAAAGAGCTGGAGTCAAAAAAAGAAGCTGCAGACCTCAGGATAAAGACAATAGAAAAACAGGAAAATAGCATCAGGGAGAAGGCTAAGAAGATCCAGGAAGAAGTCTCTAAGAAGATTAAAGAGTAAAAATGAGTTCTGAAGATTTAACATCAGAGACGATAGAACAACTTCAAGAGCTAGAAGAGGATCCGAACATACCAAAGAACATAAAAACAAAGATAAGGAACATAATAAACATACTGAAGGAAGACACTGAAGATTCTATTAAGACCAACAAAGCCTTGGACGAGTTGGACGAGATATCCAACGACCCTAACCTTGAATCCTATACCAGAACTCAGATCTGGAATATAGTATCTATATTAGAAAAGATCAACCACTAACAAGCTCTTTTTCTTTCTCAAGATATTCCTGCTGTGTTATCTTGCCTGTAATATGCTGCAATTGAAGTTCCTTTAAAGGCGTATTCAGGTCTTTTATGCTGATTATGACCGCGCTGTCAATGGTGCTTATCGCCTCTTCAACCGAAGGCTCATCCTTTATCTTATCGACATATGATTTGCCCCAGTTCATAGTGATAGTCCCTATAACTAATGCAAATACCACTAACAAAACTGTTGCGATCAATGGAGACAATCCCCTTCTGTTCATTTTTTGGTATTCTCCTTCTGCGACAAAAGAACATAGATAAATAGGGTGATTATTACCATCTCAAACAATGGAAAGATCAGCTTAGGTGCATTGATTAGGCCAGCCATATCAAATACAGTAACAACCTCCTCCAGCACATAAACCAGTACCGCTGCAAACAGGTACTTCCAGGGAGTAAGGTTCTTCTTTGTCTTTGTCTTAAATAGCTTCAGAAATAGGAATATCACTATAATCACAAGTACAAGATTATACAAAGGAGCTACCCTTCCGATGCAATAAGCCAGTGTTTCTACCATTTTACTTTCCTTTAGATATACCTATCTGCTTTATTAGAGCTACCATCAAAAACACAAGGATGATTGTAGGGACTATATGCGTCAGGTAAGCACTCTCATATATCTTAAAGGCCCTCAAAGCACCCAAGATCTCCTGGATGGCAAAGAAAACAAGTGCAACTATCAGCAACACCCACGCATTCAGTTCTTTCTTCTTTCTGGAAATCCTTATCAGGCTAAGTCCTATAAAACCTGCTACAACAGCAAGAATCAAATTCGCAATCTTCAGTATACCTTCCAGATATTGTACCAAATTAACACCTCTTTTAATACTTCTTCAACTTCAATAATATAAAAAACTTTTGATTTAAGACCCATAAAAACATATCCCTAAAGATAACTTTATAAACCAAATATTATTTATCAAGCCTATGCCAGGAAAACAAGCTGTTAAGGTAGGAAAGAAGAAAGAGAAGCAGGTAACTGAAAGAAAGAAGCTCTCTTCCCAGGAAAGGATAAAGGAGCTGCAGGAAGAGATAAGCAAGACCAAATACAACAAGAGAACACAGCATGCAATAGGCTTGATGAAAGCAAAGCTTGCCATGCTCAAAGACCGGGCTCAAAAAAGAGCATCCGTAGGCAAGGGGAAAGGAGACGACCGCTTCTCTGTAAGAAAGACAGGAGATGGAACAGTGGTTCTTCTGGGATTCCCATCTGTTGGAAAATCAACATTGCTCAATAAGATAACAAAGGCAAAATCAGACACAGCTGCTTATTCTTTTACAACACTAAGTGCCGTTCCTGGACTCATGCAGTACAAGTTCGCGAAGATACAGATAATAGACGTCCCAGGAATAGTAAGTGGAGCAGCCTCTGGAAAAGGCCGTGGAAAAGAGGTTATGGGGATGCTAAGGACAGCTGATCTCATATTGATACTGGTAGATGCCCTCTATCCAGAGCATTACAGGGCAATCCTAAAAGAGATATATGAGACAGACATAAGGATTAACGAAAATAAGCCGGATGTAAAGATAACAAAAAGAGAAAAAGGAGGGATAACCATAGGGGAGATGATGATGCTTACCAAGATCGACAGGAAGACTATAGCAGACATCGCAAGGGAGATGAGATTAACAAACGCAGACATACAGATAAGGGAAGACATAGATACCAACCATCTCATAGACGCTATATCAGGTGACAAGATATACACCAAGGCACTTACTATCCTCACAAAAGCAGACCTTGTAGACGAAGAAGAGCTAAAAAAGCTAAAAGGTATGATAAGACCAGATGTGGTAGTATCTGCTGAAAAAGGAGAGGGGATTGAAGAGCTAAAAGAAGCTATCTACCAGAAGATGGGCTTCATAAGAATATTCCTGAAAGAGGTGAATAAAAAGCCAGACATGGAAGAGCCCCTGATAATGTTCAAAGGCTGCACCATAAGGGATGTATGTTCAAAACTCCATAAGGATTTCATAAGTAACTTCAAGTATGCAAGGTTGTGGGGCACATCAGCTAAGTTCGATGCCCAGGTGATAAGAAAGCTGGACAAAGTACTCTCAGATAAAGACATTCTTGAACTGCATATGAGGTAGAAAAAAGCAAACTATTTTAAATAATGAACTAATCTTAACACATATCATTTACAATAACAAAGGTGATCGCAATGGCAAAGAAAAAACAAGCAAAACAACCAGACCAAACAGCACCAGCTGCAAACGTAAGCACAGAAGAACAGATAGGTTTCCATAAAGGATCTTTATCTACATTGGCAAAAGAAAGGGAAGAGATGCTTAGGATCCTCCAGATAGTGGAACAGTTGATGCAGATGCACATAAAAGGATTAAAAGACCTGGGAGTGGACTTAGAAGCAGCTGCAAAAGAAGCAAAGACAACACCAAAAAAAGCTAAAGTACAGGCAAAGCCTATTGAGGATATGCTTAGGTAATCTCACTAACCAAAAAGTTTTTAATAACTCTTCTTATTCTTATTTTTTATGGCACACGACGTAGTAAGTTTGGGCAATCCATTGATGGATATATTGATAGATGTTGAAGAAGGGTTTCTAAAGGAATTAAACCTCGTAAAAGGAAATATGCATCTTCTCGACGAGAAACAGATTGCAGAGATAGAGAACAAACTGGACCAAAATAACATAAAGCTTGCTCCTGGCGGCTCTGAAGCAAATACCCTGTCCGCACTCTCCATGCTGGGACACAAGGTTGTATTCTTCGGGAAAGTAGGCCAGGATAACTATGGAGAAACGTATCATAAGAAACTGCTGGAAGACGGCGTTCTCTCAAAGGTAGTCAAAGTAGATGGGATTACAGGCAAAGCGATCACCTTCATAACCCCAGACTCAGAAAGGACCTTCGCAACCCATCTGGGTGTATCAATCCTATTAGAAGATACTGAAATAAACGAAGCAGACATAATGGAGGCTAAATACCTGCATGTAACTGCATACATGCTGAATGGAGAACCGACAAGGAAGGCATCAATGAAGGCAATGGATATAGCCAAGAACAACAATGTAAAGATATGCCTCGATCTTGCAGATCCAAACATGGTAAAAGCAAACAAAGACCTATTAAAATCAGTCATTGATGAATATGCAAACATAGTGATCGCAAATGAAAATGAAGCAAAGGAGTTCACAGGTCAGGAACCAGAACAAGCGATAAACACATTATCAGAAACAGCAGAGATCACAATAATAAAGCTTGGAAAAGAAGGATCTTTGATAAAGAGCAATGGAAGGATAATCAAGATACCTGGATTCAAGGCAAACGCAATAGACACAACAGGTGCAGGAGATACCTATACAGCAGGCTTCCTATATGGGCTATTGAATGATCTTGACCTGGAAACCTCAGGAAAGATAGCTTCCTTTATTGCATCCAAGGTTGTTGAAGTTAAAGGGGCAAGACTGGATAATATGCCTACAGACGATATAAATAGACTAAAAAATGATCGATCCTGAAAGAATAAACAATATAATAGGTCTTTCTAATAAGCTTGGCAATGATCCTCAGAAGATAATCGACATGATGAAGCACCATACAGCAGAGATAAATGAACTTCATAAAAATAAAGACACACACTTCGCAATTGAAACAGGAGACTTAATAATTCTATGCATCCAGTTGCTGATGATTGAAGGATATTCTACAAAGAAGATAATGGAGACCTGCTACGACAGGTTTGATAAGAAACTAAACCAGTTGATAACACAAAAAAACCAGGGATAAGGATGTCAATAAAAGAAAACATAGAGGGCATAAGAAAGGACATATCCAAAGAGATAAAGATAGTGGCAGCAACAAAAACACGTTCCATAGAAGAGATAGATCAAACTATAGAATCAGGGATAATTGCAATAGGAGAGAACTACCTGCAGGAAGCAGAAAATAAATACCAAAAACTAAAAGGAAAGGTAGAGATTCATTGCATAGGTCATCTGCAGACCAACAAGGTAAAGAAAGCAGTTGAGATCTTTGATATGATCCAGACCGTTGATTCTGTAAAGATAGCCAAAGAGATAGACAAGAGATGCAAGTATATAGACAAGATAATGCCAGCCCTCATAGAGATAAACTCAGGCAAAGAAGCGAATAAAGATGGTATAGCACCAGATCACGCGATCGACCTAATCAAAGAGATCTCACAACTAAAAAACATAAAGATCAAAGGCATTATGACAATGGCCCCTTACTTTGAAGATCCTGAAAAGGACAGGCCTTTCTTTAAGCTTACAAAACAATTATTCGAAAAAATAAGGGCACTAAACATCCCAAACACAGAGATAGAGATCTTATCAATGGGGATGACACATTCCTACAAGATAGCTATCCAGGAAGGAGCAAACATGGTCAGGATAGGCACAAAGATCTTTGGTTTTAGGGGAGAGAATTGAATCTAGAATAGAGAATTTATCATACTTCAGTTTTAAAATCCACCCGGAGAAAACCTCCTCCCTTCAGAAGTAAAGGGGGCCATTATGAGTTTAAATCCCAAAGGGTAGGGCTTTATACCATATTGTTCTATTGCCTTCTTGAGGTTCTGATGATCTAATCCATCATACTTATGGGGTTCTTCACCTAAGTTAGGATGCTCTACAGGGATTCCATAGAACGTAGTATTTATCTTTGGAATTCTTTCCTTAATTATATCTAAGCGATTAGCTCCTGTTGCATATATTTCTAATAGTGATTTTCGCATCATTAATTCCTCTTTTTCTTCCCATTTTTCAATTTCCAAAGATTCATATGGCTTAGTGTGCCTACTCCCATAGTTTTCCTTGAACAGAATCGGTCGCCCAGTCTTTGTTAAAGCTTCATAAGTAGTAGAAAAATCCCAACGAAAAAAATCACGATAGCCAACCAAATCGATTTTTCTATCTGACTTTTTACTCCATACTGGAAGTGCTTCAACCTCTTCAGCACCCTCTCTCTCCAATATTGAAATAAAATCATCCAAGGTCTTTGCTTTAATCGGAAAAGTTGTTTTCAATCCTTGCAATAACGCGGATAAGATAAATACCATTTTTATTGATATTAATGGGTTAATTTATATAAAGCTTTCTAATTTGTAACTACTATAAAAGAGTTATAAAACCGTAACCTTTAAATATGGGTTCTTTATTTTTTACCACCAGTAGGTGGCACCTAAATTAAAATAAGCATAGTTTAATGAGTTAAAATGGCTGATAACCTTGAAGATAGACTTAATGATAACGATAATTCTGATAATCTGGAATCCAAAGCAAACGGCCATAGCAATCCAAAGATAATCAATTTTCTTCAGGAAAAGGCAAAGCAACGTAAACCAAGGGGGCTTCTGGGAAGAATAGCAGATTACACAGTCGCTGCAGGAGCCATTGCAGCATCATATTCCCTTATAGGTATGCCTGCCATAATCGCAAATGCTATTTCATTTGCAAGTACTAGAATCGTCAACTACAAACGAAATAGAGACACACCATCTAGACAGGTAAGAAACAACGCTATATTCGCTTCATTATTCTCTATACCGGGCCATTATGCATTCAAATGGATGAACAAGATATGGGATGTAACCAAATGGTCTGGCCTTCTTGCTAGGTTTGCAGCTCAGAACTTTGTTTATTATCCTACCATGACAGTAGCAGGCAACCTGATTGGATATCCTGTAGTGCAGGGGACTACAAAAGGACTTTATGAATATGGGATCAAAGACCTAGGATGGAGAAACTGGAAAACCAGTTTCAAGTATTTCTCCATACCAGAATTGTTTGTTGCCAGATACCTGCCTCCACAGACACACTTCCCAATATCATTAACTTCGGGACTAATATGGAGAACAACAGTAGGATCAAGATACCTGCACGAAGCAGATCCTTACAAATATGAACACAGGATCATAGATGGAAAACCAGCTAATGGGTACGATCAACAGCTCAAGAAAGCATCATAATATTTCACACAAACTCAATTATTCACATTCAAGGGAATCAGCCTTGATTTGAAGGAAGTCTGGCTTTCGCCAAGCCAGACTTTCTTCACTTTTTTTCCAAAAAGAATTTAAACAAACAACTATAACCTATCCAGATGGAACCTATCCTCATTTTAGGTCTGACTGCAGGAGCATTAACGACATTTGCATTGCTGCCCCAGGTCATAAAGACTCTAAAGCTTAAAGAAACCAAAGACATATCCTTACTCATGTATATAATACTCTGCACAGGGATAGCCCTATGGCTGATCTATGGTCTTTTTATAGAAGATATACCTGTAATAGCCGCTAACACCATAAGTCTTGCCCTGTCATTGACAATCTTATTCTCTAAAATAAGGTATGGATAAAAGAAAAAAAAGAACCAGGACATTATAGAACTTCTTAAAACATTGGGGGTGTTTTAATGGATATATCCCGGTTCGTAAATAAACATGATTAAATTTCCTCCTTAACATCAGCCGTCACGACCATAGTCAGGGTAGTTTGGATCGACTGCTCCTTTCTGAATCGAATCACAAAATCATTGAACTCTTCAACATCTCTGAACTTCAGTTTCAGCAACAGGTCGTATTCCCCTGTTACCCCAAAAAACTCCTTTACATGCTTGTTATTTACTATCCTTTCGAGAACAGCCGAAGGCTTTGTCTTTACCAGCATGAAAACAATGAATCCTTCCCCCACAGCCTTGTTGTTTAACTTTAAGGTAAACTGCTCGATAACCCCTCTCTCTTTTAGTCTCGTTATCCTCTGATGCACTGTACTTGGCCTTAACTTAGCAGACCTTGCAACGTCCCTGATAGATAGCCTGGAATTGCCCTTCAAAACATCGATGATTGCAAGATCCTTCTTGTCAACATCCATTAGAATAATCAGTGTCCCACTTATATTTAAATCTTTCGTTATTTGTCCATAAAAATAAGAAAAAATTGGACAAATCAGATAAAAAATTAAGAAAAATATATAAATAATCCCATATTAATATATACTGGTGATAATATGGACAAGACAGATAATTATGAAGTTAAGGACCTAAATCTAGCTGAATTCGGAAGAAAGGAGATAGGCATAGCAGAGAAGGAGATGCCTGGCTTGATGGCAACAAGAAAGAAATACGGACCCAAAAAACCGCTTGAAGGAGCAAGGATTACAGGCTCATTACACATGACGATCCAGACAGCAGTATTGATTGAGACATTAGTCGAACTTGGTGCACAGGTAAGATGGGCATCATGCAACATATTCTCCACGCAGGACCATGCTGCTGCAGCTATAGCAAAAGCAGGCATCCCTGTATTCGCATGGAAAGGAGAATCATTAGAAGAGTACTGGCACTGCACAGATAGGGCATTGGACTTTGGAGATGGAAAAGGCCCGACACTTATAGTAGACGACGGGGGAGACGCCACATTGATGATTCACAAAGGGGTGGAAGCAGAAAAGGATCCGTCAATATTAGAAAAAGACTATAGTAAAGAAGGAGAAGACCTTCGTGAGCTTATGAAAGCCCTGAAAGAGATAAACAAAGGCGACAAAGAGAGGTGGACAAGAATATCTAAAGAGATAAAGGGGGTTTCAGAAGAGACAACAACAGGAGTACACAGGCTGTACCAGATGATGGAAGATGGAAAACTGTTGTTCCCTGCGATCAATGTCAACGATTCTGTCACAAAATCAAAGTTTGACAATGTATATGGCTGCAGGCATAGCCTTACCGACGGTATAAAAAGAGCAATGGACATACTCTTATCAGGCAAGACCGTGATGGTCTGTGGTTTCGGAGATGTTGGAAAAGGGAGCGCAGAGTCTTTAGGCAATGAAAAAGCAAAGGTGATGGTATCTGAGATAGACCCCATATGTGCCTTGCAGGCATGCATGGCAGGATACCAGGTATGTACTGTAGAGGATGCCCTGCCTTACGCAGATATCTATGTTACCACAACCGGAAACTGTGACATCATAACAGCAGAACACATGAGCAAGATGAAAGACCAGGCAATCGTATGCAACATAGGCCACTTTGATAATGAAATACAGGTCTCTCAGCTGGATAACTGGCCTGGAATAAAGAAAGAAGAGATAAAAGGAAGCGAATGCCCTGTAGACAGATACACCTTCCCGGACGGACATTCGATATACATGTTAGCCAAAGGCCGCCTTATTAACCTTTCTTGTGCAACAGGCCACCCAAGTTTCGTGATGAGTAACTCATTTACCAACCAGACCCTTGCTCAGATAGAACTTTGGACAAAGGAGCATAAGATAGGGGTATACATGCTTCCTAAAGAACTGGACGAAGAAGTTGCAAGACTGCATCTTGAAAAGCTAGGGGCAAAACTGACAGAACTCACAAAAGAACAGGCAGACTACATCGGGGTTAAGGTAGAAGGTCCGTATAAGCCTGAGTTTTACAGATACTAATGGATACCCCTGTATCAATAAAAATCATAAGATTTTAATATCTCCCTAACTTAATTATTAGTATGGCAAGAAAACCAATAGTTGCTGGGATGTTCTACCATGACAATTTCGAAGAGTTAAGCAATCAGATAGATGATTCCTTTCACTCTGAATATGGTCCAGGAGCATTACCTGTAAAAAAAAGGACAAAAGAGATTCTTGGTATAATCGCTCCTCACGCAGGCTATCAGTTTTCGGGTCCAGGAGCAGCCTGGGCTTACAAAGAGATAGCAGAGAGCAAACCAGCAGATGTCTATATAATGTTTGGACTGTCTCACTCAGGGCTCCATTCTTGTGTCTCATTAGAGGATTGGGAAACCCCGATTGGAACCATAAAGACAGACCAAGACTTCCAGAAGGTATTTATGGCAAATTCAGGCCTAAAACAGGATGAGCAGGCCCATGCCAATGAGCATTCTATAGAGGTGCAGCTCCCCTTCCTCCAGTTTGCCAGCAAAGATTACTTGCATATGCTAAGGATCGCTCCAATAATAATATCCGAGGACAAAAATTACGAAATGATAGCAGAGGCAATAGCTAAAACAATAGAACAAACAAAGAAAAAAGCTATAATAATTGCATCCTCAGACTTCACCCATTATGGGATTAACTATGGTTACTTTCCTTTCAAAGAGAATGTAAAAGAAAGCATGTATGAGCTGGATAAAGGGGCCATAGAACACATCAAAAACCTGGATGCAAGGGAATTCCTTGAATATATCAAAAAAACCGAGGCCACCATTTGCGGGAGGATGCCAATCGCAACGATAATAACTGCTTGTAAGATACTTAAGGCAAAAAAAGCGCATCTATTGAATTATTACACCTCTGGAGATATTACTGATGACTACACATCTGCAGTAGGTTATGGTGCAATATCTATAGAATAAAAAAAGAATAAGAAAAATAAAAATAGATCTGAAGATCTACTTCTTCTTCCGGCTTATCAATACAAAGGCCACTACAATAATTATCACTAGTATGACTCCGATAATAACCCCTGTATTTGATTTTCCTTCAGCCTCTTCTACAGGTGCTTCCTCAGCAGGTGCAGGAGGGGGTGTCTCTGGTGGTGGTGTCTCTGCTGGAGCAGGTGGTGCCTCAGGCTGTGCAGCTGCTACATTCAATGTTGCCTTTAGCTCATCAAATTTTGCAGGTGGTGCAATATATATTCCGCTAAAGGAATAGCTCCCTGACGCTGATGACGGAACCTGGATTGTATAGGTAAGTGAGACAGAGGTAGCTTGTGCAGGGATATCCCACCTGTACTCCTTGCCGTTTACCTCATATGTCACATCCGCTTTGTTCGCTCCGCTGACAGACCAGCTGCTTATACTAAACTGAGATGGAACCGTATCGCTAATCGCAACAGATTTACCGACTTCCATATCTGCTACATTAAAGGACACAGAAAGCTCCTTTCCTGGTTCAATAGTAGATGCCATGTTCCTGGTCACTGAAGCTGCAGAAACAAAAGCAGCTAGCAATCCAAAAATCGCCAAGTAGATTAAAAGTTTCTTCATTTTAGGTACCTCCGTAAAATGCTCTTATGATATCGATCAACTCAAACGCTGTATATGTCGTAGACCCGCCATAGAAGTCCTTGATAACATCTATGATCTCAAAAGCTGTAGATGGGGCCTTCTTGGATGCATAGGCTTTCTTGATGATTGCGAATGCCTTGGTAGTCCCCGATACATAATCCAGCTTCAGATTCATATCACTAACGCCATCTCCATCAAGATCTATGTCCTTTGACTGTCCTTTGGTAAGCTCCACAACCTCACCGCTAGGCATAACCTTAAAGGTTGCCGTATCTCCCGATATCTTGGTAGGCATTACAGTCTGTGTAAGTTTATTAAATACAAACAGTGCTTTGTCGTCTACTTTCAATCCAACACTAACTCCTGATGTAGTAAATGCTATTGAACGCTTGGTCACTGAACTACCTCCTCCACCTCCACTTCCGCCTCCACCTGAACCAGTATTAGGGGATGAAGCTTCCACAACAATCGCAAATATTGAAAAACTGGTTGTTGCAAAATAGAAATTATAGTAACCGCCAACAGAGTTTACATACGTAACTGATTCTCTCTGCTCATAAGCTCCATCATCGTCATGGTCCATGTACACTATAAGATTTGTCGTATCCGCCAAGGTTATCTGAGTTGTAGGTATCCTGAAATATACCCTTGCAGTAGCTGCAGTGTCTGCTGATATGTTTATGTACATCTCAGGGGAACCAAGATCAGTGCTTCCTGAAATAAAAGGTGAATCCCCTTTAGCAACTGTAACAACTGCATTTGTTGAGTTCAGACCAGTTATCTGTGGTACCATGTCGTAGATTCCAGTTCCACCAAAGTCAGCAGTACCATCTGTAACTGCTTGTGTCTGTGGTCTAGAGTTATTTACTGTAACATGGATCATTGTAGAGTTGACGTTCCCTGCATGATCTACTGCAGTGATATTTAAGGTAAAGTTCCCATCACCTAAGATAAGCGTATCCCTTTCATAGGTAAATGGTGTTGAATTATCTCTCTTTCTAAGACTCAATTCCCCGCTAGCTGATCCATCATAGAAATCAACATATGCCGTACCCGAACCAGCATCTGAGGATACTGCGATTATTTTTGTCGTACCATTAATAACCTGGTTTGCAGTAAGTCCACTAAATGCAATTGGTGGAATAACATCATCAACCAGATATGTATAGGATTTGGTTGTTGTATTGGAATCAGTCTTATTTGCATGTACCTGGATCTCTATGCTGGTGCTTGTATTCATCGTCACCGTAACAGCCAAGGTAGTGCTGGTAGTAACACTCTGTGGTGCAGAATATGCAGTAGTCTCGCTGGTATTGTAGTAGGTATTGTTTGCGCCTACTACAGTAAAGCCAATAACGCTTCCGTTCGTAATATACGTATTATTAGATACATTAGAGGTTATAGTTGGAGCCGTAAGGTTCATGACTGTAAAAGCCGTTGTTGCTGTGTTAGAGTTCCTCGAATATACAGCCCTGTCAGTAGCATTAACAGTAACTATATATGAACCAGCTGAACTAGGTCCTGTAATCGTTCCAACATATCTCCCGTTCTGTAAGGCTAAGGTCACTTGATTTGTTCCGTTGTTTCCACCTGTACCATTATGCCATGCAGTTAACAAGGAAACATTCAGACCTGATAATGTATCAGTCATATTAGCTGAAACAGCAATTGTCTGGCTTGGACCTATTTCTGTTGCGCTCATTGAAACTATGTTTACCACTGGAGCAGTCTGATCAATCTTAATGGTTCTGCTCTGATAAGCTTCCACATTACCCAATGAATCGTTGGATCTAAACTGGAAGGTATTTGAACTAAGATTGGATTTAAATGTAAGGTTAGCAGACCAGGTACTCCATGTACCAGAAGTGCCATTTCTATACTCAGTAGTATTTGCTACACTACCTCCTGTATCTATAGCAGATAGGTGAAGCAATAAATCCTTTCCATACCAAACATCACTGTCAATATCAGAGTCGTTTGCGTATGTCGTAGTTGGAGCAGTATTATCAAATGTAATAGTAACCGTACCGTTTGTAGCTGTATTGCCGGCATGATCCGTAACAGTTACTGTTATTGGACTTGCACTTATATTAACAAGGCTGCTGCTATATGTATCACCAGTGCCCTCTTGTGTAAGTGTGACACCGTCAACAGTAACAGTAGCAACTCCTGAAGTTACGTCAGTAACATTAACAGTCACGTTCTGAGAACTTCCTTTTTTAGTTAGAGAAGTTAATAATCTAACAGTCTTAATCGATGGTGCAGTAGCATCTGCAGTTAAGGTATAATTTGATGTTGAAGAATTACACACAGATCCATTGGTTGCATTCCTTTCACATGCAACACAATTCCAGACATAGATTCCATCAGCAGCAATAGTCTTGGTAAAAGAAACATTTGTGCCGTTAAGAGTAGTAGCTGAACTGGACGTCTCGTTGGCAGCATAAGTTCCTGAAAAATTATGCCACAAAGTAACATTTGTAACATTAACAGGATTAAGGCTCGCTATTGGAGAACAGTTGAAATAAACAGTTAAGCTCGAGGAATTGTAGGTGTTTATAGGTTTATCCAAAGATACAGTCACTCCCTCTATCGCGTAGACAAAAACCATCAGCAAAATTGCCATCAACACAAAAACAGAACCAAACAAAATCCTATTGTTATAGAAACCACCCTCTTTTTTAGATAACACCTTCATTTTACCAACCTCGTTTTTATTTTTTATATAGTAACGGATAAAAGAAGACTTTTATCCCCCAATTTCGATTTACTAATTAATCCCCATGATTGATAGACTAAACCCACCAACCTAATATTTTTAAAACATATATATAAATGTTTCGATTAACCCAACGTTGAAAGATAATGGAATATTGTTAATATTTAAATCTTTTGCATGAGTAGAGACTTCTTGAAAGTGATGAAAGAGATAAAAGTAAATTATTTAAACTAAGGAATAAAATGATCATCATGATTAAGAACAGAAGAAATAACAGGATTCTTTCAAAAAGAGCAATCAGGTGCAGCAGCTCTTTCTCAAAAGCCCTTGGCCTTATGTTTTCAAGAAAGAGCAAGACATTGTTGTTCATATTCGAAAAGGAAAAGATAGTGTCCCTGCATATGTTCTTCGTCCTCTTCCCCATAGATGTTATATACCTTGATAGAAACAAGAAAGTTGTTCAGATGAGGAAAAACTTCAAACCGTTCAGGATATTGATTGCAAAAAAACCAGCAAGATACATAATGGAACTTCCAGACAAAACCATAGATAGGACAGATACAAGATTAGGCGACATCATTAGTTTTTAAACCGACAATTTTAAATAACCAATACCAATTCTAAGCTTATCAAGGGGACGTAGTATAACCTGGCTAGTATAGACGGCTCCAGTCATGTTGGAGCGATGAGGGAACTTCCCGATGACTTAAACATGGGCTATACCGTTTGATTGGGGTTCAAATCCTCACGTCCCCATTTATCTTTAAAAGATTACTTAAATTAAAAAAATTCTCACGTCCTCATTCTTTTCTCTTACCAATAACTTTAAATAACTCCTTTGTCAAAAAAAATCCATGCCTGAAAAACACGTATTCTCTGCAATCTCAACATTGATTGGGCTCACAATAGGGGCAGGTATCCTTGGGATTCCTTTTGTAATAGCAAGAGCAGGATTCATTACAGGCATTGTAAATATAGTGGTCCTGGGAATCATGATTTTGATCCTAAACCTATATCTGGGTGAGGTAAGCCTAAGGACAAAAGAGATCCATCAGTTGACAGGCTATGCAAGATTGTATCTGAATAATATAGGAAATATGTTGATGACAGCATCATTTATAATATTCACGCATGGTGCCATGATCGCTTACATAATGAAAACAGGAGAGTTCCTAGATGCCCTGCTATCTCCCTCGCTTGGTGGAACACCAATCATATACTCTATTCTATTCACCACCTTATCCTTTGTCATAGTCTTTGAAGGGATAAAGATAGTAGAGAGAAGCGAATTTTATATGGTCCTTGCGATCATCTCTATAATCACCCTTCTGGCAATCTTCGCTATACCCCACATAGACCCGGCTAACCTTACTTCATTCAGCTACAAAAACCTTTTCATACCCTATGGTGTGGTCTTCTTTGCATTCCTAGCAACTCCGGCAATACCAGAGATGAACGAGGAATTGAAGAACAAGAAACACCTTAAGAAAGCAATAATAATCGGATCCGTAATACCCATGATAGTATATATACTGTTCGCACTGGTTGTTGTAGGCATCTCAGGAGCCAATACAACCGATGGAGCGATACTTGGTCTTGCCAGTATCCTGGGAGCAAAGATCATGGTTATGGGAACCATCCTTGGAATACTCACAATGACAACCTCCTTCATAGCTATTGCGTTTGCTCTTACTGAGATGTATCGTTTTGACTACAAACTGATGGACATTACACCTCCTATGTTCTCCTGCTTTATTCCCTTGGCAGCAGCCTTGATGATAATGAACTCCAATATGAAAAATGCCTTCTTCCAGGTGTTGGACATAACAGGTTCTATAGGGGGATCACTGACAGGGATCCTGATCCTGTGTATATGGTGGAAAGCAAGAAAAACTGGGAAAAGAAAACCAGAATACGCAATACCTAATAATATATTAGGACTGATACTGATAGTTATGATGATTCTTGGGATAGTATTAAAACTCTATGAGATCTTCTTGGTATGAAAGTTAAGTATGAGTATCAATATTACCAGTATTCCTATCCCCATCAAGACATAAGGATAGTAAACAACAAGAGAATCCCTGACGTAACTGACCAGGTTAAAATAAGCGAATGAATAGACTATTCCACTTAGTATTATAAGGCCAAGGATTATTATCCCTATATTCCTTAGCTTCTTGGTATTCTTGGCTTTCCTTGCAGCCTTAACGTTCTTTGAAACTTTAGCCTTCTTTGTAGCCTTACCCTTGCCTTTCTTTCCTTTACTCTTGACCAGGATAAAGATCAGTAGAGCCAAAACCACTATACCAATAACAATATACCAGCCATATGCAATAATACCCTGGATTAGAAGAGAAGATACACCAGAGAATTTATAGATAGAGTAGATAATAACAGCCAGGAAGAGGATTACAACAAGGATAAGATAGATATATTCAAAAAGCCTAAGCTTCCTTCCATTTCTGGGACTTTCCTTCACAACCTTCTCACTAACCTTTTTAGTCTCTTTCTTCTCAACCTTAGGAACCTTCTTAACTTCCTTTTCTTCAGTCTCCTTCTTGACCTTAGGCTTATCCTTCATCCGATTCTTGATCAGGACAATTAAAACCAGGATAACAAAAAGCAGAACAACCCCCACCAGTATATAATATTTGAAATAATTAAGATAAAATCCAAACTTGCCTAGTCCAGAAGCCTTGCCCCTAAGTTTAACAATAACTGATTCCTCAAACACCCTGCCTGCTGCCTCTGCCTTTATATCAATAGTATATTCTCCTTCAACAACATCTTCTCCTGGGAAAAGTGCAAGATTTATAGTCTTCTCTTCACCGGAATCGATACTAAAATTGGTCTGGCTGAGTGAAAACCACGAAGCGCCTTCTGCAATCAGGGAATAACCCATATCCTTAGAACCCTTGTTCTTCAGCGTGACTGGAATGTTCTTTCCAAAGTAGTCTATACGAACATCATCAACATCGATGATTGTATTATAACATTCCTTTTGATGCATTACCTTAAGCTCTATACTGTCCCTAAGAACAACATTGCTCTTATCAGAAATAGCCTCTATAACAACATCATAATTACCTTTTTCCTCGCAGTCAGGGACTGCAAGCAGGGACATCTCCTTTCTCTGCCCATCAAAGAGTTTTACAGAATCAGAAGTGTTAGTAAAAACCCATTCAGGCACATCAAGTTTAAGATCAAAAGTATCTTCCTGCTCACCCTCATTGGAAAGCATTACCCTGTACATAGCTTCATCACAGCCACATATCTCCTCATTTTCCTTATCAATCGTAAGATTAAACTCGTAACACTTCTTGATGTTTGTTTTGATTACCAGGCTCCTTTTAAGGCCTTCCCTCTTTGTTATGATATCAAGCATTACAGAAGTATTATCCTCAACATCTATTGGAGGGCTCAATATCAGAGGAAGTATTGCACTCTTCCCTTCTCCCAAAAATGCGCTGGATGTAGGCAAAGAAGCATAATCCCTATTTACCTTAAAGGTGAACATATCTGTAAAATCATTATTATTCCTCACAACTACAGGGATTATAGTCTCATCCAGGGAACAGATATCATAATAGTCTGAGTGGGCCTTAAACCTAACTTCAGAGAAACTCTCAACATTGATATAAGGTTCTCCTAACTCTACACTTACATCTGCTGCAACAGCGTGCACAAAAAGCAGCAAAATCCCCAATATGATCATAAGTTTATTCTTCATCTCGATATCCCCCCTAGGAAGGTTCTAAAAAACAACTATAAAAAAAGAAATAGATAAAAAAATAAAAAACTTTGGTCTTAATAATAGGTCTTCTCTTCACCCATGTCTTCTTCGTCTTCGCTGCCCTTTAGCTTGTTGAAGCCGATTATCAAACCTAGGATAACCAAAAGAACAACTAAGATAACAAGACCAACTTCCAAAGCTCTCTTGATGCTTCCCAAGTTTGTCTTAACAACTGCAGATCCGCCTGCAATGTTAGCTCTCAAAGGAACCTGCTTCAAGACACTTTCTCCGCTTTTTATGGTAACTGAGAATACCTGCAATCCTTCTGCAGATGGCTTTGCATCAACTGAAACAAAAGCTGCCTTTGACTCTCCGCCCCCTACAACCAAAACATTTGAAGGAGTTACGCTGAAGTCAGCCCAGTCTGCTGAATCAACACTTATTGAGTATATCTTTGATTCAGATCCCTGGTTAGCGATTGTAACTGGATACATTGCTGATCCGCCTGCTGCGATATCCTGTGTATCAGGACCGATTGTTATTATGGTCTTACCAGCAACTGGAGCTGCTTCTGGAGCTGCTCTGCATGTGTCGCTCTCAACAACGTTTATCTTGGTTGTTGAACACTCCTCTTCATCTCCATCGTCATACTCTACGCATACCTTGACTGTATATTCGCCAGGTTCTGCACAGTCTGGAATTCTCATATATAGCTCTTCTGAAGTTGTTGAATCGTCACAATCCTCTTCGTCACAATCCTCTTCGTCAAGCTCATCGATATAATCTGAAGCACTGATACCTAGTGCAGGGATAGATGCCTTAACCTTGATATCCTCTTCTTCTTCACTTCCTCTGTTCTTTATCCTGGCAGTTGCAAGTAAAGCTCTTCCAGCCTTAACTTCATTCTCAGGGCTCAATGTGATGTCCCTTATCTGCAAGGAATGTTCGCTTGAAGCGATATCCAGAGTGCCTGTTATTGTCATGTAATCATATCTGTCTGAAATGGTAACTCTCAACTGATATTCCCTATCTGGGTCCATCCTTTGAGGAAGCTCTAATTCCAATTTCTTAACATAGGTTGTTCCATCGTGAACATCGAACTCGTCTGTTGAGTCACTTATTTTATCCTTTCTTCCATCGCCGCTCAACTCAGCCTCTATCTCAACTTCCATATCAGCATCAGCTGTAAACCTGACCTCAACCTCTATGGTATCATCCTTCTCTAGACCTGAAACATCAACAAGCCCATTATTTGTAAGGTCGTTGATATCATAAACAGTAACATCTTCAACCTCAACAACAACATCACTAATGTCTATGGTAGCACTTGCTGCAGTGCAAGCTAACACACTTACCAAGACCAACATCAATAGATTTTTCATATACATTTTTTTACCCCCGAACGTTTTATTTAAAATTGAGATATTTAAATCTCGACTATAAAGGTTTATCCTATGTTATACACCGCTTATATTTAAATATTTCGGTGTTTTAGTATACATAAGTAGTTACTAATTATCACTATTCTTTAGTTAACACTTAATTACTACTGTATCCTAAAATCCCTGTGCCTCGTCCTTCTGATCCCGTTCAGATCTGACAAGGAAATCCTTACGGTGTAAACACCTGGTTTGGCATCATCAGGTATGTCTAAGTGAAGGCCCTTCGACATGGCCTCATCAACATCCGGACCATTGAATGGGCCTAGCTTCCTAGATATACCCAACTCCTCCACTGTAACCCTTATAGTAGCATGTTTTGTATTATATCTCCCAATATTCTCAAAGCTTAGATCGATGAATAATTGATCCCCTGCACTGATAGTATCATAGACCAGCTGATTTGTCCTTATCGTTCCAATGAAGAACTTCTCTCTTGACAGGAAGTCCAACTTTGCCTTTCGATAGTTACAATAGCTGTCAACGCTGCCGGCATTGACGCAGCTATCGACGGTAGATGTGTCTGAATCATAGCAGTCTTTGTTTTCAAAGCACTCTATATCTTCATAATTACAGACGCATCCGACGCATGAATCCTCTGTATACTTATCCGAATCATCGCAGTCAGAATCTTCTTCACATTCTGCATTACACTGGACGACATCACAGGTATGCGTAACAGTATACGTAGGAACTGAGGTACATAAAGCAGAGCTCACTCCTTCCTGGCAGACAGATACAAATCCGCCAAACTGATCCAATGTATATGGATTATTGTCAGGATCATTATCGCATGTTGATATCCCTCCAATATTATATATTGAACAGTCTGCTGGAGTCCCGTCTTGGCATTCAAAGTTGCCGTCACAGGTCTCTATACCGTTACAGTATAATCCATCATCACAGTCATCGTCTGTCTGGCATTCTGTACATCTTGCATCGTTTGTAGTTATGGTTGGTTGCCCGCATGAATTCTGGCTGCATTCACAGATTGTCGAATCACACCAGTTATCAACATTATCATACTCATAATAATCATTGCCCACACACCCGTCAAGAGCATCACAGTCAGTTGCATCACAGTCGGTATCATACTCACAACCTGCACCGCAGGTAGCGATATCGCAGTAATGTCCAAATGAATAATCAGCCAACTGACAGTCATTTACAGGATCACAGACACCTTCTACCTTAGCTGCCTGGTCCCATGTATATGGCTTGTTGTCTGGGTCATAATCACATCCTGCAATTGCAGGTCTGTCTGGACAGTTGTTATCATTAGCTATGTTATCACAGCTATCTGTTGCCTCATTACATGAATCATCTGTACAGCCTACACCGTCGTTACAATCAACTGCTACACCTGCCTGGCATTCAAAGTTACCGTCACAGGTCTCAACACCATTGCAGTGTAATCCATCATCACAGTCACCATCTGTCTGGCATTCTGTACATCTTGCATCATTTGTAGTTATGGTTGGTTGCCCGCATGAATTGCTTGAACAGCTGCAATCACCAAGGCATGTATTATCCACATCATCATAATCA
>JANQNH010000029.1 GCA_028279655.1 Candidatus Nanoarchaeia archaeon | reverse complement strand
ATACCTATCTTATGTATCTTCTATATCTTGTTTAATCTTCTATATCGGTCATGGCTATCAGTCTTGATTCACTCTATCCAACTATAAGTCCGTATTCTTCTTTTGTAGTATGAAAATAAGATGAATTGATGTTTGATTTATTCTGAGTAGATTGTTGAGTTAGGTGATGAGCTACTAAGGATGGAGATGCGTTGCTGATAAGGATGAGCTCTTTAGCACAGAGATAAGTGCTCAGAGAAATGCGATAGAGGTGTTGGAATAGTAGGATCTTGTATGAAGTACATAAAATTGTTGGTAGGAGGATTGTTGATCTATAGAAGTTTTTCTGTTTTATATACGTAGTTAGATGGTACTGATGATATGAAGGTATCGATATGTTTAGGTGCATGATGATGATGATAGGAGGTTATTATTTGGTTTACATACGTTGTTTCATGAAGATGATATAAAGGTGATGAGTGAGGATTGATTGTTTAGTTAAGGAATAGTTCAATCTTTCTTGCTCCTCGTTTTCCTTATGTTCTTGTTGTTGTTGGTTATGTTCTCGTTGCTGCTGCTTTGGTCCACGTTTGCTTTTTGATTCATTCTCTGTAACATAGACAAAGATGGACTAAGACATTATCAACACAGAAGACACATAAAGTACTATAAACACGATAGCCTCATGGAACACTACATCATAAAACATAGAAGAAATACAAAGACTTAAACATCGTAAAACAGATAAGAAACACATAAAGTACTATATCATAATACATAAAAGACTTGTATAACTTGATCATACCGAGTCTGGACTTGTTCTTTCGTTTCCTTGATTTTGTTTGATTTGTTTGTTCGATCTTCAGTAGAGGAATTGTCTCCTTGGCGAACTTCTCCCAGGCTTCAACAGGAAGATATAGACCTTTAGATCTCTCCTTGCTTTCAGGATCAGATAGATAAGTACGTTGCATTCCGATGTATGATATTCCTGTGATTTGGATTACTTGAGCACGCACTTCAGTTTCAGGAGTTTGATGAATTAAATAAGATTGTACAACTGAGCTTTGTCCTTCCATAATTATTCAAACTTAGATAAATAAATAATGAATTGAAATTAAATAATC
>JANQNH010000014.1 GCA_028279655.1 Candidatus Nanoarchaeia archaeon | reverse complement strand
GGAACTTTACAATTGCAGAGCCCCCTTCAATATCCTTAGGAAATCCTCAGGATTATTACTGGACCAATGATTATAATATATCCTTCTATTTTACACCATATGATAATTCAGGGGAAATATCCAGTTGTACCTTGGTCTTGAATGGAGACCTTAATGTATCTAAAAGCACAATCTCACATGGTGAGCAGAACAACATTACTTCTAATAACCTAGCTGATAACAGGTATAACTGGACCATTAACTGTACAGACCCTTCAGGTAATGTAGGTACGAATCTAACGCATAAGATAGTCTATGTTGATACTACTCCTCCGAATGTTACCCTGAATTTTCCAGTTGGGGATAATTTGAATTATAATGATGTTACCTTTAATTTTACAGCAGTAGACAACCTGAACACAAACCTTACCTGCAATCTTACCTTGGATGGTGCTGTGAATGTAAGCGGGATCAATGCAAGCAATGGATCTTACACATATGTTGTCATAAATGACTTGGATCTAGGGGATCACACATGGAATGTCACCTGTTGGGATTCCCTCAATAATACCAATGTGAGCAATACAAATGTAAGTATAACTGCAAGCTTTGAGGTGAATGAACAGGACCTAACACTCAACAGTTCGGATATAAAATTTAATAATTCAGATCCAATTGAGGGAGACAATATCACGATCAATGCAACAATCCACAATATAGGTGGAAGCGATGCAGAAGACTTTATTGTGCAGTTCTATGAGGGAGATCCTTCAACCGGGACAGTTATTGGAAATATAACTGTGCCATTACTGGAATACGGGCAGAGCACAATAGTCAACACAACATGGATCGCAAAAATAGGTAGTCACGAGATCTGGGTTCTATTAGATCCGTATAAGGAGCTTAATGAACTCAATGAAACAAACAATAATGCATCTAATAATTTCACAACCCCTTCCTGGCATATAGTACATGGAGAGATAAGCGGGGACCTTTGGATAAAAAGCCTTGGGAATACTTCTGTATTTGATTGGTATGTTTCCAATGCCAGCTCTGGCAGTATATTTGCAGTAGATTATGACAGCAGCGTAACCTGGGCAAACCTAACAGCTATTGGTGTAGATCGTAGCGATAATATCCAGATGGATGATTTTGAAGAGATTGATAGTGCCTTGGGCTCTGTAAACTTCACTGACTCAGTAAACAGGACATATACCCTGAACAGTGCTTCTAAGAACAAAACCTCTTTTGGTATTTTCTCCAAAGTTATCACTAATGTGTCTGTTGTAAACTCAACCAACAACACCAACTTCTTGACTGGGATTTTGTGGGATGCCTCTGATGGTGGAACAGAATATAACGGAAACCAAGATCTTATCTTTTTCAATAAGATCAATCCAGACAAACAAGGGGCTTATGGGATATATGATTTTGAGCTTAGGGTCCCTTCAGAATTGAAGAAGTACATAGCAACGGATCAATACTCTGTTGCACTTTATGTTGAATTAAGATGAAAAGTGGGATAATTAACAGGATGTGCATGTTTTGGTTAGTCTTGGTAGTTTTGTTTGTTTCGTGTATATTAGAAGTAAATGCTACAAGTATCCTATTGGACAAAAACCATTATGATCCTTCTGACGTTGTCCAGATAGCGGTAAATCCTGATTATGCAAAAGAGCGGTATGGATTGGAGGTCATCTCTGAGGGATTTGTATATAGATATCTTGACCTGATACAGGACCAGATAAGATTCATGCCAAAGAGCACTGGCAGATATGAGGTAATCCTCATCGATAGGCAGGATAATCTGGTTGTTGAGAGGGTATTTTTTGATGTTGTGGATGGATCTGAAGAACCAGATAGCAATGAACAAGCTATAGTGGAGGAGACACGGGAAAATGTGGATATCCTCGTCAAAGACAGCAGTAACCGTTTCCTCAGAATGAGGGCCAATGTATTAAACAAGGGCAGATCGACTAGAGGTACCCTTTCAGGAGGAGGGAAGGAGGTTCATGATGTTGAGCTATTGCCTGAGAATGAGGCAGTTGAAAGTATCCTTTTCAGGGATCTGGATATCAGTAAGAACCTGGAGATCGGACTAGAGGTAGTAGGAGGATGGGAAAGATATACTGTAATTGAAAAAAATCTGAAGAAGATGTATGCAATTGATCCAACAGAACTTGATTTTTCTGAAGCATTGGTAACCTCGGTCGCAGAAGGAAGGGAACTTATAAAATGTAAAGAATGGATCTTCAATGAGCAAAGATGCTATGGGGAGTGGGAGAAGATCATGGATATTATCCCAGGCGAGGAATACAGCTTTATACTTAATACAGACGATCCTGGATTTGGAGAATCTGATCCTCCCAGCCCACATAATATCATTGGAAGGGTATTCCATCCAGATGGAGTTACGGGTGTTGAGAACGGGATACCGGTTCTTATAAATAATACAAACAACAGCAACTCTGTCTTGACCTATGTGTATGCTCCTCCTGTACCTGAGTATAAAGGATCATATTCTGCTACTATCAACGGTTCAGATAATGATAGTATAATCGTGGTAGCCTGGAACATCACACATTATGGCAGAAATACGTCTCTGCTTGACCCTACAACAACCGAGATAAACATTGTCTTAAACAACACAAGGCCAAGCGAAGCGAATGTTTCTATAATTGTACCTGTAAATGATACTTTGATCAATACCAGCAGTTCTTTTAATGTGAGTGCCAATATAAGCATTATCGGTGGTAGAGATGGTATTAACTGCAATGCCACTATCAATTTCTTTGACTCTATGATATTCAATATTAGCTCTGAGGAGAACCTTACCAAGACTCTTGGAGATATCTCTCTTGGAGACAGTATTATGGTTATTTGGAATATTACTGCTATTGGGGTAGGAAGCTCTAATATATCAGTAGCTGCAGAGTGTGTAAACCAAACAACTAACCTTGCCGGTGTGAATATAGATTATGTCTATAATATAAGTAATGAGGATACAAGCCCCCCTGTTATAAATATAGTTACTCCAAATAATGGTTCTGTGGTTGCCAGGAATATCACTTTCCTCTACGATATAGAGGATCATTCTGAGATAGCCAACTGCTCATTAATAGTTAATTATACTATGAGAGCGAACAATACACAGGTTGATAAGAATCTTACTCAAAACTTTACGTTGTTCCTTGATTTTGGTGATTATGAGTTTTACATAAACTGCACAGACAACAGTACAAGAGCAAATACTGGCTCTTCTGAAACAAGATATCTTACTGTCAGCAATAAGGATCTCACCTTAAACTCATCAGACATATTGTTTTCCAATCAGAATCCTGTGGAAAATGAGAGGATAATGATCAATGCAACTATCCGTAATATTGGAAGTGAAAATGTAACCAGAAATTTTACAGTCCAGTTTTTTGAGGGTGATCCTTCAAGCGGTGTGCAGATTATGAGCAATATCACCATCAATGGCCTTAATGAGAGCGAATATAGAACGGTTGGTGTTAACTGGACTGCAAAGTCAGGAACACACAATATATATGTTGTAGCTGATGCTCCGCTGCCTACCAATGGGACTGTAAGAGAGGTAAATGAGTCAAACAACCAGGCAAACAATACAATATTCATACCTTCTTATCAGACGTACTTTGGTAATATAAGTGCCAGTGTGCTTTTGGATAATACATTGAACCGATCTGTATATATGTGGTTCAATGAAACTGAGATAACAGGGAATATCTATGTTGTTGATTCTGACAGCGTGTTAACCTGGACAAACCTGACAGCTTTAGGGATCAACATAAGCGGGAATAATGCAACTTCGGATTTTGAGGAGATTGATGTTGGATTGAACCTTACTGATTATGTGGATTCTATCAATGCTACATATTCTGAGAATGGATATGCAAAAGATAAAGATAATTTTGTCATATATGGCGTAAATATAATGGATGTTCCTATTGTCAATTCTACCAATTCATCAAGCTTTGTCACTGGTATTTTATGGGACAGCAGCGACAGCAATGAAGGAGAGTATAATGGAACTCAGGACCTGGTGTTTGTGACAACTATAACCAATAATGAGTTTGGACAATATGGTTATTATGATTATGAGATAAAGGTTCCGGCAAACCTTAGGAGGTATATCAAGCCTAACAATGATAACAGCATAACACTTTATTCAGAACTTGAATAGGCAGCATAGGTTTCATGTTTTCATCGCATTTTGCGCTGGCTCCATTGGGATTTACCCAATGGGGCTGCGCCCCATTCATTAAATCATCAAATCACGTTTACCAAATTTAGGTATTGGAAACAACGCATTTGCGCAATTAGCCCCCCATCATCATGATGGGGTGGTTTTTTGCCAAGAAAATATTTTTTACTCAATAATTGTTACAAAAGTATTTAAACTGATTAAAAGAATATTTAAACAAAAAGGGGTGGATAGATGGTCAAAGAGCTTATAAAAGGATTATTAAAAAAGGGATCCAAGGAAGGCAAAGAAGAGGGAAAAGAGGAAAAAAAAGGGGAAGCAGAGGTCCCTGATGAGTTGCCTGCTCTAGCTGATGATTCTACAAAGGATTCTAAGGATGAACCCAAAGCAGAAGATAAAGAAGAAAAAAAAGAGGGGGATAAGAAAGAGGGAGCAGAGGTCCCTGATGAGTTGCCTGCTCTAGCTGAGGATACGGCTAAAGAGGAAAAGAAGGACGAAGTAAAGGAGGGATTCCCTGATCATTTTCCTAATCTAAAAGAGGACAAAGGAGATAAAGAGGAAGCTGACAAGCAGCAAGAAGTACCAAAAAAAGAGGCTAAAGAAGGGGATGAAGACACTGGATTTTTCTCAAATCTTGCAAAGATCACAAAAAGACAGGGCATTAATAAGAGACTGTTGGATAAAAACCTCTATGAGGGTATGAAGAACTATTTCTCTGAAAGGTCCTTGAGCAGCATCAAACCAACAACCAGGGAGGCACTTGAAAAAGAGGTTATTGGAAAGCTTGATAACCTCAAGGTGCTCGAGAAGAAATGGTATGATCAGAAGGATCTTATTGAAAAAAATAAGCAGATTTTACTTGAGAATGAAAAGGAGATCCAAGTCAAAAGCGAGGAGCTAAAGCTTCTGCTCAAGAAACTAAGCTTTTACGAGGATGCTCCCGTCGGGAAATACTTCAGGTCGGATGACGGTGTAATCGTAAAGAATATCTATGAACTTCTGAATCTTCTGAAGGTTATGGATGAACCTGTATTTAAAGGACATATGGGGGATGGCAGAAACGATTTTGCCCTTTGGATCAGGAAGGTTATCGGAGATAATGAGCTAGCAAAGAAGCTATATAAAGTAAAATCTAAGGAAGAGATGATCTTTACACTGGAAAATGCTGCTACTGGAAGGATAGACGATGCAATAGCGAAGAATATTTTTAAACCCAAGAAGGGTGCTATAATAAAGGATCCAAAAGAGTTGTCTATTGCTTTAAGGCACATGGATAATGAAACCTTTAGTTCTCACGTCAATAGGGACAAGAATGAATTTAGTACCTGGGTATCTGGCTCTTTTGGCGATGAAGAGCTTGCATCAAGGATAGAGAAGGTTAAGGATAAAGAGGAAATGATTGGAATTCTTGAGGAATTTTTTAAAAATTCAAAGAACTGATTTTAAAGGGATTTATTGAGTTTATATCCTTATTCTAGGAATATTAATCCTTTTTTTCTTTTTCAAGGATTATTCATATGTTATTTAATATTTATATAGCCTTATTTATCCTATTTTCTCTTTTTAATTCTAATAATCTCTTTTTATCTTTTAAAAATACTAATTTTCTATTTTTAAGATTATAAAATAACTATTCTCTCCTATTTTATCAAAATTATGTATAAAAATGGCTTTTTTATCAAATTAAAGATTAATCTTTCTCTTTTTTGGACTTCCAAGGAAAAAAGTAGGTTTACAAAATAGAAACATTTAAATATTAGTATACTAATTAGTACATTAATTTAGTATATTACGTTAAAGATATACTAAACTAATAATAAAGATATTAATTTACTTAAACGTAAATGAAGTGCATCAATGAAATGGAGGAGGGACTGAACTGAAAATGACAAAAAGCGTGTTCATGGATTTTTTAGGACAAAACATTAAGGCTCCTTATAAGGATGGAACACAGTTCAAGATAGCAAGAGGGAGGTTAGAGAGCATAGATGGCGGTTTTATTAAGATAAACGGTAAACTTGGAACGATCATTATTAATGAAAAGAATATAGAGAAAATGTCTAGAGTTAGCGAAAGAGCAAGAGCTAGCTAATTCTGGACATCCTGTTATGAATCAGAGGGATTTGTAACTTAATCATAAAATAAACTTGGAATGCGAGGTGTTTTAGATGAAAAAAGAGGGATTATTAGGTGTTTTAGTGTTATTTAGTTTAGTTATATTAGGTTCTGCTATTGTATATGCTGCATCAAGTTCTGTGCCTACTTCGCCAGATAGTATTACGGAAACTTCATCCGGAAGATGGGGTGGGACAAGTTCTATTTCGCTAGAAGCGGAGGCGGGAAACGTCACTGAGCTATTGATATCCCACAGACAAGGTACAGAGTCCTGGCAAGGTTATTATGGGAATATAACTGGGACAATAACATTGGATGATGCAAACAATAACAGTATGTTTGATTGGACCATACCAACACCAACTGGAGAGATCTATGCTTCTAATGGAAGTTCAGTTACATGGGCTAATATAATGTGTGTAAATTTTACAACTGATAAAGATGCCTTTAATGAGACCATCCTGGAACGAGGATTCGGAATAAACAGCACTGATTTAGACGGTTTTTCAGAAACCTTCAATAATACATATACAAATGCTACTGGTTTTGAGGTTGGATCTGTCCAGATCAATACTGATGATTCATGTCCTTCACTCTTTACATATGTAGATGGTACTTATCAAACGGATACATTTGAAGAGGTCCTTTTGACAGATAATGTAAGTGTCATATTTACAGCATTGCTTGAAAACGATGCTGACGGATTTAAGCAGGGAGATAATACAAGCGATTTCCAGATGCTTGTGGCTGAAAACGGACACGTAGGATTTGAGGATACTACTACCACCTACTACTTTTTTGTAGAGTTGGCCTAAGGAGAAAAGAATGAAAAAAAATATTTTAATTTTAACTTTTTTATTTATTTTATCTACTATTCTTCTTGGATTTAGTGTTTTTGCTGTTCCAGTAGGTCCTACAGTAACCTATAAAGGAAATACTACGATGAATACTACATCTGCCGTGACTATGAATTATACTGGATCTGGGAATATAGCTGGAGGCTATATATATACAGCTAACCTTAATTCCAACCAAAAGAATCCAAGGTGGAAGGCTTTTGTTGGAAACGTAACTGGTACTTTGGTGTTGCAGGATGCTGATGGCTATTCAATATATGACTGGTCTGTTACAACTGCACTTACTGGAGAGGTTTATGCTACAAGAAGCTCAACTACAATATCCTGGTCAACTATTGCATGTGCTACAAACAGCAACGTGTCCAATGAGATGGTTGCCTTAAACCACACCAATATTAATGATAATATATCTACTACTTTCGATGCTTCTGACAATGACCAATTTGTTGTAGGTACTACAACTATCGGAGCAAATACCTGCAATACAACCAACCTTTATGTGAACGGATCAGCTCCGACTGCTGACGAGTTCGAGGAGGTTCTTCTTCATGATGGCGATAATATGGTATATACTGCCATACTTGAGCAGGACCTGCATGGTTTTGACGGAAACCAATCTGAAGCAAACAGCACTACGTATGATTTCCAGTTGATGCTGCCTGAAGATGGATCAGCTACATGGGCTAGTTCAACAGCGTATTATTTCTATGTGGAGTTGACATAAAATGCGAAAGGAAGGGACAATAGTTTCAAAGGAAAGCGGGATAATAATTGCTTTTGTATCTTTGTTTTTGGCAGTTATCTCAGTCCTTGTAGGGGTAAGTATGGTAACCTCTGGTGTTATCGGAGCAAATCAGTCAACTACCATTGCAAGGGTGTATGTATGGAACACAGAACCTAACCTCTATAGCGTGACTATGACTCCGGCTGCTGTTGACCTTACACCAGGCAATACAACCCAGGTAAACTGTACAGGTTATGTCTGGGATTACAATGGCTTTGCTGATGTAAATGTTACTGAGGCAATATTATATCACAGCACTGTTGTTAGCACAGATGCAGATGACAACAATAACCACTATACACTAACTGGTGCCAACTGCAGCTGCAACCAGACCGGATCATCTGATACTAACGCTACATGCATATGCCCATTCGATGTCTGGTACTATGCAACAAATGGAACATGGACATGCAACATGACTATCTCTGACAAAGGGGGAAATGCTACTGAACGTATCTATAACTTCAACTCTTCCAATGAAGGTACTGGAGTGATAAATACGGTTGTAGGGATCAATGTTCCTGCAGAACTTGATTATGGGAACTTATCTGTAACTGAAACATCCACAGAGAAGGTTGCTAATATCAGCAATTTTGGAAATGTACCAATCAATATTTCGGTAAGGGGTTATGGAGGTACGGATTCGACTGCTCAGCATAATCTGTCGATGATATGTGCCTATGGAAACATGACCATGGAAAAGGAGAAGTGGTCTTTAGTCTCTGGGACTGCCTATGCAAGTATGATAGCTTTAACCAACGAATCAGTATCACTAAACTGGACACTCCCAGTAAGGACTAATGATGATGGATATGGTATGGATACCAACTCTACGTACTGGAGATTAGAGGTCCCATTAACCGTGGGCGGCAATTGCAACGGTACATTAGAGTTTACTGCAAATACAGAGTAATCAAGATTTTAGGTTTTGATTAATAAAACGTAAGCGTAAATGTGTAAATCCAAGATTTTTGGATTAAAGTTTTGGATTAAAAAAACGAAGTTTAAGCGGAAGTGATAAAAATGAAATGTAAAATTGTTAGTGTATTGTTAGTAGTTTTTAGTTTGTTGATTTTATTATTTGAAGTATTGTTTGTTTCTGCAGATCCAGTAGGTCCAACAATATCCTATAAAGGGAATACTACGATGAACGATAGTTCTGCTGCTACTATGAATTATACAGGGACGGGGAATATAGCTGGAGGCTATATATATACAGCTAACCTTAATTCTAACCAGAAGAACCCAAGGTGGAAAGCATATGTTGGAAACGTAACTGGTACTTTGGTGTTGCAGGATGCTGAGGGCTATTCAATATATGACTGGTCTATAGCAACTGCCCTTACAGGAGAGGTTTATGCCACAAGAAGCTCAACTACAATATCATGGTCAACTATTGCATGTGCTACAAACAGCAACGTTTCCAATGAGATGGTTGCCTTAAACCACACTAATCTTAATGATAATATCTCCACTACTTTCGCTGAATCTGATAATGACCAGTTTGTTGTAGGTACTACAACTATAGGACAGAACACCTGCAATACAACCAACCTTTATGTGAACGGATCAGCTCCTACTGCTGATGAGTGGGAGGAGGTTCTGCTGCATGATGGCGATAATATGGTGTATACTGCCATAATTGAGCAGGACCTGCATGGTTTTGATGGTAACCAATCTGAAGCAAACAGCACGACGTATGATTTCCAGTTGATGCTGCCTGAAGATGGATCAGCTACATGGGCTAGTTCAACAGCGTATTATTTCTATGTGGAGTTGACATAATGGTGGAGATGACAAAAATGACAAAAAAAATGATCTCAAAGGAAAGCGGGATGATGATTGCTTTTGTTTCTTTGTTCTTAGTCGTCATATCCGTCTTAGTAGGATTGAGCATGGTAACCTCTGGTGTTATCGGAGCAAATCAGTCAACCACTGTAGCCAAGGTATATGTATGGAACACAGAACCTGATCTATACAGGGTAGATATTACGCCTTCTTCCATAGATCTTAGCCCTGGAAATACCACTGAGGTTAACTGCACAGCATACATCTGGGATTACAACAGTTGGCAGGATTTCAGCAACATAAGCGCCAGCCTATATGACGTGTCTGTTGGCGATGGGAATACGGCAGATAACAATTTTAGGTATATCAACACCAGCTGCGGTAATTCAACAACCGCATGCATCGAATTGTCCGACACCAACGCTTCATGTACCTGCACTTTTGATGTATGGTATTATGCCAATAACGGAACCTGGCAGTGCAACATGACAATATGGGATAATGCAGGAAATGCTACTGAGAGGCCATATTATCTGAATGCTACTATGAACTCAAGCTTTGGGACAATCAATACGGTCGTCGGTATAGGTACGATAGATGAGCTTGATTATGGAAACTTATCTGTTACAGAGACATCTACAGAGAAACCGTTGAACATAAGCAATTATGGGAATGTACCAATAAATATTACAGTAAGAGGTTATGGCGGTACGGATTCGACTGCTCAGAACAACCAATCACTACACTGTGCCTACGGCAATATCACTCTAGGGTACCAGAGATTTGCAGCTGCTCCAGATACTGCTTTTGACGACATGTTCAACCTGACTAATATAACTGCGGATGTTCCTGCTTTTGAGCTGCCGGTCAGAACGAATGATACTAACTATGGGAACGACACCAATGCAACTTACTGGAGATTACAGGTTCCGCTAACAGTGGGTGGGAACTGCAACGGAACAATAGAGTTTACAGCCTACGAAACAGCAACAGAATAAATTATTTTGTTTTTTTTAAAAAAATTCAAATGATAAACAAAAAAAGGCAACCAATTACTTACATAACGAGTATAAGATATTTTGGAAAATAGCGATTTTACTTACATATCGAGGAATATGACAGGGCAAGAATGCGTATTTAGAGAGAAAAACAATGATTTTTTTAGTTTTAATGACAAGGATCTTTCTAGGCTTCTGAGATACAGCAAAAGGCTGGCAAAAAAATGTGATTGGGCGATGGATATCCATCTTCCTCTTTCTCTGTTCAATAACGGACAATTGAGTGCTCTTGAGGCCATTACTAAATATATTAAGGAGGAGATAGGTCTTGGCTATAGGGAGATTGCACTTATCCTTAATAGAGACGAGAGAACAGTATGGGGGGCATATCACAGCTCTAGAAAAAAGATGTGTGATAGGTTTTCTTCCAGCCAATCAAAATTCTATATCCCAATAGAGATATTCAAGGATAGGTCCCTGAGTGTGCTTGAATCCCTCACCAGATACCTAAAAGAGAAGCTAAACTTGAGATATTGCCAGATAGCATCCTATCTTAACAGAGATGACAGGACAATATGGACTGTATATAACAGAGCAAAGAAAAAAAGGAGGGCTAATGTAGAAAATGTGTTATCCTAAAGATTACAGGATGATGACCATAATCGTTCTAGTATTAGTTACTCTAATCTCTGTTGGTGTTTCAGCAGCTCCTGCTGGTCCAAGTGCAACCTTAGTAAGAAACGAAACTGCTGATCCTACAAGTGCTTCTGTCATCAATACTACCGGAGGTTCAATAACTACAATGGTATTGAATGTGACTGCCCAAAACCTTAAATGGAAGGCTTTTGTTGGGAATGTAACTGGCCAATTAGCACTGCAGGATGCCAGTGGATATTCGATATTTGACTGGGCTTTGAGCAATGTTGTTGGTGAGGTATATGCAACAAGAAGTCCCACAACTGTTTCATGGAGCGATATAGAATGCTCCAATATTACGCATATATCAAACGAAGAGATTGCCCTTAACCATACATCCAATCCAGATGACAATATCAGTGCAACTTTTAGCACCAAAGACCATGATTCCTTTTATACTGGTATAATTGAGATAACTGAAAATAGCTGCTACTCAATACACACCAATGTGAATAACCAGAGCCAGAACACTGATTTTGAAGAGGTAATACTTTACGATGGAACGGATGAAAGCAACGGTGATATAGTGTATGCAACTAAACTTGAGCAGGATGCCGCTGGTTTTGACAATGAGCCTTATGATTTCCAGATGATTGTCCCGGAAG
Source organism: Candidatus Nanoarchaeia archaeon (assembly GCA_028279655.1). Lineage (GTDB taxonomy): Archaea > Nanobdellota > Nanobdellia > Woesearchaeales > JACPBV01 > JAHWHQ01. The sequence continues at coordinate 31,220 of JANQNH010000014.1, read as the reverse complement.
TTGGAATGCCGGGTTGGTCAAGCTCGACGGCGTATTATTTTTATGTGGAGTTGACATAGAATGAGAAGGAATATAATTATCGCGGGCATTGTTTTAATTTTAGTTATAACATTATTATTAGCCTATAGGCTGAATATAGATATGGATGAACAAGGGGGGTTAAACAGAAGAGAGCTGATTATCAACCTAGGAAACATCCAATATCCAATTGCTGATGAGATTGAAATAGAGAGTTATTATATGGACTATACCTGCTTAACCAGGCTAAAAAGGACTGTTAAAAAATTCAATAATGTGATGATAATAAAAAGAAAACATGTCAAAATGATAAGCAAGAAGGAGGAAGAGTATATTGGTTCGTTGGGGTTGTCAGGAAATACCCCGACTATGATCTTAAGGTCAAAAGAAAATGGAATATTATTGGTGATGAATGGAGAAAATACATGCTCGGAGGATATCATTGCTTATAACCTGTGCAGGACCCTTGAGAATAAACCAGATATATGCAGTACTCTGGATGTTGGGGAAATCCAATCCAGACCTATAGAGATTGAGGAGTCGGAAAGTGAATGTTATAAATGCTGCAATATATTATATCTTGATGATAATATAATCAGCAGGCATCTTTGCGGGCCAACCTGCGGTTTTGTGCCTGGCTATATAGATGGGGTCAGCTCTACAATTACAAGGCAGTGCCATGCCAGCAGCTGCAGAGAAAATGAAGGGGATAAGGCGTGTTGTACTCCAAAAAGTTGCGTAAATGAAAAGGAATGCTATAATGAATTTGAATTGAGCGATGTAGGTAATGATGAAAGAAAGGAGATCTGTTTTAATTTTGATGAGAATACCAGCATGTGGATCGATCCTGACCAAGATGAAGGTGCTTGTAGGAACAATAATCTTCGCTGGTTTGAGGCTTCTTCAAAAAAAGACCAATCCTTTTTTGGATTTTTATCAAAGAGAGAGGGATTTTGCTGCGGAGATGATAAAAAGGAAGCTGTTACTGGATGCCAAGGTATCAGCTGCAAAACAGGGGATATTGCCTGCTGCAATAAAAAACAGTGTGTTTACAATGGAAGATGCTACCCTTCCGGCTGCAACGATGTAGAGATAAATTCAAGCCAAGTAAAGTTGTATTGTGATGGAGACAGCAACCGTTGGTACGACCTTGATGATGATTATTGCCAGAAATGTCTGGGCGAGGACTCCTGGACAGGATCAGAATGCTGCGGAGACGATCCTGGAGAAGGAGGATACTCCAATAATTTCATGGTATCTAGGAATGGAAGTAAAGTCAATATGGGTTTTGCACAATGCTCCAAAAGTAGGAGTGACTGTGTCTACCCCCATATAGATGAATCTTTCAAGGAAGGATGCTATTCCCTGGTGAATTTTGGAGAGTACTTAGAAGGAAGCTATTACTGTAAGGGGGGTGTATGGTATGATTCTGATATCAGCAGAGGATACTGTGAAAGATGCGGACTTGACTGGGTAGATGTAAAGGGGGAGTATTGTTGCGGCGATGACAAGAATGAGCATTATACAAAAGGTGAAGACGGAACAGATGCTTGCTGTAGTTCTAAGGGGAGCACAGTAACAAATAATACATGTAAGGGGGGTTTTGGTTGCGGAGATAACAAGCTATATGAAGAGGAGGAATGTGAGATCCCTGAGTCATCCAATAACAAATACTGCAATCAGATTAAACAAAACTGCAAGGCAAGAAAATCAGGATCAAGGGATGGATATGGAAACTGCGGACCAGACTGTAACTGCATAGAGGATGAATTCAGATATCGCTGCGTCAAGGGCGAATGTGGGGCGGAATGTAATCAAGATGGAACCGGTTGCTGGGATGGAGAAAAATGTGACATCCTGAATTGTGAGTGCAAAAAGGAACTAAAAGAAGACCTGAAATCAGATAAAAATAAAGTTGATATCAACTGCCCTTACAGGGTTGATGTGAACTTGGATAAGGAAGAGTATCATGTTGGGGAAACAGCAAACGTAACTGTGAGAATATGGGGAACGGACAAAAAGTTGATGCCTTCATTGAAGTTTTTTCTGGAGTTCCATATCGATAAAGAAATCAAGACAATGGACTTAAGATCCACCGATAAGGACGGTACATATAGGATAAGAAAGAGCATCACCAACTCAACAAAAAGCGGAACATATAGGTATGTTGCCAGAGTATACTATAAAAAATGTGAAGTGATAGGAGACTCTGCTGAGGCTGAATTTATAATCCCCAGGCAGAAGAAATCCTACCAAAGTACAAAGGTAAATAAACCCAGGAGGAAAAAAACCTTCAATCTTACAGATTTCAAACCCCCAATCATTATCCAGGAAGGTTATTGCGGTGATGGCACAATAAATATCGGCGAGGTATGCGAGGGAAGCAGAATATGCAGGAATTCTCTTGGATGTGACTATAATAATCATGCATATGACTTTATCGAATATTGTTCGGAGTGTGGATGCCCCAATGACAAATGGTCAGGAAGTAATGGTGAGGATTATTGCAGTAATTGCGATCATTGTGGAGATGGAATTGTCAATTGCAATGAAGAATGTGAATCATATGAGACGAAGAGGAACCTTGAATGTGAAGATGGAAACATCTACTCTGAAAATAAGCTCTGCCTTGGGTGCAGATGGTACTCCAAAGGAGAAGACTCAAGGGTCCTGGTTGACAGTTGCTGGTGTGACTGCCCATCCCAGCCGCGTGAGAATTGCATAGATGGGAACTTTGTCAAGTATAATGAGGACTATAATTCCGGATGCCTAGGAGATGGCTGCAATGAATGCTCCTGCGAAGATACTTACACAAAGGACAGCAACAATGATGGGTTTGAGGACAAATGCAGTCCGGAGATATGCAACAATAACTATGATGATAATGACAATGGATTAGTGGATGAAGAAGAGTGTATATGGTATTTCTGCTCTGACTGTGGACATGATGCTTTTAACCTTTGTGACAAGAAAGAGTGCCTGGCATATGAAGAGCGTTGTTTTTTTGAGAGCTCCATATTCAATTATGGATTCTGCTCAGGATGTTCCATAATGGCCTCATGCGAGGATTATATCCACAACAAGGATAACTGCATGGAGGATCCCTGTAACCTAGGGGGCTGCTTTTGGAATAACAACAAATGCTGCACTGACTCTGACAATGATGGAGTCTGTAACTATTTTGACAACTGTCCAGAGGATTCCAACAGGGAACAGTGGGATTATGATAGGGATGGTGCAGGAGATGTTTGTGATATTTGTAAGAATGAGTCTTCCTTAACACTTCCTTTGGGAAAGAATGAGAGTGAGTGTTGGGATGGGATAGATGAAGATTGCGACGGATTAGTCGATTGTAGTGACTGGGATTGTTGGAATGTGTGCCTGAACAAGTCTCTAATCCTGGGAAATAACTCATATTATGATTATATGAATAACTTATCAGATTATCCATCAAACCATTCATTCAGATTTCCTTCAAACTATTCTAATTACAATCTTAAAAATTATTCAATAGTCCAAAATTACTCAAAAAACTACCCTGTTAACTATTCAGATGACTATGCAGGTATTGGATCTGCAGGCCGTAAATCAAATTTTACAGGAACCTAAAAAATGAGAAAAAAAGTGTGTGGGAAAACAAAGTTGATAATAACCCTATTAGTCCTCATAGGATTGGTATTGTTTGTACCGATAAAGGAGATGATGACTAAGCCTTCAGTGATAGGGGCTGCTGTTACTAATGTCTATGTGAGGGGAACCCAGAACAACTATACCTGCAGTGCTGTCTTTTTGGAGGGATGGAATCTTATTTCACTTCCATGCCTAGCTGAAAATACATCGATAGATAATGTATTATCCTCAATTTCAGGCAATTATACTTCAATACACAGCTATGACCCTAATAATGATACAGATCCCTGGAAGAGCTATAATCCTAACATCCCGTCGTGGGTTGTACATGATCTAGAGGATATGGATGAGGAAAAAGGCTACTGGATAAACATGATGGATCAGGACACACTAAAGATTAACGGAACAATGGAATCCCCACATACAACATCCATCGGAGAAGGATGGAACCTTATAAGCTATCCAGTGACCACTGTAAAGGATATAACCTCTGCCCTTAATAGTATTGATGGAAACTATAACATAGTCTGGCTATACAATGCAAGCAATGCCACATATTACTATTATGATTCTGTTGCAGGGTCAGGCACACTAGGGGAGATGAGACCTTATTATGGTTACTGGATCAATATGACAGGCAGTGATGATTGGATAATCGTTGATTAAGGATGGAAAATAGTTGATTAATTATGGAAATGAGCAAAACCAAACTAAGCTGGTTGATTTTTACCCTATTGATAATCTTAGCAATAGCTAATGTCTCTTCGTATCCGGAGGTTGCGTCAGAGTACTATGGCACTGCAACCAAGAATTGGTCAGATGCTGAAATTGGCGCTAACATCACTGCTTATGATCCTAATGGAATCCTCTGCGGATATTTTATTGTATCTGAGCTTGGTTATTACGGGTCCTTGTCCTGCAACGGAGACGATGAGGATACTGATATTGATGAAGGATCTGAAGAGAATGATAATATCACATTCTATGTTGATGGGGAAAGGGCTGTGATGTTTGGCAACAAAAGCTGGGAGAGAGGGATGTATAAGGAACTAAACATCTCTGCTCAAAACTACACTCCCACATTTGACCATGGGTTCGACTACCTTTATATCAATGAGAGCACCAGGTTCCTATTAGACGTTAACTGTACTGACCTGAATTACTGGGAAAATGTAACATACTATGACAATACCAGCCTCTTTGACATTGATATTGACACTGGGTTGATTGATTGGACACCAACCAATACTCATGTTGGAAATCATTCTGTTACAATAACCTGCGGCGACAACCAATCAAACACTTCAGATAGCTTTGGAATTACAGTCTATGATGTGAATATTGCACCTGTATTGATTGCAATTGGAAATAAGGTAGCTGCAGAGGGAGAGAAATTCACTTATTACGTCAATGCTACAGATGCTGATAATGACACATTGGTATATAGTACAAATACAACGTTATTTACCATCAATAATCTTACCGGGCTGATCAGTTTCACTCCAAGCATCTCCCAAATAGGAAATTATTCAATCAACATATCGGTGTCTGACGGGCCTTTATCAGACTATGAAGTGATCTCTTTTAGGATTGTGAGGGGCCCTTACTGCGGAGATGGATCATGCGGGAGTACGGAGTACTGCTCTTCCTGCCCTCAAGACTGCGGAGATTGTCCTTCTGTAGAAGAGGATGCGGCTGCTGCAGCTACGGCTGATAAAACCAGAAAAAGGATCAGAAGGATGTTTGCAGTCTGTAGCGAGAGATGGGAATGCAGCGAGTGGTCTGAATGTTCTATTGACAACTACCAGATAAGAGAATGCATCGATATTAATAAATGCGGTACGCAGCTGAGAAAACCTGCTGTAATTAAGGATTGTGTGTATGAAGGAAGCTGTTTTGACGGGATACAAAACTGCCATGGTGGGGCTTGTGAGGAAGGGATTGATTGCGGTGGAATATGTAAGCCGTGTGTGAGTGAGGCTAGCTGTTCCGATGGTATACAAAATTGTCATGACGGTGAATGTGAGGAAGGGATTGATTGCGGAGGCACATGCAAGCCATGCGAGATTAAGAGATATGCAAAGATCCCATTAGATCTCGAAAAGTTAGCGCCTATAGCAAATAAGTATCCATGGCTACTTGTTCTGCTAATGACAGCAATAATGTCTTTAACATTCGCAGGGGACAGGACTTATGTACATAGGATAACAAAGAAGGAGTTTGAAGAGTACAGAAAGAGGATGAGGAAGTACAAAAAAATAAGATGGAAGATATATGGTGCTGCTATCATTCTTTCAAGCCTCTTATTCGCAATATCCTTCTATATCTATCTATTAGGGCACAAAGAGAATGTTATGTTCCTCTATATCTGGGGAACATTAGGTGTTACGGTTTTAGGGCTGATCGCTACCCCATTTATCCTAAGCAAACTAAGGTATCATGAGTATAAAAAACAGAAAAAGGAAAAAAGATTCCTGGAGAAGCACAGGAGGAAGAGAGATAATTTTGTCAGGATGGAAGATGATATACTGACCAAATTGGAGCTCAAAATGGGGAAGAAGGTCTATGATGGAATTAAATCTTCTGATTTTGATAAGGAACTTATGGATCTTTTCAAGAGTATCTATGGGATAGTATTTGACTTGAGCAAGAAAAGAAAAGAAAAATCCAGACGATTGGAGACCAGCAAAGAAATAAAGGATATGGTAAGTGTTCTTAGTTCAGATATAATCCTTGAGAATATATCTAAGGAACATCCTCAGCTAAAAGATGTACTAGATAGTATACGGAAACTGAACAAGGAGTTCACAAAGAAAAAGACCAATAAGGAAAAGGAGGAATATCTAATCGAGGATATGGTCATTAGTGTTACTGGAGTAGCATCTGACAGCCATCTAATGACTGTGATCAAGTCAGATGAAAAGCTAGTTACCCTCTATAACGAGATTGTGGATGTATTCAAACATTATAAGGACCAGATTGAGTCCAAAGAAAAGATTGAGAAGGAGATAACACAGAAGGAAAGCGAATTCAGAAAGAAAATAGAGGAGATTACCAAAAATCCAGTAACTATTGAGAAGGTGAAGATGGAGAATAAACTCGTTTCCTGGTACAATAGCCTTGTTGACCTCTATAATCATTACAAGAAAAAAAGCGAGATTATGGAAAAACGAGGTGGTTAGGATCCCCTTTCTTTGTTAATTGCTCCCCCCTTATTTTTTTTCTGATTATCCTTAGTTCACTTGCTACCCTCCTGGTTATTTCTTTTTCTTTTCTCTTCTTTAGTTCGTGCAGTATATCTTTTCTTAATCTTCTAATCTCCATTAACTCAGGATACAAAGACTTAAGCCAGTTTTTTCTTACAATACTCCTGATCCCCTCACATAAGTCCATGTAATGCTCCCTTTTTGCTAATTTTTTTAATTCTGATAATAAGGATTGAGGCATCCTTATCGAAACTAGAACATCATCCAAGATTACCACCTGTTTCTTTTATATGATTCCTTGAGAATTCCCTGATGGCTTCTGAACGGCTCTTGTAAATTCCTCTAGAAACTAGTAGATCCAGCCATGTGACAATCTCTTTTGATAGTCTGATGTTGAATATCTCTATCTTCATTGTTATATGACCAGGGTAAGTAACACGAGTAATCGTATTTTCTCCTCTTAATTTATGGTCTTAGGATTTTTTGTTTGTATGGATTTAAGATAAAACTTGCTTGAGGAAAATAAGAAGGCATCTTATGTGTTTTCTAGGAACCTAAGCCTGTATTCTCCCATAGCCTCGAATATTAATAGTCTATAAAAAATTTATTATTTATTATTTTCAAATAATCTTAAAGGATCATAGATAACCAGGAAATTCATGTATATAAGTGTCTGTTCATTTCTAATTAGATCTTTTGCCTCTCCTATCGTAATTACCTGGATTTCAGGAATCTGCGATTTGTATGTTAATCCTTTTCTAAATAATTCTTTGACTTTTTCATTAATTATCTTCTTATTTTTTGTCGACACCACTATATTCATCTTTTCCCCGGTTGGTTTTATTGCAATCAGATCAATATCCCTTATGTGCCTTTCAATACCCCAAAGAAATTTCTCTGTGCAGTACTGCAATTCCGGATCTTCGAAGAACCAAGTTTTGAAGAGTAGTTTATGGAAATTATCTAATTTTAATAATTTCTTATCCGCAAAACCATCTATTGCGGAGATGATATAAGCATAATCGTTTGACAAAGAAAACAATGTTCTTGGTTTACCCTTATCTCGATTCCGTACTTTCTCTTTCTTAATTAGATGAGCAGCTTCAAGTAATCTTAACTGTTGGCTTATATTTGCGATTGTTGTATTGGTTCTGTCTGCTAATTGTAAAGGAGAATGCTTTGATTCGGATAGGGCACTCAGAATATTCCATTTTTGTTGTGTGAACAGTGTCTCTAATTCCATTTTGTAACTTATTAAGTAATTTTAGTTATTAGTTAACTATATTCCATGTAAGTTTGTTTATGTCATTCTTATATAACCCTTTTATACATAATCCATGGAATATATAGTAGGTTTTCCCCCTATTTTTTCCTTGGGAGTTTCTCTTATTAAAACGCACGCAGAAATCGGGATAAAAAAATATTATTTAGGATAAGGATTGGTTATTTTTACAAATTTGTACCTATTTATTATCTAGGTGGGTATAATAAAATCACTTAATCTTTTTTTTTCAGAGCTGGGTTCTTTTTCATAGCAGATATAATGTCCCTGGCCAATAATACCTCGTCTTTTCTATTTAATTTTTCCCTTATAGCAGACTTAACGAAGTCTGCCTTTGAGGTAAATGAACCTCGAGATTGCTCTATGAATAAATCAACCTCATCCATAAGCCCTTTTGGAACCCTCACGTTCACCCAGCCGCTTTTTTGTTTCACCATTGTAGCATATATGTGATATACCCTCTTTAATAAATATAATGCTACATATATGCTACAACAGAGAAATATTTATATACGGAATAGATCATTGAGTGTGGATGGGGCAGGAGAAGGTAATGGGGGTTGTTGATTTGGATAAGGTATATATAAGGACCTTGAAGGAGTGCGGCAAAAATCCTTCTAAAGAAATGATAGAACAAGAGTTCCTAGCTGAGTTAAAACTTATTGGAGGGCGGTTTCTTAGATATAAGTTGGAATAAACTTAGATTATTCATCTATTAGGTATCCTTCTCCAATCAGTTCAACATGTCTTTTTCCCCCAATTATGATGTGCTCAACAAATTCTATACCCAGAATATTTCCGGAATCCACCAGCTGTTTTGTGATTTGAATGTCTTCTTTGGAAGGTGATGGATCTCTTGAGGGGTGATTATGGACAAGTATTACCTTTGCTGCTGATTCTGCAATTGCAACCTGAAATACCTCCCTCGGATGTATGACAGATGCGTTTAGACTTCCAATAAATATTGTCTCTTTTTTGATTATCCTGTTTCTTGAATCAAGGTAAATCCCGATGAAGTGTTCTTTTTTCAAGTCTGATACGTGAGGCATAATCATTCTTACAACGTCCTTAACAGATTTTATCCTCGGTAACTTATTAGTTTTACAGGCAGCCAACCTCTTACCTAGTTCAAAACATGCGATCACTTGACATGCCTTTGCATCCCCTATACCAAACTGTTTTTTTAGCGCATTAACTCTCTTACAGGATAAAGATCCAAGGTTACAATCTTTTAGTATCCTTCTGGACAGCTCCAGTACATTTTCTTTATTTGAACCGTTTCTCAATATGATCGCCAATAATTCAGAATTGCTTAGTGTTTTTACTCCATTATTTATAAGCCTCTCTCTCGGCCTTTCTTCTAACGGTAATTCCTTTATTTTTAGTTTGTATTGCTGCATTTTATAGGTTATGAAATAAGTCTTGGTACCAAAACATATATATAAATGTTTTTGTTTTTTGTTGAGTATGGCAAAGGAGGGGATTAATCTATCACCGTTTCAAAAAGAAAAGTATATTCATAACAGGCTTCTTAATTTTCTTAAGAAAAACCCAAAGGGCCTTACAACAACAGAGATAATGAAATCAACTAAGATATCAAGGAAAACCCTAGAGAAACACCTGCAGCTATTAAGCTCTGAGAATGAGATATATATGAAACAATTCGGTCCAACCAGGGTCTACTACCCGAATCATAGGGTTCATCATCTTGACTTTGAAAAACTACAGCTAAAAAATAAGACAATATGGTTTGATATAGTGGAAAATGAGTTTGGCAGGTTCTTTTTGATACAGGAGAAGAAGAAAGATAACGGAGAATGGACAACTAAAGGGTCTGTAATCATACCGATCGATTCTGGAAAGGAGTTTATTAAGGCGTTGAATAATATCCTTAACTCGAAAAGGTTGAGAAAATAAGCAATATTATCTATTACTCGTGGTTGTCTAACAAACTATCTATCTGCTCCTTGTAAGAAGAAAATAATTCCTTCACTTCTATCTTAAACCAAGGAGTAAATTTATCAGGGTTTTGTTCTATGTCCTTTTTTAGCTCATCAATAGTAATCCATTTATGATCAGATATCTCCTTTGGATTTGGAGCTATATCTTCATTCGACTTTCCAATAAGTACAGCACATATCTCGTTTTCTGATCCAGAGTTCTTGTACGGTGCGGAGTACCTGAATTTGTAAAGATACGTCAATTTACAGGATAATCCTAATTCCTCCTCTAACCTTCTTTCAGCAGCATCCAGATAGCTTTCATCTGCCCTTGGATGGCTACAACAGGTATTGCTCCAATATAAAGGCCATAATCTTTTCAATTCGCTTCTTTTTTGGATTAATAGTTGGCCTTTGTCATTAAAAATGAATATGGAAAAAGCCCTATGCAGGATTCCTCCTTTATCATGACATTTTTCTTTGTATGCTGATCCAACTACCCTATCTTCCTTATCCACCAATACTAGTTCATCCATTCTCCCTATATGTTCCGATTTACCACAAAATCCGAAAAAAGTTTTAGCTTTCCCTTAAATTCCGAATCCTGTATCAGGGGATCAAGCCCATCCCATGCATTTGTTACTATCTCCATTGCCCTGATTTTTGCATATTCAATTGCCTTGTAATTTTGTATTATCATGATTGCTTCATTTATTAATCTTCTATTATTCGTTCTTAAATTAAGAATGGTCAGTAGCCTTTGCCTGTCCCTGGTTGAAGCAACTTCTAAAACCCTTATTATCATGATCGTGCGTTTTCCTTCAGTTATATCCTCACCAAATTCCTTTCCCCATCCTTTGTTTGTAATATTAAGGATATCATCCTGAATCTGGAATGCCACCCCTATTGATTCTGCATACTTACCAAGGGCATCTATCTGCTCCGGGCTTGCATTTCCAAGCAAAGCCCCCAACTTAGCAGCCATCCTTGCTAAAGTCCCTGTCTTATAAGCGCACATCTGCAGATATCTCCTTTCATTTATAACCAACTTTTTCCCCTTATGCCAGTATATATCTGTACCCTGGCCGAAGGAGAGTTTTATCATCTCTTCCATTATGATGTCATATATCCCTGCTTTCAATCTAGGTTTTAAGCTTTTATCCTTTATTATCAGAAGAAGGGGTAGATAATAAAGGGAATTTCCTGCGTTTATTGCAATATCATTGCCGTATAGCTTATGTATGCATTCCTTCCCCCGCCTTATATTAGATTCATCCTCTATATCGTCAATGATCAAAGTCCCATTATGGATCAGCTCAGGTAATGCTAAGAAATTTTTTATATAATCTCCCCTGCCCCCTACTGATTTATACGCAAGGAGCATCAAAAAAGGACGCCACCTCTTTCCTCCCCTGCTTAGAAGCTCCCATATGGGTTCGGCTATTGCTTTTGTGTAGGTCTCTTCATCATATTCCCATTGAGTCTTGTCAAAAACAGACTCCAGCCATTCAGCATTTATTTTCCTAGGTAAAACATTTTTAAGATAATTATCCATAATTTGTGCATGTTCCTTTAGTTGGATTTCCATTTTATTCCCCCAATAGTTTAACTATAACATTTCTTTTTCTGTCCCCCCCATCTAAATCAACATGAAAAATAGATTGCCACTTACCTAGCTCTAATTTCCCATTAGTAATTGGTATTGTCTCGGATGCGCTTAAAAGAAGGGATTTGCAGTGAGAATGGCCGTTAATTCTTTCATCTGGTGGACAATCTCTTTTATCAATATCATCATGCCTATAGCTCTCGGAACTAGGAGCTAATTTTTCCAAAAAAGACTTAAAGTCATAAATAAGCCTGCTTTCATTCTCATTAACCCTAATACAAGAGGTTGTATGTGTAGAGTAAATATTAACAATCCCATGCCTAATATTAGATTTTTTTACAATCTCCCTTATTTTTTTTGTAATATCTGTAAATTGAAGCCTTTCGTCTGAGACAACAGAAACAGCTGTATTATAATGTTTCATCTAACCACCCCTTTTTAAAAAATAAAAATCCTAAACGAATATAAAGCTTATCCCAAAAAAATGAAATCTTTTTTGAATTTTTGTACATTCTTACATTATTTTTGTGTTATTGTACCAAAAATTTATCCCAAAATGACCGTAACCTATTAGTAAAACCCCTACACTTGTTTGATTAAAAAGGGGTGAATATTAGTTGAAGAATTTTATTAACCTATTGAAAGCTACGAGAGTGTATAGGACTTTTCTAATTCTTATGTCGATAATGGTTCCCACAGCATTTGCAAATGTAATCAGTAAGAAAGTTATTATCTTGGGTATTTGTGGAGTCTTAATTTATTCTTCGGCAGGGATACATAATGCGGTAAGGGATAAGGATTATCTCCTGCCCAAATATTCAAAGAAAGTGATGTTTATCTTAATCTCCATAGCAATTATAATGTCTCTATCTGATTATATTATACTTTTTACGGCAATTGTCTCCATATTTTTAGGCCTGATCTATAACACCTTTTCTCGGTTTATATTATTTGGGGATTCTACAATTTTAGCAATCACACATTTTGCCTTACCTTCACTGAGTTCATCTTTGCTTTTGGACCTTCCCATCAATTTTTCCCTATCCTTGGCTGGATTTATGTATATAGTTTCCTGGTTTATTATCAGCTGTAAGAATCTAAAAGATACAACAGATGATAGGAAGAGAGGTTATAAGACATTAACTACCGTTTCTAGAGGGGGGAGATTAATGTCAATAGTCTTACTTTTAATAGGATTTTCACTTATGTTCTTTTCCTACTATCTGTTTCAATTATCAAACATATTCCTTATTACATTCCTGGCCATCCTTGTCATTCAGCTGATTGTGATTTATTGTGTGTTAAAAAACAAAAACCATTCAGCTGTAAAAATCTCAAGATTAGTGATGATATTGTTCTTATTAGGCATTATATTAGATAGAGCTTCTAATATTGGAGTAGTAATTATCCCCTTATTGATATTTTTATCATATATTGCCCTCCTATTGATGAATTCTTTTGATAAAGAAGAATATAGGGGGGCAGCTAAAAGTTCGATGGGATGATGAAGATGAAGAGAATAAAACAAGATATTAAGATGTATGATACTACACTCAGAGACGGCGAGCAAATGGCCGGAGTTGTTTTTTCTCCATCGGAAAAACTAAAGCTGGCCTCAAAGATATCTGATTTTGGAGCCTCCATTATTGGGATTATGCCGGCAATATCTAAGGATGAGATGAAATTAGCCAGGATCATATCAGATATGGGCCTTAAATCCGATATCACTGCAGCAACCATGTTAAGAAAAGAACACATTGATTTAGCTGCATACTGCGGTGTTAACCGAGTGATATTGTTTACATCAATATCAGACATACATCTTAAAAATAAATTATGTATTACGAAAGAGGAGAATTTAAACAGAAGCCTTGAGTTTATAGAGTATGCCTATGGATTAGGACTTAAGGTAGATTTTGCTGCAGAAGATGCAACCAGAGCTGATATGAACCATATAATTGAGTTTATTAACTCGGTATCAAATAAAGTTGACTACTTTCTACCCTGTGATACTTTAGGAATATTAACTCCTTTTGATACGTATAGATTCATAGCTACGATCAAAAAAAATTGCGATTGTAAAATTGGCATGCATGCCCATAATGATTTTGGGCAAGCTACAGCAAACACATTAGCAGGACTTGAAGCAGGAGCAGATTTGTTTTCAGGAACCTTTAATGGCATAGGTGAAAGAACAGGAAATGCTCCAATAGAGGAGATAGTAATGGCGCTTAAAATCCAATATGGTGTGAATCTAAACTTGAGATATGAAATGATTAATGGGATATGCAATTTAGTAGAACGATGTTCTAAGGTGAGATTACAGAAACACAAACCAGTTTGTGGTAGAAATGCATTCAGTCACGAAAGTGGAATCCATGTTAATGGTATCCTCAAATATCCAAAAAATTATGAAAACTTTAATCCAAGGATAATAGGTTCCAGAAGAAGGATATTATTTGGCAAACATAGTGGTATTAGTAGTCTTAGGTATCTTTTTAGCGATGAATTCTCGGATGAAGAGCTGAGTGAAATATTAAATGAAATAAAAGAAATGTCACAACTACAGAAGAGAGCGTTCTCAGAGGAAGAAATAATGGATTTGTATGGGACTAAAACAGATAATTTAGGTTTAATAGCTGAAAACAGAATATAATAGATTAAAATGGAAAGTTATGACGTAGTAATTGTTGGAGGGGGGATTGCTGGTACGACACTCAGCAAAGATCTATCTGAAGATTGTCCAAAAAAGAGCATTCTTTTGTTAGATAACAATTCCATTGGGAGTAATAGGGGTTATGGTATTAGACTAACTTTTAGGGATTCTATAAAGAAATACAAATTGCCTTATGTCAGAAAATATACTTCAAAAGTAGGAGTCTATGATGAGGTATGTTTTAGTTTAAACGAAGAAGTTTACCTATTAGACTATAAGCAAGTCTGCAATAATAGGAAAAAACACTCTGATTTGGAATACAGATCGGAAAGAGCTATAGATGTAAATGGGAATATTTTAACTACAGATAAAGCAAGATATAGATTCGATCATCTAGTTGATTCTTCAGGCTCAGAATTTTTTTTGAGAAGAAAGTTTAATTGGCCAATGCCCTTTATATTTTGGCTTGTTGATTCCAAGGTATTGCAAAAAAACTTTAATCTGAGAGATATCGGACTATCTGATAAATTTTGTTATATATTTTTTTCAGACACAGATTTTGTTGAGGATTTCTATCCTTTAAAAGATAAAGTCATGGAAGGTGAGTGGGCTTATACAACTGAATATAATTTTTCGGATATAAAGCCGCATAACAGAACTATAATCAGAAAAATACCTAATCTAAAGATATTAGAAAGGAATTATACCTCAGTGCCTGTTTCTCCTGTTTTGCCTTTGACTTTCAAGAAATATGCTTGCTTGGGTGATAGTTTTGGAAATGCTAATCCAAATGTTGGAGGAGGGATAGATATTATCTCTGAATCATCGAAGATGTTATCTAATGCCATTAAAAAGGATAATTTGAGTTTATTTGAAAAACAGTGGAAGAAAAAATACTTGGAAGTTTATACAAGAACTTTAGCATCAAAACTTGATAGATATGGAGATAGTCATGTTATAAAAAAGATTCAAAATTACCCTGCATTATCTTCAGTCATTAGGAGATTAGGAGATTATCCTGATTTTTTCCAGTCTTTATTGAAGAACGAAATTGATATCGAAATACCTCAAGGATTGAAAAGGATGTTCCCAAAAAGACAAATATTATTACAAATGTACCACTATATGCGTTTAAAAATGAAATATTTTAGAATGAAATTCATTTAGATAGGGTAATATTGAATCGTAATCCTTATTGGATTCTTCTTCATTTTAATTTCCTTTATTTCAAGTTCCTTGTCAAAAATATAATTTAAGTAACCATTTAAGACCAGTGCTTCATACAAAAAGCCATACTTGCTTATTGGTGGGCTAATGAAATCGAAAATAACATATTTATATTTCTTTCTGTATACTGGAATCCCCCATCCAAATGCAGATAACATATTTATTATAGCTCCAATCTTATCTTTCTTTGATTTTTGGTTTTTTAGGATATCTTTAGCCAATTTTTTTGCTCCATTTATGATGCCTTTCCTTAGAGTTTTTGTTTCTTTAAGTTCCGAGTAACGATTTGCGATTAAATTCAGAAATTCCGTAGTGCTTGGCAATATCAGCTTATCAGTAAAATAGAATTTTCCCGATTCCTGTAACTTAATTTTTTTGAATTTCATAAATTCGCTAAATGTACTCGTTTTCATAGTAGGGGTTATTTCTTTCGGAAAATTTAATCTGTCATAATTTTTAATAGGCATTAATTTTTTGATGTCAGGGATAAACCTCCGCTTTATGTCTTTGTTAAAAATATACCAGTACTCATTTGGATCATTAGTGTGTTTTACTTCGCCTTCCATGTTTTTACCAGTCAAAAAACTAAAAATTGAGCTAAATCCTCCAATAAAGATTGAATGGTCATTCGTCTTTCTTGATATTGCACTTTCCCTTAGTTTTAGGATGAGTGATTGATTTTTGGCATTAAATGTAATGCCGTCTTTTGACAAGCCAACCCAGCCAAGATTTTTTATTACGAGTTCTATTATAGGTTTTATTAAAAACGTAGGTGGTTTTTTTGCTCCTCCAGATAACATATGCATTATACCAATTTCTCTTCCTAACTTGTAGTACATATCCGAAACCCTTTCTTTACCAAACTTTTTAATCGTCTCCATTTGTAAATTTACAAAGATATCTTCAAAATGGAAGATCACTCTTTTTTTACTGATTTCCCCGCCATACTTTCTAGAAGTCTTATTTATTATAATCCCGGGCCTATCAATAACAACAACCTTTGGAAAGAACAGCTTGTTAAACAAGTAATCCCTTATATTGTTTTTTGGCATGTTTTATATTATTGTATGTTTATTTAAAAACTTTCTGGATTACTATTTACCTACAAACTTTTTTGGGATAAATAAAAGATACTTTTTATCCCAGAAATAAAAAAATAGAATCAGGCTGTTTTTTGGAGTAGGTTAAGCTTATTCCTTTTCTCTAATGACTTTTATACCCTTTTTACCAATCTCATAAGCTTTGCTATCCTTATACTGGTTGGTCCACCTCATCTTTGAGATGAATATCCTTCTTTCGATTGTTCCAAGGTCAAGAAAATCTAGATTGATTATTCCATCAACTAGGTAAGGTATGTTGTAAAAGAATCCATGTTTTGAGTCTCTCTGCATCTCCAGTATCAGGATGGTAGTAAGTTCCTTCCTTCTTAACATAGAGAATGCCTGGTTTATCATCCTCCTTGTATTGACCTCATGGGTTAGATTCAGGGATTCAGGATTGATGGTTGATGCAAAGAAACAGTTAAAAGAATCTATGACGAGCCTTTTTATCTCTTTGTCCTCGTTAATCTTTTGGAATAATTCTGAATAGATCTTTTCATATTCAGGATATGTTATGCATTTAATAACGATCTTGCCTTTTTTTTCGAGCTTATAAAACTCCTTTGCGAAGCTAAATTGGTTGATCATCCTGTCAATATTGCTTCTTGGCTCCTCTAGTGATACATAGACACATTTCTGTCCTTTTTTTGCTCCTGCTAGGATGAAATGGAGGTTAAATATTGACTTTCCTACCCCTGGGGGACCAGATATACCTATAATAGACCCTGCAGGGATCCCTCCTTCAACCATACTGTCAATGCCTTTTAATCCTATCTTTTCTCTTTCCATGCTTTTTCACCTAATATACTATATTCACTCCAGTTTAAATTTATCTACCATATAAACAAAAATGGTCTTGGTATCTGTCTCTATCTTCTGGCATGTAACTTTTGTATTGAATTTTAGGTCTTTTCTGAGTTCCTTAGGGATAAGAAAATATTTAGTCGCTTCGTTTTTACCCCTTAAGGATATGTTTGACTTGATATCAGACACTTCATTTGAAAATAAATGAATATTCTTAACATGTCCTTTAAGCTGTAAAGCCTCTTCATAATCTACTAATATTTCAAATACTATTTTTCCGTCGGTAGCAGTCTTTGAATTCAGTATGCTTCCCATGTTTCATTCTAGCCCCTACTGAGTATATAAATATTGCATAGCACTTAATAATAACAACAGTTTATTATATTAAGTTTACGATTGATTCTGGATAAAAAAATAAAATTATTATCCCATTTGAATAGTAAGAAAGTATTAAAAAGCTCGTGTTGATCTTGTACTTTATGGGCATAATACTAAGCTCAAGGATATTGCCGGATGATAAGGTGAAAATAAAGATCTGCCTTGATGAGGAAGAAGCTCTTTCTCTGGGAGGTTGTATCAGGGATATTGGTATCTTTGCCTCTGACCTCTGCGATGTTGAGAGCAGGGTAATTGAAAGAGGAACTAGAGGAATAACCAAACACTTTTTAGTGCCTATAAAATTAAGGAGTAAGATAAAAAAACAGGCATTTGGCATCAAATGCTCAAAGGTAGAGTCTAAAAATAAGGTTATGTTTGTTTATGTAGTTGATCGGAAGGGTAATGTTCTCTTTGATTGAATTCTTGAAAAGACCTCGTTATTGCTATTAATTCCATTATAATGATTCTAAGATCATTGTGCTCATGATACCTGAGAATTAGGGTGTATTCGTATATAAAAACGATATATTTATATACTAATTATATTAAATAGTGTATAAATAGTAGTTATTTAGTATATTATTGGTGTATTTTTAGTAAATTTTTAGTTGAGTATTGGTAAGGTATCAGAAAACAAATATCAAAAATGGCTCAGATCAATTTTTCAATGAAGGATGAACTGAACAAGAGGCTAGAGGAGATCTCTGATCAGTTGGGTCTGGCAAAATCTGATTATATCAAAAGCCTGATTATTGAGGATCTGAAGAAATATATTCTAAAGGGGGAGAATAAAAGATGAATTATAAGTGTATTACGTGGCTGCTGATGGTGCTACTAATTCCAGCAGTTTATGGAATATCTATGGAAATATCCTCTCCGAAGGTGATAATGCAAGGTGAATCAGAAAGTGCAAGTTTCACAATATCAACAAACAACGTATTTAACGGGATTGTTTACCTTGGTTACAGCAATCTTCAGTCACAGGTCAATTCTGTGGTTATCCTCAATACAAGCTTCAGTGGAAGCGGACCTTACACTTATCAATTTGAGTGGGGGATTATGGGTGTTGATGCCGGAACATATTCTGTCTCTGGAAATCTTGTTGATAATAGCGGAGTTACCCTTGCAACTTCACAGATCCAGAATACTGTTGATAGTTCTGCTCCGATCATAACTGACGAGTCTCCAAGCGGATATGTTACAGGGAGCTCTACGAGCTTGAAGGTTACAACTAATGAGGATGCAACCTGTAAATATGGCAGTGCTAATGCCTCTTACAACTCCCTTTCAAATATTTTTGGGATAACCGGCTCTAAAAACCACGAAGAACTCCTAACTAACCTGGGTCATGGTTCAAGAACCTATTACGTAAGATGTAAAGATCTTGAAGGATATGAGATGAGCAGATCTGAGATGATAGAATTTAAGGTTGATCTGCCACCAACAGCAGAAATAATCCTAAGTGAAGAAGCTCCCCTGAAGGCAGGGGTGATTGGAGTTACTGTTGTTACGTCTGAGGATCTTGAAGAAGCCCCTACCCTTACATATAGCTTTGACAATTCCCCTGGATCAAAAAGACCTATATCCCTTACAGGATCTGATTCCACCTGGGAAGGCCAGATGATAATCACAGGAGATTATGACAATCTTGTTGGAACCTTTCATTTTACAGGAAAGGATAAGCTAGGGATAGAGGGGACTACAATCAGAGAAGGAAAATCATTCGTTGTAGATACAACAAAGCCCCCTACCCCCATTAGCCTGGAAGCTGTATCTAAGAAGAAAGGGGCAATTGAGCTAAAATGGTATTATGATGGAGAGGATGTTGAGTATTTCAGAGTTTATAGGTCCACCACTTCAGGTGTTGATTATGTGGATTATTATGTCCAAACAGAAAATGTAACAAGATATATAGACTATTCAACAGAAGATAAGGCAACATATTACTACAAGATCAATGCTATTGACAAGGCTGGAAACGCAGGCTATCTATCCGAGGAAATCTATGCCACAGCTATTTCGGAAGGGTCCAATAAAAAAACAGAGACTAAGGTCGAATCTGAAGAGGAAGAAGAGACCCCTAAGGTGCTACCTCCTAATCTGGTAATCAAGGTTAACGACCAGATAAAGAAGGCTGAAAAACTATTGATAGATGTTGATGCAGTTCTTTCTGACCTAGATAGTAAGGAGGATAAGGAGGCAATCTCCCAGCTGGGGGTTATAGGGGAATTAGGATCAATAAAAACAAAACTTGAGAATATAAAGCATCAGCTGAATAACCTAAAACAAGAGTACAGGACTGCGGCTGATCTTGACTCAGAATTAGGGAAGATCGACCTGGAACTCAATAAGGTCCTACAGACTACACCAAGGGATATTGGTGTAATTGAGAAGAGTGATTCTATACAAAGCTTAAGCCAAAAGGATATTGACACTGCGATCGAAAAATTGTTCTCACAACCTGGATTTGACAATATTGAACAAAACACATATAGGATCCAAAACAGGGCTATCCAGGCAAATATAGATGTTTTGATTACTGCATATGTGATCGAGATTGAATTTTTAGACGGAGAAACAAAGGAACAAACACTCATAATCAAATCTATCAAGCATAAAAGCCCAGAGAACCTAAAGGACGTGATCCTTTATGAAATAATACCCAAGGAGATTGCCCAAGATGTTAGTGAGATCCACTTCATCACAAAGGATTATGAGGTTGTAGAGGCAGATCCAATAGTAAAGTTCGGTTATTCTAATCTTGGAAGTGAAGGCACTGAGATAAAATACACATTGGACAAGAAGATAAGCTTTAACAGCGTAAGAAAGTCTGCCTCTGTAATATTAATCGGACCGATCCAGTTAGAACAGGATTATAACGAGATAACGGGGTATTCCATCGCCTCTATCCTAGGATCTGATTTTGGTTTTGGCAAAAGGGAGATCCTGTTTGCAATTGTAGGCATTCTCATAATCGGTGCACTTGTGGGATACCAGATACTGTCGTCGCAAGGGTACGAGGTTTCGAAGCCCAGGTTTATTGACAATATAAAGAAAAGAGGGAGTAAAATAAGAGATAGTATCCTTACAAAGAGTGATGAACAGGTTAGTGTTAGGTTAAAAACCAATAAGGAGCTAGAGGTAATAAATGAGCTGATCAATTGGGGCAACAGGCATGTTGACGAGGCAGAGATTAGCAAAGCGAAGATGCTGTATCCAAGGATTGAACTCCTATACAGGAGTTTATCAAAAGAGGATAAGCTAAAGGTTTTTAAGAAATGTGCAGACCTACAGGATAAGATAAATAAGATCTAAAAGAGAGTGTTCAAGATCTAAGTTCTTGGGTGTATATAGTTGTTAGGGTAATCTGTAAAATTATATGCAAAACCAGGATGGTGAAACCATAAACGTTTCTTTGATTTATCTCCATCCTTATATGCTGGAGTGAATCCATTTCTAGCCAAAAAATCCTTCAGTTTATTCAACTTATTCCTGTCTTTATAGTCCACAAAACATTTAAAGGTAGTTCCAAGAGAGTTATGGACAGGAAGCTTAGCAGTTTTGGTTGTTCCGCCCTTAAACAGTATCTGCATGTGCAGCAAATCTTTGTTGTTCTTTGGCTTTTGTTTTCCCCAATGAACAACAAATAGTATGTATTTTAATCTTAAGAATGATTTTTCTTCATCATAGGCTAATTGTTTAAATTTTAGCGATATGGTCTTATGCTTTGTATTGAGATAATCTGTAATCTTTCCCTTGATATTCAAGGAGTCTATAATCAATTTAAATAATATTGCCAGAATAAGCGGTATGGTGGCTATCAATACCCCCAAAAGAATTGTGATTAGATAATCTGACATAGATCATAACCTTTTTCATCAAGTAAGGAAATTGATTATACATTGCTCTACTTCTGATTTTTCCATATATTTGAATTAATGACGGGTTTTTTCAGTTCAAACTGCCACATTATCCCTATGCTCTGCATCTCCTTAGTAAACCTATCTGTCAACCTATATGTCTTCTTATACAAGTCATAGTAAATAAGCCCCATACTCTTCATAGGGGTTAATATCCTGTCATAGAACTGCCGTTTGTTGTAAGAAAGCTTAACCTTTTTCCCTTCATATTCTGGTTCATGTATCTCAGTAACGAGACTTGATTCGTGCAGCTGAGTTGCTATAAATGACATCTCTGCTTTTGTTATCTCTCCTCCTTTCTCCTTCATCAAATTTACCAGTAATTCTCCCACTATCTTCTGGCTCTTAGTAGCAAAGATTATATCAAATATATTACCTGAAAGATTGAATACATCAAATAATATTACCATATTGCCATACTACCCCCTAGAACAATGAAAGTTATATTAATATATAAATATTCCCTTTTGTATATCTGTGTGCTAAGTGTTTATAATATAAGACAGATATAATTTTGTAAAGCAATTATATAATATCCATATTATTTTTGCAAACAACACTAGAGAAATAAAAGCAATCTGGGAATTAGATTTGAACACAATAACATCAAAACATTTATATATGAGTAATTCCAAAAATAGGATAATAAGCGGTAAATTTGTGATTAATGTTGGGGGTAAGATGATAGAGGTATCGGCTAAAAGAGGTATTGATATAATTCTAGATATAGTTCTCTCATTTGTAGATCTTGTATTTTTTTCATCTGATATTGGTAGCAATAATTTCTTATAGAATATGTAAAAAATATTTGTTTTACATATTCTCGATTAATTTACTACTTATACAATATTACTATTTCTTACATAATATGTAAAAAAAATAGAAAGATTTAAATATGGGTTTCGCGGATATGACTAATTATTTATTAAGTATAGTACTATAATTATGACTGAAAAAGTCTACAAAAAAAGGGGGGGATTTAATGGAAGAAGAGTTGTTTTCTGTAGATGAATGTGTGGAATCGTTAAATACATTTGTCAAAACCATTCTTAAAAAAGAGGATATTTCTTTCAAAGAACTTATTGATATGCTGAAAGAAAAAAGGGAAGGAGAGGTTATCCTGAAAGTACCGTCCTCGATTTTTAAAGAAAGGTCTTTAGGAATTCTAGAAGCGTTGACAAAATATCTGAAGGAGGAACTCGGATTGAGTTACCATCAGATAGCTACATTGCTAAACAGGGATGACAGAGTGATATGGAGAACGTACAACAACACTAGGAAGAAATTCAAACTCAGGTTTAAGATAGACAACAAGGCTATACCTATTCCTGTCTCTATCTTTACCGACAGGAAGCTAGGCGTGCTTGAGGCTGCTATCAAATACCTGAGAGAAGATCTGAAACTTTCCTACCGTGAAATTGGGGGTATCTTGAACAGAGACAATAGGACAATCTGGTCATCCTATAATCGAGCCAAGAACAGGAATGGCGAGAACAAACTTATAAAACAGATCGATGAGAGCAAATAAAAAAGGGGAAAAGGCGCAAA
Source organism: Candidatus Nanoarchaeia archaeon (assembly GCA_028279655.1). GTDB lineage: Archaea > Nanobdellota > Nanobdellia > Woesearchaeales > JACPBV01 > JAHWHQ01. The sequence continues at coordinate 7,905 of JANQNH010000014.1, read as the reverse complement.
TTAGGAATCTAATAATTATACTTCTAATCATATCTATAGTTGGATTTACAACAAAGGCCTTGAATGAATCTGTGAATAAATCCATATCCCTAAATCTGGAGTACGATGATCAGAGCCAGTTTGACATTGAGAATGATGGTATAGAGAGTATAGACGGCATAATAGACTTTTCGGTTGCTGATACCCTTTTCAGCTGGGATGTAAATGAAACAAAGCTAGGAACCCGGTGGAGCGTATATTCGATTGACAATAAACAAACCACTACATTGTGTTATGGAAATCAAAGGACCTGCAACTTTATGGATCTAGAGCCAAGTGCAAGGTACTGGAACCAGGCAATGTATCTAAGCTATGGAAGATATGGTATTGGATATAATAATACCCTTGGAGCCCAGGTTATTCATGTGGACTATAGTATCATTGGAGGGGATCCGTATTCGCATATTGTATATAGCAATATAAGCTATTTGTCAGCTGTATTTACCATGGTTAAAGAGAGCAAAGCCTACACTAAGATAGTTAATTACCTAAAGGAGAAGTTATCTGTTATAAGGGGAACAATACTAAAAGTGGGGGCAAGACTAACTTTTGTTAATGATTCACCAATACCTTATGAGAGCATTGACCTATATGTAAATGATACTCTGGTAGAGACTGGTATAACAGATATTATGGGTTATGTCTCATTTGAACTTAACACCTCTCTGTTGATACCTAGTGATTACCTTATCAATATCACCTATGCTGGGCAGATATCAAAGGCTCCTCAAGAGACAATTACGTTTGCGTCCAGCTTTAACTTTAGCACTATCACAATATTACCTGCCAATGCTACAAACAATGGTCCGGTTTGCAGAGTAATCCCTTCAATGATGATTATCAAGAACAGCGAGAAGACAGTAGATCTTGGTGAGTATTGCTATGATCCTGAGAATGACGATTTGACTTACTCTTATCATAAGCCGAGCAATATCTCAGTTATATTGCAAAACGAACTCGTTACTTTAGTTCCTGATTATAACTTTATAGGTGCTAGATTTATGTTTATTATTGCTAATGATTCAAGGGATTCTATAGTAAGTAACACATTTAAGATCAATGTCACGGATTCAAAAATTAGCATTGAAGAAAACCTTACACAATTGCCTGCAGAGATAGATATGCCTGTAGAATGGATTAAGAGGGTTGTTCTAGACAGGGAGAATGAAAATTTAACGGTAGAGGTTCCTGAAGGGTCTTTCAATATCTCTGTAGAGAGCGTAAACAAGAACAGGAAATCCAGGGTAGATGGAGACAAGATTAGGGTGAATAAAAAGGGCATGATAGAGAAATTGGAAGATTATGAATCTGAAATAGAGGTTGATATCCTAAGGAAGAAGCTTGGAGATTCCAGGAAGATTGGAGGATTAGGTGGATTAGATGAAAGATTGACTGAGCTATTAGACAGAAGGGTAAGAAGCAGTACTTCTACTTCTATCCCCCCATCTAGTGGAATAGATAACACCACTAAGATAATAATAGAAGAAAGAGCAAAGGAATTCCTTATTAAGTACAAGACTGAAGCTCCTGAAAAAAAAGAGATTGAAATTGGCGCTGGAAACATAGTGAAACAGATCCTAATCACTTCAAATGCTACGCTGCACTATGAAAATGTTAGGGCGTTTACAGATATAAATGAAATTCCAATAGAGCCAAGGCTGCATCATATCATTAATGGTAGCCGTATGGATATCAGTTATGAAGATGCCTATAATGTAACCTACTTAGACAGGAATGGTGACGGATTTTATGACAGAATAGAATGGACAGTCCCTTACCTTTCGGAACAGCTGTTTGAGATTGGATTAGCAACTGTAAACACGAAAAAGCCAATGTATCATCCTGGTGAGACGGTTGATATAGTTATGGTTGTTTTGGATAGTGAGGGATACTTATTGAGCGATGCGGAGGTCGTTTTGAATATTACATCTCCTGATGGTATCTCAACACTTCTTACAACAGATAATGAAAGTGTGATTGAGACAGAGAAAGGAATATATGGAGCTAATTACTCTTCAGCTATCTTTGAAGGATCTTATGAGTTATTTGTACATGCCATTGGGCCTAATGTGAACAGTACACTAATCTCTGATTTTTCTGTTAAGGATTATTATGAATTTGATATCCTTAGGGAAACCCCTGTTACAACTGACCCCTGGAAGGGGGCATTTCAATCCTCAGTAAGGGTTGTTTCTTTGTCTAATGTATCAAATTTCAGCTTTAGTGAGGTCCTACCAATAAATTTCACAGTAACAGAAAGCAATAATTCAACAGTCGAAATAAAGGATAATAAGATAATATTGACCTGGCATGATCTCTCCAATAATTCAGTTATCTCTTATTCTGCTATTCCTCCATTGATAACTCCTGAGCTCTATGAGATTGGGCAATCGTATGTTGAATATGGTAATGAGACCTTTAAAGAAGCAAGACACTGGTATTTGGCTGTGGATCCTATCGATGTACTCAACGTACAGAGCTATCCTACTGTGGGGGGCTTATGGGGGGTCAGATTCGACACAACAGGAAAGGCTAATCTAACCATAACTGCTGTGGATGGAACAACATGGAGCGATTTTAGTGAGGACCCTTTCTTATATGATCTGAAGTTCTTGGAATTGAGATGCGGCAATGAATCATTAGATTATACATGGATAAACCAAGGCCTTGTCAATTCTATATTTATTGAGGATTATGAATGCAATGAAACCGGCTATGAAACAAGCAGGGTATTGACACAAGGAAAGCACCATCTAGAATTTGATTTTGGAGGGATGAAAGCATGGGCAAATAATTACGCTGAAGTCAGCTGCGGTACAGATTGTAATTTATGTAATGAAGATACAGTTACTGATGACTGTGATTCAGGAGATATAGCAGATTGTGGAACACCGGGGACTGATGGTCATTTTCATATTTATAATATCTGGGTAAATGGGACCTTTGAACCTGGGGGAGAGATTACGATAAAAGGTGGAGTCTGGAATAACTATAATGTTGTAGTATATGCAACTGGATGGCAGGACGATACTAAGGTTAATGAGTTTGGTTGTTATGAAATTCTTGATCAAAATGGAGATGCTGGAAATTTTACTTTTGGGAGCGGCTATAGTGGGGGAGAAACAGGTTTTGGTTCTGATACAACTATAGACAATTCTGCAGATCCAGGAGATTATCATATAAGGGTCTCACTTTCATACGATGGAAGTGTAGATTGCGATATTGCTGGAGCTGGAAATGGTTATACTGAAACCGACGGTGATTTTTGTGAAGAAGGGCTTTATGGAGAGAATGATGGAGTAGATATTACACTCACAGCAGCGGATGCACATCCATCAGAACCGACAGATATTACTTGCGATGGCGGAAGCTGCAATGTTTCATCTGATGTTTCTGTTGAGCTGGAGGCATCCGGTTCTGTCGATGGGTTTGGGGATGACATAACATATTACATTGAAGCTTCATTAGATAACATTACTGTGGTGCAGAATATGGATAATATTAGTGCTGCAGGTAGTCCAGATACAGGAGATGTGACTGAATATTATGATGGTTTTGAAGGTAGCCACACACATAATGATCCTATTGACGCAAATCCTTCAACCTATTGGAATGATGGTGGTGGAGAAGAGGTTTGGTGGTATGGGCAAGGTTATACAGGATCAACTGCAACTGGTTGTGGTGTTAGTGGTGATACATCGACTGTGGATGGATCCTGGGTGGTTTTTACAGAGACATCAACAACACCGTTAGGTAGTCCTCCAGCCGATTACATCATTGAAAGCGACCCTTTTACAATAGACAATCTTGGAGATAATCTTACTGTAGATTTCTGGTATCATATGTATGGGATGAATGATGATTTTGATTATGCTGAGCTACAGATAAACTCCACAGGTGGTTGGGAAACCCTTTGGAGGCTAGATGCAGTCTCACACTCAGGATATGGCAGCTCAGATCCGTGGGATAATGCGGTTGTTTCTCGTGATAATCATAGTGGTTCACATATCTTAAGATTCTATGTTTATATATTGGCAACTTACCAAGGTGATTTTAGTCTTGATGCTGTCAATGTTACTATAACACCATTAGGTATGCCTTCCAACGAGACAAACACATCACCTACAACCTATATTGATATTGATTCATATTATAAGTCAATAAACAACATAACAATACAATTAGAAGTTGATTCCTACAACCCAGAGGCATCAGTACAGCAATCGACAAATGATCCTGATTTGTGGCTACAAATGTACGATGGGAGTACATGGGTTGACATAGGCAACTTTTCATTGAATTTAACATATACAGGAGAAGGTCTTGATACAACAAACCATAATTTTAGCATTAATACCAATAATTCAGGTATATTGGATGCATGGGAAAATAGTTCTTATCAGGATTTTAGGATAAAAGGGATTTATATGGATTATTATGATGAGGATACAATCGATGAAATCAATTATACAAATGTATGGGTTTTAATAGATGGTAAAAGATGGAGTGATATTGGGAATCATAATGAAACCACTACCTTAACATGGAACACAACATTTTTGGGAGAATCTACGTGTATCGACTTTAGGGCAAGAGCGGTTGATATAAATGGGACCAACACTTCCTCCGCTTATTTTACTAAAGGTGCTTGTCTCAATATAACCCATTCTGCTCCAAATGTTATAATCAATATTACACCCAATCCTGCAAATCACTCTTTTGATAATGTTACAGTGAATTGGACCGTAACTGATCTTAATCTGGATACCAAATATCTTAATCTTACTTATCCAAACAGTAGTTTGCTTGGAACATTTTATTCCAATTTTACTTTAACTACAACTAATCTTTCGGTTCCAGGCAACTACACAGTAACTGTTTTTGCCAATGACACTGCAGGGAATACCAATATAACCAGCAGTATCTTGGAAGTGGAGGATATTTCTGGCCCAGTTATGGTATTGGTTGGTCCCCTTAACAATAGCTTTAGTGATAGTAGTACTGTTACATTTTTTTATAATGTGTCAGATGGTTCAAATATTGAAAATTGCTCTCTTATTGTTAATGGTGTTGTGCGAAACTTTAGTAGTTCGGTAAGCAGGAGCAAAACTAACAATCTTAGTTTTTCCCTTGGTGAGACCAGCTATCCATGGAACATCAACTGTACAGATAACAGCTCTTACCGAAATACCAACAGTTCAGACATCTGGAACATTGTTATTGATACAAATCCACCGGAAGCTGATCTTAATGCTCCAGAGAATGATAGTTGGGATAGTGATGGACTGGTTCAATTCAATTACACTCCAACGGATGATAATCTGGACTCCTGCCAGCTATGGGGCAATTTCAGCGGTAGTTGGATGGGAAACGTAACCAACTCATCCCTTGTAAGTGAAAGCTTTGATATCGTCGAACTAACACTCGGTGACGGAATATACTTATGGAATGTAAAATGCAATGATTCTTCTGGAAATACTGATTGGGATGATAATTGGACTATCAATGTTGATACAACTGCTCCAACGGTTACCTTTAATTTCCCTACTCCAGCCAATAATACAAACCAAACCAATACCACATTAGTGATAAATGTAACATATAATGAGAATAATCCAGACTCTGTAATATTGTACATGAATGGGACAAAAAATGAAACCAAGGGTTATGGTTGGTATTACACTAACTTTACCCTAAGATATCTTAATGATGGGGAGTATACATACTATGTTTGGTTAAATGACTCTTCTGGTAATGAGAATTCTACTGAGAACAGGACCGTAAGGATTGATACTACACCCCCTGTGGTGTATCTGGAATCTCCATTGAACAATACCTGGAAGAATAATGGAACAAATCCAGTATTGTTCAAGTATAATGGGACTGATGATTTACTAACAATAGCAAATTGCAGCCTAGTGATTAACGATAAGGTCAATTGGACAAACCATTCGATTAAAAAGAGCATCTCACAGAACTATACACAGAATTTAAGTACTGGTAATTATAACTGGAGTGTCAATTGCTCGGATGCCCTGGGAAATGAATACAGCCCTAACCCAAGATTGGTGAAGGTGGATCTTGAGTTCCCTTCAATTTACGATATGGGCAGAAATCAGACCAATATATCGGTAAATAATTACATCTGTTTGAACGTTACTGTTAACGATACGTATTCGGATGTTAATAGTACATGGGCAAGAATTGTAGATCCCGATAGTATCCCAATGGATGTGTTTTTGTATGATGATAGTACCTCCCCTTGTGATGCTCAAGCAAATGATGGCATATACTCTATAGGGTGGCAAGTAACAAAACCTGGAATATATAATTGGACCTACACCTATGCCAATGACACAGCAGGCAATGAGAATTCTACCTTTACGAACCTTGTATGGAACAGCTCATCTACAGGAAATTTAATTGTAAATCTTACATATCCCATAACTAATGTAAAAATCAATGAGTCTGATCCAAATATCAATTATTCTTATAATCAAAGCTGTGAGGTTGTTTGTGACAGCACTGGTGATGATTGCAACAATATCAATATAACTGCCCAATATAACCTTAGTGGAAGTGCTTTTGATATAACAAGAGAGACATCGGATTTGGTAGGTTTTAATGACTCATACTCCTGTGGTAACCTGGCAAATGGGGAAAAATGCAATTATACCTTTAGAATAAGAAGCGATATGGCCTCTGGAGATAATGTCTGGAGGGTATGGTGTAAGGCTTCTTCTGATAATTTCGGAACCTTTACATCTGAAAATAACATCAACATAACCATAAATGACCATCCTAAAGCTATGTTTACATATCCAGACAATGGGACATGGTTACATCTTATTGAATCATTTAACGCTTCTTCTTCAACGGACGATTTCAATATTACACAGTATATCTTTGAATTAGACAATAATACGCTTTTTAGTTCCTCAACCATATTATGTGATACCAAGAATACTATAGATAGTAGAATAACGGTTGATGGAAATCTAACCGGAACCTATGGGCATTCTGGAGGTAATTACACCAATTTAACCAGAAATGATAATTCATACTGGTTTGTTGGATATGATGGTATGGGTACATCTAATGCACATATTGAGATAATTTTTAATATCAGTGATCTAGGTATAGCAAACGAATCAGTTGTGAATATCTTGTTTGATACAATTTACTGCCATAGTGGAGATGCTTTCCCAAATGTTGGTTGTAACGGTGTTTCGGCTGGTGGTACACCATATCCTATAGAAGACCCAACCCAGGACGTGGAGTTATTTAACTTCTCAAGCGGCCTATGGGTTGATATTGGGGACTTGGAGACCCTTGATGGAGGTACTGAAACGCAAGGAGAATACAGCATAGTAGGTTATTTACCAGATTTTATCAATGATTCCAGCAAAGAGATCAAGGTCAGATATGAAATGTATTATTATGAAGTGAATGATGAGGAAAACAGCTTCCTGGTCTTGGACTTTGTCTTGCTGAATATAACCTATGACAATAATCTGGATCACTGTAGCTTTAATACTACTTTTCAAACACAGTGTGATGAAGAAAGCCATAGTTGTTATCTAAGACTTAATGTCACAGACTCTGATGGGCTTACAAACATAACCTATATCACAATAGGTATTGACAATACCGGCCCTACACCGACTTTGGATATACCAGTTAACGGGAGCAATATAACTACCAATATCTTCCAGTTGAATACAAGTGTAGTCGATTATGGTTCTGGGGTGAATGTAACAAACTTCATATATAGGGAAAATTCAAGTGTAGCCTGGAAAGATGCCTGTAATGATACTGATGGGAATCCCCCATATGAGTGCAGTTGGAATTTGAGCGGGTTAGTTG
>JANQNH010000012.1 GCA_028279655.1 Candidatus Nanoarchaeia archaeon | reverse complement strand
CATCCTTCCAGTAAATATCGCCCACAACACTATCAACACAATTAACACGATGGCAGCAATTATTATCGTATTCAAACTTAAACCTTGCCCTTTTTTCATAAATATTCACCTCATTATACGTCCTTACAACAAACCTTTCCAGGATGCCCCTCAGCATTACTAGCTATTACTATTGTTTCTCCTGGGTCACAGGCATCCTTCCAATTCTCTGCAGGACATTCTTCACCCTCTGTCTTTGCCTTTGTCTCGGTCGTAAACGTACCCATCCTTCCAGTAAATATCGCCCACAACACTATCAACACAATCAGAACAATAGCAGCTATAATTATCGTGTTTAAACTTAAACCTTGCCCTTTTTTCATGCAAAACACCTCTTTGTTTAGTATTAAAGCTAAATATAGTTCATTTTTAGAATATATAATATATAAACTTTGTGTTTTGAACGTAGTGAAAAGCGTAACGGTTTAGAAATCGAGGGTTTCTGTAGCTTTATGTTTTCCTAGAACTATTTTACAGAAAAACCTAGACTACTTTGATGAACTCGACCAATCTCTCATTAGAATAGCTGTATTTTTCAAATATATCATCTCCTTTATAAACTACAAATACAGCATTTCTCCAGAGCACATCCTCATTATTTACTATGGTTCTTACGATAAGGTTTCTCAAGCCCTCCTTATAGGAAGCGCTTTTTAGATCTTCAAGAAAAAAGGCATCTACATTTGATAGCTGTTCATCATCAAGATAAGGCAACTTCACCAATAAGTGCGGCCACTCTTTTCTATAGTCAATCTCAATATCATGTATTCTCTTCCATTCTCCCTTATCACAGATCCTGGCATACCAACCCTTTTCATACATATAGCAGACATTAGCTCCATCCTTGACAGCAAAAGAGACTCCCTCTACAGAACCAGAAAGCCAGGAACCCTCCAGCATGTTGAATACATTGGATTCATCATCTAATCCAACCAAATTTATCAACTCTGAACCGCCATCCTCGTTAGCATTGTACTTTTTAAATAAGGAGCTACCTTTATAGACTACCAACTCGCCACCTTCCAGATTGGTCCTGGTGATCAGCTCTTCTAACCCGCCCCTAAATGATTTAGCTTCTTTTAATTTCTTAAGAAAATCCCTCTCTCCAGAACTTATATCCCATCCACTTTCAGTAAGTGCAGTATCGATGCTTGTCCATTCCTTGCCCCCATACCTCTTTGCAACCACCCAAACACCTTTTTCATCATCAAACATATAAAATACCTTGATACGACCTATGCCTCCTTTAAATCCAAAAACAATATCTTCATCATGATCTACATCTTCATTTATCCAGACTAGATCTCTTAATTCTCTGTTGTAATGCTTCTTTCCGTATTTCTTGATCAATTTCTCATATTTATAGATTGACAATTCAGCATCATCATCATCTCGCTGAAATGCTCTCACAACAAGCATCATCAGTCCTTCTTCGTAGGAGGATTCACCAAATTTCTTATGCCAAGAACCAAGTGTATTTTCCTCAGGAGGCTTTGACGTTTCTTCTTTGATTGATATCCACCCATCCTTATGTATCTTATGCCTTCTGAATTTCCATTCACCTTCTTCATATTTGAAGAATTCGTTGTCATCAGATGCAAAGCCTCCTCCTTCAAATCCGATTATAATATTATCTGGATTATGCACCCATGAACCTCCACTAGTTCTGGCCTTAGCTCCTGACGGATCCAGAATATCAACAAAATTTTGAAAAGAAGCCAAGGGATATAATTTAAGCTGCTTTGAATTCATCTGTGGGAGTTCTTCATGTATCACCTTATCAAGACCCTTGCCCCTATACCACCTTCCGAGTTCATTTGTTTCTAGATTATACACCAAACCAATCTGAAAAGCAGTATTTTTGAAACTATCAACACCTTCATTATTCTCTACAATAGCCAGCTTTATCTTATATTTATCATAGGAAGATTCTAACCTTTGGTTTAACTCATCAATTGTCTGGATTTCCCTAGAATATGCTATACTAACAAATAATAAAAACAACAAAACAATCCCAGCTGTTTTATACAACTTACTGGGTCCCTTAAGGAAGTTCTTCTGCATCTTTGATTGTAGCCTCCTCGCCGACTTCAAGTTCAACACAACAATAATCATAATTAGTACCAGGTATATTAACATAACCAGCCCCACATCCTTTCTCAGGATCACCTTCAAGACCTCTACACTCCTTAACCCCTGTAGTAAAACTCCCCATCCTGCCTGTAAATATCGCCCAAAGGACAATCAACACAATCAGAACAATAGCAGCAATTATTATCGTATTCAAACTCAATCCTTGACCTTTTCTCATAAAATCAACCTTCTATCTTAACTTTAGAACATCTTTTATATAAATTTTACTATTAATTGCAAACATCTAACGAAACATCCAGTATATTCTTCCCAGAAGGATCTATGGGTATCGGATAGATCTTATGCTTCTTCACACCAGGACACCTTCCAACACTAACCAAAGTATCTGTTGAAGTCCTTGCAATAAAACCATAACCTGTATTCCATTTCCCAAGAGTCTCACTAAGGATAACCTGCGTTGTATAGTTTATGAATTCACACGAAGTACACTGCTCCCCAACACCTAGGCTGTAATTTAGCCAGCAACCAGGATCATCGCATCTTACCTGTGGATTCAGAGGATCGATAGCACAGTCCTTATACAGATCCTTCATATTAAGGTCATTACAGTTAGGGATAGTGGTCTCAAGCAAAGTACTTAGCATATTAGAAGCAAGCTCTGTCTGGGTAAATTCGCTCTTATAAGAAGTAGGCTTCTTCAGTACAACAAAGGATATGGCAAACAGCATGGATACAGACACAAGTATGACAATAATGGCTAATCCCATAACCTCCATCTGTCCTTTTCTCATTTCGTATACACCTCAACAGCCAAGATCCCAAAATCATAGCTTTTGGTAGTAGAGTTAAACAAGGAAACAGGTATAAATGTAGATAACTTACTCGTGAATTCCCCTGGTACATTATCATAAAGCTCCCAATCTATAGTTTCCCCAACTTCAGGGAATGGATACACCTTCCTTACAGATATGTTGCTGAACTCAAAAATATCAAAGTAGTATATGTTATTCTCACTTAAAAGATTATGGACTGCTTCAAGCTTATGCCTGTCGATACAATCCTCCACCCTCACGTTCTCTTCAGAGCATTGAAGCTCAGGCAGGAAAGACGCCTTCTGTGCAATTCCCACTGCTTTAAGCTGTATGTTCTCCTCCACCTCCACCTTTGCAGAGCCTTTCATGATATTCATATAGAAGACAAACCCAAAGATCAACAACACGAAGAAGATGAACAATATAGCTATTGACTCACCCATCTGTATCTGTGATTTTTTTCCCATTTTAATATCTTAAATTTTTTTTGAGTATTTGAGAATCTCTGATTCTCAATAAATCAAAGCACAGGAATACAGCTGTGCATTATGGTTTTGATCCTTTATGTTCGTTATGATGCTGTTCATAGTCTCCAGGTCACCCAATGTATCAGGAAAGTTTTCTAGCTGGTCATCAGCATAACTTATCATGCTATCCAGATGGGTAGGGTCGTGCTGAGTAGAACATGGAGAACCATAGTACGTCTCCAGAGACGAACTTCTTTCAAAATAGATCTTGCTCACGAATCCAAGCTTCTTGAAAGCCTTCTTCATAGCACAGTTATACATCTCAATATCCTCAGCATATATTGCGCCAAACAGGCTTTCCTGTTTTAGATAATATGTTATTGGATTGACAGCCATCCATCCGTTCCCGTGTTTTTTGAAGAATCTCATCTCACCAGTACTCTGTATCACATTGCTGGTTCCTGCATCAACATTGATCGCAGTAACATCCTTGTCAGCCATGTCGATCAACTCACTAAGCGCATCAGCTGTAGGTACATTATTCACATCATTGACCATGAACACAAACTTGACCTTATAGTTGTTCTTATCAACAAGGTCCCCTATATCAGCTACATCTACAACCTCTTTGCTGATCTCTTTAGGCAATTCATCAAACACCTTCTTAGCCACAGCCTCAGTGCTTGCATCAAACACGATTATGTATCTAAGTTGGGGATCAGTTATATACAGGAAATTAGTGACCCTGTAAGGAGTATTCCAGTCTGTGGTCCATGTTATCATAGTCTTCCCTTTCAGCAATCCAGGGGCAAAGACAACATTGCTCTTTATCTGCTTAGGAACAGATCCAATAAAATACCTGTTGCACTCAAAACCTATATCCACCTTGGGCATGTCTATTATGTTTACTGTTCTTGTTGAGACCTGAGCCCCTGTAAGTATAGATTCAAGGTTTGTTATTATGGTTCCAGAAGACTTTATCTCAGAGAACTCCCTCTGCTTATTGACTATAGTTATGAAAAAAGCAAAGATGACTGCACCTGCTATAAGCACAAATATCCAATTGAAATGTAGCTCTACCACACCCTTTTTTTTCATCTTAACTGTACTCTATTATTTTCCTTATCTTAACTGTGATTTTCATCTCTTTGAAAATCTTCATGAATAGGTTTGAATTTTTTGTATCTACCATTATGCTTCCTTTGCTTAATTTTTCACCGTAATACTTATCCATAAGCCCTGGATATTCCTTGCTTTCAGCTTTGTAACCAAACAATCGCTTAAACAATAGCACTCTTTTTGATTCTGGTTTTATATTCTCCCATGAAAAGATTGTTTTATGTATGGAATTCTTTGGCATTGACTCAAACTTTCCGTATAATATTACTCCATTTGAGATTATACTGTTCTTTATATCTTCCCACTCATCCAACTTTCCAGTCTTTATCTTGATATCATTCTTTACACCTTTTAATGACCAATAGTTCTTGAATCTGATAGAATCAAAAAAATCAGATTTTAACTTTTCAATGGTTTTTCCAATCTTGAAATTTGTCTCAACAAACAGGTCTACATCACTATCCTCATCAGCATCTTCCCTTGAGACAGATCCAAATAATATTATCCTTTCAATCTTGCTTTTATCAATATTCTCTAATAAGAAAGATACAAAATCACCGGAATAGCCTAATAGTTTTTTATTCAACTTTAACACCTTTTTCCGAGAATATTTTTCTTACCTCATTAAACTTCTGAATAACTTCTCTGATAATATCTTCTGTCTTAGGAACACCATAACAAAGCGAATCTCTTTTCTCCTCGATCAAGTACATCAATTTCAGGATCTTTTCCTTATCCTCAAAATCAAATGGAAACTTTTCATTTATCTTATTCTTTGATTTGAACCATTCATGCTTCACTATAAAACCGGGGTCCACCAGCTTGTTCTTGTGCAAATAGATCTCAAACATATCAGCAGAAGCAGCCGAGACACTAAATCCTATTGTTCTTTGCCTTTTTGTTATATCCTTAGTTATACTTTCATCTATTACTTCTATACTTTCCTTCAATCTTTCCAGATGTTTTTCTATATTCATAGTTACAAACGTAGCATTTTTATTGGTACAATTGTAACTATAAATATCCATAACTATTTAAGTCTTTTGGTTACAAACGTAACTAGATTATGGTTACATTTGTAACTATCTCTTATCAATAATCTCAACTATAATCTTTCTGCTAGAACGAGGTCCATCCATTTCAACAAACATGAGTGATTGCCACGTACCCAACTGCAGCCCACCATTAGAGATTGGAATATGCTCACTAACGCCAATCAGTGTACTCTTGATATGTGCAGCAGCATTATTATCTATGCTGTCATGCAGGTAGTTATCATGCTCAGGAACCATCTTATTGACAGCCTTGATTATATCCGTTTTTATATTAGGGTCTGCATTCTCATTTATTGTTAATGCAGCAGTCGCATGAGGCACATACAAGAAACAAACCCCTTCCTTAACCTTAGATTCCTTAACAACAGAATTAACTTTGGAAGTTATATCTATTAGTTCGTGTTTTTGGTTTGTATCTAGAGTTATTATCTCCATGATATTGAATAATCAATCCATATTATTAAACTTTACCAATAAGTTCAGCCTTAGCCATCCTTTTTCTGTTTCTCCATATCCTTCTGCCAAATCTTCCAGACATCATATCGATCACATCAAAACCAAACTTCATTGCAATATCCTGCAAAGCTACCCTATCCTTCTCGATTTTCTCACTAAGCTCTGGATCATCCAAATTCCTTTGAGGTCCAAACTCTACACTTCTTTTAAGGATAGTCTCTATATCCTTATAAGCATGCTCTCTTTGATAATCAGGCCATTCCTCTTTATTTGCAGTAACTATATTGCTTATAAAACTGCTATAGCTACCATCAACCTCATTCATTTTTCCATCATAGAACGTTATTATTGCAGGATTCCCCCCTACTATTATATTATCTGTTTTTTCTATAAAATGATTAATCCCATTATAGGTCAACTTACCTGCTCTTGCTTTAGATAATTCATCAGGTTCAGCAGCTGTAGTTGAATACCCATGCTCTATCAAAAGAGGAGAGCCTATCTCAAAAAAACTAGGGCGCGGAGATTTAACCTTTCCTTGATGAACTACTTTGCTAACCAATGTTTGTTGACCACCCCTATTTTCATAACCTATGATGGCAAACGAAGGCGGCCCTTGACCATCATCTTCAAGCCCATCTAGAACTTTTTTTGATTCATCATTGATGGCATCAGCATAATCTTCAATACTTTTACATCCTAAATGCGTTTTCTGCTCCCCCAATTTATTTATTGTTTCCCAGGCACAGTTAGCATTTCCTCCCCACAGGACCAAACAGTCGGACATATCACCTTTATAATCATCAGAAAAAGAAGGCAAAAGATACTTGATCTCACCATCTGTTCGAAAACCATTGCCATCTAAGGTTCTTGTATCCATTACAGCAACAGCAATTGGATTTTTATTAGGTACACACGGGTTATAGTTAGTAGTTACATTGCCATAAGTCATACTAGCGAAGAATAGAGTTTAGTATATAAATATTATCTATTTTATCACTCAAAAGTAAAAATTAATAAAATTTAAACTTCCTTAATACCATCTTCTGTCATATATAGGTGTGTTTCTATAGGAGCATCTTTATCGACAGGAGGTTCATTAACTCTATAATTCCCCATCCTTGTAGGGGTTATAGATTTCCTAACAGCATCAGGTAAGACTTCAGCAGCAGACTGCCTCATTCCACTCAATCCACCTGAACCATAACCCATACATTCTTGCAACATTGCAAAATACTGTTCTACTGGCATGCTCCCCCCTTCAAAATTATATGTTCCTTGTAGTCCCACTTTTGGTGGTGCTTTTGTTGGTGTTGCCATCTTTCATCCCCCATTAGATTTTATAATTTATATAATTTATATTTTTTAAAAAAGAAAAAGATTTTAGTATATATATTTATTGTCAAAAATCAGAAAAATTTATAAAAAATGACTAATTACTATAAAAAATGACTAATATAACACAAGAGGTTAGAGATTTCCTGAATCAAAATCCTTCTATTGTGAAATGCCTTGAATGTAAGATAATCAACATCAGAGCACTTGCCTTTCATATGATAAAAAACTGCAACAAAGGCGCATCTTCACATGCAGTCATGTCTGCCATAAGGAGATACAAGAAAGAGCTTAAAATCAAAGAGAAAAAAAAGAGTATTATTCAATCAATATATCTGGACTCAAAGATCTCAACCAAATCCCACCTGGTGATGTTCACCCTTAAGAGGCATTTTAAGATACTTAGAAATATCCTTCCGCATATTCTCGACGATATACACGTGTCGAAAGGAGAGGTTTTAAGGATTGTAGAGGGAAGGGAATCAGTAAAGCTCATCTTTGACCATTCGAAAAAACCAAGGTTTCTTAAGATAATCCCTGAGGAAGAACTGATAGACGCAAAGGAAAACCTTGGGGAGCTGAATATCCATTTCTCAGAAAAGTATGGGGACATGCCAGGTCTGGTTTCTCCTGTCTTTAACGAGCTGGCAATAAATGATGTCAATGTGATAGAGATAATAGGATGTATGCCTGAACTGATCATAATAGTAAAAGAAGAGGACATCTCCAAATGTCATGATGCCTTGATAAGGTTCCTATATAACAAGAAATAACTTCAATCAAATTCATAACAACAGGAAAAACTAACGTTTTTCCATAGTTATAAATTTGAGATAGTTTCAATCAAATTCATAACTATAGCAAACTATTTATAAACCCCTGCATAACTTCAACATATCACGACGAGGTGAATAACTATGAATAAAAAAACAATATTGGCATTTTTGGTTATAGCATTAGTTGCTCTGACAGGATGCCAGCAGGAAGCAAACACCATAAATGTTGGTGGAGATGCAGAACTTACTATAGAGCCAGATCAGGCAGAGGTATGGGCAGGCATCTCAATAGTAAAAGACACAGCTGAAGAAGCACAAGCCGAGGCAAACAAGGTGATAAATGAGATGATCGATGGTCTAAGGTACAAGGGCATATCAGAGGAAGACATAGAAACAGAGCGCCTTAGCTTGTATGAAGAGAGGACATGGACAAGAGACGAAGGCTCAAAGGTCATTGGATGGAGGGCATCACAGACTCTAAAAATAAAGACAACAGACCTTGACAAGGTAGGAGAGATCGTAGATATTGCAGTTAGCAGCGGAGCAAACCAGGTAAATAACATAAACTTCCAATTAAGCGATGCAAGAGAGAAGGAATACAAGCAAAAGGCGATTGCACAGGCCACCCAGAACGCAAAGGAAAAAGCAGACACAATAGCTCAAAGCCTGGGAGTCAGATTAGGAAAGATAAAGACAGTATCAGAAGCTAACTACTATGCAAGACCTTATGCTGTAGCATTGGACGCTAAAGGAGGCGCAGAAATGATAGAAGAAGCAGCCAGTGTAATGCCAAGAGACGTAACAGTAACTGCAAACATCAACCTGGTCTATCACGTAAGATAACTAACTTTAATGACAATACTGCGCTACGTGCGTATTTTGCATTAATCCATGCAACCAAGTACTTTCGCAAGACACAGTGTTTTGCTTGGACTTCGCTTGGCAGTATTGTCAATACAAAAGTAGTTGAAAAAAATGCCAAAACAATCTTTTTTATTAGTAAGCCTGAAGGAAGACAAGGCAAAACAACTGGCTAATGTTATCTCTAACGACAGCTGCAGAAAGATCCTTGATTACCTTGGAGAAAAAGAAGACGCCACAGAAACCCAGATGGCAAAAGACCTGAACCTGCCCATCTCTACCATACACTACAACCTTCAGCACCTGTTAAAGACAGGGATCATAGACGTAGATGAGTTCCATTACAGCGAGAAAGGAAAAGAGGTTAACCATTACAAGCTGGCAAACAAATACATCATTATAGCTCCAAAGACCACTTATGGAATTAAGGAAAAGCTGAAATCTATCTTGCCAGTATCCTTGTTGGCATTGATAGGCGCAGGATTCATCCAGATGTACAATACATACTTTACCCCTTCTGCTAAGATACTAAATGCAGCACCCTCTCCTATGGTAGGCGTAGCTGAGAAAGGGGGAAGAACCTTAGGTGAGTCGATGATGGAATCAGCTGTAGAAGAGGCTCATCTGATTGAACCGATGATGGACACAGCAGCTGACCAGGGAGCAAGGGCAGTGATGGAAAAAGCACCTGAAGTGATAGTTAATGTTACCCAATCTGAAGCAAACCTTGCATTGTGGTTCTTGTTTGGATCATTATTTGTCATTACCTTACTGATCATATTCGAATTGATAAAATCAAAAAAGAGAAAATGAAAAGAGCCTTGTTGATTATATTGATAATCTCTTTAGTTCTTATGATCGGTTGTGAACAAACAATCTCTAATCAGGATACTATAGTTGATACAGAGTGCACAACAGACAATGACTGCATTACCACAGGATGCTCAGGGACAATATGCCAGAGCAAGGACAAGGAACAGATTAGAACAACCTGCATATACTCCCCTAAATACGAATGCTATAAAGAAATAGGATGCAGATGCCTCCAGAACAGATGCGCATGGGACAAGACAAAAGAATTTGATGAATGTATTGAAAAAAATTCCTGATTCTCCTCTATTCTTACCTTATTGACAACATACATTTATCAAAAAGTATATAAATAAAAGCTCCAATAATCCAATAATACATGAAAAAAAGAGGGCAGATTCAGGGAGAGTTCTTTAGGCACTTCTTAATAGTATTCGCAGTCGCATTCATGGTCATATTGGGTATATTTATAATCGCAAAGGTAAGAAGCACCTCCTGCACAACATCAATGGAAGTGTTTAAAGCACAGATGAAGAGTTCTGTTGAAGAACTCCATGGGGATCTGGGAAGCATTAACCAGGAAGAGATTAATGTTCCATGCGGAGTTGATCAGATATATTTTGTGGACCTGGAAAAGGACTCCACAGCCCTAACAACATCGCTTACACAATACCCCCTCCTTAAGGATGCCATACTTACTAACACAGGCGAAAACGTGTTCATGATAAAGGATGGAAAAGTCGTAGATTCTTTTTTTGCAGGAGATATAGAGCTCCAAAGGCCGTATTATGTATGTTCTGAAACCTCAAACAAGGACCTTGACCTGTACATGGGAGGCAAGGGAGACTCAACCGAAGTGATAAACACAAACTGTGCCTTTGACTGCACCTTTGAAGTTATTGAGATCGATGATGCCCTTGCAGAGGAACTTATTCAGGACGCTATAGACTTTGGATGTGAAGGCTGTCCTCAGGGAAGCATTGAGGATGAGATGGAGCGATTCAGAAATACAAACGTAAAGATAGCCAGAAGATGCAATTGTGGAAGGATTCCAGGAACTACTGTAGTAGAGATCATGATAAAACCAGAGGGAGATGTTGAACATTTCAAGCTTATAGAAAAGATACCAAAAGGGTATGTTGATAATCTGGAAGACTATCTTGATAGTATGGAAGGCGACTATGACTATTATAAGATACTCTGGGACCCTTTGATAATGTGGCACTTTAGTGAGATTACTGAAGATACTGTGATAAGATACACAATAGACAAGGAGGTATTTGAGTATTGTGCAGATGCTTTCAAGACAGTTGGTCTAGCAGTTACAGCTGAAAGCGAAGGCATACCAGAGGAAGAACTGGATATATTTAGGGAAGAAGTTACAGGATTAGAGCCCCTGCCAGAGGTATTTATACCTCCAGGAGTTACTGAATTTAATGCCTTCCCACAACCCATATGGAAATACCTCAATGCTAACGATCAAACACCCAATGTGAAAAGATCCCATACCTATCAGATATCTGTTGACCCTGTAGATACCTGGGGAGATAGCGCTGAATATGTGGTTAATCCATTGGTTGTGAGTTGTAAAGTAAGAAGCGAAGATCTGCATATCATATGTGATTCAGGAGATGAAACATATTTTACAGACTCAAAAGTATTCAATCTAAGGGTTATAGAAAACCCAGAGACTAGGTTAAAAAAACAGAAGGTAGCAGCCACAAATGAGGAAACCCCAGAAAAGATAATCAGCAGTACAAGTTTTACAGTAACTCCATATTCTTGTGCGGTTAATGTAGATGAAAGTACCTGTGATGCAGCCCAAGGATGTGAATGGTGCCCTCCATGTAACAGCGAGAATAAATATAGCGGCTATTCTATGGATAGGTGTGTTACTGAAGGCACATGCATTTATGGGGATGGAACAGACGAAGATGGAGATACTTATGATACTGAATGTGAGGGAGATTGCGATGATGATATATCTACAAATCCCTTTGCATACGTTATAAATCCTGGAAATACCCCTTACTGTGATTGTGACCCAGCAACAGGGGGCGGATCCACAACAGGCATTGCTGAAGTATGTGATGGATCTGAAGAAGACAGGGATTGTGATGGATGCCCTGCCAGATTAGACACTAACTGCATGTACAAATTAATATGCAGGTTGGAAGTGAAAAATGGTAATTTAGGTGGGGCTGACACTAACTGCTATGAATACTCAACAGGAGAGAATACTGGTGCTTTTGGATTAGGCTATAGCTGTTACAATGAATGGGAAACCCCCTGTATGGAAAATCCAACCTGTGCAATGTGGGGACAAATAGGTACTGAAATTTCAAGAACTTCCTGCTCCAGCAACGCTAGGGACTTTAAGATTAGGTATAAATATCTAGCTAGAGGGCCAGAGTGTGTAGATTCATTCAATGATGAATGTGATAATTATTATGATGGCAAGGAAATAAGTAGCTGCGGTTTTCTTGGTACTGATTATGAAATTGTTTGTTATAACGCCGCAGAAACGTCCTGCTCTGGAAATCCAGAATATCCAATTGATAGCATCTTCCTGGAAACAGTAGAATGCTGCGATAACGATAACGATTGTGATAATTGCGACCCTACTCTACACAATATCTGTTATTCTAGCGAGTGTATGCCGAAACCATGCGACCTAGAATCAGCCTACTGGAGCACAAGTTCAGTTAAAATGGATGAACAGGTGACTCTTACTGTAGAGGGAAACGACGGCTGCTACGGAAAAACAGTTGTTTTCCAGGTGAGAGAAGACGATGCCCCAGATGTGATATCTCCAGCACCAGCCAGCGCCACATTTACTTGTATAGGAGAGGACTGCACTGCAACAACAACCTGGGAAGCGATATACTATGACCTGGGAGGAAACCCAGAATATTTCTTTGTAGCCACAGTACAATCCGAAGATGAAATAATATCAAGAGGAAATGGAGATGGGAATCCTGAGATTTTAACAGTGATCCCTGTTTACAAAAAAATTACTTGTTATGAACAAGGATGGTCACATTGTTATGGTCACTCTGGATCTGCATATTGTGTAGTCACCTTTGGTGAGGGTTGGTACGAAATAACCAAGGCAGATCATGGTGACCTTGGTTGTGATGATGAAGACAGAAGAACCCTATGTGGGCATGATATTACAACAGAATGTAGTATAAACCCTACATGCCCAGAAGGAACAAACCCAAAAGGGGAAGAAGAAACCTGCGTACCAACATGCACAGACGGAACCTTATATGATGAATGCTCAACTACAGATCCAGGAAAGAGATGCGAAAACGGAAATCTTGTTGACAGGGCATCTGTATGTGGTTGCTCAGGTTTAATTCAAATTGAAGAAAGCTGTTACAATAACGACGATCAAATAACCATATGCCACCAGCCTGGACAGCCATCACAGCAAACAATGGATATTACAGCCAGCGCATGGGGCGGACACTCAGGTCACGGAGATACCATTGGACCGTGTCCTGTATGCCCAGATGGAGATGAAGACGGACACGCCAACCATGAATGCGGAGGAGATGACTGCAACGACGATGACGAAAACATCAATCCAGGAGCTACCGAAGTATGTAATGGTATAGATGACGATTGCGATCCAAATACTGCAGACGGTTCAGGAGAGACCGCCCCTGATAATAGTAATCAACAAGGGGTTTGCGATGGAAGCAAACAATCATGCGGAACATCAGGTTGGATAGATGATTACACAGGGATTTCTGGTCATAGCACTACAGAAACCTGCGATAATGAAGATAACAACTGCGATGGCCAGATAGACGAGGGCTTTAATGTAGGAGATGCATGTACTGAAGGAATAGGTGCATGTGTAAATACAGGAGAATATGTATGTAACGGAGCAGGTACAGCAACAGAATGCAATGCTGTACCTGGAGCTCAAATATCATCAGATGATTTCACATGTGATGGGGTAGATGATGATTGTGATGGAACAGATGATGAGGATTATAATTCACAACAAACAGATTGTGGTTTCGGGCTTTGTTATGCAATCGGCTCAACATCATGTGTAAATGGTGTTGTAGTAGACTCATGCACACAAGGAACACCTTCAACAGAAACCTGCGATAATGAAGATAATAACTGTGATGGCCAGATAGACGAAGGAGACCTATGCGGCTCCGGACAGATATGCCAAGGTGGAAGTTGTGTAACACAAACATGCTCAGACGGAACACCATACGGCGAATGCTCAACTACCCCTCCACAGAAATGTGAAGATGGAGAGCTTGTAGATAAATGTGAGGATTGCCCTTGCCCAAATGTAGATTGCAAAACAGATGGAAGTTGTTGCCCAACTAACTGCCCCTACTATGGCGCCCATGGTGTAGGAGGAGAAGAATGTTGTGCTGAATGGATTCCTCAACAAGGTAATCCAGGATACCCAGGATATCAACCTGGCTATTATAACTGCTGTTAATAAGAAAATTATAAGAAAAAGAGAATAAAAAAGAGCATTTATCTCTTCTTAGGTCCACCAAATCTATGGACATAACCAAGGCCGATACGGTTGTCTTTACCGTTGGATTCCAACATGAACTTTAATTTTTTTGTTGCATCCAATTCAAGATCAGCTCCGACATACATATTCCATGGGTTTTTCCCTTTGAATTCTACATCGCTTGTTGCGTTTCCAACCCTGGCCTTTCTTCTTTCTTGGTAATCGTGATATACTGTTCCTGCTTGTAGTCCCCACTTACCTAGGTCTATCTCAGCCCCTAACAATAATGACAGGTCAGTGTACTCTACAGAGGCTTCTCCTCCAGCTGTATTTCTAATCTCCATGCCATCATGTTTGCCTCCTCTATACAGAAAATCCCAAACAGGCCTTACTTTTCCATTGCCAAGCTCAACACAAGGTATCACTCCGCCTGCACCAAAACCATATATCATGTCTGTTCCAGAAGAAGAGTCTGTATCAGCAAATCCTTGCCTATTGTTGATACCAAAATCGGTTTGTGTACCTCCGATCTGGCCACGAACATATAACCAGCTTAGAGCATAATACTTTCCATCAAAAGCAACATATTGCCTTTCTGTCCTGAATCTGTTATTTCTGTTCAATGCATCCACATCAACAGCAGTTGTTGTATTTACTGGGAATGGAACTCCAGGTCCGCCTCCTGGCAATTGAGGGGCAGGGGTTGTTTGGGTTCCTTTAGTAGCTTTAGTTCCTATTGATTCATAACCGTAAACAACACCTAAATCCAAGGTACCTTTTCTTGATTTTTTTTCTTCTTTTTTTCTTCTCCTTTCTTCTGTTCTTCTTGCAGCTCTTCCAGCTCTTCCAGAAGCAGAAACATAAGTTGTACTTCTGTCTTCACTATTATCATTACCCTCACTATTCCTATAACCGTTCATTGTATTTTCTACAACTTGAGCAACAGTTAGGTCATTTGATGCACCAAGAACAGCTTCCTGAGGAACAAAATGTTTTACAACTGGTGAAATAGACAACACACCGCCTGCAATCAACCTTGCCAATAGATTATCTGACATTTATATCATCTCCGTTTGTTTTTTGATATTTAACTTGATATTGATAAAGTAAGATACACCTTATATATAAACCTTTCGGTTTTTATCATTATATAATAGTAACAAAATAAAAATATAAATATGTAACCTTTAAAAAGAATGGAAATAAGAGATAAAAAATGGCAAAAAAGAGAGGTCAGATCGCAGTATTTGTGATTCTGGGAATATCAGTCATTATTCTAGTTGGTTTATTTGGATACACCCAATCCAATCTTACACATAACAAGGTATCCTATGAGATAAAGAAGGCATCAAAAACCCCTCTTGAGATATCCTCTATAAAGAGGTTTGCAGAAAGCTGTCTTAAGGAAGTAAGCGACAGAGGACTATGGATCGTAGGAGAACACGGAGGATACATAGATCCAGAAGGCAACATCACCTACGGAGAACCAGGAACTATAGACTATATCCAATATGATCATGTACCAGTCCCTTACTATATAGGCGGAACCCCATTAACATTAGAGGAGATTCAGGAAAAACTTGCCAGATACATAATTATAGAGTTTGAAAGATGCTTTAATTTTACAACCTTTGAGAACGATGGCTTCCTGATAGAGAGCCCTGCCTTAGACTACCACGCAGTCAATTTTGATTTCGACCTGGTAGATGTAGACAGCGATGTTACGATCAACGAAGACACAGTGACTGTTAAGCTCAGGTACCCTTTGAACATAACCAAAAACACCTTTAAGACCAGACTGAAGGATTTTAGGGTAGACCTTCCTTTAAGGTTAGGTAAGATTTACAATGCAATGCATGAACCTGATGGCCTCTTGCCTAAGATACAGGACACCTGGGCCATTCCGGATATTTTCTATCTTGCAAGCTTCGATTGTGATGAACACGACCCCCTCCATCAGATAAATATTTATAGTAAAGACCATAGTCCAACTACTAAGGTACTCCAGATAGTGGATTACAGGCCCTACTACAGCAAATACATGAAATCATACCTGTTCCAGTTTGCTATAACCAAAGACCCGATAGATTTTGAAGACGATATTTGCACAGGAACCGTGTTTGTTCCATAGAAAGATGAAAAAGACAATAATATATCCATTGATCATTCTTGTTCTCGCCACAGTTGTATTTTCTATTGTTCCGGACGACGATACTGACGGGATCCCAAACACAGAAGACAGATGTGCTGATAGCGAAGGTTTTGTAGGAACATATGGCTGCTCCTGCTCTCAAAAAGCATGCAGCGATGATGAATGGTGCTGCAAAGCCGATGAGATATGTATAGAGCACGATTTCCAGGCTAGATGTGTGGGTGATGATGATGGAGATGATATCTATGACCTGTTCGACAAATGCTCAAGGACACCCATAGGTGAACTGGTTGATACGCATGGATGCGGATGTTCCCAAAAGACATGCAACGATTTCAATCTCTGTACAGACGATTCCTGCGGGGGAGAGAACATTGAATGCATATTCACTAACAACGACGAGAATGAATGTGGAGAGAACAAGCACTGTCAGAACGGCGTATGCGTTTGGAACGAGGAGGAAAGGAATTCAGAGATAAGCTACTGGGATTATGATTCGGAAAAGCATGAAGTAAGGATATTCTATGATCATTCGGGGCATACCATTGAGGTTTTTTTCGAAGAGCCTTTCCAGGAAGATGTTGTTATCCTTGACTCTACATCAGACGTTCTAAGCTATAATCTGAACGAAGACAAGACAATGCTGACATTGGTGGTAGAGGGAGATCCAAAAGTTAGAGGCATAACAACCATAAAGACCATGCAAAAGCCAGAATCGATAAATATTGACAAGGTTGAGATCTTTGAGCTCAAGGAATCCCCTTCTCCAAGAAACCATATCTGGCTGTATCTAATAGCAATAATGATCATGCTCGTTATACTTTTGGTTGTAGTCTTATCTATGAGAAGACACGAAGAAGAGCTGGTCTCCTCTATAAAGAAAGAAGAGATCAAGATTGAAAAAGAGGTTGACTTAGAGGCAGTGCTTCAGCTAAAGATGTATATCACAACAAACCTGAGAAGGGGCTACACCGAAAAGCAGATAAGAGACGAGCTATTAAGGGATGGCTGGAAGAAACATATGGTTGATTTCGCATTCAACAGCCTTAGAAGAAGGCAATAATAGTAAGATAAGGGCAATATTTAAATAATATTTTCTTTTTTGTTTGGCATATGAGGGTAATTATTATAACAGGTTCTGTAGGAACTGGAAAGACAGCACTGGCAAGAAAACTGTCTAAGAAGCTGAAATTCAAGCACATAGATGTAAACCAGGTAGTTACTGAATACAATCTTGCAGAAAGCTACGATAAAAAGAGGAGATGCAAGGTTGTTGATACCAAAGAACTCAACAAAGCCCTAAAGGACAAGATAAAATGGGCAAAGAAAGACCTGGAAAAAGGAATAGTGATTGACTCTCACCTCTCCCATCATTTGCCTAAAAGGCTGGTAGATCTTTGCATTGTGACAAAATGTGACCTAAAGGTACTGGAACAAAGGCTGAAGAAACGGCACTATAGCAAGACAAAGATAAGGGAGAATATGGACTGTGAGATATTTGATGTCTGCCTTAACGAGGCAAAAGAGGCAAAACACACCATCCTTGTTGTAGACACTACAAAAGGTATAAATATAGGTTCAATTTCCAAACAGATAGGTGATCTTAAAAAATGGAACTAAACCCTCAAGCAAAGGAACTTAATGAAACTATAGGGGATGTAAACCCTGCAGTACATGATTTGCTCTCAGATAAGGGCAAGGCAATATTCTTCCCAAAAAAAGGGATACTTTCACAAAGCGCACAAGCCAAAGGAAAGAAGATTAATGCTACCATTGGGATAGCCCTGGAAGAAGACGGAAGCCCCATGCGGCTTAAATCGATAGCTGACAGGATCAATCTGGACCCAAAAGACGTATTTCCATACGCCCCAAGCTTCGGAAAGAAGGAATTGAGGGAAAAATGGAAAGAGATGTTATTTACGAAGAATCCCAGCCTGAAAGGAAAAGAGGTTAGTCTGCCGATTGTCACGAATGCCCTTACCCATGGGATGAGCATAGTCGGTTATATGTTCATACAACCAGGAGATAAGATAATACTTCCTGATCTCTACTGGGGGAACTATAAGCTGATGCTGATAAATGCCTATGGTGCAGTCTTTGACACATTCAATACCTTTGATCAAGGGAGATTTAACACAGAAGGCCTAAAAGAAAGACTAAATAATGAAACAGGCAAGAAGATTGTTGTACTTAATTTCCCGAACAATCCTTCTGGGTATACTCCTACTGAAGCAGAAGTAACTGAAATCATAAAAATCATCAGGGAATCCGCAGAAAACGGAAACAAGATCCTGGTGATAGTCGATGATGCCTATTTCGGTCTTGTCTATAAGGATGGGATATATAAGGAATCCATCTTTTCAGAGTTGGCAGACCTTCATGAGAATGTTTTGGCAATAAAGCTCGATGGAGCAACAAAAGAGGATTATGTATGGGGATTAAGGGTTGGATTTATCACATACGGTGTCAAAGGAGGAAGCAGGGAATTATACGAGGCCCTTGAGAGCAAGGCATCCGGAGCAGTTAGGGGCAACATATCCAACGATTCACACCTCTCTCAATCATTGGTATACCATGCATTCAGTGAAGATGCCTATTGGGACGAGAAAAAGGAGAAATTCAATATTCTTAAGTCCCGATTTGATGAAGTAGAGAATGTGCTGGCAGAACACCCTGAATACCAGGAAGAATTTACTGCTCTCCCTCACAACTCCGGTTATTTCATGTGCATAGAATTGAAAAACAAGAAAGGAGAGGATATCAGGCAGATTCTGCTGGAAAAATATAGTACAGGGGTTATCGCTATAGGTAATATCCTTAGGATAGCTTTTTCTTCAACAAAAACAAAAGATATCAAAGAGATTTTTGACAACATCTACAAGGCATGCAAAGACTAAAATGGGTAAGAAGGGATCTCAGTCAAGAGATAAGCTAAAGGAGAAATTCCATAAGATCGCAGGATACGTCATGGTATCGATAGCAATAATCTTGGTTGCAATAGTCTTTGGAGGAGCTTACTTTTTTGTAATATCCCCAAATCTGATCTCAAAACCGCTGATTCCAAAGCCAACATTGCCTGATGATCCCCTACAGTTGATCCAGGCAGGAGAACAGGTTATTGGTACTGAGCATATCAACTATATAATTAATGAGATTGGAGCATATAAGCTGAAGAAACCATTAGGTACAAAATCCTATCCGATTATGGAGTTTGAAGTAACAGACGTGGGCATGGTTTTTTACGGATATGTAGATAATCACAAGCCGATAACCAAAATCGGAAATGCCAAAAATGAGGACCTGGTTATAAAAGGAACCCAGGAGACCATTCTTGAGATTCTTAATTCAGACAATACCATTCTTGCAGTAAAAGATGCCAAAGACAACGGAAAGATCCAGGTTGAACTGACTGCAGATATGAAACTTCTGGCCGCCAAAGGCTATCTCTCCATATATGACACGCTAAAATGAAGATAAGGATAAAGACAAAAGACACTAATTTATTGGCAGAACTTAACGATTCAGATACAGCAAGAAAAATATACGATAATCTTCCAATAACAGGATCCATAAAAAGATGGGGCGATGAGATATACTTTGAGATCCCGGTACACATAGATGAGGAGGACACAGCAACAGAGATCCTAGAAGTAGGAGACCTCGGTTTCTGGCCGCAGGGAGACTGTTTTTGTATTTTCTTCGGCAGAACACCAGCTTCCCAGGGAGACGAGATACGTGCTGCTTCTAAGGTGAATGTTTTTGGGAAAGTTGAGAATCCTGCAATTCTAAAACAAACCAAAGATGGAGATCCAATAACAATAGAAAAAAAATAAATCATTGCATTTCCCAAAATTATTTAAATACAACTTGATTCTTAAGGGTAAAATGGAACCTACAGAATTTATCTGGATGGATGGTAAGTTAGTCCCCTGGGAGGATGCTAAGATTCATGTAATCTCCCATACCTTACATTATGGTGCTGGGGTTTTTGAAGGTATAAGGTGCTATGAGACAGACAAAGGTCCTGCTATCTTTAGATTAAAAGAGCATATAGACAGACTATACTATTCCGCATCTAAAATAAAGATGCAAGTTCCTTTCTCAAAAGAGGAATTCACAAAAGCAATTATAGAAACAACCAAGGCGAACAAGATGAAGTCTGGTTACATCAGGCCTTTGATTTTCTACGGTTATGGAAAGATGGGTGTGAATCCAGAAGGAGCACCTGTCAACTGCACAATAGCAGTATGGCCCTGGGGTAAATACCTTGGTGAGGGATCCATAAAAGTAAAAACCTCAAAATACACCAGGATCCACCCTAAAAGCACACATACCGATGCCAAGATCTGCGGTCATTACGCAAACTCAATACTAGCTTCGATAGAAGTAAAAGATGCAGGATACGATGAAGCATTGTTACTAAATGCAGAAGGATTTGTGGAGGAAGGTCCGGGAGAAAATTTCTATATAGTCAAGGACAAGAAGATAATCACCCCTCCTTTAGGCAACATACTACCAGGAATAACTAGAAACGCGATTATTCAGATCGTTAAAGACGAAGGGATAGAATTAAAGGAAAGAAACCTTAGGTTAGAGGAAGTATATGCGGCAGACGAAGCCTTCTTCTCAGGTACAGCAGCAGAAGTTACCTCTATAGCCTCAATTGATGACAAAAAGATTGGAGCCGAGGCACCAGGACCGATTACAGCAAAGCTAAGAGAGTTATTTATGGACATTGTCCATGGAAAAAACGAAAAATATAAAAATTGGCTTACCTATGTTAACAAATAGATGAAAACATCATTATTCATAGCTAATGTCATATCGGCAATTCTTGTATTGAACTTTTTACTGACAAATCCTGCTATAACAGGATTCACAGTAGCGCCTCAAAAGATAAGCATAGACCCTACTTCTCCATTAGGGCTAGCGATGATATTCATAATAACAACGATATCCTTGGATATATACTGTTATCTAAGGTCAAGAAAGGAGTGGTAAAAATTAAATTTGCAAACAAGGAATTCAAGGAATACTGGAATACAATTAAGATGCCGGCATATGTGCTGATAGCATGGAGCATCTTAGCATTGATCATTAGCATGATCTCTTTCTCAATATATGTTACAATATTCTCGCCAATTGCCTCATGGCTTCTTACTATAGTAATCTTTGGATTCATCGGTTGGACAGCAGTTAAGGATCACAACCAGTCGATAAAGACCGCAGCATGGTCTGGTGCATTGACAGGCATAATCTCAGGTTTTGTAGGGGCGATAATAGGGATTCTTATGTTCTACCTTGTTCCACAGGTTATCCAGGCAGCAATTGCTCAGGCAGGTAACTCAGCAGCAATAGAAGATTTCATGAAGATAGGGATATATATTGGATTGATAACAGGACCTTTGTTCTCAGGATTGATTGGAGCAGCTCTGTCTGCTATATCAGCCCTAATTGCCAAGAAGACGAATTAGGCAAGAAAGTAAAGTGGGCAAGCATGCCCAAAAATGGATAAAAACAGGGCATAGCAGTTAACCTTGACATATTCTCAATTCCGCTACCCTATAAGCATCAATATTAGAAGTTACGGCTGCTCCATTCCTGGTCTCACCGGGTTCCTTAAAATATCAATCCTACAGGACAGAATCTCATAGTCCATATCAAGACCGATATGCTAAGTCAATACCTCTTCCTGGACTTCAGCTCTGTCTAAAGCGTGTTTACAGTAACAGGAGAGCGCTAACCTCCCAGCCTAGCTTGCCCACTACTAGGATTATCATTCCATTTTTAAATATTGTGGTAAATAGCAAGAGCTAATATAGCAGATTTTGGTGGATCATAAAAGTTATCATTTTATAGTAGTTCTAGAAAGGATAATTTTAAATAGATAATACCATTTTTAATTGACTAAAATGAGGACTATGCTTTCAAGAAGACGTTTCCTGCAATCTTCCTTAGCAGCCTTTGCCCTAGCAACTAATCCAAAAAGAATTCTAGCTTCAAGTAAATATCAAGGTAAGAAAATACTAACTATTGAGGACATTCCAGGAATATCTATTGAGATTGAAGATTGGCAGCAAAAAGAGCTTCATCCATCAAAAGATATCACCGATACGATTATTGATAATCTTAAAGCTAAAAGTAAGTTATCTTTTCCTAGAGAATACCAACTTAATCCGTGGGCAATTAGAATAGAAAAACCATTGGAACCCAAATACATATACCCTAGCTACGAAGAATTTATCTCTTCTGATAAATCATGGGCGATCTTAACCGCAATCGAAGGCGATGAAGCAGGTTATGGCCTATTTACAAAAGAAAACAGGGCTGTTTTGGTAGATATTAACTCAAAAAGAACATATGAGTTGCCTCTAGGCATACCAAATAAAGATGACCGTCGCCAACCTCCGAAAAAATGGTTGGATGGCTCAAGATTAGGGTACGATACCTACCAGATAGCTAATAATGGCTTAGCGGTCTATGGATTTGAGCTATCTGCTAAATATAAGCGAAAGTATCCCCTTCGTTGTTGCAGATTTTGCGAATAAAAGAAGAATAATAATCAGAACCGATCAAAAGGTTAGGAGATCTGAGTTAGACAAATTACCAAGCTCATTACCGGAACCATGGCAGGATTATGGTTATTTGAGAGTTTCAAGAGAAGGAAATATGCTTGCCATTCAGTTAGGAGATAGCTTTGCCATGTTTGACTCAAAAAACCTGGGATTAGAGTATCAAGGAAAAGGCCTACTCCATGCAATGGATGCAGATGCCTCTACAATAGTCTATTCTATTATGGATAGACAAGGACCTAAAACAGAAGAAACCTTTTATGATTATTTTCTGCTAGACCGTAAAATAGGAAAACCAAAAAACATCTTTAAAGTAGAATTACCCCCCAATACATGGCAGGCTCTGAGGAAATTTGAGTTAAGTCCGAACGGCAGGTTTGTGGCAAGTATCCCAGCTACATTACAGAATCAGGAGTTGAACGCATACGACTCCTCAACTGGGTATTATTCTGCATTTCTTCCTAAATCTCTTTTTCCTAATTGCCAGGATCTATCCCTTAATGTTGCAAATGATGGAACTATCTATTTATCGGATAGACAAGGCCTATATCGTTTATACACTCGCAGGGATAAAAGATATGATATTGTTTTCGAGTCCGGGAAACCAATAGATGGTGCTGAGATCTATACATTTACACTACCCATTAAAAAGGGTTTGTTAAAAAACAAAAAATAGGAAAAATCAAACCAATGGTTCCGAAGAGCTAGAAATTAATAAAAACAATTAATCAGGGTTTAAAATGGAAATATCTGCCACTTGCTGAAAGGGCCCTCTTCTTGTGCTCCTTTAACCTAAAGGTAGGTTCTACCTCTTCATTCCTAAGCACCTTGTCTATAAGATCCTCCTTTAATCCGCTGTCCATAAGTCCATATTTTATCTGCTCCTTGGTATATCCCTTCTTCAGATGTTTCTTAACATGCTTTTTTAATGGGCTATGATAATGGGTGTGGAATTCATTTATCAGAAGCCTTATAGAGTCATCCACGATCTTCTTAGGCCATCCCATCCCTAAGAATGCATTCCTCACCTGTTCAACAGTATGGCCTTCTCCAGGAACAATATCATAATTGTCCTTGATATGCTCAATAGCTTTTTTAAGATGGGGATGGTTAAACCTCTTATGCATAAGTAATCCGTACACTAAAAAGAAACTGATCAATGCAAGACCGATAAACATGAGGATACTCTTTTTTCTCTCCTCCGAAAAGAACAATGCGCAGTCAGTAGGACAGTTTATCTCATCCTCCCCTTCTCCACAATAGCCATTACCACAGCTGCACATGGTTTCATCCAAGACCCCTTCCTCCTTGATCTTCCTCCCTATTACAATATACCTGTCATCCCTTGAACAATCCGACACCGAAAGATCAAAATACCTGTTGCGTCCCAAAACCGCAGAATCCTCTTGGGATATTCCTTCAGAGATTATCTTCCCGATTATCCTTCTTGCTAACGGATCATCTATCAGATCCGTATGGGTAACATTCAGCTCCCAATAGTTCTCACACATATCATTGATGTAGCCCTCGCCCACGTGTTGTGCACTCTTAACTGTTATGATCCCGTCATTCTTTTCATATATCTTTGCAAGTTTCTCTGTCGTAACATCAAAAAACAAAAGATTAAACCCAAGTGGCTCTGTCCCCGCTAATACTCTATACTCTATCCCAGGAACCCTTGGAGTGATCAAACCCTTTACCATATGTTTCATTGCAGGACTGTTTGGATTAAACAATACCCCTCCTTCCTTGTTTATCAGGCTCTCAAATAGGTTCTGGTATACCTCAACTACAGGAGAACCCTCATTTGGAGCTCCAGCCAGGATAACCTCCCTGACCTTGTTCAGGTACGTGTATTTGATCGGATCCCTGTTCTCCAATGCCTTGCTGTTCTCAAGATGTGAGTTATGCAGTGCTTGTTGGATGATCAGTCCCCCTAAAGAATGTGCAACGATGTATATCTCCTTGTAGTTGGCATGATTTTTCTCTAAGACAGACATAATCTCCATGATATTGTCATCTAGGGGCCTTGAAGAAGGGTAATCCAGCGTCCATACGTCAAATGGCTGGTTAGTCAGTCTTATGTCATCGATAAGGGGCTGGTATGTATTCGGCTCAGGATTAAATCCATGGATCAAAACTACCATATCTCCGCTTCCTTCTGAAGGACCATAGACCTTAGTAAGCGAGGAATCATAACAAGCTACGCATAGTATAGCCATCAAAGCAACCTCGGCCTCACCATTGTTGTTCAGGTACCCTCCAAAGTCAGAGATAGTCGCAGTTACTGTTTTATCTGTCTTGTCTATCTCACCACCAACAAAATCCCATACAACATCTGTTCTTATGTACATTCCAAGAGAATCTTCTTCAAATCCCTCAAGGTCTACATAAGGCATTGTGACTACTGCATCAATTCCCTTCTCTGCCACACCACCATTTTCACCCTCAAGCCCATCCACTCTGATCACCACAGGAGTTCCAGCTATCTTAAGGCTTGGATTCTTAGCCTCCTTTATCCCGCTCTTAGGCATGGACAATGTTGCCTTTAATCCTCTAAAATCACCTTCAAACCTAACCTTATATCTGTCGCTGCTGATCTCTCTTCCAGACACGACCTCAGAACTTACTTCCTCTATGCTTATAGGCATAAATCTCGGCTCCAGATATTCTTTACTCCTCAAAAACTCCCTGGATAACTCTCCCCCACATCTAAGTTCATTTATGATCTTGACCTCACTAGGATTGCAATCATCTCCCTTGCAACGAAGTACCTCAATACCCACATATGTATCAGGGATGTTCAATGTTAGTTCTAGAGCACCATCACACTCAACATTGAACGGATCCATGACCATCGAATAACCTTCTGGGAGCCTTATCTCAGAAAGGTTTTTGTTTATCTTCCTGATTTCTGTCTTTTCCACATATTGGCTATCTATGCATGGAACAGCATCCACACTGAATCCGCTTCTTTCTACCCTGTAATTAACAACTTCTCTGGTCTTGATATTACAATTTGGGACACAAGAACTGCACTCTCCAAACTCATCACAAAAGTTTGTGCATCTGGCCATCCCACCATCAGGACAAACCCTTATGGAATCTAGGCAGCTTATATTTCCGCATACAGCCTTATTAGGGCAGAAAGGGACACAGTTTGTACACTTTCCAAATACACAACCATTCTCACATACAGATTCCTTGCCGCCATCACATATTCTGAAAGAATAGCCGCAATCCTCATCTCCAGAACACTCCTTCTTAAGGGTTATGTCCCTGATAACCTCTTTTACCTCCTCCTCTCCCATGTCCATAAGAATACCTATCCCTACCAGGATTACTACAGCAAAAAACATGAATACTATTGTTCTTTTATTCATTTCAATAGTCCTCTTAGCAGTTCTGTTTTTTTATTATCAGCAAGCTTATAGAGCTTAAACTTGCCTACCCTTATCACCCTAACAAATCCCAACATTACCAGCCGCCGCACAATCCTAAAAGATGTGGCGATAGGAACCTTAGACATCTCAGAGATCTTCTTAAGATGAAAAAGCTCATCCTTATTCTTGATAAAAATCTTTAGAATATTCCTCACCTTCTTATCAACCAAACCCTCTAAAACATCAATCATACACTATTAATACAAATTTTCATATTTAAACTTTTCTATTAATGAAAAAATGTTTTCATAAATGGAAAATATTAATATTTTAACAAGATTAAAACAATCAAGAAAATATTTGATTTTTAGAGGAAAGAAGTCCATAAACGTATTATTTTATCACTATATAATAGAAACATTTATATACTAATCCCCTCTTCTTAATATCAAAATGATATCACCATGGTCACTAGTTGCTGAGATACTTTCCGACGAAAAAGAATTTGATAGAGTTGAAGTAGCAGAGAGGTTAGAAATAAAAGTAAAACCTAAACCAAAAGATGTACCTGTAAGCTTCAGAAACCCAGATTATCTTGAATGGCTCAATAACATAAGAGAGAAAGTAGATAGAAAAATATTAGAATACTGCGGATTTAAATTTGGAAACGTTCGCCAAACTGGATGGATGATAAACTATTTAGCCCATAATTTGACTCTTGGACTAGTCCCTATGCGTATTAGGCAGTTTGGCTATGACGGGCTATCTCATTATGCTCCTGAAGATATCCAAAAGGTTCTCACTGAGCTGAAGATAGAGGATTTAGTGACACCTGATGAGTTTGTTTACTCCAAATTTCTCTCTCCAGAACCAACCATTTTTTATTTTCAATTATTAAAACAAAAACCAGCAGACTCTCAAAAATATTATTGGTCAAATACTCAAATGGGAGGTCCAGGATTTTAAATAACCCACTAAACATAAGACCAATTCTCAATTTCAAATATAAAATCCATGTACCATAATTATGAAAGAACATTGCTCTTCAACCAACAACTCTATACTTAGTATTAACCAATATCCCTTCTAGAATAAGCAGCACCAACGCAATAATCATAAAGACAGGGATAAGGTTCAAAGAGACCTTCCTTACGTTCAATCCTGCAATATCTTTATAGGCTTTGATTAGTTCTTCTTCATTGCCAGCTCGGAAATAACCGCCCCCTGTAGACTTTGCGATTCTCTTTAACGTTGGCTCATCCAATTTCGAAACAACGTCGGTATCCCTGAATCTACCTCCTTCCTCTGTCCCAACACCAATTGTATAGACTATAACGTTTTCCTCATTTGCATAACTTATGCCTTCACCTACACTGACACCAACATTGCTCTGTCCGTCTGTCAATAAGACTATCACCTTTCCTTTATCTCCCCCGATCAAAAGGTTAGATGAGGTTATGATCGCATTCCCAAGGTCTGTTCCCCCTATCTTGCTGGCAGTTATCTCTTTGATGCCCTGTTTCAGCAGCTCCATGTCTTCACTTAGCTTCTCTTCTACAAAACTGGTGCCAGAGAAAGCAACTATTCCTGCCCTTGACTTTGGAGCAAGATTATCTATGAATAAGCTTGCAGCAACCTTGGTAGCCTCAAGCCTATTTGGGGAGAAATCATCCGCAAGCATAGAACTGGAGGTATCTATGGCAAGCATAAAATCAAAATCAGTAGTCTCTCCATGATACCATATAACAGTGCCTGAAACAGCAAATATCAACAATGTCAAGGCGCTGACCCTCAAAATTAGAAGGCCAACATTTTTGTTCTTAAAAAATCCAAATGTAGGATTCTCAGAAACATGCTCCTTTACTACTCTGGATATTGCCTCGAAATTGGAAAACCTCAATGCTTCTTGCTTGCCATACTTTAAGGTGAGGTAATGGACAATTATCAGGAGAGGAACAGCAAGAAGGAACCATAGGAAATGGGGATTGTTAAAGACTATCTCCATTATCTTCCCCCTCCTGCCCTTTTGTTGAAGAACTTGATTATCTCTCCTATAAATGGCTTGTTCGTAGACAGCTCCATAAAATCGCAGTTAGCTTTCAAAAAAATCCTTTTCATTGTTCTTCTCTGAGCCTCAACGTGTTCTTCATATCTGTCTTTGATCTGGTCAGGGATAACTAACAACTGGCCTCCAGCAATAGGATCCTCAAGCATAACCTGATGGGAGTCTTCTGGCAAAATCACATCTGCTGGATCATTTACCATCACACCTATCACGTCAAATTTGCCAGATGCAACCTCAAGATATCTTTGCCAGTCTCCTTTCAGTCCAATAAAATCAGATACTATCATCAATATTGATCCCTTCTCTAAAAAACTCATCGTAAACTTCAATGCTTCCGCAAGATTATAATCCCCCCCATAAAACAAGGGATTTGCTAATGTCTTTAATATGGCATAAAATTGGTGCTTGCTTCTTGCAGGTGGCATCCTCTTTATGATCTGGTCACTGAACATTGCAAAACCAACAGAATCGCCAGCATCCAGAGTTGTATACGAAAGTGAAGCAACAAACTCCGCCGCATACTCGCTTTTTAATTTCTTGATAGAGCTACATGCCATAGTAGAACTGACATCGATCAGGAAAAATAAGGTTAGGTCTCTTTCTTCCTCAAGTTCTTTGATGAGAAGCTTATTCGACTTTTTGCTGGATTTCCAGTCAATGAGTGTGGCATCATCCCCTGGTGTATATTCCTTATATCCCTCAAACTCCAGTCCTCTCCCTTTAAAGACGCTTTTGTAGTTTCCGACCATCCTTGTACTGACCATGTCCTTTGTAATTATATCTAACCGCTTAACGATTTCAGACAGGTCTATCTTTAATTTTTCCATTTTATTTAAGGTACAGGAACCTTAGAAAGAATTTCATCTATGATCTGTTCTGGCTTTATACCCTCTGCTTGACCTTCATAATTCAACAGCAGCCTATGTCTCAGAACATCATAAGCCACGTTCTTTACATGCTGGGGAGTTACGAAATGGCTCTTGTTAAACAAAGCCTCTGTCTTGGATGCTATATACATATTGATGGATGCCCTAGGAGTAGAACCCCACTCAATATATCTTCCAAGGCTTATCCCTGCTTCTTTTGGATGTCTGGTTGCATCAACTATCTTAGCGATATAAGCCCTTATATCTTCCTTCAGATAAATTTTCTTTACAAATTCCTGCATCTCTATTATCTTCTCTGGGTTTATAACAGACTCAACACCAAAATCATCAAATTTCTTCAGGTTAGCATTCCTTGCCATTATCTCTACTTCATCATTGAGCTCAGGATAGTCTACCATCAATTTGAACAGAAACCTATCGATCTGTGCTTCAGGTAATGGATAAGTTCCAGACTGTTCAATCGGATTCTCAGTAGCCATCACAAAAAATGGCCTTTCCAGTTTAAAGGTCTGCTTACCTATAGTGACCTGTTTCTCCTGCATGGCTTCCATAAGGGCAGATTGTGTTTTTGCAGGTGCCCTATTGATTTCATCAGCTAATATGAAATGGGCGAAAATAGGTCCTTTCACAGTGTAGAATCCCTTCTTCTCATCATAAGCAGTGATCCCAATTATATCTGTTGGCAACAGATCAGCAGTGAATTGGATCCTCTTAAATTCACACCCAACAGCTGTAGCTAATGTCTTGATTGTTAATGTCTTTGCAACCCCAGGGACCCCTTCTACTAAGACATTGCCGTTGGACAACAGAACTCTCAACAAAGCTTCAATAACCTCCTTCTGCCCGATTATGACCTTGCCTAATTCCTTCTTGATCTTGTCTAAGATTGGAGTATACTCCTTAATACCAGCTTTTACTTCTTCCATTCCATCATCTAGCATGTTACTATCCCAGATAATACTGATATAAATATGTTTTGTTTGACTTCAAGATAACAAATAAAATAATTTTAAACTTAAAAGTAGTCATAAGAGTTTTTATATGATAGACTATAAATCTACCCTATGAAGAAATTGATTATACTAGTGTTTACTATAGTTCTTATCCCTTTAGTCAATGCATTAACCTTATTTGGGGAAGAGGTTTCAATCCTTATCCTAATACCTTCGGTGCTTATCTTTGTTATACTGATAGTTTTCCTTTCAATGATCATAAGAGATAAGATAAAGGGCAAGACTGTTGGCAAAGAATCAGACAATGGTATGGATATAAATGCAGAACCACCTCCACCAGGCGGAGCTGACCTTGGGGAATTGCCCCCCATTGATGAACCATCAGAAACATCCACAAAAACAGAACCAGAAGAGGTTCCAGGAGGATCAACACCCCTTCCAGAAGAGCCATCAAGTACCCCTGCTGTATCTCAGGAGCCCAAGAAAGATTATTTAAAAGAGATAATAGCTTTGGAAAAGGAATTCCCCTCCAAGGGCATTGCAGAGACACATAAAAAACTAAACAAGCTGATCAAGGGTTTCTTCTCAGAATATCTGGGTCTTAAGTATTATTTTACTTTCGAGGAACTTGAAAAGGAACTTAAGAAGAAGAATAAGGAGATCCAGTGTTTCTCTGATAATCTATCTTCTATAACCTATGGTCCTAAGGAGATCTCAGAAGAAGGGTTGATAGAATTGATTAAGGAATTTAAGAATATCATAACCTCCTCCACAAGTATCGATCAGCCATTGACCCCTGAATTTAAGAAAGAAACACAAGAACACATTAAAAAGATACATGCCTTGCTAAAGAAAGGAGATAAGCTGGCTGCAAAAGACGCTGATAAGGCCAAGGAAGATTATGATAAGATATCCCAATTGTATGACGAGCTTCCGGATAATGATAAAGAAGCAATAAAGCCGCAGATAATGACCTTCTTCAATAAGCTGCAGGCTCAAAGCTGATCTTTCTTTCATTCTATGTTCCGGTCTCTGCTGAATCCTGTCCACATACCTTATTCATGCCTTATTTTTAGAATTCATTTAACATACATATTCAAGATAACCTGGAGTGAAGTATTATAAGTTTCTGATGATAGTCTGATTTTGTTGTGCTTGGAAGCGAAGAGGATAGCACAGTGTTGTAGATAGTATGAAGTTCCATGTAATTCCTTCTTGCACCCCCGATATCACGGGACCTTATCATCTGCAGTGTTTCATCAAATAGGTCCTCGAATCTCACTTCAAGGTTTGACTTTATCCTCCCTTGGCTCTCTTTGCCTCCTTTTCCTTTATGATAGTATAGATACATGGCAATCAATAAGATCACAAGCAGCACCATCTCGATAAGGAATATCACCATCTCTACATTCTTCTTTGGAGCTGGCTTCTCTACTTTCTCTTCTTCCTCCTCAAGGGCAATCAAGGCTTTGCATGCCTCTATTGCCTTATGGATAAGGTCTATGGCCTTCTGGTATTCATAGTTCTCGTACATCTCTTTTGCTTGTTTTATTATCTCATTAAGTTCCAGACACTCTGGGTGCTCTTTGAAAAGGTCTTCTACAAACTGTATCTCTTGGAGGCTCTCGATCCTCTTCTGGTATCCCTTCTCTTCCAGATCGATGAAGAATCGCTTAGATGTGTTGTACACAGGATTATCCGAATCTACATTCAGGACAACAGCGTATCTCTGTTTTCCAATACGCGCTCTTGGATCGATCAAGGAGTTGATGTTCAGTTTTAGCTCATCTTGCTGGCCAACATCTAGTCCTTTCAAGAAATCCTTGGATAAGGTTAGCTGCATCTCAGGAGCATCGGTTTCAGTTTCTAGATTGATCTCATTTACCATTAGTTCTCCCTTATTCTCTATTATTATCTTGAATTCTATATCATCACCAGAGAACAATGTTTTGTCGAATAACCCCCTTACCTCCAGAAGGACATTCTTTGTAACATTGATAGGTATTGATTGTCCGCCTCCACCGCCAAAAGAAGGTTCAGCTACCTCTTCTGTATATACATCGACAGTGAAAGATATGTTGGTTGATTCGTTCATGATGTTCCCTACAACATCCTTACACCTTACATAGAACTCATAATAATTGTTTGACAACTTGAGTGATACATTATGTTTTGTAACATAATTGCTGAAATTACCTGTCATGTTCCCATAAAGGGTAGTCATATTGCCTTCTGTACTGGATATATACTTACAGGTTGCATTCTCATCTGTCGTAACACTAATGGTTACATTAGATACGTATACAATATCCGATGGGCTCGTACTGGTTATATTTGGGGCAGTAGTGTCAACTTTAACTGTCCGAGCATATGTGAAGTTAACATTCCCGCCAAGGTCCTGGACATATGTTTTAAATGTATGCCATCCATCAGGTAGGATGGTGAAATTATAATAATTATGCCTTGCCGATGTGTTTGCATATAATGCCCTTATTTCATCCTCTGTCAACGAACGGTTGAATATCATCAAATCATCTATTGTGCTGTTCAGATATCTGCCGCTTCCATCGTTCCTTCTTCCAATCTCTAGGTTTTCCTCGTTCTGTATAGTTGCAGTCAGCCCATCCCTCACAACATAAAGGTTTTTCTCTACACCATTCAGATAATATCTTATCCCGCTTGCATTACTAGACCCGTTATAGGTGACAACGACATGGCTCCAAGAACCGACAGCAGGAACATCATCAGAGCTGCTCTTTACAACGATGTCATTTGCAATTGCAGTATTCCTCAATATTACTGAAAAATTACCCTGGCCATCACGGAGGAATATACTTAATCCCCTATTTGAACTGTTATACTTAGATACCAAAGCCTGGTCTGTCTTGTTACTTAGTTCCCTTACCCAAGCACTTACTGTAAAGCTCTTGTTTCTTTCAAAATTAAAGTTATTTGAAACATTTATGAAATCTCCATCACCACCGAACACCATCCCCTTCCCGAAGTATCCAGCATTTGTATGACTTGCATTTAAAACACTACCCTCATTCCTTCCCATATAATCTATTGCTTCTCCGGTACTGCTTAACTCGTCAAATTTCCACCATGATATTAATGAATCATCAAAGTCAATGACCATAGATATGTTGTTAGCATCGGTTCCAGAAGAATTAACAAATATATGTGTATAGTTCTGCATAGTGTAATTTCGAGAAATCTCATTTGTATAGTTTATCCCAGGATAGATTGTATCCACAAGCAACCCATAAGTATCCGAGTTCTGTGTATTGTTCACAAAATCCCAACAAGTAACATTCCAATAATGATTGACATCATTTAAATTTCCTATAGTAATGTTGTATACCCTCCCTCTGGTAATATTTAGGTTACTCTGGTTCACAACACCATCTATAGTTAAGTTACATGTTACATTAGCACTGATATTATCTGTAGCTGTCCAGTTAAACATTATTGAAGAGATATTGAACCTCGAATTATTGACAGGCGCATTCAAAACAATAACCGGTGGAGTAGTATCCACTATTATCCTTCTCCTCTCGGTGTAGTTGACATTACCTCCTAGATCCTGGACATATGCCTTGACCGTATGCCATCCGTCATCCAGGCTAGTGAAATTCAACTCCATATATCTACTCGTCTGGTTTGCATACAACCATTCGATTTCCGCTTCACTCAGGCTTCTGTTGAATATCATAACATCATCTATGAAGCCGTTGAATACCTTACTATCTCCTGAATTTTCATCTCTTCCGATCTGAGCAGATGCAGGTGCAAAGTTGATATTTCCAACAACAGCAAGAGGGTAATCTCCACCAGTATCTTCAGCACCATCCAAAAAGACCCTCATATGGCTTCCATTATGGGTTGCTACTATGTGATACCATTTGTTAAGTATAAAGTCATCAGAGGTTATTCCACTATTCCAGTCAGCTCCGTTTATGGATATATCCCATTGGAATCCCTGAGGATTGGTGTCTCTTGCAAGCATCCATCCATAGCTTCCTCCGCCATGCTTAGATACTATCCTACCGCTGTTATTTACCGAAGTCTTTACCCATGCACTCACAGTTATATGATTGACATTAAGGCTGCTGTCATTTCCAACATCGACATAATCTCCATTACCATCAAACTCTCCTCCTCTCCCAAAGTAGCCTGCAGCAGTGCTGATGTCTCTTGAGCCACCGCTAGAATCGTTCGCATAGACCACCCCATCATTTCCATATCCTGAATAATCATATAATGTGGACCCATTCTCTAGGCTACCTTCACTGAATCTCCACCACCCTGCTAAGCTATTGTCGAAATCAATGAAAGATGACATATTGCTCGAGTCTTCAGCACTTGCATTTACAAATAGCCAATCGAATTTAGTAGTTGATGCATTTGCCAATGTAGGATCAACAAAGCTAATGTTTGGATATGAGGTATCAATAAGTACATTATATAATGCTGAACTGTTTACATTGCCAACAGAATCCCAACAGGTTATGCTCCAATAATGCGTTCCATCATTGATTGCCAAAGTTAGATTGTAGGAACTCCCTCTAGTGACATTAAGGTTGCTCTTGTTCACAACACCATCGAGGGTCAAGTTGCATGTTACATTAACGCTGATATTGTCAGTAGCAGTCCAGTTAAACACTACTGAAGAGATATTGAACCTTGAATCATTCACAGGATCAATAATCGACATCACTGGGGGAACACCAATGAAGGTGATCTTTCTCGTCTCTGTACTATTCTCATTCCCTACAACATCCTTGACATATCCAGAATAGTTATAACTAACGTTTATATATGGCTCACTGACTGTTTCATTGATGATGAAATACCAGCTATTGGCATCATACTTCTTAAAATTAGAGTAATAATGCTGCTTAACCTCGCTTGCAGACATGCTTCTGTTCCATATCCTCACCTCATCAATCGTACCATTCAGGTAGTTTTGTTGCCCTCTTCTTCCAATGACTAGGTCAAAAGTATTTGAAATATCGTTTGTGCTCCAATTGGAGATATCTGTAGGATTCAATGCATTGGCAACCATCTCACCATCCCTGTACATGGTCATATTGCCATCTCGATCTCCAACGACCACGATATGGGACCAAAGATCAATACTTGGAACAGCTATCGCAACGAACCTTCTGCTATCTGAATCCCCTGTTCCATTATTGATAACAAAGATTACAGAAGTTCCTAGAGCAGTACCTGCAACCTTAAACTCATAACCTTCAGAATTTAAATTCCAGGCAACATTCTTGCTCATCATAGTCCCTGTAGTATTGCTATCCAGTCTGATCCAGCTTGCAAAAGTAAAGTCGCTTACCCCAAGGTCAAGGCTGATATCATCAGTAATGTTTATGTAATCATCAGCTCCATCAAAGGTATACGCTCCCCCATATCTTCCAGCAGAATAATTGCCAGAACCATCATCCCCTACATATAAGGTTCCATCATTACCATACCTGCTCAGGTCAAGGATGCTGGTTCCATTACTATTAGTATAACTTTCCCCTAAAGCACTTTCATTGTCAAAGTTATACATCAACACAAGACTGTCGTTATATATGGTGTAATTAGTATCATTCCAGTACCACTTAAACTCATTTACATTGACTTCACTCATGGAAATATTGATCATCGCCGATATATTTGTAATGTTACTGTGATCATAAGGCGTAGGATCAGTAAAGTTAATACCTGGAGATATAGTATCTATGAATACCACCCACCTCTGGGTATAATTTACATTCCCTCCTCTGTCCTGCGCGTATGCTGTGAATCTATGCAATCCATCTGCTAAGCCAGTAAAGTTCCACTCCATATACTTGGTTGTTTGGTTCGCATACAATCCACCAATCTCAGCAGCAGATAAGGTTCTGTTGAATATCATCACATCATCCATCTTCCCATCGAAGAAGCTTTCATTGCCAGAGAATCCTGCACCAAGCAGTACGATTCCGCCTATGGAGTTTATCTTAGCAGGGGTTTCCAGTACAGAGCGACCATCCATATATAGTGTTATATTTCCACTGGAGTTATCGGTTGTTGCAGCAACATGATACCATGTGTTGTTCGCTACACTAAATGTGTTGTTCTTCCAGCTGATCCCATCATAATAGCTTAGGTTAGTACTCCCATTATGTGTCCCAAGTATGATCCTGCCGTTTTCACTATCAAACATATAATTATTGCTCCCATCATTCATAAATTTGACCCACATAGAGATTGTATTGTTCAATCCGGTCGTAACCCCAGTTATATTGATATAATCTCCACTTCCATCAAGGGTAATAGCCTGTCCAAGGTACCCTACTCTTGTCTGTGTAGCATCCCCTCTTAATACCCCCTCGTTTCTTCCCATATAATCAATAGAACCATTATCTTCATCAAACCTCCACCAACTGACCAGGCTATCATCAAAGTTGATGAACGTTGTTATATTCGAAGTAACATCGCTTG
The DNA here is from genome assembly GCA_028279655.1 of Candidatus Nanoarchaeia archaeon. GTDB lineage: Archaea > Nanobdellota > Nanobdellia > Woesearchaeales > JACPBV01 > JAHWHQ01. The sequence continues at coordinate 16,066 of JANQNH010000012.1, read as the reverse complement.
CTGAAACATTTATGTGCGACCAGCTCCTGTTGATCACTGTATAATTTCCAAGCGTAGGATCTACAAAAGTTACGTTAGGATATTCAATATCAACAAAGATAGGATAATTAACAGAACTTCCTGTATTGTTGGAAGGATCAGTACATGAGATGCTCCAGAGGTGCCTTCCACTTTGGATACCATCTATGGAAGTAGAGAAAGGAACTCCGGCTTCAACAAACATACCGCTCTTATTAACAACACCATCCAGAGTAAGGCTACACGTTAGGTTATCATCATCACAAATAGTCCAGCCGAAGGTTATTGAAGACTCATTGAATGTAGCGTTCTTTGCAGGAGAGTATGAATAGCTGCAACCACCAGAGCCATTTCCAGGATCATCATCATCAGGGAAAGAAGGTCCAGAACCCTCGATATTTATTATCCTAGTCTCAGTCCTGTTTTCGTTGCCAAGGTTATCCTCTGCATAACCAGAATAGTTGTAGGTCTTGTTGTTGTCTGGTTCACCCACACTTTCATTTATCCAGAAATACCATTTATCTACATCATACTTCTTCAGGTTGGAGTAATAATGCTGGGTGACCTCTCCATCTGATAGGCTTTTGTTCCATATCCTCACCTCATCTATTGATCCGTTGAAGTAATCAGTTCCTGCATCAGAATTGGATTTTCCGATAAGTACTGGGTTGTTATTTGTAGGATCGTTTGATCCTGAAGCGTCAGTTGTGCTGTCTTGTAAGGCTCCATCAAAGTATATCCTGATCTCTGAGCTATCGTTATCCTTTACAGCGGCTACATGGCTCCAATCATCCAAGACTATAGAGGTTGAATTGACAGACACCTCAGGTCCTCCCTCGCTCTGGACCATGAAAGATACAGTATAATCATCATTAACCCTTAGCCACCAGGATGCCTCATTGCTTCCAACATCTCTGGAGACTATTGGACCGACATCCCCACTACCAATTTTACCTGATTTGACCCATGCCTCTACAGCAAAGCTGGATCCGCTGAAATTTAGGCTGCCATCATTTCCTGCATCGATATAGTCATCAACCCCATCAAAGTCAAACGCACCATCATACCTTCCGTTGGCTGTCCAACTGGGCCCATCCACACCGCTTCCATTAGCATATGCCGTACCATTATTACCATAACTGCTAAGATCAACAATGGTATATCCCTCGGTTGAAGTATAGTTTTCACCTAATATACTCTCATTGTCAAGATTATACATCAATACTAAGCTGCCGTTATAGATTGTGTAATTCACATCCTCCAGTATCCACTTGAATGTATCCAGCTCTGTTGCGTTCCAGACAGATACATTAACTGTGAACGATGTATTAGACGTATTTGTGTTATTGATAGGAGTAGTAGGCGTGAAGTTAGCGGATATGAAACTAGATGTAAGATTGATAGTAAAGTTACCTAGCCTGCTCCAGTTAAAGTTGCCTAGAATGTCATAACCTAGGCAGTTCCAGAAGAAACCGCCATCATAAGGAAGGGTATAGCTGAATTCATTTTCATCTTCTACTCCAGAAAGATTCACAGTATGGCTATAAAGATTGTGCCCGCTTGAGTTCCATACAAATAGAGTAAGGTTTCTTATCCAGTAATTATCGCTTATATTGCATAAAAATATCTGTGCAGGAGAACCTACAACAGTATTATTCGCAGGTCTTACCTGGCTGATAACTGGAGCAATCCTGTCAAGCGTAAGTGTATAATTCCCTTCATAGCTCCAGTTATAGTTACCAGCAGCATCATAACCTAGGCAGTTCCAGAAGAACGTGTCATCATAAGGCAAGGTATAGGTCCAGTTTGTTGAATTTACATAACCAGTAAGATTGGTTGTATTAGTGTAGTTAAGTGCTCCGCTGCTATTCCATATGTATAATGTGACATTAGCCAGTGACCTATTGTCAGTTAAGTTACAAAAGAAGGTCTGGTTAACGTTTGTCGTATTAGTATTATTCGCAGGACTTAGTAAGGTTACATTGGGTCCTATTAGATCAGGCATAATCAAAGGCAAGTAGTCGATATTTCCGCTCGCTAATGTATAAGACTCATCACAGATATCATCCCCGTTAAGATCAGTGCAGTTCTCACTCCATCCTGTTCCAATAGGTGTAGCCCAGAAATTACCTCCGATGTTGCTGCCGTTTACTATGTTTGTGGTTTGGTTCTTTGAGACATTCCATGAATTGCTGTAGACTAATCCTCCGAAGAAAACATTATCAGTATTGTTGAAGTAGTTGTCATAGATAACGCTGTCTGAGCTCATCTCGATATAGATTCCCCTTGTGTTGTTCTCAAAATAAGATTTCGTTATGTTATGGTTGCTGCTGTCAAATAGATATAGGCCAATGTCTGGATTGGAAGATACATTCACTCTATCGAGTACAGTATTGTTTGCATGGATGATATTGATACCTCTGTTAGACCAATCACTTACAGTACAGTTCCTCAACGTTATGTTTGTATCATTGTTAGAAGGCCTGTATATATGGATACCAAGCATAGCTATGTCGTTTCCATCAATCTCATGACCTCTACAATCTAGCTCAACATCATTTACGATTATGTTTATACATTGTGAGATGCTTGAATCAGTGATATCTCTCCCCATATAATAATATCCAGATGAGTTTATGGTCATACAGTTGGTTACATTATGGGTATAGGTAACACTATAGTTTCCTAGGCTACCCCAAGCGCCGTTCCCTAGTCCGTCATAGCCAATACAATTCCAGATATAGGTGCCTTCATCAGGAAGCCTGTATGTCCAGGAAACCTCTGCGTAGGATCCAGAAACATTGGTCGTATTTGTATAGTTAAGTGTTCCGTTTGAGTCCCATATAAAGATGCTGAGGTTGGCTACTGATCCATTATCGCTCATGTTGCATATGAAAGTCTGTGTATCTGTGGTGACATTGGTTGAATTATCAGGGCTGAGCAGGATTATAAATGGAGGGGAGATGTCTATTCTGAACTCGATGACTGAACTGTTGGCACTGCTCTCCATCCCGTCATAGGCAGTAACAGTCAGGTTATAGAATCCATGGGATCCATTCCAATTAGTAAGGTTGACAGCCATCCCAGAGACATTAAGTGAATTATTGATATATATGTTATAGGTAAGGGAATCCCCATCAATATCAGATGAGCTGTAGTTTATCTCAGCAATGCTTGAATAGTTCTTGCCGCTGATAGGATATGTTACATTAGGAGGGGTAGGTGGGGTATTAGCAACAACAAAAGTCCTAAGCATGCTCATATTCCAGTTACCAGCAGAATCATTTGCATACCATCTATAACCAATTGTATCTCCTTTAGATAGGTTGGTTGATGCGTTGATGACTAGTTTTACACTAGCAAGAGACATGCTTCCATTGGTATAATTTGACCATTTCCCTGTTCCGTTCCATGAGAATATATAATAACTTAATCCTGTGCCTTGGTCTGTAACTGTTATGTTGAAGGTTGCATTTCCATCTGCTCTCATCAAGGAGGAATTGGTTTGGTTTAAAGACCATGATGGTGGAGCAGAATCCAGCCTAAACTCAACAACAGAACTATTAGGGCTGCTTTCAATCCCATCATGGGCAGTAACTGTAATATTGTAGAATCCATCCGTAGCATTCCAGTCCGTCAGATTAATGTCAACCAAAGTAGCATTCAAACTACCGTTGATATATATTGCATAAGTAAGAGAGTGCCCGTCGATATCAATAGAGCTGTAATTGATATAAGGTATATCTGAATAATTGATTCCATTTGATGGATAGCTCACGACAGGGGCAGAAGGGGCAGTATTCTGTACAGTGAAGCAATAGTCATAAGATATCCGTACGTTTTCAGTGTCATTAGCATAGTATCTCCAGCAGACATTGCTTCCCCGGACCACACTTATATTCTCGCTTGAGTTAGCACGATAGCTTCCACCTGACATCGAAACCAAGGTGTTGTTGAGCCAGCTTCCGCTAGCATTCGTAGAGAAGATATAGAAGCTTAGGTCACTGTCAACATCATTTATAGTGATATTTGCAGTGAAATTCTCCCATTTCCTGAAGTTAGGTGAACCATTAATAGGATTAAAGAATTCCGGAGGCGTATTAGCAACAACAAAAGTCCTAAGCAAGCTTTCATTCCAGTTACCAGCACTGTCATTTGCATACCACCTATACCCTACATTATTTCCCATTGATAAGGTAGTTGATTTGTTGATGACCAACCTGGCACTAGCACCATAGATGCTGCCATTAGTGTAATTGCTCCATGTTCCGCTTCCATTCCAGCTGAACATATAGAAAGACAGCCCAGATAGGTAATCCGAAACAGTGATCTGGAAGGTAGCATTCCCATTGACCCCCATCAAGGTAGCATTTGTCTCATTATCAGTGAATGAAGGAGCAGTAGTATCTAGGATGAAATAGGAGGTATTAGATCCGTTCTGGAAACCATCAGACACGAATAAGGTTAGGTTGTAATATCCATCAGAGGCATTGAAGGTTGAATTTGAATCCACGCCCGTAGAATTCATACTGCCATTAACGATCCAGTAGAACAGTAAGGTATTTGCCCTGTTATCCTTCGCAGTTGCGTTGAAATCTATAGAATTGCTGCTTATGTTCATCAAGGTAGTTGGATATAATATGGTGACATTGGGTGGGATAGTATCAAGTGTAATGGTATAATTCCCCTGGGTGCTCCAGTTATAGTTACCAGCAGCATCATAACCTAGGCAGTTCCAGAAGAACGTACCATCATAAGGAAGGCTATATCCCCAGTTGCTGGAGTTAGAGATACCAGAAACATTTGTAGTCCTTGTATAATTTACAGCCCCGCTTGAATTCCATACATATAAGGTAATGTTAGCCAACCACCTGTTATCCGTTAAACTGCATGCAAATGTTTGTGCACTTGTGGATGTATTTGTATCATTAACTGGAGAAGTCAGGCTTACAGTAGGCCCTATCCTATCAGGCATAATCAAAGGCAAGTAATCGATATCTCCGCTTGTTAGTGTATATGTTTCATCACAAATACTATCTCCGTTAGTATCATTGCATCCTTCACTAAACCCTGTTCCATTAGGATCAGCCCAATAGTTACCTCCCATATTATTGCCGGTCATAACGTTAACTCCGTCTGTTTTTGATACATTCCAGTTATTTTCAAATACTGTTCCTCCAAAGAACACGTTCTCGGTGTTGTTGAAGATATTATCATAGATAGTGTTATTAGAGCTGGATTCAACATAGATTCCATAGCTGTTATTCGAGAAAGAGGAACCTGTGATGTTGTTATCATCGCTACCCAACAGATATAATCCTATGTCCGGGTTCAAGGTAAGGTTAACACCTTCTATTATATTCCCATTTGCACGTATAATACTTATGCCCCTGCTGTTCCAATCTGTTACAGTACAGTTCCTTATAGTTATGTTTGTATGGGTAGGAGAGAACCTTTCAACATAGATAGCATTTTCTGCAATCCCATCCCCGTCAATGACATTACCCTGACAATCTAAAACAACATTATTGGAAGTAATCTCCATACAATAGGACTGCACCTCGTCATATATACTCTCATTTAGGTAATACGTACCAGCAGTACTCAAGATAGTACACTCGCTGATGTTCTGCACAGCATTGAAGGCATATGCTTCTTGATTTCCAAAGCTAAACCTCAATACATGTTTCTTTGGAGTTAATACCTCGCTTATCTCATATCCGGTTTCGTTGCATGAATAGTCAGCAATCTTGACAGAACATTCTTTCTCTGAACAATTTTCTCCTTCCCATACATAATCAAGACTTTCATCTCCGCATTTTATGTCAAGGAACATCAGATCAAAAATCTCTTTATCTTCAGAGTAATTGCTCCATCTTGTATACTCTTGGGTATAGTTGCTCATCATAGTGGCAGTGATTGTAAGGTTTGCAGTTCCGGTAGTATCAAACTCTACTGTCCAGTTTCCGCCTACCTTAGGATAAGAATGCACATTCAATATGGTGATAGTTACCTCATAGGTTTGGTTGCTTAATGATGGGACTATCCATTCGATATAATCAATAAGTCCATCTCCATCCTCATCATAACTCTCAAATCCTACCTCTTCCCTCTTTCCCTCTACAATATGGTATAGGTCAATACCCCATTCAGGGAAATTATCAACATACGTATAAGCCAGTATATCAGTATAGTGGATATCAGAACTGATGACAATCCTCTTACCATCATCAATATCAGATTCATCAGACACAGGCCCTTCTGTATAGTATTCAACCTCTACTTGTTCCACCACCTCCTCAATGACAACAGAGGTTACATTTGAACTAGTCTCATCATATACTGCATAGCCAGTGATCTCAACATTGAAAAGCCACTCAAAGAATCTGGTCAGGATCCCTTTTTCATTTCCAAGGACAACATATCCGGTTAGTCTATTTCTTTCATCCTGCAGTTCCAGCAGTTCCTTGTTTATCTCAGAGATATCCTCTTTTGCAGTAGGATCCTCAACTACTATCTCTTTCTTTCTGTTCGAAAGGGTTTTCTCAATATCTTCTATCTGTTCAATCCTCTTTTCAGCCCTATAGGTAACTGCGTCCTTGATGACACCCATATCATTTACCTTCAGCTTATCATCATCGATCCTCTCACCTTCACTTAGGTCCATAACAGAGAAGTTAAGGGCTTCAGATGATATCTCAAAGCTCAGATTCATAACATCCTCTGAAACATTGATTCTCTTGATCCACCTAACCGGCCTGTTTATTATAACCGAAGGCTTAAAAACCTCCTCGGTAACATTCACATCGCTAGCAGTCAAATGCCTTTCAATGACCTCAACAACAAAAGTGTTACTTTCTACCTCATAATAGCCGTCAGAAGCAATAATTTGCAATGACATATTCCCTATGAAATCATAGTCAGGAACAATAGCAGCAACACCATCCATGATAATGATAGTAGTTCCTTCAACATCCTCTATGGAATATACAAGATCATCCTCATCAAAGAAGTAATCAGATAGGTTGATTTTATAGAATTCATTCTTAAATACAGTGATATCCTCAACTTCCCTCATAAGTATTGGAGCCTTGTCTGATACATTAACCTCCTCCTTAGTGCCGTATCTGATACCCTTGATCTCTAGGTCCCCTTCTTCAACAACCACTGATAGATTATATGTAGTTTTATTAAATCCGTACAATAAGCATGATTCAATACAGATATCGCTAAACTCAATCCTAGCTTCATAGAACTCAGCACCTGCTTCCTTGACCTTAGAGTATCTGATATCCGAATAAGGGACACCCATATCAACATCATAATATATGATCTGGGCTTTAACAGTATTGTTAAGTCCGGAATCATACCTTCCATAGCTCAGGTAGAACGTATCATTCCATTCTCCATAACTCTCTAATCCGATAAACGCACAACATGAAGCATCTCCATAACAAGTTGAGTAAGACTCAACATCATACCTGCTGCACAACCTAGAATAATCAAGATCCCAGTCAAATGCCCCCCTGATCTCAAAATCAAATACCTCTTCAATGTCCTTCCTTCCACCACCTATTAGGGTTATTGAAATATCTTCATCTGAATCATTAACCAACTCAACCTCATTAACATCCCTAACACCGCCAAAACCACTAACATCCTCAACCAAGGACTTACTGGATTCAGGAACACCCTCTACCTCAGAACTGTCCAATACCAGATAACGGCTGTCGCCAGACAATATATAGGCCTTGCCTACAAAGTCCCTGCTGGCGCTTCCTTCCAGCCTGACTGAACTTAGATCACCATAGTTATGCAAGGTCCATTCAAACGATTGACTGCTGTCAATAGAGATATCAACAAGATCAGTATAATTAAACTCCTTGTCCAGTGTAACGAATCCTGTAGGTGATGGCTCTATAAAGAACATTCCAAGACCGAACAACAAAAGCATAAACGTAATCCCAAAGTACTTAACAGCACTTACCTTCTTATTATAACCATCCACAAGGTAATCCACCAGCAACCTGTCGTAACCATAATTCACAAGTGCTTTCTTGATGCTGGCAAGGCTATATCCTCTGGAAAGGTTTTCCTTTATATACCTCATTAGTTGTCTTTTGGAGTTCCTATCTACTCTCTTGACTACTTCGAACTCTTCCCTATCCTTTATTCCAATCTTATCTAACATTCTTCTTTCTAGCTCTTGAATATACAGTATATACAGTCCTATAGTTTCTGTTGAGTAATTCCGAAATCTCTCCAAACTTCAGCCCCTTAACATCTCTTAGATAAACAACAATAGTTCCAAAGACAGTTAACCTAGAATCCTTAAAGACAGATAGAGGGATAGAATTATCAACAGATGAGACGTCTAGTCGGGATCTAGATTTCTTAGCAGCTTTCCTATAGCTCACCCCGATAGGCCCTGGTTTTCTATTGAGCAGTATCCCTATCTTCTTGTAAGTATGGCCCAGATCCTCCCTGAGATACTTAACAACAGTCTCAAGCGGAGCTAATTTCTTATTTTTGAAGATGGATATAGGAATAGATCCAATCCGAGCCTCTTTTTTGCCCTCTAGATATTCGCGAAACTCTTTCTTATTGTTTAGAAACTCAAAAAATTCCTGAAATAGCTTTATATCCCCCTTAGAAAGAGAATCAATTTTAGATAGATCTATGTAATTGCTCCATTTTTTATTGTCTTTTTTAGACATTATGTAATAATAATAGAATATCTTGTAGGATTTATATATAAATCTTTCTATGAAAAGGATATTTTGTAATAATAGATAGAATATAATGTAATAATTATTCCAATATCATGTAATATTATCTTCATCTTCTCTTACCTTTAGCTCTATGATAGCATGTCCATACTGTCCTATCATTTCTGTTCAGCAAAACAGCGATCTCATGGAAGCTCAGCATCTTCTCATCTCTGAGATACTCCACAATAGCCTCCAATACCGATATCCTCCTGTCCCTCAACACAAGCAATGGCACTTGCATCGCAGGCATATGTTCTACCACGTTCATTTTATAGACCTCCTTCTAAGTTTTGATAATCTCAAATGTAGAATTGACAATTTACGATAACAATCAGCTTTGATAGGATTAGAAAGCGAAGAATCAATCACGTTCTTATAAAGGGCATAGAGGGCAAGATATCCTCTCTGGGCCCTGGCTACATCATTCTTACGGACAAATCCCTTGGTTTGATTGAACAACGCAATGAATTGAGCATACAGATCCCCTTTCCTTCTTTCAGGAACTACCATTCCTTTCTTCTTCCTGTAGTAATAGTACATGGCTGCAAGTAATGCCAATATGATCAACAGCAAGATAAAGAACAGGATTCTGCTTTCCCTCTCTTGTGGGGCTGGTTTTTCTTCCTCCTCTTCCTCCTCTTCCGGAGCTATCTCATCCCTGCATGCCTGTATTGCCTCCTCGATCTCAGCCAGCGAATCATCATACTTCGATTCATCATAATATTCCTTTGCCTTCTTCACCATATCATCAAATTTTAGACAATCAGGTTCCTCTTCAAACAGATCCTCCACAAATCGCATCTGTTTCTCAGTCTCAATTCTGCTTTCATAATCCTTTTCAATAACATCGACAAAGAAACTTACAGACTCCCTGTAATCGATATACCCTGGATCAGCATTAACTGTCACGATATACCTATTTCCTGTTCCAATTCGTGCATTTGCATCCAGGATAGACCTTGCTTTTAGCATAAATTCATATCTTTCACCAACTCTCAATATCTCAATGAATCTTTCGGATAAGCTTAGGTCAAGTTCAGGGGAATCTGTTTCCACCCCAAGGTTTATGCTTTTCAAGGAAACCTCTCCTAGGTTCATCAACCTAATCTTGATATCCCTCTCTTCACCTGCAAACATGGCATAACTGGATAATAGGTCAAATTCCAGTAACACTATCTTTTCAACATCTACGTCGATAGTTCCGCCACCTCCACCACCTCCAGATGGGGATGGAACACTGATAATTATTGTTTCAACATCAACTGTAAATGATATCACTGCAGATTCACTCATTACATTTCCTAGATCATTGGCGCACCTTACATAATAGGTATAATTCCCATTGGTCAGTGTCAGTGTCACATTATGGTCAACACCTGTTCCAGAGAAGTTATAAGGCATATCATAGTAACTTGTAGTGGTATCTCCTTCTGTGCTGGGTATATATCTGCATCTTGCATCCTCGTCTGTAGTTGCATTCATACTGAAGGTAAATGTTCTTACTATACCCGATGGGCTGGTTGCTATTACAGCAGGCCCTTCAGTTTTGTTTCTAATTACAAGAGTATATATCTCGCTGACATTAACATTTCCCAAACTATCATTTACCCATATCCTCCACCCAAATGTTCCTCCTTCTATAGAGAAGTCAGTGATTGAATAGTTGATCACTGCTTCCATAGAACCACTTCCTATGCCAACAGCACTTTCATTGGTCCAATTACCATCGGTAGTATCATTATGGCTTAAGATATAATAATCCAAGACACCTCTATCATTTATTGTGAGATTTAGCTGGACATCCGTTCCATCATAGGTATCAAAAGATGCATTAGTCCTGTTGTCCGAGAAGGAGGGACCTACATTATCTATCCTAAATTCAATAACAGAACTATTAGCACTACTATCAACACCATCATTCGCAACAACAGTAAGATTATAATATCCCTCAGAGGAATTCCAATCAGTAACATTCTCTAAGATCCCGGTAATATTAAGGCTACCATTGATATAGATGTCATAGGTAAGGGAATCTTCATCCATATCAGTTGAGGTATAGTTGATATAAGGAAGAGATACATAGCTTGAACTATCGCTTGGATAGTCGACTAATGGGGTAGTGGGGATACTATTGACTACAACAAAAGTTCTAAGCAAGCTTTCATTCCAGTTACCAGCACTGTCATTCGCATACCACCTATATCCAACAGTATTGCCTTGAGAGAGATTGGTTGATTTATTAACCACTAATCTTACGCTATTGCCCTGGATGCTTCCATTTGTGTAGTTCAGCCATCCTTCCCCAGTTCCATTCCAGCTGAATATATGATATGAAAGGCCTGATCCGTAATCAGAGACATTTATGTTGAATGTAACATTCCCATTTATCCCAACTGTTGTGGCATTGGTCATGTTGCCGCTCCAGGAAGGAGCAACAGCATCTAACCTAAAGAATATAGTATCACTGCCATTCTGCAACCCGTCACTTGCAAACAATGTTAAATTATAATAACCATCCGAGGCATTGAGTGAGCTATTGCTATCAACAGTCGTACTGTTCAAACTTCCATTTACAGTCCAATAGAGGGTCAGACCAGACTCAAGGGTAGATACATTTAGATCAATAGAATTGCTGCTTATGTTTGCAGCATCTCCAGGATATGTGATATTTATTATTGGTATGCTTGTGTCAATCTTAAAGAATACAGTATCACTGCCATTCTGCAACCCATCACTAACAAACAAAGTAAGATTATAATACCCTTCTGATCCATCAAAAGTACTGTTAGAATCAACAGTCGTACTGTTCAAACTACCATTTATATACCAATAATATGTTAGTGAAGTGGCAATATTTTCTACTGCAGAAGCATTCAAAACTATTGAATTAGAGGAGATATTAGTGTTGTTGGACGGATATATGATAGTTACGTTGGGAGCAGTACTGTCTATCTTTATCTCTCGTGTCTCAGTGGAGTTTATATTCCCTCCAAGGTCCTGTACATAAGCCATGAACGTATGGTTCCCATCTGCTAAATTAGAAAAGTTAACAACCATATATCTCGAACTCTGGTTTGCATACAACCCTCTGATCTCTTCAATCGACAAGCTTCTATTGAATATCATTACATTATCGATAGTTCCATTGAAATAATGAGTTCCAGAAACATCATATCTTCCTATAGCTAGGAAATGATCTGCAGCAAGGATGCTTCCGTTAGAACCACTAGAATCTCCATACTGCACTCCATCAATATAATCAGTAAGGTTAGTACCATTATAGACAGATACAACAAAATGCCACTTACTGTCATTCAATAATGCTCTTGTTCCTAATCCTCTTGTTGCCCCGTTAGTGTCATCAGTGAACACATAGGATTCGTATTTACTTTCATAGATTCCTGTTACATACCCTTTAGTATTATCTTCAGTTTTGTAGATAATCTTCATGTCGGCTTTAGAAGAACCAGTTCTTATCCAAGCTGCCATGGTAATCTCTGTTCCTGTTATGTTTAGGCTTTGACTATCAGCAACTTCAATATAATCTCCGGCACCATCGAACTCAAAAGCCTTTCCAAAGTAACCTGCATCAGTTTGCTCAGCATCTGCTTGAGCCGTACCATTATTCATATACTCGCTAGAATCATAGACCAATGCTCCCTTTCCACTTTGATTAATACTATCGAATGTCCACCAACCAACTAAGCTACTATCAAAATCAACAAACACAGACATATTACCAGAGTCAGCAGCAGACACATTGATAAAGATATGATTCTCTTTCTGAGAGGAATCATCTGCAGGTGTCGGAGGAGTGATAAAGCTTATGTTAGGGTAAATCGTGTCCACAAGGAAGTTATATGTATCTGAATTATTCATATTATTTGCATTGTCCCAACAGGATACATTCCAATAGTGGATACCCTCACCGATGTTATGCACTGTAAGATTATAGGCAGCACCACTAGTAACTGTGATGTTACTTTGGTTTACATTGCCGTCAATAGTTAAGTTACAGCTTATATTTGTGCTTAGGACATCAGTAGATGTCCAGTTGAAAACAATACTCGAGTGATTAAATCTGGAACTATTCATTGGAGAATTCAAGGTTATCCCTGGATAAAGGGTATCTATAGTGACTATCCTATCTTCAGTAGCGTTTATATTCCCTCCTAAATCCTGGGTATAAGCCTTGAATGAATGCTCCCCATCCGAAAGCAATGTGAAATTGTGTGAATAGTATTTTGAAGTTTGGTTTGCATAAAGAGCCCCTACTTCTTCTGCACTAAGGCTCCTGTTAAAGACCATAACATCATCTATTGTGCCGTTGAAATACCCAGTCTTGCTTCCAGAGAGGATATAAGCTCCAATAAGAGCGTTTCTCCCAGGCTCTTCAGTAATCGTATCAAAATTTGCATCGTCACTTTCCAACACACCATTAACATAAACATCAGCCGTAGTTCCACTTAGCACACCAACTACATGCCACCATTGATTGACTGTTATTGATGTAGTGCTTTGAGGATTCTCCCCTGGTTGGCAAGAACCTTGGCAGAACCAAAACTTATCATTATTCTGGATCAAAGCGACCCACCCATCAGTAGGGGTTGTTATAGAACCCTTGGCAAAGATAGTTCTATCGCCTGAGTCACTTGTTGGATAGACCCATGCCGAGAAAGTGAAATTCGAACCAGACAATACCAAGGAACTATCATTACCCACATCAACATAGTCTCCATTACCATCAAAATTTCCTCCTCTGCCAAAATAGCCAGCAGCAGTGCCTATATCTCTCCCATTGTCAGAGCTATCATTAGCATATACAGTTCCATTATTGCCATATGATGAAGAGTCATATAGTGTAGATCCATTCATCAGGGACTCTTCACTGAACCTATACCATGCTATCAAGGAATTATCAAAATCAACAAAAACACTAACATTGGAGCTGTCATTTACACTAACATTTACAATCAGATGATCTTCAGCTATAAAAGAGCCATTCCCGGGTGTAACATTAGTGAAATAAATATTAGGGTCAATGGTATCCACCAAAAGATCATAGGTAGCAGTACCCAAATTGCCTGCACTATCGTTGCAGTAGACAGTAAATGTATGTTTTCCATCTTCAACCGAGGAATTAGTGTAATTGGCTCCTGTTCTGCTGGAATTCAGTTCCATGCTGATGTTTGCTCCTCCATCAATACTCAATCCACACCACTCCACAGACTCACTTATCGAAACATTAAATGTAACAGAGCTTATGTTAAACCTCGAATCGTTCACAGGACTTGTTATTGAGACAACAGGAGTAGTTGAGTCTAGCCTGAACTCAACAACAGTACTATTATCGCTAGAGCTTAAACCATCATTGGCAACAACCGTTAGATTATAATACCCATCCGATGCATTCCAATCAGTCAGGTTGGCGTCAACGAGCGTTGCATTCAAAGATCCATTTATGTAGATTTCATATGTAAGTGAACTACTGTCAGCATCAGTTGAGCTGTAATTGATATAAGGGATATCTGAATAATTATTGCCATTCACTGGATAATAGATGATAGGTGCAGTAGGGGAAGTGCTTGCAACAGTGAAGCAGGACTCATTGATCAAAGTCTGGTTAAAATTTCCTTTGGTATCGTTAAACCAGAACTGCCCGCAGATGTAATTCCCATAACCTAGGGTTATACTGACTGTTTCATTTACAAAATAAGAAGCAGCAGATCCACCTATAGCCTTATAACTTCCATTGGTCCATGTTCCAGAATTATTATGTGCAAATATATATCCGCTTAGTCCCTGGTTATCTGCAAGATTGATAGACCAGTTGACATCTCCATTAATCAGCGTTAGAATTGAAGCATTGTTGGTAAAATTGGTATACGTTGGAGGGCTTAAATCCTTTGTCGTATAAAAGAATCCTAAAAACAGCTTATACAGGGTAGAGGTTACATTTCCGGCGATAGTACTCACAACAAGGTCTGTTTTGTATGTGGGTGAAGAAATGTTGTATCCTCCGCTTGAAACCGAATAAGAACCGATCTTATAGTTGGGGCTGCTTATCTCCTCTGCCAACACAATAGGTGCAAACAAAGAACACAACACAAAGATCAATATAAGGAAAAAAAGAGGATTGCAGAAGAAACTCTTGATCAGGTACTTTCTCAGCAGCCCGCCCACCATATCCTCTCTGAATCCATACTCCACCAAAGCATCCCGTATATCATCCAAAGAATGTCCTTTTGAGAGATTTTCCTTGATAAAAACATGTAAATGAGGGCCAATATTAGCTCCCAACCTAGAGATATCTATAGATTTGCCTCTAAAATCCCTATTTCTACCTAGCATTTAACCTACAATGTAAGTATTTTATCCTATATCTAACTATATATACTTACATTGTAAGGATTTTTCTATATAAAACTTTCTATAAATCCCTTATAAACCAAAAAAAACAAGAAATAATCAAAATATGCCGCATATTAAAAAAACAGTACCTACATTGTAAGTAGAAAACAAAAAAGAAGCCATAATAAGGCAAAATTCAAACATAAAATAACAAAAGTATAATTTATCACTAAAAAGTGATTAAAATAGCAAATTTTAAATACTAGCTCTTAAAGATAAATTACCTATGGGCAGATTAACAAGAAGGAATTTTATGAAAGCAAGTCTTCTATTAAGTGCTAAAGCAGCCTTGGTTGGCTGTGGAGTTGCACCAAGAAGACCAGATACCAGTACACCCTTGGGGATAGGGTCTGTAGATGAATTACTTCAGGCGCTGCATGACGTATATGGGTATGAACCAAAAGATATAGGTAGAGATAGCAAAAATCAAGAATATAAAGAAGAAAATTCAGCAAAAACAAACTTAGAATTACCTCCTCTTGAAGAATCCTTTTCTAAAAAAAGCCAACTTATATATGGGGATCTTAAAAGAGAAATAGAAGATTTACTTGAAAAAGGGGGAAGTAAACACAACGATGTCGTAAGAAATAGCGAATATAAAGAAGATGAAAAGAGAATATTTCTCAAGTACCAAAAAGATTTAGCAAAAAGATACCTAAATCCTACAAGTCTTGAGAAACTGTTTTCTAAGAAGACACAAAATATGGATAGGGAATTAAAAAGAAGACTTGCATGGAAGTTCGATAACACGAGCTATCTTGATGACTTAGTGGCGCTTGCTCATAATCGTAATAGGGGAGACATCTTGGACATTGCAGATAATCTAAGAAACAGACCCAAAAACCATTCAAAGAACTACCAATTCC
>JANQNH010000005.1 GCA_028279655.1 Candidatus Nanoarchaeia archaeon | reverse complement strand
TATTCTGCGGCGAAGCCGCATAAATTTCTTTCTAGAATAAGCGACCTAAAGGTCGGGGTATTAAACCCCATGGCTCGCTAACGCTCACCAATAAAAATTATGGACTTCGTAAGGAAGATGTTCTGCGCGTATCTGTGAAAATGGTTTTTGAGCAAGCCTTGGATTACTCAGGGGGCCCATGAAATGATCAACAAAATCTTCCAAAGCTGTTGTCTCTGAAGTCCTTTCATCTGCCTGTTCAGCCACAGTAAATGCAGAAGGGAGTTCCTGAAAATGAACCACCTGGTATTTTGATAATTCACTAACAAGATTTTCTATCTGCTTTTGTGATTCTCTGCTAACTGAACTCATCCCTAGTCTGGAAAAATGCGCACAATTTGTTAGCAGCCAACTACTGCTTGCTAAAGATACAGCCGTAGTCTGTAAGAAAGTTCTTCGTTTCATCATGATATATGAATTGCCAGTAATTATTAAATCTTTTTGTTTATTTTTGGTTTTGTTTGTCCTCTATTAGTAGTGAGGAAATAGAAAGGTTTATATATGGGACAGAAACCTTATTTGTAAAGAGATTAGCATATGAGAGAGCACTTGTTTTGCAACATTTCGCTTTTTCTGAATGAGTGCTAATATGAGGTAAAAAATGAACTTATTTGAAAAATTTGGCTTAAGCCATGAACTAATGAATGCTATTGGGCATTTGGGTATTGAGAGACCTACACAGATACAGGAGGAATCTATACCCCACATAATGAAAGAGAAGGATGTTATAGGAGAGTCTGCTACTGGTTCTGGAAAGACGCTTGCATTTGGATGCGGTATCATAGAACATGCTGTGCATGGAAATGGTTTGCAGGCCTTGATCTTAGCGCCTACGAGGGAGCTTGCAGAGCAGGTCAAGGGAGAATTGCAGAAGCTTTCGAAACACAAGCGGCTTTCGATAATGGCAATTTATGGCGGAGTCTCCATCAACCCACAGATAGAGAAACTGCCTAAGGCAGATGTTGTTGTTGGGACACCAGGAAGGTTGTTGGACCATCTTGAGAGAAGGACAATCGATCTTTCAAAGGTCAAGTTATTGGTACTCGATGAAGCTGACAGGATGTTTGATATGGGTTTTATGGAGGATGTTGAAAGGATAATCAGAGCATGTCCTAGAAATCGACAGACTCTCTGTTTTTCTGCTACAATCTCTGACAGGATAAAGGCATTAGCTAATAGGTATATGAAAGAACCTATAAGTGTCAATGCTGAAAACCAGGTTGATCCCAGCAAGCTCAAACAGATCTATTATGATGTTTCTAAGAATATGAAACTGTCATTGTTGGTCCATCTTTTGGAGAATGAGAAAAGAGGACTCGTTATGGTATTCTGTAATTCAAGGAAGACTGTGGATTTTGTGGTAAAGAACCTTAAAGCGAACAGGATCAATGCGATTGCTATCCATGGTGGTCTGACCCAGAACAAGAGAACAAGAACTATTGACCTTTTCAATGGAGGCAGGGTTGGAGTTTTGGTATGCACGGATGTTGCAGCTAGAGGACTTCATATAGACAATGTGAGCCATGTTTATAACTATGAGATTCCAAGAGATTCAAAGGATTATGTCCATAGGATCGGAAGGACTGCAAGGGCTGGAGAGGAAGGAAAGATTATTAACCTCTTGTGTGATAGGGATTATGATAATTACACCAGGGTCCTTGAGTCTTATCGTAACTTTGATATTAAAAATGTTGAAAAGCCCCATGTAAAGAGGATAACAGCTGTTGGTGTTAGAGAGTTAACGCAGAGGGGACCTTATCGTGGGGGGGATTCGCGTAGAGGTGGAAGGCCCTTTAGAGGTAGGAGAAGCAATTCGCGAAGGTGAATTAGAAGGGTGACAATTCAATGAATATCTAAGGCTTTCATTATTTTGTTAAGTTTTTCATTAATGATATCCAGGTCTCTTTCAGAATATTTGTTTTGGTGTCTATCAGAATTATCTCTAGAACCGCGTCTATTGGAATCTCGTCTATTTGAATCATCCTTTTTTCCGAAACAATCCTTGCAATAGACTGGCTTGTTTGTGGTTGGTCTGAATGGGACTTCACATCTATCACCGCAAGAAGCACAGGTAACTCTAGTCATGTTGAGGTCTCCTTTGTCCCGTGAATTGCCCCTAGAATTTTTCCTTCTAGGTCTACCATCATAGCTGTCTCTCTTCCTTTTGTGACTAACTCTTGAATTCCTTCTTGGACGTTCATATCTTGGCATAGGTTGTTTAGAAACTGTATTACTATATAAGGTTATGCATGTCAAAAAAGTGAGATAATCCAAAATTATTATTTTTAGCTTTGCAAACAATAATCTCTCCTGAGTCCATAGCTATGTTGTTTTCTCTAAGATTCACCAAAATCTTTGGATTGATACATTATAATCCTAGGAATTTAAGGAGTCCGTATACCACAAATACTGGCCAGATGATTGCTTTTAAGAAACCAAGCACACCCATCCAAAACCCAGTGGCTGTTGATATATAATAGATAGCAGCGCCAATGAAACCAAGGCAGTAGATCCCTCCTCCGTTACACATACTGCTATTGCACATCTTGCTAGCTTCCATCTTGCAGTCTTTCTTCTTCACTGTTTTCTTTGGCATATCATATCACCTCCTATCATACTCATACTAACCAATATATAAATATTTCTAGTGTTTATGTTAGGTTTAATCCTTGATGAAATTATTTTTATTGTATAGTGGTAAAAATAGAAAGATTTATAACCCCAGATTCGTTCTCTTCTGTCATTATGGTAGACATTAATGGAAGACCTTCCAAGTTTCGGCAGTTGCATCATGATATTAGTGAACTTAATTCAATAGGATCAAGAGTAGGTGTTATTTCTTCGTGGCCTGAGAAATCAGAGGTTTATGGGAGAATTAAAGAATACTTGTCTCATTTTACAGGGAGTGGTTGGAGCTATGGTCTAAGTCGGGTTTTTCATCCTGGTAGAGTTTGGAGGGGCCAGATTTCTCCTGAGTTTACACGCGGAGATATAACAAAGCTATTACATGAGGAAGGTTACTCACCTGATCTGGAGCAAGCAGCAGAGGATACAGAAACATCACTTAATACCCTATATGCTGTTCGTAAGGGAAATAATTTGTATAAGTATAATTGGGTACAGACTAAAAAGAAGAATAGGGAAGAAAGATTCTACTTATATTGGGATTTTGACGCATTGGAATAATCAATTGAATTATAAAACCGTAAACCTTAAAAATATTATCATCTCTTTCTGGGTTATGACGAAAGAAGAAGAGGAACAGATAACCGGGGAAACATGCCCTATGTGCATGAATAAGACATTGACCCTATCAGAAGCTGAAAGAGAGGTTCCTTATTTTGGAAAGGTTTGTTTGTTCTCTATGAGCTGTTCCAGCTGCAAGTATCATAAGGCTGATGTTGAGGCTTTAGAAAAACAAGAGCCTGCTAAATTTACTTTTGAGATAAACTCTGAAGAGGATATGAAGGTGAGGGTGGTAAAGAGTTCTGAAGCTACTATCAAGATACCCCATATAACAACTATCACTCCAGGGCCTGCGTCTAACGGTTATGTAACGAATATAGAGGGCATCTTTAACAGGGTTAAGAAACAGGTAGAGGTTGCCAGGGATACTGCTGATGATCCTGCTGACAAAAAAAAGGCAAAGAACCTGCTGAAGAAGATCTCTAAGATAATGTGGGGCAGGCAGAGCCAGAAAATCATCATAGAGGATCCTTCTGGAAATAGTGCTATTATTTCCGATAAAGCACAAAAGTCCAAGCTTTAGGTTAGCTGCCTTAGCAAAATAGTTTATTTTGTATGAACCTGAGAAGAGTATATTGAAAGAATGCTTCGTACTAGATATTTAGCACTTGTATCCTAGTATATTCTCAATCAAGTTTTTATTATGTAGTAGTTAACATGGAAATATTTAAATAGTTTACAATATTTCTTACCACTATGGTAACTCTAGGACAGACTATTTTGGATATTGAAAGATTAGTCGAAGGTCTTGATGCAGTAATCCAGAGACAACCTGCAGTTATCAGGAGTTACTCGGATATCCCCGATGAAGAGAAAAGTCCAAAACAGATCATGTTTGATGAAGATAGGATTAGAGCAGTAACAGACCAAGTAGTTTCTCCAGAAATCCCTGAAAAGCCAGATACAGCTAGAAGAGAAGAGTGTACGCAAGCTTTGGCAAGATATGCAGAAGGTTGTGAGTGGTACAGTGGGAGATATGAAGCAGGTAGACTAACGGTTCCTGATGAACAGATGATTCCTTTAGTTAACAGGTGGTTGGACTCAATAGGGAACATGCAATCCTCTGATCATGTTAGGGCAAGACAGGAGTTTGACTATTTTTATGAGAACTGCCACCTAAGGGAGATACGATATAGGGTAGCTGAACTTTTGGGTGTAAGTGAAGTTGAATTTTGGGCAAAAGAGATGCATAACTTGGCCAGATTTAGAATCGAAAGGAATGCTACAAAAAAAGGGCGAGGATGGTTCAAAAGAGACCATAGGATTGAAGATACTATGCTGTGGAGGATATATGATTCTGCTGTTAAAAAAGAGGACCGACAGACTGCAGGATGCTGGTTGGTCAATCGGTTAAAAAGAGAGGTGGACGAAAAAGGATTACCCTATGTAACTGAAAAATTAAAGTTATTATATGAAAACTCAGTATCCAAGGTTGTTCAGGAAGTTGCTGGAGTTGCTTTGGTTCCATTACTTCAAGATAGAGAACAGATTATTCAAGTTTATCAAACGTCAAACATTCCTGCAGTCAAGGCGGCTGTAAATTCTGCTTTGTCCCAAAAATAGACCCCTAAATGAGAGGTACGTGAATTTCTGAATAGGCATTATTTACAATAAACTAAACTTATTTATATTAGTACTTTCTATCTAATTCTTGTAGTAATTTGGGGGTGTAAAGATGGACTTAAAATCTAAGATAAGGACTATACCTAACTGGCCTGTAGAAGGGGTTATGTTCAGGGATATAACTACTCTGCTCCAGGATGGTGGGGCTTTCAGGCAGGCGTGTGATGAATTATATGAAAGGTATAAGGATGAGAAGGTTGATGTTGTTGTTGGGCTGGATGCCAGAGGATTTATCTTCGGAGCAGTACTTGCATATAAACTAGGGACTGGTTTTGTTCCTATAAGAAAGAAAGGGAAGCTACCAGCTGAGACCACCTCATATACTTATCAAAAGGAGTATGGGCCTGATACCATGGAGATCCACACAGATGCAATAAAGAAAGGAGACAGGGTTCTTGTTGTTGATGATCTGCTTGCTACTGGAGGAACGTGTTCAGCTGCAACAGCTTTGGTAGAGAAATTAGGGGGGGAGATAATTGAATGCGCTTTTGTAATTGACCTTCCTGATCTAAAGGGCAAGGAGAAGCTGAAGAGCTATAAGATATTTACAATGATGGAGTTTGAGGGTGATTAAGATGATCAAGATAGGAATAATAGGGGGATCGGGTTTAGAGGATCCGAAAATTCTTGAGAATGCTAGGGAGATTGAGGTAGATACGCCTTATGGAAAACCCAGTTCTACTTTGACAATAGGCAAGATAGAGGGTGTTGATGTTGTGTTGCTATCCAGACACGGAAAGAAACATTCCATAATGCCAACAAATGTTCCTAATCAGGCTAATATACATGCCCTTAAGGAGCAGGGTTGTACACATATCCTTGCTTCTAGTGCTGCGGGTTCTTTAAAGGAGGAGATAAAACCAGGAGACTTTGTTATTGTCGACCAGTTTATCGATAGAACTACGAAAAGGAAGAGCACTTTTTATGAGAAAGATCATGTATGTCATATACCCATGGCAGAGCCTTTTTGTAATTCCTTGAGAAAATTGTTGTTTTATTCTGCAAAGGAATTGGATTTAGGAGTACATGAGAAAGGGACTGTTGTTACCATAGAAGGTCCAAGGTTCTCTACAAAGGTAGAATCACATCTTTGGAGGCAATGGAAGGCTGATGTTATAAATATGTCAACAGTTCCTGAGTGTGTCCTGGCCAGAGAGGCAGGATTGTGTTATGCGGTTGTTGTTATGTCAACAGATTATGACTGCTGGAAAGAAGGAGAGGCTGTTGATATCCAGTTGGTGCTCAAGACCTTTAAACAGAATGCAGAGAATGTTGTAAAGCTGTTTTTGAAGACAATACCAAAGATTAAGGAAAATCCTGAGTGTCGGTGTAGGACTGATATAAAGAGTGCTGTGATTAGTTAGTTTGGCTCAATAACCACCTTCAAACTCTCTTTTGCATCTGCAACTATCTTAAAACCTTCTTGTATATTATCTAATGGCAACTTGTGAGTTATCATGTCCTTTACTTCTATCTTTCCCTGCCTGATTAGGCTTAAGGATTCTTCTAGGTCTACAGGAGCTGCACCATAAGAAGATGTAACTGTGAGTTCATTTCTCCAGAAATCTACAATGGGGATCCCTATTTTATCCTTTGGTATTGCAAAGAACAAGATTATCCCTTTCTTGTCAATGCATCTGAAAGCCTGATCTACAGCCTGTTGTGCTCCTGTACATATTATGATGCGGTCTGTCTTAACATCAGGTTCTTTTGTATTAACGTCAATCACTTCATCTGCACCGTATTCCTTTGCTTTGTTTAATCTATAAGGATCTATATCTGTTGCTATTACTTTAGCTCCAATCAGTTTAGCCAGTTTAATGTTGAGCAATCCTGAAAGGCCTGAGCCTAAGATTAGAACTGTATGGTGCGGTTTAACCCCCATAATCCTTTGACCCCTAATACAGCAGGCAAAAGGTTCAATCATAGTGCCTTCTTCATAGGATATAGTTTCTGGAAGGAGATATGTTCCATTGATAACATTTATCTTGGGAACCCTTATAAATTCTGAGAATCCTCCTGGATCATAGTTCCCTTTGTGAAGGGTTTCACATGCAGTGTGGTTATTATCTTTGCAGAATTTACATTCATTGCACGGTACATGGTGGGATACAAATACTCTCTGTCCTACCTGAAATTTGTTAGATTTTGACTCTACGATCTCTCCTGCAATCTCGTGTCCTAATATCCTTGGAGCTTTCTTAATACGGTACCATTCCATCACATCTGTTCCGCATATTCCTGATGATTTTACCTTTACCAGGATTTCTCCTTCTCCTATCTCTGGCTTTGGTCTCTCTTCTATCCTGATGTCGTTGTTGTTATGATAGACTGCTACTTTCATCTTTTATAAATCACCTATTTTTCAACTTTGGCTGTATTTTATCCATCTTGGTATATCTTGAATGCTTCTTCTACCTCTTTGTTCTCATGGACAACAGCCCTTACTGCTTTGATCATGCCGATAGGTTTGTCAGATTGGAATATGTTCCTGCCCATATCTACACCTATCGCGCCTTTGCTGATTGCGTTCTTTGCCATCTCAAGAGCATCTTTTTCTGGTGTTTTCTTTCCTCCTGCAATAACAACCGGGATATTCCCGCAGGCTTCAACCACTTTTTCGAATTCATCGCAGAAGTAGGTCTTCACGATATCTGCGCCAATCTCTACACAGATTCTACTTGCCAGGCCAAGGTATCTTGCGTCTCTTGCCATCTCTTTACCTACTGCGGTGACGGAAAGTACAGGGATCCCATACTTCCTACCTTCATCTACCAGATAACCGAGGTTCTCTATGCTTTGTCTTTCGTACTCTCCCCCTATAAATACAGAGCAGGTAATGGCGGTTGCGTTGATCCTTATTGCATCTTCAATTGCTGTTGTTATCTTTTCGTTTGAAAGTTCCTTGAGTATTGAAGTTCCTCCTGATACTCTCAGAATAATTGGTTTATCCATCTCTGGGGGTATCCAGTTTCTGATAGCCCCCCTTGTTATCATCAATGCATCTGCATATGGAATTAATGGATTGATTGTTTTTCCAAGGTTTCTTAATCCTGTTGTAGGACCCTGGAAAAAACCATGGTCAACAGCCAGCATCACACATCTTCCTGTTTTTGGATTGATTATCCTTGATAACCTATTTTTCATTCCCCAGTTCATTGAAAACACCTCCTATTGTTTCCAGCATTACGTTGATTTATGGTAACAGTAAACCTACTTAGATTTATAAACTTTTGGGAAGCTTTAGAATCCAAAACCGCAGGTTTTTAAAAGGAACTTGTGTTATTCTCAGATACCATGTATAAGATCAAGGAGCATGCTGAGGATTTTTTTGTTAGGGAGGTCACTAGCCTATCTTTTAGGAAAACCGGGAACTACCTTATCTGCTTGCTGAGGAAGAAGAACTATACCACAATACGTGCTGTAGAGCAGATATCTAAGGTTATAGGTCTTAGATTAAAGGATATTGGTTTTGCAGGTATAAAGGATAAGAATGCAGTAACAGAGCAGTATATCTCCTTGAAGGGAATGTCAGAAGAGAATATCGATGATATGGGATTGAAAGACATAGATCTGAGATCTTTCGGTTATCTGGATAAGCCAATCTCATTAGGAGATTTAAAGGGCAATGAGTTTGAGATTATTGTACGGGATTTTGATGGAGGTATAAAGAAAAACAGGAGGATGCCTAACTTTTTCGGTGAGCAGAGGTTTTCAAGATATAATTCGGATATTGGCAGGGAACTTGTTAAGGGCAATTTCAAAAAGGCACTGGAGCTAATACTCAAGACTGACATAGATTATGAAAAAGAGATCAAGGAGTTTATGAAGGATAGGGGAAATGATTTTATAGGAGCAATAAGGTTTATCCCTAAGAAATTACTCAAGCTCTATGTTCATGCTTATCAAAGCTATCTGTGGAATTTAAGTCTAAAGGATTATCTTGATCTTTCTATCAAGAAAAATATTAAGATACCTTTGGTTGGTTTTGGTACTGAGATTGAAGATAAACAGATTGGTGGTATAGTAGGTAAGATCATGGATAAGGAGGGGATTGATTTTCGAAGCTTTATCAATCGTTCAATCCCTGAACTGAGCTTAGAGGGAGATTATAGGGATGCATTTACTGAGATAAATGAACTCAGGATTCTGGAGAATGGAGATGATTCTATCAAGCTTAGTTTTTTTCTAGAGAAGGGAAGTTATGCTACTGTTGCTATTGATTTCCTTTTAACTTAACTTTTTTATTCTTTGCAGTTGAGCATATCTTTTAATAGCTAAATTACCAGCACCCGCCATGGAATCACCAAGGGAGATGAAACCATGATTCTTTAATATGATAAAATTTTTGTTATCCAGGACCTTAATAACCTCATGCATAAGCTCTATTGATCCTCCTGGCTGTTCTTTCTCTGTTATAGGCAGGTCTAATTTCTTGCCGTACTTTAAGAACTCTTCAGAGTGACCATGAAATACTGCATTTACATCTTTTCTCCTTCTAAAAATCTCACCAGCCATGAAACTCTCTGATGAAGGTTCTTTAATTCCATTGACCAAAATCTCTTTTTTGCTTATGTCTACACTGAGAACTTCTGTAAAATCCTCCTGGGATATGTTGGAGAATTCTGACTGAGTACGGCTTATGATGAATCCTTTTGAAGTCCTAAAGCTCAGGTTGCCTGCAGATCCTCCTCCAGCTTTTGGGGTAAATCCGCACCTGTCGAATTCCTTACACCAGTTGATTAGCTCTGCTATTTTTTTGTTCTTAAGAATAGCTTTATTGTTGAATACTGTCCTAAATTTTACACCAAGATATTCTTCTGCCATTTTATTCTTTTCCGCTTGTTACGTAGGCTATTAGGGTGCCTACGATCAAAACTGACACAATAACTCCCTGGTATAAAGGATCCTCCAGCCATTGGGGCATCTCCATAAACCATCCCTGAGCTACTCCGAAGAAATAAAGTACAATAACAAAAGCACCTATAGATACACCTCCCTGCACATAGCTAGAGCCTTCTCTCTCTGGGTCACTAAAAGCTGTTGCTATTACAAAGATAATCGCAACAGCCAGCAACAAAGGAGACAAGGTAGGAAATACAAATATTGTGTATATTACCGCACATATAACAATAACTCCACCTGTAAGATAGGCTGGTCTCTCGGTTACCTGTCCTCCAAATGCACCTATAATTATCAAAGCTCCTATGGCTGCTACTATGATGATCGATATATTTGGAAGGGCCTGGTTCATTATGTCAACGGGGTCGAAGTTAGCAGGGTAAGAGTTTGTTACATGAGGTATGACTGTCACGAGAGCTATAACCAATGCAATGATAAGGTTGAATTTCTTCTTATCCTCTCCAAGAACCCTGGTTTTAGCAAGTATTGCAAAGAAGATTACGAAGACCAGAAGAAAAGGCAGCATTACATCTCTGAGGCCCCAGCTGTTGATTATCTCTACAAATCCTTCCAACTGGTATGCGCGGCTTGCCATATTCCCTAATTATCTTCTATAATATATAAATTTTATGGGTTTATGATTTTCTTAATATCTTCCTTGTTTGGCTTTATGACCCCTTTTTCTGTGATAATTCCAGTGATGTATCTTGCTGGTGTGACGTCAAAGGCAGGATTCTTGGCATGGCTCTTCTCTGGACTTAGTTTGACTCCTCTAACCTCTAAGACCTCTTTTTCGTCTCTTTCTTCTATAGGGATATTTTCACCGGATGGGCAGCTGATATCTATAGTTGATGTTGGGGCAGCTATATAGAAAGGTATGTTGTTCTCTTTTGCCAGGACTGCTTTTTCATAGGTGCCTATCTTGTTTGCTGTGTCTCCGTTAGCTGCTATCCGGTCTGCACCTGTAATAACTAAGTTAACATCTCCATTTTTCATGTAATGGCCTGCTGCATTATCAGCGATTATGGCATGAGGAACATCTTCGTTTCCCAGTTCCCATGCAGTTAGTCGTGCACCCTGTAGTCTTGGCCTGGTCTCATCTACAAAGACGAAGATGTTTTTTCCTTTTCTTTTTGCAGAATATATCGGGCTTAAGGCAGTGCCCCAATCTACGAATGCAAGCCATCCTGCATTGCAATGAGTAAGAATCTTATCATTGTCTTTAATCAAGGTTTCTCCATATTCCCCTATCTTTTTTGATGCTTCTGAGTCTTCTTCTGCAATCTCTTCAGCAATCTTTACTGCCTCTTCCTTATCTTTTGCTTTTAGTACCTTGTTTACTGCATAGAAGAGGTTCTGAGCTGTTGGTCTTGTGTTTTTGATGAGTTCTGCTGCTTTTTCAATGTCTTCTCCCTGGATAAAGGCCTGAGCCATCCCGTATCCTGCTGTTGCGCCTATGGCGCCTGCTCCTCTTACTATCATTGTCTTTATAGCCTCTGCTGTCTCTGCGTGATTTTTACATTCTCTTATCTCGAATCGGTCAGGAAGTATAGGCTGGTTGATCATCTTTACCACATCATCTTCCAGCCATACTGTCTTGAAGAGTTTGTCGTTTACTTTCATGCTCTTTTAAGAAATTGATTTAGTATATAAAATTTATTAAGTTTAGCACATACAATCATATTGTTTGTAAGCACCACTCCAATCTAACTCTTTCTGCTCTTTTAAGTATACTCTTACTTGTTCCGGAGCAAAATCTGAAATTTTATCAGTAAGATTATCTATGTAAAATGGAGCTGCATGTATGGAGTCATTGCAAATATTCCCTCTTACACATTCATCATCTGCTTTGATAAAGGCTATCCCAAATCTTCCTGTTAGGCCCATTGCATTAGCTTTCTCAGCGTGTTGTCTTACATGTAAGAACTTTCCAGCACATTCATATAATCCAAAGACTTCAGCTAAAGCCCTAGCATAAGCTGCTCTTCCATTCAATGTATCTGGGTAAAGGATTGACGTCTCTCTTAGAGCAGATTCAAATTCAAAAAGTCTTTCTGCTACAACTTCTACCCCTATTCTTTCCCCAAAGAGATCCATTTTTGCTTCATAAGCTAGTTTGGATAGTCTTATAAAGTCTTTAGCATGAATCAATGATTCTTCATAATTTGGACCGTCTGTGTAGCTTACCATGAATTTTAAGAATAATAACCAATATAAAAATCTTTTCTTTTATAACTACTAATTAGTGAATAATTAAGATTTATTTCTTAAATCTATATAGATAAACTAATCTTCTTCCTGCCGGCTCTACAACCTGGTAGGCTTTCCTTACCAGAACAAAACCTGCTTTTCTAAGGCGCTTAAGGTTCCCAACTACAGTGTTAAAGGAAGCATCCAGCAATTTAGCTATCTCTCTAGCGTTGAGCCATTTGCTCTTGTATTTTTTCAATAGATCATAAACTTCTTGCTGCCCCATATTCTTACTTTGATGTTTGCTTTATATAAAGATTTCTGTTTTGGAGTGGATAGTAGGAGGATTATAACTCAAACTCTTCAATAAATCCAAGAATCATCTTGTACTTTTCAAGATACTTAAATCCCTTTTCAGTTAATGCTATGTGTTTGCGAGACTTTTTGTCAAGAACCTCTTTAATCAAGCCTTTGGATTTCATCTCCTCGAAGTAGTCTGAGAAACTTTGTGAGGAAAGATTAGACTTCCTAAGTAGTGGGGTTGGTTTTATGGAATTATTACTTAGCTGGATTATCCTTAGGAAATCATGGATTACCTCTAAGCGGTCTCTCTTTCTCATTTTATCCATTTCTTTAATTTGTAATAGACTACTATGAAAACAGACACTGAGATCAACTGCAATATTATCTTCATCTCTGGCGGTAGGAGTCTTCTCGGTCCTATGAGCAATAGGTTCAACAACCAGAATATAGATATTAATATGTATAATGCCTTTGCATGGGTCTTTCTCTTAACCTTCTTAGGTTTTCTATAGCTGATCAGGATTGTGAGCACTAGCAATACAAGCTGCAATGTTGTAAGCAGAATATGAGACCTTGAAAAAAATGCTACCAGTGATACAAGGATAGCCAGAAAATTCGAGAATATCAGGAAATCCTCATATTTGATCTTCTTCCATATTGTAGTATATGCAAGATAAAAAATGGCCATTGTGCTCAAGTAGCCTGTCGGTATCATAACTAACGGGCCGAACATTCTTCTTGGAATGATGAAATCAAATGCTATTATGCTTAACATCAGAAAGTGCAATAAGAACCTTATTGCATAAGACAGACCAAACAATAAAAAAGCGTTACGGAAATATTTTATGCCTTTGTACCTTGTCAGATTGTATATCTCTTTGGTCTTGTAATATATTAATAAACAGAGGAATACAACAATAATGGTGTAGATTATTTCAATCCCAAATATCTTAGGGTTGAAGAAACCCATTGGTTTAATGAAATGATGTACCGACATAGTATTCACCAATGAGTATGACTATTTAAAGCTTTATAAATGATATGGACTTAAGGTGTACATTTTGCCTTCTTCTTGTTTATAAACAAGCCTGTTTATCTTATCAGGTATGGGAACAATAAATATCGGGGATATGGATCACGGATTGATTGAAAAAATATTATTTGAGATTGTGAGGTGTAAGAATGAAGTCAATAGTTGAGATGTTAATTTATGAGCTGGTTTCCAGATTTGATAGGTATGGGTTTATCCATGCTCAGAAATGAGCTTACTCATTTCTGGCACCATAAAAATCGGCTAAAGCCGATTTTTAGATATGCAAAAAATTGGAGGTAGAAAATGAAGAAAGTAGCAAAATTTGGAATAGTGGCGCTGCTTTTAGTTGGTTTGGTTGGAAGTGCCTTTGCCTTTGGCGGCATAGGTTTTGGCAATGAAGCTGCTAAAGAAGCGCTGGAGACTGGAGACTATAATGCTTGGAAAGAAGCTATGTCTGCAGAGCTCACTGAAGAGAGATTTGATAAGATGGTTGAAAGACACCAAAAGATGACAGAGAAGAGAGCAGAGATGGAAGAAGCAATCGAGCAAGGCTACGATGCATGGAAGGAGTTTGTCGAAGACAAACCTCATGGTGAGAAGTTGTTAGAGGCAATAAACGAAGACAACTTTGACAGGTTTGTTGAAATGCACGAAGCCAAGCAGAATGGCGACCACGAGACTGCAAAAGAGATTGCTGAAGAACTTGGACTTAAAGGTCCTGGAAAAGGATTCGGCAGAGGCAGACGTGGAAAGGGCCCATGCGGACTAGAATAAGTTTGGATTTGATAGGGGTTGAATCCCCTATTCTTTCTTTATCCAAAGTGGACTTTAAGTCCATACTCTTTATTAAGGAAATGATTTGATAAAAGGATGGTAAAAAATATGAGAAAAACAAAAAGCTCAACATTAATGCTTGCTATTGCAGTTTGTATGATATTGGTTGTAGGGTGTTCGTTAGATGAATCTGTGATTGATTCAAAAAGTGATTTTGCGTCAGCTAATGAAATACAAGAAGTAGTCAATCAAAAAGAAGTTATCCAACAAAGAATTAAGGATGATTCTAAGCTTCCTGGAGAAATTAAGTCTCGAGAAAATCCTAGTATGCAAAAAGGAGAGAGAGGAGAGATGCAGGAGCAATTAGTAGATGCATGTTCAAATAAAGAAGAAGGGAGTTTCTGCTCATTTCAATCGCGTAGAGGTGAAACTGAAGGCGTTTGTGAATTTAGTGAAGATAAATTACTATGCAGGAGAAATAAGGAGGATGGATTAAGAAGATGAGGCAAAACTCAACCATACTACGATTGCAAAATGTATCAAAGATATACCAGATGGGCGAAGTAGAGGTTCCTGCATTGAAAAATGTTACAGTAGATATCAATAAAGGGGACTTTGTGGCTATAATAGGAGCTTCGGGCAGCGGCAAGTCAACTATGATGAACTTAATAGGGTGTCTTGATTTGCCAACA
This sequence comes from Candidatus Nanoarchaeia archaeon, assembly GCA_028279655.1. GTDB lineage: Archaea > Nanobdellota > Nanobdellia > Woesearchaeales > JACPBV01 > JAHWHQ01. The sequence goes on along the minus strand of JANQNH010000005.1, from coordinate 226,935 downwards.
GAGGGAAATATCTTACTGAAAGACCAGAATATAACAAGACTGAGTGAATCTGATCTTGCAAGCTTGAGAGGAAAAACAATTGGATTTATTTTCCAGCAGTATAATCTTATACCTTCAATCACTGCTTTTGAAAATGTGCTTCTTCCAATGGAGTTTCAGGAGATTGGAGACAATGAGGCAAATCAAAGAGTTAAGAAAATTCTTGAAATTGTAGGATTAACTGATAAAGGGCACCATCTTCCTACTCAGCTCTCAGGAGGACAACAGCAGAGAGTTTCAATAGCTCGAAGCCTTGCAACTGATCCGGAAATAATTCTTGCCGACGAACCAACTGGAGCATTGGATAGTGTTACTGGAAAACAAGTAATGGAAATGTTAACAAATCTATGGAAAGAAGGAAAGACAATAATCATGGTTACTCATGATCTTAATTTGGCAAAATATGCTCATACAACTATAGAGTTGAAAGATGGGCAGATAATAAAAATCAACAAAAGATTGAGGTGAACAAAATGAAAAATAGTTTTAAATTGTATACTAGAAACATTATATTTAGTGTTATGGTTTTGTTGTTGCTTGGTATAGTGTCTGCAGACACAAGAGATAGTGCTCTTGTTACAACTAGCTTGATAAACCAGGATCCAGATCCTGCTATAGCAGGAGATATAGTTGAGATCAGACTTGGAGTAGGGAACCAAGGAGGGGAGTCTTCTGGTAATGTTATCCTTGAGATTGTTCCTGAATATCCATTTAGTATATTGCCTGGTGATACTGGCCTGATTGAAGTTGGGACAATTGGGGCCTATGATTATGATGAAGATGTGAAAGTGGTCAAATTTAAGCTAAGGATTGACCGGGATGCAACTGCAGGCGAGTATGAATTTAAGATTAAGCAGTATGAAGAAGGAGAGGAAAATATTGCCTCAACAAAGAGCATCACTATTGATATTGAAAATAAGGAAAGCGCTGAAGTGATATATATCGACCAGGTAGAGCTGATTCCAGGAAAGATCACTCCTATGAGATTTACTGTAAACAATGTTGGATCTGCACCCCTCCGCGAATTAACCTTTCAATGGGAGAATGAAGAAGATATAATATTGCCTGTAGGGTCTGACAACACAAAATATATCAAGTATATTGACATAGGTGATAGTGCAGAGATGGAATTTCAGGTGATTGCCTCTGCTAATGCAGATCCTGATCTCTATAAATTGGATTTGACTTTAACTTATGATGATCCCCTCACTTCAGAAGAGAAAGAGATTAACACTAAAGCAGGAATATATGTAGGTGGAGCAACTGATTTTGATGCTGCTTTTTCAGGGAACTCAGATGGAGAATATTCTTTTGCTATCTCAAACATTGGGAGTGTCTCTGCAAGTTCAGTTACAGTAAAGGTTCCTGATCAAGAGGGTTGGAAAGTATCAGGAAGCAACTCTGTAATCATTGGAAACTTGAATGAAGGGGATTATACTATTGCAAGTTTCAAGTTGCAGAAAACTGGACAAAATGCATTTGGTTCAGGGCAAACAACTACAAGAGATGCAAAAAACACTGATAAGATAGCTGTTAAATCAGCTATGCCAGATGATACTCCAATCAAGCTTGAAATACTATACACTGATTCAAGAGGAAACAGGAACATGATAGAAAAGGAAGTTTTTATTGATTCATCTTCTACTCTAACAGGAATGATTGGTACTGGAAGCGCTGGCTTTGCAGGAAGAGGTAGACAAAAGCAGAGCGTTTGGTCGCAGTTATGGGCTAAAGGTAAATGGGTGTTGCTTGGATTAATCATCTTAGCTATGTTAATAGTAGTGAGAAGAAAATATAAAAAAGAAAAAATTGAGAATTCAGATTATAGTTATCTTACGGCTGTCAAAGATATACTAAAAATCCATAAGAGTCTATTTAAATTCAAGAAGAACAAAAAATGAAGCTGCAAAAATCATTAAGGCACGCCTTGAATATGGTTTTGCATGCTAAAATCAGAAGCTGGCTTACTATACTTGGGATTGTTATAGGTGTAGCAGCAGTTATCTCCATAGTTTCTATGGGGGAAGCTTTGCAGCAGGATATGACATCCCAGTTAGGAGACCTAGGTGGGGATATTCTAACTTTAACTGCAGGAGCATCAAAAGCTCAAGGATTCGGTCCTGGAAGAGACAAGTCTGGCGGAGGCAGTGCAACTGCTAGCGAAGAAGAAGTTGTAGTAGATAAAACAGATCTTCAAGTCTTGAAAGGAATAAGTGATATAAAATTATTAGATACACAAATAAAAGGGAGTGCTGATGTTTACTATGTCGCTGAAAAGGGATCTGTTAATGTAAATGGTGTTGATCCTGCAACTTGGTCGCAAATAACAACATCAGAAATTGCAGAAGGAAGAATGTTAGGTCCTTCCGATTCTAACGTAGTTGTAGTCGGTGGAAAAATTGCCAATGGATTCTTTGATAAAAATCTTGGAGTTAATCAGTTAATCACTATTGAAGATAAACTATTTCGAATAATTGGAGTACTCGATGATACAAGCACTTCAATCTATATGCCAATTAATGCAGCTTATGAAATCCTTGAAGATAAAGAAAAAGGAGTATATGATTCTATTGTAATTCAAATAAAAGATGAAGATCAACTAGAGCAAGCAATAGATAATATTGAAAGTAAATTATTAATAAGCAGACACGTGACATCAGACAAAAAAGACTTTACAATTAATTCAAATGCTCAGTCTAATGAGGCAAGAGCAGAGATGATGGGTTCGATGACCACTTTCTTGACTGCGATTGCTGCTGTTGCCCTGCTTGTTGGAGCTGTAGGTATAGCAAATACAATGTTTACTTCTGTATTGGAAAAGACTAAAGAGATAGGCATTATGAAAGCTATTGGTGCAAGAAACAATGACATCATGACTATTTTTCTTCTCAATGCTGCCTTAATTGGGTTGATTGGTGGTTTACTAGGTGTTGTATTCGGATTTATGCTTTCAGGAGTCCTTCCTGCATTAATGGGTGATTCAGGAGGAATAATGGGTAGAATGACATCTGCTGGATCAGTAATCAGTTTAAGTAGCGTATTTCTAGCTCTAGGTATGTCTGTATTTATTGGGATTATCTCAGGAGTAGTCCCTGCATATCAAGCTTCAAGATTAAAACCAGTAGATGCATTACGCTATGAGTAATAGAAAAAAAGAATTAAAGAAAAGAATAAATAAAATTTATTCCTCTGTTTTTATCTCTGTCTTACAGGTCTCTGGAGTGCATCCTGCTTCTTTGGCGAGTATTTCTGCCTTGTCCGTCTTTTCCCAGGTGAAGTCTGGGTCTTCCCTTCCGAAGTGGCCGTAAGCAGCTGTCTTTCTGTATATAGGTCTTCTCAGCTGTAATCCATCTATTATCCCTTTGGGACTAAGGTCGAAATTCTTTGTTACTAACTCAGAGATCTTCTCCTCGTCAATCTTGTTGGTTCCGAAGCAGTCAACATTAACAGAGGTTGGCTGTGAAACACCGATGCAATAGCTAAGCTGAACTTCACATCTTTCTGCAATCCCTGCAGCAACTATGTTCTTTGCTACGTATCTGGCTGCATAGGCTCCAGACCTGTCTACTTTTGAAGGATCTTTTCCAGAGAATGCTCCTCCTCCATGCCTTCCAACACCACCATAGGTGTCTACGATAATCTTCCTTCCTGTCACGCCAGTATCTCCTTCAGGACCGCCAACTACAAATGCGCCTGTACCGTTGATATGGATCTTTGTATTCTCATCCATATAATCCTTACAGATTGGATCTATCACATCTGTCTTTATCTTTTCTCTTAGCTCTTGTTCACCTATATCTGTTGTGTGCTGCTGTGCAATCACTATTGATGTGGCTTTCTTAGGCTGTCCATCTTCATATTGTACAGAGACCTGAGATTTGCCATCTGGACCTAGATGAGGGATTATGCCTTCTTTCCTAACATAGGCTAGTCTTCGTGTCAGCTTATGGGCTAAGATGATGGGCAGAGGCATCAGTTCCTGTGTTTCGTTACAGGCATAGCCGTACATCATACCTTGATCACCTGCTCCCTGCTCCTTGTCCTCTCCTGAACCTTCAGTGACACCCTGAGATATGTCCGGACTCTGTTCGTGAAGAGCAACCCACACCCCAGCATCATCACAGTCTATGCCGTATCTTGGATCTGTGTATCCAATGTCCTTAAGGGTTGATCTTACAATTTTCTGAACATCAACGAACCCGCTTGTAGTAACTTCACCTGCAACATGAACCGTGCCTGTGGTTGTCAGACATTCTACTGCCACCCTTGAGTTAGGGTCCTGCTTATACAGTTCGTCCAGTACTGCGTCTGAGATCTGGTCACACACTCAAGACACCCAATAAATACTTATTGAGTTTTATCTGGGTGACCTTCTGTAACGCTTTCAGACGCAACATATGTTATTTTTCCCATTTTGATATACCTCCAAATGTTTTTTATATGCTGCTTTTTTTCTCTTTAAGAAGAGATTAGCTTTAGAATAAATATATTTAGCTAATCTTTCTCCTCTTGAGCATGAATATTGAATTATATGGGTATTTCCTTTAACATTCCTAATGTTGGCGTTAATACCTATCTGTTTCCTAATTGATTTAACGAAATCATCACAAAATCCCTTAGAGCCTGATGCTACTGTTATCTCAAAATAAGGGCTTCTCTTTCTTTCTACATACCTTACATTCCCATCTCCATCAATCACCCCACGTATGAAGTGCCTTAATTTTTCTTTAGGTACTTTTGGAAATCTAACTGTTAATGATTTCTTAGGTATAACACCTAATTTCATCAATTTCTGGCATAGTCTTTTACTGGTTACTATAAGCCTATAGGATTTTGTTTTTCTAGAATAAAGTAGGGGCCTTGTGCTTGAAATTAAGTTTCTGATTTTTTCCAAGTGATCTTTATCTTTTTCTGCTGCAGTTATTGTTAATGAGTAATACCCTTTCTTGGTATTCCAGGATATATTCCCATCGGCAAAGATCAAGCCTAGGGTGTAAGATGAATTTTCATTAAAATCATCGAAAAAACTTTCATTTACAGTGTGTTTCTTGAATTTTAACCCTGTCTCTTCTGCCCATCTGTTTACAGTTGTTTTTCCTATACCTAACCTTCTTGCTATCTCTCTTTGAGATAATTTGTTGAAATTTGATTTAATGAATGATAAGTATTCTCTTTTTTTGTTTTTTGAAATTTTAATACTCATACTGAAACCTTTTTTGTAGTTTTAAAATTTAACTCAAAAAGGAATATGTTCAGAATTTTTTTCATAATAACACCATCATAAAAAATCACCGATGATAAAAAACAATATTAGTGGGTTTAAAAATGTTTTTGTTTGGATTATTCTTATTGGAATATCCAAAAAGACAATCCAATTATTTTATAAACTCTACACTATCCAATCCCTTAAAATGGGGGTCTCCTGTTAATAATTTAGAATTGCTCATTTTAGCAGTCAAATAAATAGTAGCATCTGCTAATCCAAATTGCTTATGCTTTTTTCTCATCTGAGACTTGAATTTACCTGAACCTAATGCTATTTCGACAGACAAAGGTACTATTTTTGATCTAGAATTTATAAATTGAAAAAAATCTTTAAAATTCTCATTTTCCCTTGCGAACTTGTCTGATAGTTCAGCTATAACTATTGTCGGAGTAGCAATCTCCTTAGTTTCTATTAAAAGTTTTAACCTTATATCTTCCCCCAAATAGTATTCAATCCATGCATAGCTGTCAATGATGTATTCAAAGCTCATGCAGTTTCAACCTATCTTCCCTTTTAAATCTGGAAATCTTTCCTTTTCCCTTGCCAAAAAATGATTTTGGGATATCTAGTCTTTCCTTTACTAATCCTGTTATGACATCATCAAAAGTTGGTCTAGAATCTAGTTCTTTTATTCTCACAAGCATTTGCTTTGTTGATTCCCTTACCTGAATTGTTGTAGCCATAGTTATAGCTATAATTATAGTTAATATATAAACCTTTTGGTTTTAGGTTGTGAAAAGGTTTATTTTGAGTTTTCTCCATTCCGAAAGGAATAAATACTACTTATGATTATTCCTTTGTTATGGCATACGAACTTGAGGAGATAAAAGAGATAAGGAAGAAGTTTGGACTGACGCAAGGGGGATTGGCTGCAAGAGCCGGTGTTTCTCAGAGCCTTATCGCTAAGATAGAGGCAGGCAGGCTAGACCCTACTTTCTCAAAGGCACAGAAGATATTCGATGCTATAGACTCTCTTGGAAAGAAGAAAGAGATTAAGGCAGGAGAGATAATGAGCAGGAGGATAATATCTGTCAAGCCTGGAGAAGGTATAAAGACAGCTATAGAGAAGATGAAAAAATCAAACATATCCCAGATGCCTGTGATAGAGGATCATAGGTCCATAGGGATTGTTTCTGAATCTATAATCCTGGAGGCTTTGCTGAACAAGAAGGGGGATAAGGTAAAGGATATTATGGGTGACAGTGCTCCGGTTGTCAGCAAGAAAGGAACGATTAATGCTGTTTCAAATCTTCTAAGATTCTATCCTATGGTGCTTGTGAGCGATGGCGGAGAGCTGAAGGGTATCATAACAAAGTCTGATCTGCTTGGGAAGGTCTATAAGTGATTTCAATATAATATATCACAATATTTATAAATCTCTCCTCTATACTTCTGGATTATGGCAGATAAGGTAACATTTTATCCTCTAGACGTTACGTATAAGATAGAGAAGAATAAGGCAGTTGTCTATCTATTTGGGAGAACTACAGATAACAAGCAGATATGTGTCGTGGATGAGAACTTTGAGCCATATTTCTATGTTATACCCAAGAAAGGTAATGGTGTTGAGGAGAAGCTTAAGAAGATCAAGGTTGATAAGGACAACGAGATTGCAGAGGTTGCTAGGATCGAAAAGGTGCAAAAACGATTCCTAGGAAGGGATGTGGATGCGCTTAAGGTCATAGTTAAGCTACCAAGGGATGTCCCTGTTATCAGGGAGGTAATAAAGGATTGGGAGATACTAGAATCTGTGAATGAGTATGACATAAGGTATAAGAAAAGATATCTTATCGATAAAGGTATAACGCCGCTTATGGGTGTTGAAGCTTCTGGAGAATTTGTAAAATACAGGTCTAGGGTTCCTGTCTTCAAGGCTGATAGGATTGAGCAGAAGGGAGAAACATCATTAGATGAGCCCAGGGTGCTGGCTTTTGACATAGAGACATATGCACTTAACGGAAAGAATATAGAGCCTGAGAAAAATCCTATATTGATGGTGTCTTTCTATGGTGAGAGATTCAAGAAAGTAGTAACCTGGAAACGATTTAAGACGGAATTGGAGTATGTGGAGTTTGTAAAGAGCGAGGCTGAGCTTATAGAAAGGTTCAAGGAGATTATCAACGAGTATAAGCCGGATATAATTACAGGGTATTTCTCTGACGGGTTTGATATCCCTTATATCAGAACAAGGGCTGATAAGTATAAGATAAAGATGGATGTTGGTCTTGATTTTTCTGAGCTGAGGGTAAGGAAAGGAAGAACAACAAGCAGTGATATAACAGGGGTAAATCATCTGGATATGTTCAAGTTCATAAAGAAGATAGTTGGGCCTACTTTGGATACCTCTCAGATGAACCTGAATTCAGTAGCTGCTGAACTAATAGGTGAGAAGAAGATTGAAGTTGATCTTGATGATCTGTCTGAGGCTTGGGATAAAAACCATCAGGCTCTGGAGAAGTTCTGTAAATATAACCTTCATGATTCATTTTTAACCTACAAGCTTGCTGAGAAGATGATGCCAAACATAATAGAGATGGTTAAGATAGTTGGGATGATAATTCCAGAGCTTGCCAGGATGGGATATTCTCAGCTGGTGGAATCTTATATTCTTAAGCAGGCTATGAGGTTCAATGAGATAGCCCCTGAGCTTCCGCATCATTCAGAGCTAAGAAAAAGGCAGATGCATAGCTACAAGGGGGGATTCGTCTATGAACCAAGACCTGGGCTTTATAAAGGAGTGATGGTCTTTGACTATAGGAGTTTGTATCCCACAATCATCGGATCCCATAACATAGATCCTGGTACGTTTGGATGTGAATGCTGTCGTGGTAAGAAGACAGCCCCTGTTGATGAAGGAAGGAAGTATTGGTTCTGTACTAAGAAAAAGGGATTCCTGCCTTCGTTGATAGAGGACCTGATAACCAGAAGGATGAGGATAAAGGAGATAGTTAAGAAGAAGGGATCTGCGTTAATGGAAGCTAGATCACAGTCCTTAAAGCTTTTGGCTAATGCATTCTATGGGTATCTTGGATTTCCAATGGCCAGATGGTATAGCATAGAAAGTGCAAGAAGCACAGCTGCTTATGGACGTTTTTATATACATAAGGTGATAGATGGTGCAGAGAAAGAAGGATTTAAGGTTGTATATTCTGATACTGACAGCGTATTCCTTACTTTGGGTGGGAAGGATAAGAAGGATGTCTTTAAGTTTCAGGAAAAGATCAACTCTGAGCTCCCTGGACTTATGGAACTGGAGTATGAAGGGTTTTATCCGAGTGGACTTTTTGTGTCTGCTAAGATCGGTAAGTTTGGTGCTAAGAAGAAGTATGCTCTTCTAAGTGAAGACGGGAATCTAAAGATAAGGGGTTTTGAGATGGTTAGGAGGAACTGGAGTTCAATAGCAAAGGATGTTCAGGAAAAGGTCCTTGGAATAATCCTAAAGGAGAACAATCCTGAGAAGGCACTCAAGTTTGTAAAGAAGATTATCTCTGATCTTAGGGAGAATAAGATAGGCCTGAAGGAGGTTGTAATACACACTCGTCTACAGAAAGAGCTAGGTGCATATGATGCAGTTGGTCCTCATGTTGCAATCGCTGAAAAGATGAAGAAAAAAGGGATTGATGTCGGTCCTGGTAGTACAATCCAATTTATTATTACAAAAGAAGGTAAGAGGATCAGGGATAAGGCAAGACTACCCTCAGAGATAAAACAAAAGGATTATGATTCTGAGTATTACATCAACAACCAGGTGGTACCTGCAGTTGAAAAGATATTTGAGGTTTTGGGACATAGCAAGGAGGATCTTCTTGAGAGTAAACAACAGAATAAACTGAATAAGTTCTTCTAAATAATGATAAGCTTGATTGACAAATTTATATATTTTATATAACCATCATTTTTAGAGTGTTACATAAAATACGAAAAATATTTAAAGTAGCTTTATTGTATTAAAGGATAAAGTGGGGAATTCCATTAATGTATTTGAGAATTTGGAAGTTTTAGAACCGAAATGTCCTAAATGTGATACTAAGATTATCCTCGGAGTTAGCACAAGGTTTAACCAAAAAAGCAGGTGTCATGTTTGTTTGAAATGCAACAGCAAGCTGTTGTAAATAATCTAGGAGATGATCCAAAATGGAGGAACGAATTTCTACAATCAGGAAATTGAACTTGAAGAAAGAAGACATTATGAGCATGATAATGTTCGACAGGGATATGATGGGTGCTGATCTTAAGTTTTTGGAAGAGGAGTTTGATTTCTATAAAGAAGATATTGATAACTTTGCGGCTAGTTATAAGAATCTTGGGCTTGTTTTTATGCTTAAGCCTATAAATGAGGATTTGCTTAAGGACTGGAAGATGTTTATACAGAGGGTGATAAAGAAAAGCGCTGATTTTGATAAGTTTAATAATATATTTGCCAGTAAGAATTATGATAAGATCCTTTTAGTGACAAATAAGAGACTTCTGGATGTTGATCTTAGGAAACTGAACGAGAAGATAGAGGAGATCAACTACAGGATTGAGAGTTTTGACGATAAGGTATTAGTGGAGATGGAAGATCTTGCAGAGGCGACAAAAGCAGATCATAAAGGGATCCTAAGCAGGGTTATCGATGTATTGAAGAAGTGAGCCTCTGTGATTCAAGCCATTTATTGAGGGCCTGATAGAACTCTTTGTTCCTGCGTAAATCATTTATAAGGGAATCTTTGTCTTCCTCTTCCTTAACTACCTTAATGCTGTCCTCTGGACTCAAGATTTTCTTAACAGGTACGCTTATTTTTGTATCAGAGGTGCCATCCCAATTGTTTACAGGAAGTATCTTGCTTAGTGTAATGTCCCAGGTAACATCCATGATTATCCATTTTTTGTCTATCTCTATCTCCAAATAGGTATGGGTTGATTCAGAATCATGGGGCAGGCTCTTAATATCCTCTGGGATATTCAGGTCGCTCCAACTGAAGGTGCAAACCCTATATCTTAGGTTATAGCCTTCTTTCTTCAGAAGTTCAAACAACTGCTTGTGCTTGCCAACGCAGCATTCATCTTCCTCTTCCAGGGTCAAAGGTATCCTGTATGGGATATCCCTTATTTGGTTAAATGTATCTAATATGTCCATAGATAGAAGATAGTGGAGCTATTTAAAAAGCTTTGGTTTAATTGAATATTGGATTACTTCTTTGCTTTGGAGAAGAATTCCAGTGCAGGGCAGCATTTACTACCTTGCTTACAGTGGATGCAGGCTATTTTCCCGTAGATTATTGGATTTAATACAAACCAGGAGAATACTGGATATAGCATGGCTGCTAAGGTAATTGGATGAAATCCTCTTGAAATCAAAAGAGATATCCCTACAATCACAGGTATAAGTACAACTAAGATCTGTGGAATAAAATCCTTCCAGGTTAATTTTCTTTTACCGAACTTTTTTGGATCCCCTTTCTTGAAAAAGATTGCTGCCAGTTTTCCTTTTCCAAAAGCGCAAAGCTTACCATAGTAACAACAATTAGGACAAGCTTCCTTGTAGAGATAGAACTCAAGCAAAAGGACATACAGGATATACAGGTATCCAGTCAGTATATTTAACCTAAACATTATGAATGCTCCTGAGCCATACACTAACAGGGTTAATTTTGCAGTTAGAAAGACCATCCAAGGTGGATATTGATCAAAAATCTCTGGTTTTTTCCCCATATTCTGATTATTGTCTGTATTTTATATAAATTTATTGGTTTAACTCATTACTGATATTGAAGTAAACTTTTGTATTTTCTATGAAAATCTGCAGTTCTTCCTGATCTATGCATAGCAATGCCTTGTTGGACAATATCAAGGCTAGTGTCAGTGTGAATTAGGCTTAAGTCCCATTCTTTTGCCGTAGGCCTAGCTAAAATGAAGATATAATTAAGTCGTAAAATGCTCTCTATCTCCTCCAATATAGGGTCTGTAAGATCAGGATCATAATCTCGAACTGCATCTAGTAATGGTGAATGGAACTGCTTTTGTGATTGGAGATGAGCTCTTGCATAATTCTCCGGATTGTTGGTCTCTTGCAATTCGATTATTTGCCTTGCTGAATCATAGATACTTTTTATAGCTTGATAAAAAGTATCTACAGAATCTGAATCATTACCCCCACACACTATTATCAGTAAGTCTCTAAATAGATGGAAAGACTCGTTTATCTTATCTTCTATTCTCTCTGAAGAATCTCTTATTGGTACATATAACCCCTCAAGCCCCATATGATATAAGAAAATACCGCGTTACTTAAATAAATTTATCTTGTATAACCTAACTTTTGCTATTTTCTTCACCCAATAATAAGCTTTATATATAAAACCTATTCTCTTAGGCTTATGGCTGATATGTTTGACCTAATAGGGATAGAGAAAGAGATACTTGCATACTGGAAAAAGAACAAGATATATGCCAGATGCAAGGCGAAGAATAAAGGGAAGAAATCATATTATTTTCTAGATGGACCCCCTTATACCTCTGGTAAGATACATCTTGGTATAGCCTGGAACAAATCATTGAAGGATTCTGCACTTAGGTATAACCGCATGAAAGGCCTGGATGTCTGGGACAGGGCAGGTTATGATATGCATGGATTACCTACAGCCCATAAGGTTATGGAGAAGTTGGGCATGAAGCACAAAGAGGAGATCCCAAAATATGGTGTGGGAAAGTTTATTGAGGAATGCAAGAAGCTCTGTGTGAGCAATATGGAGATGATGAACAGGGATTTTAACAGGATGGGTATATGGATGGATTTTGACAATCCTTATCAGTCTATAAAGAATGAGTTTATGGAGGGAGAATGGTGGCTGGTGAAGAAGGCCCACGAGAACAAGAGGTTGTATGAGGGGCTGAAGTCCATGCATTGGTGTCCTAGCTGTGCAACTGCCTTGGCTAAGCACGAGCTCGAGTACAAGAACGTAAAGGACGAGTCTATTTTTCTCAAACTGAAGATTATAGGTAAAAAGAACGAGTATTTCATAATATGGACAACAACTCCCTGGACAATAGCATTCAACCTAGGGATAATGGTCAACCCAGACGAGGAATATGTTAGGGCAAAGGTTGATGATGAGGTATGGATTGTTGCTAAAAAGCTTGCTAACATATTTATAAGTTCTGTAGACAAGAAGTTCAAGACCCTTGAAGAGTTTAAGGGAGAGATATTGGAGGGGATAGGATATGAACATCCATTCAACTCTGAATTAAAGGAATGGTATGGCAAGCTTAAGAAGCAGAGTTCCAAGGTTCATACAGTATTGCTTTCAAAGGAATATGTAGATACAAGTTCAGGAACAGGACTGGTGCATACTGCACCAGGATGCGGACCTGAGGATTTTGAGGTGGGTCATAGGTATGGGATCCCTCCTTTCAATACCTTGGATGAGAACGGAAAATATGATGATACCATGGGTATGTTCTCAGGATGGGATGCAAAAAAAGATAACCAGAAGTTTATCGATGAGCTTGAAAAGAGAAAGGTTCTTCTGGCAACCAGACCTGTGGAGCATGAATATGCGCATTGCTGGAGATGCCATAAGCCGGTTGTGTTTAAGACAACCAAGCAGTGGTTCTTCAAGGTAGAGGACCTTAAGGAGAAGATGAGGGAGCTGAACAGGAAGGTATTATGGATACCAGATTGGGCTGGATCTAACTGGTTTGACTCATGGCTGGATAATCTTAGGGACAATGGGATAACAAGACAGAGGTATTGGGGCACTCCACTTCCAGTATGGAGATGTGAAAAATGCAAAGAATTTGTTGTTGTAGGGTCTGTCAAGGAGCTCAAGAAATTAGCCGGCAAGGTTCCTGCTGATCTCCATAGACCCCATATAGATGGGGTAGAGATCAAATGTAAATGTGGTGGAGTGATGAAAAGAATACCTGATATCCTGGATGTGTGGATAGATGCAGGTACTACATCTTGGACCTGCCTGGATTACCCCCAGAACGACGCTTTGTTCAAGAAGATGTGGCCTCCTGATTTTATATTGGAAGGAAAGGATCAGATCAGGGGTTGGTTCAACCTTCTATTGGTGGCTTCCATGGTCTCTATGGATAAGCACAGCTATAAGAGATGCTATATGCACGGATTTGTACAGGATACTGAAGGAAGGAAGATGTCAAAATCACTTGGGAACATAATATCCCCCTATGAAGTTATTGATAAGTTTGGAGCAGATACATTGAGGTATTATATGATCGGAGGAGCCAATCCTGGCCTGGATATAAACTATAACATGGAGGATACAAAGATAAAACACAAGAACATAATGGTCCTGTGGAACCTGCATAGGTATCTTATCGATCTTGTTAAGAACAATAAGGTTGATGTTAAGCCGAAGATCAACAAGAAAAACTGTTCAATAGAAGAGAGGTATATACTTTCTAAGTTGAACTCCACCATCAAAAAGGTGAGCTTGGCTTTTGAAGAGTACAGGCTTAATGAGGTTCCTTGGCTGATCGAGGAATTGTATCTCGAACTTTCCAGGACATATATCCAGCTGACAAGAGACAAGTCTTCTGTAGGCACCAAGGATGAAAAAGAACTTGTTGTTTCTGTGGTGTATCATGTCTTATTGGAGGTTCTCAAGCTTTCGGCTCCTGTAATGCCATTTATAACTGAGAAGATATATCTTAACCTTAAGGATGTCTTTGGGTTGAAAGAAGACAGTATCCATATGCAGAGCTGGCCTTGTTTTGTAGAAAGTGATATCAGCGAGGGCCTTGAGAAAGACATAGCGATTGTGCAGAACATTGTACAGTCAGTGCTTGCTGGAAGAGAGAAGATAGGATTGGGAATAAGATGGCCTCTGAAGGAGGTAATTATTGTTAGCAAGGACAAGGAAGTTGCTGCTGCTGTGGATAGGCTTGGAGATATGATAAAGATACAGACAAATGTTAAGGAAATAAATGTTAAGGATTATATGCCAGGGGTTAAGCTTAAGATCAAGCCTGATTTTGGAAAATTGGGTGGGGCATTTGGAAATCTGGCTCCAAAGATAGTTGCCAACATATCTAAGAGTGGAAAGGCTATATTGGATGATATAGAGAAGAGCGGGAAACATTCCTTGGATGTTGATGGAGCTAAGCTAGATATTGTGAGGGACCATCTGGTAGTTGAAAGAGATATACCTGCTGAATACCAGGAATCTGAATTTAGAGGAGGATTTTTGTATCTAAACAAGGAGCTTAGCAAGGAACTTGAGGCTGAAGGCTTTGCCCGTGAGATCATGAGACGTGTACAGAGCCTTCGTAAGAAAGCCGGACTTGAGAAAAAGGATAGGATCAACCTCTTTATCAAGACAGATATTGCTATTTCCGCAAACGAGAAAGCGATAATGGAGAAGGTAGGTGCTAAGAAATTAGAGATTGTTTCAGGTGCTCCAAAAGGGAAGTTTGATCTTACTAGCAAGGAGAAGGTAAAGGGTAAATTATTTGAGCTTTTTTTGACAAAGGTATAATCAAAACCATTAAATATCAGTTAATTCTTAAAAATATTATGTCAAAGAAAACTATAAGCAGGGATGTTCCCCTTGCTGAGATCACGCTTCGCAGGTATGAAAAACCCGACTTCAAGGGAAGAGATCTTGTAAGAAAATTATGTCTTTCTATGGGCCTATTGCAGCCTGGAGATTCCAGGGACGTTATAGTAGATGTTCTCTCTGTTATTCTGAAAGCAAAAAAAGAGTTAAGCTCTGAAGAGATAGAAGAGAGGGTTATTGAGGAACGAAAGAGGAATAAACTTCCTTTGTTGGGGATCGCAGGATCAAATATCAGGAGGCAGCTGAAAAGGCTTCGAGATATATTTATTGTAGAGAAGGTCGCTAATAACTATAGAATCAATGAGAAAGCTAAGCTATCTGAGCTGTTTGAGGAGAAGATAGAGAAGTTTTTACTGCCCTCAATCGTTTCAAGGATAGAGGAGTATGTAAATAGAATCGACGAGGAGTTCTGAATCTATTCCTATATTTTGCAATATGGATAATAAAAACTAATAATGTTTATAACTGAGTTGCCTGCACTCGCAATATAGGAGTGATTATATTGAGAAGGATATGTATTATAAACCAAAAAGGAGGTGTTGGCAAGACAACTACTGCTATTAATCTGGCTGCAGGATTGTCAAGAAAAGACAGGAAGGTTTTGCTCGTTGATCTTGACCCACAGGGCAATGTTGATACTTCTTTAAAGGTGAAGGCTGAAGGTGATCTGAGCGATGCAGTGATGGGCAACCAGGTGATCCAACAGTGCATCTCAAATATTGCAACTAATTTCTTTGTTATTACGTCCAAGGAATCGTTAAGTGAAGCTGAGTCTTTTATGGCAGAGCACGAGAATAGGAAGGAATATCTGAAGAAATTGTTTGAGAGCGTGAATGATTATGATTTTATGGTTGTTGATTGTCCTCCTGCAATGGGATTACTTAGCCAGAATGCCCTATCGCTTTGTGGAGAGGCTTTTATCCCTGTTTCTACGGATTATCTCGGACTTGAGGGCTTGAAGAACATGATCAGCTTCATCCAGAGGAGCAATACGCATAATGGAACTTCTGTTAAGATAAGCAGGGTGATACCAACCATGTATGATGCCAGGAACAGGATATGCAAAGATACCTTGGCTGAGATACAGACAGAGTTTTCACAGATATGCTCTTATCCGATTCGTATTAATTCTAAGCTGAAGGAAGCTCCAAAATACGGAAAAAGCATATTCTCTTATGCAGCTTCCAGCAGGGGGAGCAAGGATTACTCTCAGTTGGTTGAAGAAGTTCTGGCTATGAAATGATCTTCTTTTATTAAGGCTAAACTTTAAAAATAGACTTTTACCCTCTTTCTCTTATGATCAAATTCGCAAAAGAGCATCATTAACGTAAAGTATTTAAAGGACTAACACATTCTATATTTGCCCATATTTTAATTCAATCAAAATCCAAAACAATTTCTAATTTGGTTATTTTAATGAATAAAAATAATCGAAAAAAATCAAAGAATATATACAAGCCATATAATGGTACTTCACGTGAATTAGTCTTAAAAATTCATGAATTTGTTATTAAAATTAGAAATGAGAGAGTATATGGGCAAAGAACCATATCAAAAGAGATAAAAAAGAAATATGGGGTAATTCTATCTGAGAACACAATTTCTGGTTGGATTCATAGGCATATTATCCCTTTTGCTAATGAAAAGACCCAATTTAAGTCGAAGCAAATTCCTCCAAAAAAAGAGTTATTCAACCTTTATATTAAAAAGATGATAAGTGCTAGTAGGATTGCACAGAAATATAAAGTTGCTACGGCAACTGTGATAGATTGGTTGAAGAATAGCGGAATAAAACTGAGATCACATACAGAGTCGATGAATACACCTAATATCAGAAAGGAGTTATGTGATTTGAGATTAACTAAACCTACAAAAGACTATAATAAATTAACTCCGGAGAAAGCTTATATTTTAGGTGTTCTTTGTGGCGATGGTTATATTGATAAGAATTTTGCAAAACTAGAGATAAGGAAAGACATAGAATTTATTGAAGAGTTTTTGAGATGTTTCAAACAAGTGTATGGAATCAATTATAATTATTACTTTTATAATCGAAGAAATAGCTATATAGCTAATATAGCTTCAAGAGTTATCTGTAGAGACTTGCTTCATTATGGAGATTTTGGAACAAAAAAATGGGGTGCCCCTATAGCTATTCTAAATTCTGAAGATGTCTCTATAAAATCAAGTTTTCTTAAGGGATTTTATGATAGTGAAGGTCATGTTGGTGAGTATGCAATAACCTTAACTTCCTACTCAAAAAAGGCCATTGGAGATATTTGTAAACTCTTGGATCAATTAAAGATTAAACACATAATTTATAAAAGCAGCAAATACCCTGTAATAGGTATTAAGAAAAAGGAAAATCTCAGACTTTTTAGAGAATTAATTGGTTTTACTATAAAAAGAAAGATGGAGAAACTAAGGTGATAACTTTCCAGAATAAACAAAACACAGATGAGGAAATATTTGGAATATTGAATCCTATAGTAAAAAAATGGTTTCAAGGTAAATTTAAAACTTTTTGCTTACCTCAAAGATATGCGGTTGTAGATATTCATTCTAGGAAGGATGTTTTAGTATCTGCTCCAACAGGAAGCGGAAAGACCATTACTGCTTTCTTATCTATACTAAATGAACTAGTGGATTCTTCAATAAAAGGAATACTAGAAGATAGAATATATGCTGTTTATGTATCTCCCCTAAAGGCGCTTTCTTCAGATATATCTATAAATCTTATAGAACCACTAAAAGAGATCGAAGAGATTGCTGGAAAGAAGCTTGGTATAAGGGTTGCTGTGAGAACTGGAGATACAGAAACTAAAGAAAGGAGCAAGATGTTGAAGAATCCTCCGCACATACTGATAACAACACCTGAATCACTGGCTATTCTTCTTTCTTCTCCTAAGTTTATCGAACATCTGCGTAAGGTAGACTGGTTTATCTGCGATGAGATCCATTCTCTTGCTGAAGGTAAAAGGGGGGTGCATCTTTCTTTGTCTATGGAACGACTTGGAACGCTAAGTCCGCATATGACAAGGATCGGGCTGTCTGCCACTATCTCTCCTCTTAAGAGTATTGCTGAATTTTTGGTAGGTTATTCTGAAGGTAAGCCAAGGTCATGTAAGGTGATTGATGTGCAGTTTATCAAAGAGATGGACCTTAAGGTGTTGTCTCCTGTCAAGAATCTTATCGGAGAGGAGCATGGTCTGATGCACCACTCTATGTATGTGTTGATGGACAAGCTGATACAAGACCATAAGACAACACTCATCTTTACTAATACTCGGGCTGCTACTGAAAGGGTCGTCCATCACCTTAAAGAGAAGTTTCCTAAAAATTATGTTGAGAATATCGGTGCACATCATGGTTCTTTGAGCAAGGGTTCAAGATTGGATATTGAGACGCGGCTTCGTGAAGGTAAATTAAAAGTTGTTGTGTGCAGTACTAGCTTGGAGTTAGGTATCGATATCGGTTATATTGATCTGGTCATCTGTTTAGGTTCTCCAAAGTCTGTTGCTCGTGCTTTACAAAGAATAGGTCGTTCTGGACATAAGATGCATGAAAAAACAAAGGGGAGGATTATTGTCCTTGATAGGGATGATCTTGTAGAATGTGCTGTTTTGCTTAAGGATGCTATCGAAAGAAAGATTGACAGAATACATATACCTACTAACTGCCTGGATGTACTTGCACAGCAGATAGACGGTATTGCAATACAGGAAAAGATACATATCGATGACTTGTTTAAATTGGTTACTGGTTCTTATTGTTATAGGGATCTTCCTCGTGCGGATTTTATGGAGGTGATTGATTATCTCTCTGGGAAGTATATTTCCTTGGAAGACAGGCATGTCTATGCTAAGATATGGTATGATGAAGAAAGTGGAATGATCGGTCGTCGTGGAAAGATGGGCAGAGTAATATATATGACTAATATAGGGACAATACCTGAAGAAGTGAGGGTTGCTGTCAAGGTAGGCGAGCAGACTGTGGGATATATCCAGGAAGGTTTTTTAGAGAAGATGAGAACAGGGGATATATTTACCTTAGGTGGGAATGTCTATGAATTTAGATTTTCCCGCGGTATGGTAGCTCAAGTCAAGTCTTCTGTTTCTAGGCCTCCAACCATCCCATCGTGGTTTTCAGAGATGCTTCCTTTGAGTTATGATCTGGCGATTGATATCGGGAAGTTCCGTAAGTTGTTGGGACAAAAGTTCTGTTATAATAGGACTAAAAAGGAGATTTTGGAGTTTATCAATGAATACCTGTATGTTGATAAGAAAGCTGCTGAATCATTGTATAACTATTTCTATGAGCAGCACCATTATGCAACCATCCCTTCTGATACACGTATTATTGTTGAGCATTATACTGATGAAAGAGGTTTGAGGTATGTTGTTTTCCATTCTCTTTATGGCAGGCGTGTTAATGATTGTCTTTCCAGGGCAGTTGGGTTTGCAATCGGTAGGACGCAGCATAAGGATGTTGAGATCGGGATAAGCGATAATGGATTCTATGTCAGCACTAAGGGAAAGGTTGATGTGTTGAAGGCCTTCAAGATGCTAAAGAGCAAAGACCTGTATAAAGTTATGGATATGGCTATCGATAAGGCGGAGGTCCTGAAAAGACGGTTCAGGCACTGTGCTGCAAGAGCCCTAATGATCCTAAGGAGCTATAAGGGCAGGAAGAAACGGGTAGGAAGGCAGCAGGTTAGTTCTATGATCTTACTTAGTGCTGTTCGCCGTATATCCCCGCATTTCTCTATACTTAAGGAGGCACGCAGAGAGGTTTTGGAGGACCTTATGGATATTGAGAATACACGTAAGGTTATTGAAAGAGTAGAGGAAAAGAAGATAAAGGTTGAGGAGATACATGTTTCTCTGCCTTCTCCTTTTGCACTCAACCTGATTACGCAGGGGAAGACGGATATCATGAAGATCGAGGACAAGATGGACTTCCTTAGGAGGATGCATAATCAGATACTGGCTAAGATAGGCTCTAAGAAAGATGTTAAGAAAGGGGACCTTGAGGAGTTTAACTATTCTGATGAGTGGGATAAGGCAGAGAAAAAGATGCTTGATGAAAAGGATTCTAAAAGAGAGAATCTTAGGCTGCAGGCTTTGAACCTGAAAAAGGTACCTAGGTTTGTCAAAATGGAGATAGCTGATGTTATTGACGGTATAGGGGAGTTCAGCCAGAGCTTTATCGATGCTGTACATAAGTACAAAAAAGAGATCGAGAAGGAATGGCCAAAAGAGATAAAAGAGTTTGTTTTTGGTAAGGTTCTTTAGTCTAAAATAGGTAATTTTTTATATTTCTTTCAATTGATCCTGTAATATGATACTGGGCATAACAGGGGTATTTGGCTCTGGGAAAACTACAGTAGCAAGGATGTTTGCAAGATATGGCTATAGACACATCAATACAGATCTTGTCGGGCATAGGTTACTTGATGGTGGGCCAGTAAAGAAAAAGATCATCAAGGAATTTGGCACTTCAATAATTAGAAAAGGTAAGATCGACAGGAGAAAACTAAAGGATATTGTTTTTTATGATCATAAATCATTAATAAGATTAAATAGAATAATACATCCGCTGATAATAAAGGAGATCAGAGCTGTAGTAAAGAGTTCAAAGAATAAGAAAATAATCGTTGATGGAGCATTATTGATAGAGACAAGATGCACAGGGATGTTTGATAAGCTCATTGTTGCTAAGGTAAGCAAGAAAGAGCAGCTGAATAGGGTTTTAAGGAAGGGCAAATATACTATAGAAGAGATTCAGAACATATTAAAATCACAGCTAAGCCAGAAGGAAAAGCTTAAATACGCAGATATAACTTTAGATAATTCAAAGAGTTTGATTTGTACAAAAAAACAGGTTAATGAGATAGTTAATAGATTTGAGGGGTAAAAATGACAAAGCTTGCTATTTATCCTGGTTCGTTTGATCCAATAACAAACGGGCATCTGGATGTGATTAAGAGGGCACTGAAGATATTTGATAAGGTTGTTGTTGCAGTTGGTGAGAATCCGAACAAGAAATACCTTTTTACTGTGAAAGAAAGAAAGGATATGTTGGGGAATGTTACCAAGGGCCTGAATGTAGAGGTGGATCATTTCTCAGGATTGTTGATAGACTATGCTAAGAAGAAAAAGGCTAATGCAATAGTTAGAGGTTTAAGGGCAGTTAGTGACTTTGACTATGAGTTCCAGACTGCCCTGATGAACAGGAAGCTTGACAGCAGAATTGAGACTATCTTTATAATGACTCGTGGGATGTATTCCTATCTTAGTGCATCTATTGTCAAGGAGGCTGCTTCTTTGGGTGCCAACCTAAACGGGATGGTCCCGGATTATGTTGAAGAAAAGCTTAAGAAGAAATTCAAACACTAGCATATTCATCTGTTTCTTTTCCTAATTCTTTCTCTGTTTTTTTCAGATATATGTAAATCAAGCATTCACTGGCTCCTTTGGCTATTGTCTTTTTCATAATCACCTTGCTATATCCAAGATTTTTTGCTGCCATCACCCCGCATAGGGCCGATGTCGTAGCACATAGGCAAGGGGCTTTCTTTACCTTCTCTCCAAAGGGACATTTGGTATTCTTAAGAATAATTATATCTTCTGTCCTTTCCAGCACTACAAAGTTACCACCCATCTTTTTTTGTGCATCCACCAAAGAATCCAGGACCTGGAGGTAGTTAAGCTTATCAGTACCATGGAACTGCTTGTATTGGCGCTCGATCTTTTTGGCATTGGCTATTGCTGATTTTTTAACCCTTTTTTGCAGAGCTGCATCGTTTAGCTCAGCAGCAAGATTTAGGATAACCTCATTAAAATAGGTTTCTCTGTTAAGGGTAACAGGTACGTACCATAGTTTAGCCATGCCAAGCTGTTTAAAGTCAACCAAGGCCTTTTCTTTGATAATGGCAAGATATTTGGCAATAGTCATCCTGTTAAGGCCCAAATAGTGAGCTATATCAGAAGAAGTTACTCCTAAAGGGCTGTTTTTGATAAAATTAACTATTTTCTTTTCTGTCTCTGAATTGAACATCTTTTCCCCACTCTTTTTTGCTATAAGTAGTGGAGAGATTGCTAATATTTAAAAGTTACGCTCATTGATTAGCAATAAAAACGAAAGGTTTATATAGTTGATATGCACTATTGATAATCAATACCTTTAATATAGGTAAAAGAAGCGAGGTGAAAAGACGATGGACAAAAGAGTAGGAAATTACTCCTTTATAATCGGAGTGATCATAGCAATTGTCCTAGGTGTCTTCTCATTAGGGACCATCACCCCTATACTGGCATCATTGCTGGTGGTTTTAGGGTTGATTGTAGGATTCCTTAATGTTACAGGCAAAGAAACCAAAGAGTTCCTATTGGTTGCAGTTGTTCTTGTGATTGCTGCAAGCATGGGAGGTGCTAGTGCCACATTAGGAGGCGTCCAATATATCGGACAATATCTAAGCGGTATATTCACTCAGATTTTGGCTTTTGTTGTCCCTGCAACAGTTGTTGTTGCTCTAAAGGACATATGGGGCTTAGGACAAGGCGCATAAACTGAATTTTTATTTTTTTTATTGTTTTTTATTAACAATAATTATTTAAAAGACTATTCTTCTCTATTATTCTATGGAAATTGCGAAGGACATCGAGATAGTAGACCTATGCCTGTACCTCAGAAAACACAGAACATTGATACTTGCAGATACACATATAGGCTATGAGGAAGCACTTAACAAAGGAGGGGTTCTGATACCAAGGTTCCAGTTCAAGGAGACTATGGAACGATTAAGAAAGATAATAGGGAATGTCAAAGATGTTGACAGGATAGTCATCAATGGCGATATAAAGCATGAGTTTGGAACCATCTCAGAGCTGGAATGGAGGCACACCATAAGGTTGTTGGACTTTCTAGAAGAAAAATCCAAGCAGATAATACTTATCAAAGGCAATCATGATACTATCCTGGGACCTATTGCCAGAAAAAGAGAAGTGAAGGTTGTTCCAGAACTCAAGCTTCAGGATATCTTGATTGTTCATGGAGATAAGATCGTTGATGAAAAAGATCTGAAAGGGATTAAGACTATGATCATAGGCCATGAACATCCTGCTGTTACTGTTGAAGATGGAGTGAGGGAAGAGATGTACAAGTGTTTCCTGAAAGGAAAATTCCTTGGTAGAGAACTAATAGTTCAGCCTTCCTTTAATCTAGTAACTGAGGGCACTGATGTTATCAAGGAAGATCTGCTAAGCCCTTTTTTAAAACAGGATCTTAGTGGATTCGAATGTTATATAGTGGGGGATAAGGTTTATAGTTTTGGAGAGCTGAGGAAATTTTTTAAATATACCTAATAATCTGGTATTGAAGAAATGGACCTAGAAAAAGCGATAATCAAGTTGTATAGGAAAACTGCTACTAGTATTCCAGCAGATGTGGAGCATAGCCTAAAGGATTCTTTAAAGAAAGAAAAGAAAGGTTCTATAGCAAAACACACTATTTCAAAGATATTGGAGAATATAGAGATAGCCAGGAGGGATTCTTTACCTATCTGCCAAGATACAGGCACTCCTGTAATGTACATAAAAGCGCCTATGGGTGAGTCTCACCATAGACTTAAGCAGGCTATTGTAAATGCCACAAGAAAAGCTACCAAAACAGTTCCCTTAAGGCCAAATTCTGTAAGGGTTGTTGATGAGTTAAATACAGGAGACAATGTCGGTCTTGATGGGTTTAAAGAAGAGATACATCAGCCTGTGATCCACATTGAGCAGTGGGATAAAAAAGACATCATGATAGATCTTATGCTGAAGGGAGGCGGTTCTGAGAATATTGGAATGCAGTATAAGCTGCCTGATAAAATGTTGAAGGCTGATAGGTGTATTGAAGGAGTAAAAAAATGCGTAATTGATGCTGTTTTTAGGGCTCAGGGCAGGGGTTGTCCCCCATATATCCTTGGGGTGGCTATAGGAGGAAGCAAGGACCTACTGGCCATAGAAAGTAAGAAGCAACTGCTTCGGAAGATTGGAGATTTTAATCCAGACGATAGATTAGCTAAGATTGAGATGGAGCTTAAGAGAGAAATAAACTCTTTGGGTATTGGCGCAATGGGGTTAGGAGGCGAGGTAACTACACTTGGTGTTAAGATCAAGGCATTATACAGGAATCCTCCTTCGTACTTTGTTGATATAAGCTTTATGTGCTGGGTATGCAGAAGAGGAAGGCTAGTCTATAGAAACGGTGATGCAGAATTCAGCTAAGGACACCATTATCTTATAAGGATATCAGGAAGTTAAAGGTAGGTGATAAGGTAGAGTTGAGTGGTACAATATTTACTGCAAGGGATAAGGCCCATGTCTACCTGTTGGAATCCAAGGAGTTTTTACATAGGTTGAAGGATGGAGTAATATACCACTGCGGTCCTATAGTGATGAAGGATGATCATGGAACCAAGGTGATATCAGCAGGGCCCACTACTTCAGAAAGATTAAGCTTGTATGCTCCTGATGTAATCAGGAAGTATAGGGTGAGGGGAATAATCGGAAAAGGAGGAATGGACAAAAAGACCTTGATGGCTATGAAGAAGTATGGGTGTGTTTATTTTTCAGCAATAGGAGGTATAGGTGCTTTGATTGCTGCATCGGTTAAGGGGGTCAAGGGAGTGTATAAGGAAGAGTTTGGGATGCCTGAAGCCATCTATGAGATAGAGATCGAGGATATGCCCCTGATGGTAGCGATGGATGCAAAAGGAGATAATCTCTATGAGGTGGTTCTTAGGATGTCTGGCAAGAGGTTAGACCGATTGCTAAGCTAGCAATAAACTTTATAAATAAATACCTTTTACTTAAAAAATAACTTAAAATAACTTATAAAGGGGATTGATATGAAAGTAAGCATAATAGGAGCAGGAAATGTAGGCGCAACAGCTGCATTACGGATAATTGATATGGGCTTAGCGGATGTTGTCTTGGTTGACATATGTGAGGGGATACCTCAGGGCAAGGCACTGGATATACTGGAATCAGCTCCGTTGATAGGAACTGATAAGAAGATAACAGGAACTAATGATTTTAGTGAGATAAAGGATTCTGACATTGTAGTTATAACGGCAGGTTTTCCCAGGAAGCCAGGAATGGACAGGGAAGACCTAATAAATAAGAATGTATGCATAATCAACTCTGTATGTGGGGAGATAAAGAAGTCTGCACCTACCTCTATCATTATTGTTGTTACAAATCCACTGGATATAATGTCTTATGCTGCCTTGAAAGCTACTGGATTTTCAAAGGAGAAGGTTATAGGTATGGCTGGTGTCCTGGATTCTGCAAGATTCAGGACCTTTATCGCTTCTGAGAGTGGAGCTTCTGTAAAGGATATAGTGGCAATGACCTTAGGTGCTCATGGGGACAGCATGGTCCCTGTTTTAGAGGAAACAAAGATAAATGGAAAGAAGATAGTTGATGTCCTTGGTAAGAAAAAGGTTGAGGAATTAGTTCAGAGGACAAGAAAAGGAGGGGGAGAGTTTTTGCCCCTTTTAAATACAACAGCATGGGTCGCTCCTGGTTTTTCTATTGCAGAGATGGTTGAGGCAATTGTAACAGACAGTAAAAAGGTATTGCCTTGCTCTGTCCTATTGGAAGGGGAGTATGGGTATAACGATATATATCTGGGAGTTCCTGTAAAATTAGGTAAAGAAGGTGTTGAGGAGATAATTAAGATAGATCTTGGCGAGGAGACTAAAAAGGCATTGGACAACAGTGCTGAGATTACTAGGAAGAATATCGATATAATAAGATAGATTGGGTTATGAAGAACTCGCTTGGCAGCATTTTCATTTAAACAAAAGAGGTTTAAAATGGTAATAAACAAAGCGCAACGTGTTGGGATTTTTGTAGATGTACAGAACATGTATTATTCTGCGAAAACCATGTATAATGCAAAGGTCGATTTTGTGCAGATATTAAGACAAGGTGTTAATGGAAGGGCACTGATAAGGGCTATAGCTTATGTAATCAAGACTACAGTTATCAAGGATGAGAAGAATTTTTTTGATGCTTTGGAAAAGATAGGCTTTGAGGTTAAGTCAAAGGATCTTCAGGTATTCCATGGGGGGCATAAGAAGGGAGACTGGGATATCGGAATAGCGATGGATATGATAGAACTGGCACCTAAGCTTGATACAGCAGTACTGGTAAGCGGGGATGGAGATTTTGCAGAGCTTGTAAGGCATCTGAAGCATGCAATGGGAGTAAGAGTAGAGGTAATCGCTTTTGGAAAATCCAGCAGTTCAAAACTGAAAGAAGCTGCAGATTCGTTTACTGATCTCGATGAAGCACCAAGGAAGTATCTTATGAGATCTATAAAACCAAGGAAGGATAAACCTTCATTATCCAAGAAGGCACCCTAAGAGGTAGGATAATATGTATGCAATACTTCAGAAAAGAAAACTGGCAGAGAATACCTATCTTACAGAGATCGAGGCACCCGATATTGCCAAGAAGGCAAAGGCGGGGCAGTTCATCATACTTAGGATAGATGAGAAAGGAGAGAGGATCCCATTAACAATCGCTGATTCTTCAAAGAAGACAATAAGCATAGTCTTTTTGGTTGTTGGAAAGACTACTGGAGAGCTGGCATTACTGAAAAAAGGGGATACATTGATAGATGTTGTAGGTCCTTTGGGAAATCCCTCAAGGATTGATACTTTTGGACATGTGGTCCTTATTGGAGGAGGATTGGGAATAGCACCCATATTCCCTATAGCCAATGCATTGAAGGAGGCTAAGAACAAGGTCACTGCTATTCTAGGGGCTAAAAGCAAGAAAACCCTTTTCTGGGAGGACAGGTTCAAGCAGACATGCGATAAGGTGCTGGTTGCTACAGATGACGGAAGCAAGGGACAGAAAGGATTTGTGAGTGATGTTTTAAGGGACCTGATGAGAAGAGAGAAGATAGACCTTGTAATTGCTATTGGGCCACCAATAATGATGAAGGTTGTAGCTGAATTAACAAAAGGCAGGATAAAAACAATAGTCTCCCTTAATCCTATAATGATAGATGGTATGGGTATGTGCGGAGGATGCAGAGTCATGGTAAAGAACGAGGTCAAGTTTGCATGTTGCGATGGTCCTGAGTTCAACGCACACCAGATAGACTGGGAGGAGCTTATGAACAGAAACGAGTCTTATGCTGATGAAGAGAAAAAATGTACGTGTAAGGCACGGAGGGAAAAATGAGAGAGATAAACTTTTGTCCTTTTTGTGATGCACCGCAGCACAAGATATTATTGTGTAAAGGAGATGTGTTTTTTTGCAAGGAGTGCTCTAAGTTTTTTGAACTGAAGGAGATAGAACTTAAGTGCCCTAAGTGTGAATCTTCAAATATTGTAAAGTCAGATTTTCCTGCTCCAAATGGTGAAGCGGCTTTTCAGTGTAATGATTGCAAGAAAACCCTGTCTGCCTCAGAGTTTCTTAAAGCTAATAAGATAAAGTGATATTACCTTTTTTCTCTTTTATTGCTTTTATGCTTTTCAATAGCTAGGTTGTGTGCTTTTATGTATTCCTTAGAGAAGTCATCCCAATTGGCCACTTCTGATAACTTGTTTGCTTCTATCCTTTTTTCAAGTCTTCTTTCTTTAGGCATAGAAACTATCTCATGCATCATGTTTGAAAGTCGTTGTGCCATTTGATCCTTGGTTTGTGCTTTGGTTGTTAAGACAGCTATTCCTTTGGTTCCTCTTTGATCTGTTCTTTTCTGGATGAATTTACCGAATCCAGCTATATCTGTTGTGATAGCTAAAGTGCCCATGGCTGCTGTCTCTAAAGGTGTATATCCCCATGGTTCATACAAAGAAGGGAAAATTCCAAGATCCATTGCTGATATTGCTTCTTTGTAGTGCATTGATAATAGCTTATCTTTTCTTTTTACAGGGGCTGGATAGTAAAGAACCTTTACCTTATCACAGCGTCTATTAAGAAGCTTGTTCTTTTCAAGAAGGAAGTGGATCATATCGTGTTTTCCTTTGAAGAGACAGTTAGGTGGATTTTTTGCAGTTAATTTTGTGGATTTTGAGTTTACAATCTCTAGAACCTCATCGGTGACTTTCCTTTTTTTCTGGGTCATGATAAAGAGAAAAACGAATACTTGGTTTTTACATCTTTCTTTCTTTAACCTTAGATTAAGCTTGCCCAGGGATTCTATCAGAAGATCATATCCTTTTGTAATGATCTCATATCTTCCTGCTGTGTAGAAAAAAATAGAGTTATCAGTCTTTATTTGGTAAAACTTATGGAAATAAGACTCAAGAAATTTACTAACTTTCTTTTTTGCCCTGTAGTTTATTGCAAGCTGCTCTTCGATAGATGGAGGGGTTACCATATCCAACCCATTAGGGGTAATGATGTCTGCCGGTTTGTCTAGGACGAATGCTGCCTCCTTGGATAGAGTTTCAGAAACTGTTGTAAAGACGTCGGCTTTCTTTGCGCAAGCCTTCTCGTAAAGGTGCCTGTCGTATATTATCTGACCTACCCTATACCTATAAGAATCTATAACCTTCTTGTACTGTGCCTTGTCTTTTTTCTTATAGATTATCATATCTTTTGGAAGATTAACCCCTCCAAAAGTAACTGCCCTGCCAAGGACTGTCGCATGAGTGGTAAACACTATGGGGATGTTTGTCTTGTGCTTTCTTAGGTATAATAAGGTTAACCCACTCATATATTCGTGGATATTAACCACTACTTTTTTCTTCTTAAACTGTCGTAATTTAACCATCTCAGAGAGCAGCTTTCCGGTTGCGAAGCTCCATATCAGGGCATCAGAATATAGTTTTGGCTTGCTCAGCCTTCTTGGCGAGAGGTCGATCCAGTAATCCTTATATATCTCATTCTTAGTGGCCCTGTCCCTTTTTAGCTTTGAGATGTCTATGAGTATCGCTTTTGGGCTTGATTTTGCTTTCCATATACCATAATGGCAATTAATTTTTTCTTTCTTTAGCTTTTGGAAAAGGTTCTTAAGCTCTTTATTCGGCTCTTTTCTCTTGAATTTCTTTCTTGCGTCCTTTTTTGTGTATATCCCTATTACAATATAGTTATCCTTGTAGTAATCTTTCATGAAAGGGGCTTTTGTCTTTATTACTGTGTGTATCCCTCCTAGCTTTGCAACTATCTCATAAGATACTTCAATAAGAACATCTGCTTTTGGTTTTATCTGTTTCACATATTAGGTTTATTGTTGTGGGAGTTTTTATATGTTTCTGAAATCAGAAGGAGGAATAACCAAAAAATATATATAATCATTATCCGGTAGGTGTTTTATGTTTGAATTTTTACGTAAAAGTAAATTGAAGATATTTTTAGGTTATCCTTTTGTAAGGGACTTTTTAAAAGAAACTAGTAATCTTGGACCTTTCCTTGAAAATTTAGGTGGATTTGAAAATGAACTTATAACTAAGCATGGTTTTGGTAGGGCTCAGATAGTAAGGATACGAAGAGTAGCTGAGATTTTTTCTTCTGCAAATTTTAAGGTTAAACCTATTTCAAGAACAAGTTTGAAAGACGGTCAGGCAAATTATGATCCTTTGTCAGCTACTGTAATGCTTGGAGACCAAAATCCTGGATATTACCGAGGATTGAAGGCCTTTGTAACTCCAATTCTAAATAGGGCTAGGACTGGCTACTCCGGGCAGTTTAAGATAGCTGATTTTGGTGGAGGAAGCGGGATAGTAGGAACTGCTGTCCTGAGGTGGCTATTGAAATGGGGCTACAATGCTTATCTTACAGTAGTTGATTTTAATCCAGATAATCTAGCTCAGGTTCCAGCTGAAGCTAGGAAAGTAGGGGTACCTCCAAATAGAGTAGGAACATTGCAATCAGATTTGGTTAGTGTTAGGTTTAGAGATATGTTAGATGGAATTACTACGAGGGCTGTTCTTCATTATAATCCCAAAAGCAAGTATTTACCAATACTATCTAAAATAAATGAATCCTTAAGGGTAGGAGGAGTATATACTGGGCTTGAGATGGCTGCCCCAGATAGAAGCTTGGCCAGATTCATGAATAAATTTTATAATAAGGCTGACGATTTTTTGATAGGCAAAAAACACCCCAAAAGATGGTATCCAACACAAGCAAAGCTAGCCTCCCTTATGAAAAGAGCAGGATTAAAGGTTGAGTTTACCTTAGACCATAGTTTAAAACCTCCTACGCCCCCTGCAAATGATACTCGAATCTACATCCCTAATAGGCTAGGGATAAAGGAAGATTGGCAATTAACAGAAATTGAAAATTTATTATTGGGGGCAAATGATCACATTAAAAGTGCTTTTAGGATTAAAGAGGCTGGCAAAAGGGGAGTTACTTACGATTGGCACCATCTTAGGTTTGTTGCCAGAAAGATATAACCAATAACTATTTATATGAGATATTCCAAATTCTCTATAGGTTTTATGCATGGTGAATTATTCAATAGTAAGATTCGGGGACTCTGTCAATAATGTAATTACAGGTCCGTCTGTTTCTAATTGGGACTTGTTGACAAAGCAAGGAGAGATGGGGATATTGGGAGATACGTACTTTGTAACATATACTGAGAAGTTCAAAGGGAAGAGATATCCTAAGGATTTGAAGATCCAAGAGGTAAGTTTGGAGCAAAGTAAAGAAGTATCTTCTAGAATGCCTCTGCAGCCCCATTTCAACAGTGTAAATGAAGCCCTGAAGATTGTTCCCAAGCTTAAGAAAAAGGTGGTTGTTGTTGCTGTAAGCGGCAGATATTCCCCTCAGGCAGAGCAGTTCTGCAGCATACTTAGATCAAACTATGGAAGGAAATGTAAATTAATAGTAGAGGGGCATGGAAGCGATGTTTGCGGGTATCAATTAAGGTCATTCGAGGACCTATATAAAAACCTGTACAAAAAGGCAGATCTTGTTATATTAGAAGAGACCCCATTTGCAAAGATGCTTTTTGATAAAGAGAAATTTCCAACAAAGAATATGGTTGTATGCCCTACTGTAGTTCTATGGGAGTATATAATAGGCGAGCTGAAGAGGGATGTTAGGGTGCTGAAGGATATCAAGGAGAGGTATTACAGGAGATATAAGATACCTAAGGGTTCTGAGTTTATACTTACCATAGGAAGGTTCCAGCCTGAGAAAGGGCATAGAGAGTTTGTGATTGCAGCTAAAAAGCTATTGAAGGATTATCCAAATCTTTATTTCCTTTTAGGGGGAAGCGGAGATGGAACTATAGACCAGGTTAAGAAGCTGATAGGAAAAGAGAAAAGGATCAAGATCATCGGAAAGGTCCCTTTCAGTGATTTCTATCCTTTGATTGCCAATTCCTTGGCTTTTGTAGCCTCTTCTTTTGAAATCTGGAAGAAAGGAGAGATTTATTTTGGAGAGACAGGTCCCAGAACTGTTGTTGATGCTCTTGCTGCAGGAATCTTAGGAAAGAATGTTGTTATAGCCTCTGACTCTGGTGGAACTGCATGGAAATTCAATATGGAGAAGTGGTTTGAAAAGTGTTCTAAATTGGGATGCAGAACGCCTTCCAAACCAAGATTTAGGAATATATCCAAGAATAAGAATGTTATGGTATGTAATGCAAACAACAGGGGATTACTGGTAGAACAGAAGAATCCTGACTCTATTGCTGAAGCTATCAGGATTGTGGTTGATAACAAAAAATTGGCTAAGAAGATAAATATGGAAGGAAGGAAGTATGTAAGGAAGTGGTATAGCAGCAAGAAGATTTCTCTTAATTATAATCGTTTGATAAAGAATTCATTCTAGTTCTTCGATAGGCTCTTGTATACATCCACTGTCTGCTTTGCAACATAATCCCAGCTAAAGAAATTATTTATCTCTCTTATAGAATCTTTGCGAAGTTTTTCGTATCGTTTTTTGTCCTTTATGAGCATTAAAATGCTTTTTGCCATCTTTTCTGTATCAAAGTAATCTACCTTAATGCAATTATTCAATACCTCTGCAATGCCTGACTGCTTAGATATTATTGCAGGGGTTCCATTAGATATAGCCTCCAAAGGCGTTATCCCAAAGGGCTCTGAAACAGAAGGCATCACAAAGAGATAAGCTTTTTTGTAATAATAGTTCCTATCTTTTACGTAACCTAAGAAGACCACATCTTTTGTAAGGCCTAACTCCTCTATTTTTTTCTCTAACTTCTTCTTGTACTTTTCCTTGCCTGCACCTGCAATCAGAAACTTAACATTCTTCTCTTTTTTCAATACTTTTGCTGCTGCCTCTATAAGGTAAGGAAGGCCTTTTTGGTAGGCTATCCTGCCCAGATAGAATATGTTTCTGGTCTTCCCAAGCTTCTTCTTAGAAGGGGTCTTCTTTGACTCTACCCCATTAGGTATGGCAACTATCTTTTTTGGATCTATGCCATACTTCTTTACTATGATACCTTTTGTGTAATTAGATACTGCAATTATCCTATCTGCAGACTGCATACCTTTCTTTTCAATCTCAATCCACTTCTTCCTTGGCCTATCTGTTTTGTCAAATTCTGTTGAGTGCACTGTAAGAACCAGGGGTTTTTTAGATATTTTCTTTGCAGCTATGGCTGCTTTTATCGGCATCCTATCCTGACAATGGATAATATCGAAATCATATTTATCCAAGATATCTTTACTGTACCGATTATATAATCTTATTTTGTTCTCATAGAATTTACCATAGCTGAGGATTTTTCCTTTTCCTTTGAATCTTTGGCTTATATTCAAGCTTACAATATCAATAAAGTTATGCGTATCTTTAGAGATTGGATGAGGAGTTACAAAAAAAATTTTTGTATCTAGACTAGATAATGATTTTGTGAGGTTCCAACAGTGGGTGCCAAGACCCCCAGTAACGTATGGTGGGAACTCCCACCCGAACATAAGAACTTTAATCCTGGGATCTGATCTCATTTTCTATTCTAGGTTAACAATCACCTTTCTTTCCCTCATAGCTGATATCCTTTTTTGCCTATAGTAGAGGTTGGCTTCATCATATGCCTCAAAGGAACCTATATCAAACCATGATGAGTCAAAGGTAAATCCATGTACTGGTTTTTTCTTTGCTATCCATTCAATAAGATATCCAAAGGCATCTTTATTGTTACCTTCCTCTATGTATTGAGGTATCAACTTAATGTCTTCTTTTGATAATATCGTGCATGCAGTATTTACAAGCGATGTTTTTGGGTTTTGTGGCTTCTCCTGGAAGCTTGTAATTTTATCATTATTGTCAAGCTCTACTATACCATACCTTCCTTTAACCTTTGCTTTGTCCTTTATATCGTATAATCCTACAACGCTGGTCTTTTGTTGCTTGTAGTAATTGATAAATTTCCTAAGAGAAAATTCAAACAGGTTATCCCCTCCTATGATAAGTATGTCATCTTTTATCCCTAGCTTGTCAATCAGGTAATGAAGGGCCCCAATAGAACCAAGTTTCTCCTCTTCTGAAAATGTTTTCTCTATCACCAACTTAGTCTTTTTTCTGAATTGATATTTTGTAAACCATTCTCTAAAATTGAACTCAAAATAGGCATTTATAGAGATTATGAGTTCTTTTATCCTTTTTGTTAGTTCAATATTCTCAATCGGATACTCAATTATTGGCTTTCCAGCTACTGGTAATAGCTGCTTTGGCATGTTTTTGGTAACGGGCCAGAGCCTTTTTGCGTATCCCCCTGCTAGTATTATTGCTTTCATAGTGAGTTATGTTTAGAACTAGCCTTTTTATATTTTTCTATCTTACCTTTTTTAAGGCCATATTATGTGCCTTGATGTAATAGTTAACCATATTTTCCCAATCAGCCAGATTGGATACGCTCTTTGCCTCCAATTTCTTTTGTATCCTCTGCCTCTGGGTTAACTTTGCATAATCATACATAATACTTGTTAGTCTTGCTATGGATAGTTCTTCCTTTGTGTTCTGCCTTTTCAGGACCCAGATACCTTTGCATTTCTTATGCTTCTTCAGAAGATACTTTCCAAATCCACTAAGATCTGTTGTTAAGGCGGAGACGCCTAATGCGCCGGTCTCTAAAGGGGTATATCCCCATGGTTCATAATAAGAAGGGAAGATACCTAAGTGACACCCCATAATTGCATCGTAATAGCTGAGATCTATCAGTCCGTCAGCCCCTGTAAGGTATACAGGATAGTATATGACCTTTACCTTATCCCTTATGGAATTGTTAAGGCCGGCTTTTTTTAAGGCTTTAATTATGATGTCATTTTTGTCAGCAAGGTTATGGGTTACTACAAGCGGCTTTCCTTTTTTCTTGAATTCCATCATCTTCTTCTTCATCTGATAGTAGAAAGTTCCGCTGAATAGTTCTCTTGTTGTAGGGAGCTTCTGGTTGACAATGGAGTCTATTATGTTCGCCTTTATATCATCAAGGGAGCGGTCCATGAAGTTCTCCACACCCTCATAATTGATCTTATTCTGCAATAAGGTCTTGTCTATCCCCTCTACTTTAGAAGGCACCCATATCAACGCTATGATGTTCCTATCGCTCTTTTCCATTATCAACTTTTTGTTCAGTTGTCCCAATGACTTAATGAATATGTCAACCCCCTTATTCTTGAACTCATATCTGCCTGCTATGAAGTATAGGAGGGTATTATCCAGGTCAAACCTGTAATAAGGAAAGAAGAAAACCTTTGCAAAGTCAAGTATCTGTGTCTTGAACTTTGAATGGCTGATAGCCCTTTGTTCCAATGCTGGGAATTTGGATATATCAAGACCGTTTGGGAGCACGATATCTGGTCTTCTGCCTACAAGATTGGTTGCTTCAAGTGCAGTTATATCGGACACTGTTGTGAAGACGTTTGCGTTTAGTGCTGCTGCTTTCTCCAAAGAATATCTGTCTGGAATCTTATACTTATATGCATTCTCCTTTGGCTTGATCTTCTTTATGACCTCATAAAGAGGTATTCCTGCACTTGCCAGCGTCCTGCCTAGATAGGTTGCATGCGTTGTGAAGACAGTAGCAATCTTGACCTTGTTCTTCTTTAGGTGCAGCAGGGCAGCTCCTGTCAGATACTCGTGAAACTGAGCAACTATCTTTCCCTTAAGTTTTTTTCTGAGGCCTTCTAACAGCATACCTGCTGTAGTTCCCCATGTAACCCATGTGTTAAACTCTTCACCTGAATTAAAGGAATCTATCTTGAAATCCTTCCACAGCCTGCTCTTTATCTCATTTGCCTTGATCATATATTTAGAGAAATCTATCAATATGGTATTTACTTTTACTCCTTCAATGTTCCATTTACCGAAATAACATTCTATCTTGTTTTTCTTAAGTTCGCTGAATATCCTTTCTATCTCTTTTGGAGGCTTCCTAGCTTCAAACTTGATAGCTGCTTCTTTGGCATAATACGGACCTATCAAGAAATATTTTTCCTTATATAGCTGATATAGCTTGCCTGCTTTGGACTTAATCACTGTGTATATGCCTCCAACCTGATGGCATATCTCCCAACTTACTTCAAAAAAATAATCTGCTTTGACCTCCTCTTTTTTCATATAATTTGTTTTTGGAATCTTTTATTTATAAAGTTTTGTTTTTTATGTATGTAGTTAGCATCTTCAAAACTCTTTACCTTTGGTTTGTAGGCTCTGCATCCCCTACGGGGCCAACCCCCTGCAACGAGCTTGATGTCCTATTTGTTTGAGTTTTGACCTTAGGATGCTAACTACATACTTTTTAAAACCTCAACTTTTATATATGCTTATACTTTCCATTTTTAGGAGGATGAAAAGTAAACAAGTTCCTACAACCGAACAGGAGCCTGAAAAAAGAGTGAAGAACTTCGATGAAGTTAACCTAGGGTATAATGAGGAAGGAGCGCAAAAAGAGGCTTCAAGATGTCTGCAATGTAAGAATCCTAAATGTGTTTCCGGATGCCCTGTTTCTGTAGATATCCCTAAGTTTATCAGATATATAAAAGACGGGAAATACTATATGGCTATCAAAACTATCAAGAGGACCAATAACCTACCAGGGGTATGCGGGAGGGTATGTCCTCAGGAGAACCAGTGTGAAAAGGAATGTATATTGGGGATAAAGAACGAACCTGTGAATATAGGCAAGCTGGAAAGGTTTGCTGCTGATATGGAGGAGAGGGATGTTAAAGCTGTTGCACCTAATCCTGATAAGAAAAAGATAGCTGTGATCGGGAGCGGGCCTGCAGGACTAACATGCTCTTCTGATCTTGCATTGAAAGGCCATAAGGTGGTGATATACGAGGCACTTCATGATTCTGGGGGAGTACTCATGTATGGTATTCCGGAATTCAGGCTGCCAAAGGATATTGTCAAATCAGAGGTCGAATATATCAAGGAGCTTGGTGTTGAGATAAGAATGAATTCGGTAATTGGCCGCACTTTCACTCTGGATGAGCTTAGAAGGAAGTATGATGCTGTCTTTATTGGTGTAGGTGCAGGACTGCCTAGTTTTTTAGGTATTTCCGGAGAGAACCTCAATGGGGTGTACTCTGCTAATGAGTTTTTGACCAGGGTAAACCTGATGAAAGCCTATAAATTCCCAGACTATTCCACTCCTATTAAGAGAGGTAAGAAGGTGGTGGTCATTGGTGGAGGGAATGTTGCTATGGATGCAGCAAGGAGTGCAAAAAGGCTTGGAGCGGACGTTACAGTGGTATACAGGAGATCCCTTGATGAGATGCCTGCAAGAAAGGAAGAGATTAAGCATGCTCAGGAAGAGGGTATACACTTCATGCTTCTTACTAATCCGAACAGGATTATAGGTAGTTCTGTAGTAGAGGGAATTGAATGCATGCAGATGATGTTGGGTGAAGAGGATGCATCTGGGAGAAGAAAGCCTGTTCCTATTGAAGATTCTCAATTCATGATAGACTGTGACCAGGTAATCATAGCCATAGGTCAGGGACCTAATCCTCTTTTGACCAAGACTGTTAACATAGCTCACAACGAAAGAGGATATCTTATGGTTGATGAGAACCTTATGACTTCTATACCAGGGGTTTTTGCAGGTGGGGACATCATCGGTGGAAGTGAAGGGGTAGGAGCTACTGTGATACATGCTATGGGTGCTGGAAAAATGGCTGCTTCTGCTATCGAGTTCTGGGTGAAGCAGGAGAAGCTTTTGGAAGAATAATCATCTATTATATATCTTGCTCCTATGGTCAAATACCTTAACTAATAAAATCAATTCCTTAAGTTCTATCTCTATTAGTACCCTATAATTTCCAATCCTTAATTTATAGTAATTCTCTCCTTCAAAATGTTCAAGAAATCTAAAAGGATCTTTGCTTATAAAATCTAATTTATCAAGCACCCTCTTTATCAGATGTTTAGGTAATTTCTTTAGCACCCTATATGCTTGAGGGTGCCACTTGATGCTGTAACTCATGTTAAGAGTTCTTTTCTGACTGTTTCTTGATCTATATATTTAGAAATTGGTGTTTTATCATCCAGTTTCATCCTCGTCTCTTCATTTAGTTCAAGATTCTGCTCCTGTATATGCTCCTTAAGCTCTGTTATCAGGGTGTTTATTATTTCGTCATAAGTCTCTCTTTCATATTTCTTTAGGTCTTTTAATTTGCTTGCAGTCTCCTTCTTAATCTGTATCATAGTGTTTTCCATAATTATCACCTTTTATAATATGTTATAAACGTATTTATAATTGATATATAAAGGTTTGTTTTTTTAATAATTACTTTATAGTAGTTACATATAGAAAGATTTATATACTAGTTCTTGGTTTTTATGTATAGAATATGTATATTTCATAGATAATTAAGATGGTTAGAGAAAGCACAGCAATAAAGGAAATCGAGTATCCAGATTGCATGAGTTGGGATCTTGCTGAAAAATGGGTAGATGGAATACCAGAATTTAGTGAGAATGATCCTATGAATCCCGAATGGATGGCAACACCTACTTTTCAGATTGATCTGAGTGCTTTGGGTTATGGTGTAGTATCTGTAAAGGATGAATCTGACATAAGAAGCAACCCTACAGGAACAATCAAGGATAGACCTGCATGGGAATGCGCGGCATTATTTAGAGATTATGCAAAATTGTTATTTTCAAAAAAGAGAGAAGGTATTCTTAATGGAAATGTTGGAAATTTAACTGTTCCAAGAGTAACGTATGTTAGTGCTGGCAATATGGGCAGGGCTTTTGCTCATAGATTAGAAAGACATGGATTACCTCCTATGAAAATTTTACTAGATAAATCTATACCTCCTGAAAGATTGGAGCAACTTAAGAGATTGCATACTGATATCTATTTGACTGATCTAAGCGGAAGTGAATTATCAGCTAAGGATATTAATGAGATGACAAATAATCGTGGAGGAATAGATATAACCTCGGCCATGATAATAGAACCCCATGCTGTTTTCTATGATTGGCATGTTCATGAAGCATTTAACGAGAGACCAACTGAGATATATATGCCTTACGGTTCTGGAAGATTGATGGAAAATTATCTCACATGGCAGGCAAGAAATTCCAGAAAAAAGGATCCTAGGCTGATGATACCAGTAGAAGAGTTGGTTGATATTAGCATCTTGGGTGTAGAGCCAGAACAGCGGATAAGTTTGGCTGACAAGCTTATGAAAGATCATAATCCATTTGTATTGTATGGTAATCAGGACATATCAGCTTTGGAAAGACTGGCGTTTACTGGAAATGACACTGGTATTTATCATGTTTCAGAAGACAGAATTAAGCAGGCTTATAATATACTAAGCAGATACCTTAATGTAGAGCCCTCAGCTTGTGCAGGTCTTGCATTATATTTGCAGAGGTATGACGAAGGAAAAATTGATCCTGGAGCAAGACCTCTTATAATTAATACAGGAAAGGGGATTTAGCATGATCAAACAATACACAATAACAAAAAGAATAGCAAAACATGGCTCACAGTCTATCATAGTCATACCCAGAATAATAGAAAAAGATTTAAAACCTGGAACTATTGCACAGGTTACTATAGACGTATTGGAGGAGAGTGATTGATTTGGGTAGTTCAGTTGTAATCAGCGGAAATGAAGTTATAGGTAACCTAGATTCAAGGATTAAAGATTATGGGGAACTGGATTCATTTGTTGCTAGTGTTATATTGAGAAATACACCTACAAGAACAAGCGTTAAAACAGCAGAGATCTACCAAAAGGCTGCTTCAGAGATTATAAAACTTTATAAGATACTCAATAGTGCTGGAGCTATCTTAGAATGGAAATATAGGGAAGCGATCGGAAAAATACGGAAAACAGAGATAGGTCTTGCAGAATACTTGCTAAGGAACCAGTGGCGAATTGAAGATGCAGATCAAATAATCCCTGAGGCAGATACAAAAAGAAATGATAATTATCAACCTTTTATCTATAAAGGTCTTACTTCGATGATATCCCTGGAGAATGCTGCTAATGATATGGAGGTGATGGGATTTGAGATTGCAGCATTAATTCTTGATGGAGATTCTAAACCAATAGATTTGGAGGTTGCTGATATATATAGAACAGAAGCTAAGGCAATTCGAAAAACGTATTCAATACTTAGTGGTGCTGGGGGGTATGATCTGAAAAAATACAGGAGTTTAGTTAAAATGGCAAAGAATATTGAGGTTAGGCTATCATACCAGATCCTGGATGCGCTTTATAGTGATTTTTCTGAGGATTGTGACGCTATTATGCGTGTTCATAATGAGGTACAAAGTTTAGATGAACTTAGATTTGCACGAGAATATAGATCTAGATTACGAAGGATGTTTACCCTTTATAATGAGATTAAGCAATTAGGCTTTGAAAATGTCCTTCAGGATTATGAACTTGAAAAGATGGCAGATGCTTACTTGCATCTGGATAAGATAGTTATGCTCAACAGACCTATTAAGGTAAATCCAAATTAAGGTGACTTAAATGTACAAAACACATTCATTGTGGGATGAGGAACAGGAGAGGCAAGACGATTATGTAGCGGGCTCTGAAGAGGATGATCGTGTCTATAAGAGCCAGACCGATTACAGCTCTGGAGGTGAAGTGTATAACTCAGAAACTGCCGGAGGAGAGGACAAGGATAAGGAGGAGGCTACTGGAATAGAGAAGGATGTTGTTGACCAGGAAAAGAAATATGAAAAGAACGGAGAGGCAACGGATGAGGATATCAAGAAGACTGCTGCCTCTGAGGTGCATGGAGGAAGCGTAAGCAGCCCTGATGATAAGAAGAAAAAGAAGAAAGACCATAAGTCAATAGAGGATGCTATAAATAAAGCTATGAAGGAGGAGAAGGAACTAATATATGTTGATGATTGAAGATGGCATGTGAAAATCCTTATGCATTAGGAAATGTTGCACTCGGCTGCAATTGTGAATACAATATAGAGAGCCATGGAAGCGCTTCAGCTACCTATGATTCTATGACTAATGCCGATATACCTGCATATGCGCATGGTTTTTATTCTCAGAGCGAGTTTGAGGCTGTTTCAGAGCTAAGGTACAGCAGGACAGAGATTGGCTATGACAACAGTCTGAGAGAGATGAAGAGGGCTCTGGATGGAGTACCGCTAGAGATGTATACGCCAAGTTCTGGATTTGTAGAAGATAGCGGTTCTGGGATACCAAAAACAGGGGTTATAGAACCTATTGTTATCAAGGATCCTGACAAAAAGGTGGTTGATGAGATATTAAAGGCGCAGAAAGAGGTTACAGGGCAGGAGATTGTCCTTAGGCAGGTTGAAGTTGAGGAGATTGTTATCAAACAGAGAAGGATCAGGAAAAGAGAAGTTAAGATAAAAGATAAAGGAGAACCAGATAACTAACTGGTTAGTCTATTGATCTTCTATGATAAATAATATAAAGATGTAGATCTTTTTATAAGCTATGGATCGTAAAAGGATAGTGTTAATAGGCATCATGGTTTTTTTGGTAATCTTTATTGCTGATATTACCTATATCCTTGCCTTTAAGATTAATGCCTTTGATCGGGATTTATATTCCAAGAAGTTTGAGAAGTACAACGTCTATGGTGAGTTCCCCCTACATGATGTTGATAGGATTAACTCTGAGATATTAGATTATCTTCAGGATCGTCGTGATGATTTTGATGATGTTTTGTTTAAAAAAAAAGAGGTGGACCATTTTAGGGATGTAAAGCATTTGATACAGAAACTGGATGTGTATTTCTATTTTGCAGTTATTTTCTCTGTTTTCCTATTTTTTAGCCTGTTTTTTCTGGATAAAAATAGATTTGTTAAGAATCTGGCAAGAATCTTGTTTTTCAGCGGTGTGCTGGGGGTCCTTTTTGGAATAGTTGTGCTTTTACTGGTTGCCTTTGATTTTAGCGGTTTCTTCAGTTTTTTTCATAAGGTTGCATTTCCGCAAGGAGGTTGGCTTTTCAGCGCATCTGATAATATAATCAAGCTATATCCTTCAGGATTCTTCTATGATATGGCCAAAAGGATATTCCTTGATTCTTTGCTATATGCAAACATTTTAATATTAGTGGGTGTTTTGATATTTGTTAAAAATGATTGATATAGCAGCAATACTGGCAGCACATATGCTTATCATAATCCTGGCATTGATAGTATCTGCTATTCCTCTTTACCTGGCAATTAAGTTTGTCAAGGGAGAAGCAGGCATTGTCAAGATAATAATGGTAGGGATACTGCTCTCTTTTGCTTCTGTAGGAGCTGCAAGGTTTATAGGTGTGTTTGCAGGCCTGTTTATGCTTATCGGGACATTGTTTGTATATCAGATTGCTTTTAAGATATCCCTGTTCAGGGCCTTTTTGGCCTGGGTGCTACAGTATCTGTTTGTTTTTATCATTGTGTCTATCAGCCTGTTCTTTGTAGGACTTGTTTTATGATCATGGATAAAATAATAAATTATTTATAGAAGTAATCTAAAGGTAATCAGTATGAGGAGTATAATAATTGCGGGAAACTGGAAGATGAACAAGACCATAGGGGAATCTATCTCAATGGTGAAAGAACTTAAAACACTGGTTAGAGATATAGGGGATAGAGCCATCTTGGTGTGTCCTCCTGCTACTGCACTTAGTTCTGTAGGGGCTGAGCTAAAGGGAAGCAATATCTCTCTTGGAGCTCAAAACATGCATTTTGAGGAAAATGGTGCTTTTACTGGTGAGATCTCTGCTGGTATGCTAAAGGAGATCGGGGTTGAGTATGTGATATTGGGACATTCTGAGAGAAGACATGTCTTTGAAGAGGATGATTCTTTGATCAATAAAAAGGTTAAGACAGCTATATCAAGCGGATTAAAACCTATATTATGTGTAGGAGAGACCCTGGAGGAGAGGGAGAACGGCAGGATGGAGGATGTTGTATCTACACAGCTGAGTGATGGTCTTGGCGGGATTGAGGATATAAAGAACCTAGTCATTGCATATGAGCCTGTCTGGGCGATAGGGACCGGTAAGACTGCGACTCCTTCACAAGCAGAAGAGGTACATGTGCTTATCAGAAAGGTGTTGGGGGCTATTTTTGATGATGAGATATCTGAAGGTATCAGTATATTGTATGGGGGTTCTGTAAAACCAGGGAATATAAAGGAACTGATATCTCAGGACAACATAGACGGTGTTTTAGTGGGGGGGGCTTCTTTGGATGCTAAGAGCTTCTCGGAGATCGTCAAATGCTAGAGAAAGGTGGATCGGGCAAACCTGGTTTGTTGATGGCGGAGAATACTCTGGATGTTCCAAAGAAAAGCAAGGCATGGATATTTAAGATTATTCTAATCTTGGTAATCTTGGCTGGTGTTTACTACTTATATATAAATCGCCAGGAACTCATAATAAATCCTGTAAATAGGTTTTTTGAAAGATTCAGCTAAGTTGAAATCCCCTAAGGTACTTCTATGTATATCTTGTGCAGGTTATCGTAGTTATCTTCCAGGCCTCCTGTACAAAGGGGATGATCAGTAGTAGGATCTCCATCATCATAGCATACCATGACGTCGAATATGTAGGTTCCTTCCCTGGCATCACTAACTTCTGCTCCTATCAGAAACTTCTTCTGTTTATTGTTGAGTATTACAGGGTTTAGGGTAATGCCCTGATTATCAGAGAATCCAGTGCTGGCCTTAAGCCATAGGCCAGGATTTATAAAATTTGGAGGACATGTATGGGGCTTTTCGCACATCAGCGAATCATCCTTATTAAACGCCTTGCTAAACTTGATAGTTACTTCGAATGAATTCTGCGCATGAGTACCGAGCATATTTAGGACACCTATGCCAAATGTCTCAAATTCTCCGTTAGGGATTTTTTTCCGGTCAAAGGGTATTGCCACTCTGCTTCCGTCATCCAGCAATGCCTCAATCTGCTTCTCCACCCTCTCATCATAGGTTCCTTTGATAGTCCCTGCATGAGAGAAGAATTTCCTCAAAACAAAGATGCTTGAGCCGAATATAACTATGCAGATTATCAGGATTACAAGGAAATTAACGGACAGTTGGATTGCAGCTTTCTTATTCATCTTTGTTCAAAATTATTAATTGTTTGGGTATTATTTATATCTTTTTATTTGATCTATATCACTACATCTGGTCCATGATATTCTGGTATCTGTAGTCTTGTGCGTATTTGGCGTAGTAGTTTGCCCTGAAGCTGCTTATTGCCTGTTGCAGCTGATTTACTAACTCTGGGGCCTGGTCAATGAAATCTATCACCATCTGTGACCTTTTCATGCCTGTAAGGTCCAGAATGACCTTTGAGGTATCCAGGATAGCCTTGCTTTCATAGGAAATCTTTGAGATATTTGAATAAGGGATCTCTTCGTCAGAGA
Source organism: Candidatus Nanoarchaeia archaeon (assembly GCA_028279655.1). GTDB lineage: Archaea > Nanobdellota > Nanobdellia > Woesearchaeales > JACPBV01 > JAHWHQ01. Next base: position 183,240 of record JANQNH010000005.1, on the reverse strand, counting down.
GCTGGACTATGAAAAAGGTCCTTGCAAAGACCATCCTGTCAGGATAGAGGGTATAGGTGAGGTTAGCAAGCACTATATAGTTCAGGAAAAGCGTTAATCCTGTAAAAAACAGTATTAACAGGATAGACCATGTAAGAAGTTTTGTGGGAGACAGGGTTATGCCTATCTCTTTGAATGAAGTGACAAATATGTCCAGACCTACTATGTTATTAAGGTATATCAGTGTTCCTATCAAAAAGGCCACTATCATAGAAACAAATAGGATATTGGAAAGAAAGGCTTTTTTTATATTTGGCTTTATCTCGGCAAGAGGTGATTCCATTTTAGAAGGACAATTACTTCGCTATCTCATATTCCTTTACAACAAGTATGAGGAATATTATGAGTATTATAGCCCCTACTATTATCAGGGATAACCCATTCAGGCTTGTTCCGATAAATATCTTGTACAATCCATAAGCCATAATCAGAATTCCTAACCATAGGAACTTGTCCAGAACAAGCTTCATTATCTCAAACTCTTCAGCAGGAGTAAGCCTCTTTTTCATTTGAATTACCTCTTTTTTAGTCTTTTACAACTGTAGTAAAATCGATAGAACCGTGTGTTCCAAGGGTAACCTGGCATAAAGCAGTAGCAGCTGCTTGGGTGGATGGTACTGTAAAGACCATGCTCCATGTCCTGAATTCAGCAACAGGTACGGCTCTAGAAGCAGCAGCTATAGTGTTAATAGTTATACCAGTGCAGGTAGTTGCTGGAACAAAGGCTGCATAAGCTGCATTAGTTGGATTGTAGAGAGAAACCTTTACTACAGCAGTGTCTCCTGGATGCACTATTACCCTTCCCTTTGACAATGTGATAGGATCTGAGGCAGATGGTTTCGGTGGTTCTGGTTCTGTAGCGATCTGTTCCTCAAAGGTTGTGGTTACCTTACCGAACATACCCCTTACAAATCCAAGGCCCAGGCCCAACATAACTATTGCAAGAATCAATACGACTATGGCAGTGACTGATAATTCAAGTGCTGCTTTTTTGTTCTTCATTTTAAATACCTCACTCTGTTATTTTGATGGTTATATCTTTCTTATAAGCATCGATAGTTATCTCGCAAAGGTCTGTAGTAGGGGCAGACACCGGTATATCAAGAAGGATATCATATGTCTTGAATTCTCCCTGGTTTATTGTTCGTTCGTTTGCCTTCTCAGTTACTGCCAAAGCACTACAGGTAACTGAAGGGATTGCTGTGATCACAGCATTAGTTGGATTAAAAAGACTTGCCTTGACTACCTGGTCCTGATCTGAAAGGGTTATGATCATCTCTCTAGATAGAGTCAGTGGTTGAGAGGCTGTTGGGATTGCTGGCTCTCTCTCGGAAGATATCTGCTGTTCAACCTGTGTGGAGACCTTACCGAACATACCTCTTATAAAACCCAGGCCGAGACCCAACATAACGATCGCAAGAATCAATACCACTATAGCATTAACAGACAGACTCAATGAACCCTTTTTTTTCATAATAAAACACCTCTTTTAGTTCTAATTTTACTAAAATGACTAATATATATCAATTACTGAATAGCTAATTTATAAATCTTTCGATTGGTTTTATGAGGAAATGATATTGAAGAAAACAAAACATTTAAAAATGGCTTATTGATTCTTTTAGATAAAGCAGGTATTTAGCTACGCTAAATATTATATCCTCCCCATCATTGAACAACTAAGGTGGATGTCCCACCCCCACATTCGATTATTGGTGGAGCATAACTAAAATTAATAAGGAGATAAAATGGCAAAATTAAGGAAATTCGTTGCATACCGAAAACTGGAAAGGCCTTATACCCGGAGGTCTAAGTATAAGAAGAAATCTTTTATCAAGACTACTGCTAATACAAAGATAGTGAGGTTCTGTACTGGAAACCTTATAAAGAAGTTTCCGTATAACCTGCATCTTGTGTCAAAGCAGGGATTGCAGATAAGGGATAATGCTCTGGAGAGCGCCAGGATCACCTGTAACAGATTGATGGAATCTACACTTGGGGCTGGCGGTTATTTCATGCAGCTAAGGAAGTATCCTTTTCATGTACTAAGAGAGAATCCTCTTGCAGCTGGTGCTGGTGCAGACAGATTTTCTACAGGAATGCAGAAATCTTTTGGAAAGCCGATAGGCTCTGCTGTAAGGCTAAAGGAAGGACAGAAGATAGTCACTGTTGCTGTGAACAAGAAGGATGTTGTTCTTGCAAGAAAGGCATTGGACAGGTTCAGGAAGAAGATACCTGGTTCTTATCTTGTTGAGATAGAGGAAAGGAAGTAATCACTCTTGGTTAGTCCGAAAGTTATTTAAACTATGGATATACATATTCTTGTATGCTATTTGAGATTTTGAGCGTTTCTTTCAGTGAGGTCATGGTTAATCCATATTTTCATTCCATATTGATATTGGTTGCGTTCTTTTCTGGAGCTAAGCTTCTTACATTCATTGCAGAGAAATACATAATGAAGCTTACGGCAAAAACGAAAACAGATGTGGATGATCTGTTGGTTCAGAAGACACATGGTCCAATATCGTTATTATTTTTCCTTATAGGCATTAAACTAGCCCTCATTCCTCTGAAATTAGAAGAGAATATCAAGATAATACTCAATAGAATCGACTCAACATTATCTATACTTGTCGCTTTATATACACTTATTGTTGTTGCAGATATAATAATATCTGCCTGGATAAAAAGCAGGGCAAAAAGGAAGGATAAGGATGTTGATGAGAACCTTATGAAGATAGGCACAAAGACAGCAAGGGTAGTTGTGCTAATGATCGGTTTTTTGTTTATACTAAGGGTATGGAATATTGAGTTAGGGCCCCTTTTAGCTTCTTTAGGGATTGTAGGTATAGCTGTCGCATTTGGATTGCAGAATACATTGGGGAATATATTTGGAGGCATATCTTTATTGATGGACAGAAGCATAAAGGTCGGTGATATTGTGAAGATAGACGAGCAGACCTATGGTCAGGTTGTGGATGTAGGGATAAGGGCAACAAGAGTGAAAAGCTGGGATAACGAGGTTGTCATAATACCAAACGGCAAGCTTGCCGGTGTTAATATCACCAATTATGTACTTCCAAATCCGACTGCCAGGATAACAGTTCCTTTTTCTGTTGCTTATGGTTCAAATGTTGACAAGGTAAAGAAGATAGTCATGAAAGAGGTAATGAAATTGGAAAAGCTGGATAAGAACCATGAACCTATGGTTATGTTTCTTCAGATGGGAGACAGTGCCCTTAACTTCAAGGCTTATGTGTGGCTAAGGTCATATAAGGACAGGTTCTCTACAAAGGAGAAGCTTACATGCATGATCTATAATACATTGAACAAGAATAAGATAAATATCCCATTCCCCCAGATGGATGTGCATGTTAAGAAATAGACTAACTTAATATCTAGTCTATGATCTGGATTTTCTCAATTTTATCCAAAGCAGCATAATACTTATAATTATGAAAATTGCACTAACGCCTGTATAGAACCTAGGTTCTGTAAGATTAACTACAGCAGCACCTGTAATAAGAGACATACCTTCACTTTCATCCGTAGTAGGGGGTTCCTGTGATTGGGAATCTGGAACAGATTCCTCTTGTGTCATGCTATAGGGTTCCTCATTTTCAGCAGGTTCTTGGGTGTTTTCAATGCAGTTTCTTTCCAAAGGGGCTGGTTCCCCGATGCAGTCATTAATAATCCAACATTCCCTTATCTGCCTTCCATTGATGCAAACGCTCCAATCTGTACATTCATACTCTGGTGCACATTTTCTGGCGTTTCCTCCTGAACCAGAGCCTCCACCAGCCCCGTTGCCAGTTCCTGATTCTCCTGACTCATTGTTTCCTGGTATGATCGGTTCACTGATAATCAAGATATTAAAGTCATCAACATCCTTATTATTACCAGAACCATCTCCATCGATATCAATCCAATCAGAAGCATCGTTTGGGAATGCATCACAGCTATCAGACCAAGAATCTCCATCGGTGTCAGGATCAACAAATTCAAAATCGATCTCGCAGTTTCTTGATCTACCTCTCCCGCATCTTCCAGTATCTCCCTTGAACTTCCAAAAGGTACAGTTTTTATCCTCAGGGATACAATGGGTCTGCCCATCCTGGTTGCTACATACATAGTTACTTTCATACAAACCCATCAAGGTGTACACGCCTGGCTCAATCGAGCTTAAGGAGTATCCTTCTACAGAACTTATTACCTCATTATTGACCGGTACGGTTAAGATTCTTGTTAGATTCTTAACAGTCTCTCTAAGCCTGATAGTATAGGTCTCACCGCTGAAACCAGAACCATAAAAACAAATCTTTTCAGTACTATTAAAGGTTTGTTGAGGGGTTATTCTTTTTCTTAAAAACAGATCATCGCAATTGACCCACTGGATCCATCTAGCGGATACTGGTATTATCAAGAGGATTAGAACAAATAAAAAGATTAGAATCTTTACAAAGTTACCCAAAGACATTTTTTAAACCATTTATTTTAAAATATATAAACCTTACCAAAAATATGACGTCAAGGCTTAGATTCAAAAAATTTTTAGTCAGTCCCTACCTCAACCCTGAATGATAGAGGTATCTGGCTTCCTAATTTATAGTTATTTTTATATACTTAATAGGGTTTATCACAGAATATGAAAGACAAACTACTAAGTCCATCAATATTCATCGGTGTCCAAGGAGATGGAATGATAAGTTTCGGAAGCGGACAACCAGATCTTCCACCCCCGGAAAGGGTGTTTAGGATATTGCCTAAGTACAGGCAGTTCAAGTATGGGCTGATACCTGGACAGGTAAACCTAAGAAAGGCATTGGCAAAGCAGTATGGGGGTACGGCTGATGATTTTGTCATAACGAATGGTGCTTCTGAGGCTCTTGACCTTACATTCAGATCGATATGCAAGCCAGGAGATAAGATCCTGCTTCATAAGCCATATTACTATTCATATCTGCCTATGATAAATTTCAATAATCTGGAGCCTGTTTTTACAGAGACTATAAGGGGAAAGATTGATATTTCGGACTTTGACAACAAGGTAAGGGGATGCAAAGCAGTATTGATCAATTCCCCTTCTAATCCTACAGGCAGGGTACAGGAGGTCAGTACACTTAAGGAGATAGAGAGGTTATGTTCAGACCTTGATATAACCATAATATCTGATGAGGTTTACAAAGACCTCATATATGTGAGGGAGAACTATATGCTCAAGGGGCCACAGGTGGTAACAATAAACAGTTTCTCAAAGACCTTTGCAATGTGCGGACTTAGGATAGGCTATCTTTATTCTAATGATAGGAGTATAGTTGATGATGTTATAGAGATAAAGACTCATTCTTCAATGAATACAAATATCCTTGGGCAGGAGATGGCCTATGAGGCGACCAAGGTTCCGTCTGCTTATGTAGATAACCAGGTTGCAATCTGGAAAGAGAGAAGGGATGTGGTCTACAAGGGGTTGATGGACCTAGGGCTTGAACTTTGGAATCCTGAAGGGGCTTTTTATGTATTACCTAAGGTGAAGGATCCTAGAAAGATGGTGTGGGATTTGTTTAAGAAACACAAGGTGATAACATATCTTGGAGAGTGGTTCGGGGCACCTGACAGGATCAGGTTGAGCTATGCCCTGGATGTAGACAAGATTGAGGAAGGATTAAGCAGGATAGAAAAGTATTTGGATTCGTGAAAATGCTGCGCTTCGTGCTAATTACTTGTTGATATTTCAAGAAAGGATTGTCGCATATGGATAGGCTCTAGCGTGAACTTCGCTTGGCAGCATTTTCAATTAAGTCCATACCTGCTATAGAAAAGTATTTAAATCAAGATTAGTTGATTTCATAAGAGGTGGTTTGAATGGCATTATTTAGTGCAGTAAATATCGTTATTTTTTGGTTGATAGTAATTTTGATAAGCAGCCTTAAGGTTGTAAGGCAATACGAGCGAGGGGTAAGGTTTACCCTTGGAAAGTATACAGGGATGATGGAACCTGGACTCAGGTTGATTGTTCCTCTCATACAGACATGGGAGAGAGTTGACCTAAGGGTGAAGGCTGTGGATGTCCCTTCCCAGGAATGTGTAAGCAAGGACAATGTCAGCTTAAAGGTTAATGCGGTGCTTTACTATAAGGTGAGTGCTGCAAATAAAGCAATACTTGAGGTAGAGACTTTTGGTTATGCTGTCTCTCAACTGGCTCAAACAACCATGAGGAACATTGTAGGTGAGTTTGAACTTGATGATATCCTGCAGAAGAGAGAGGAGATATCTCAGAAGATACAGGCTATTGTTGACAAGGACACTGATCCATGGGGGATCAAGGTAGATAAGATAGAGATCAAGGATATCGAACTGCCAGATACTATGAAGAGGGCGATGGCTCATCAAGCTGAGGCTGAAAGAGACAGAAGGGCAAGAATAACATTGGCTTTAGGGGAGTCACAGGCTGCAGAGAAATTAGCACAGGCTGCAAAGGTTATTGGAAAAGAGCCTGCCGGGCTTCAGCTTAGGCTGTTCCAGACCATGGGTGAGATCGCTTCTGAGAAAAACAGCACGATAATATTACCAGTACCTACTGAACTTATTGAATATATAAAGAAGTTAAGCAACAAGTGATCATGCTAACTCTTTCGAACTTCAGGTGTGAAAGGTGTGGTGATTGTTGTAGGTATCTTACGGTGAAGCTTTCTAAGGAGGATATCTCTGCTATCAAAGAGAAGGGTTTTGAGGAGGGTTTCTTCGTTGTTTTTGATGATTTTATAAAGAGCGAGGTCTTAAAGAGAGATGATAAAGGGTGTGTTTTCTTTGATGGTGGTTCTTGCTGTAAGATATATGATTTCAGGCCTACTGTATGTAAGAGGTATCCTTTTGTTGAGTATGATAAAGTGGAGAGCTGTAAGCCTAAGTTGATGAAAAAGTCAAGGGATCAATGACAGTGCTGCGCTTCGTGCGAATAATTTTTTATATGATTCAACCAAATACTTTCGCAGATTGAAGTGTTTTGTGTTGACTTCGCTTGGCAGCACTGTCACTGAAGTTGATGCTTAAAACATAAACCTTTTTAAATAGTGAATAATTTCTTCCTATAAAGAGTTATGGAGGTTATTTATAATGGCACAATTCAAACTATGTATAGCTAATCCAAAGACAGGGAAATGCTATCAGAAGGAGGTCAAGGACCAGGAGGCATCTGCTCTTGTCGGGCAGAATGTCGGTGAGAAGATAGGTGGAGATTCCTTTGGTATGAACGGTTATGAGTTCCAGATCACAGGCGGGAGTGATTTCTGCGGTTTTCCTATGAGGCATGGAATACAGGGTATAAGGAAAAAGATATACTCCTATGGCGGAGTTGGTTTTCCAAAGCTTAAGAAAGGTCAGAAGACAAGAAAGACCGTTTGCGGGCATAAGATCAATGACAAGATTACACAGATCAACCTAAAGATCGTGAAGGAAGGTGCTAAGAAGATAGATGACCTATTTGCTGGTGAGAAGAAGGAAGAGGGTGCTGAAGAAGGGAAGAAGGCAGAAGCAAAGGCAGAGGAGCCTAAGAAAGCAGAGGAGAAGAAAGAGGAAAAGCCAGCAGATAAGCCTAAAGAGGCACCAAAAGCTGAAGAAAAGCCCAAGGAAGAGAAGCCGGCTAAGAATAGTTCCGAGGAGAAAAAGGAATAAATCATGCCTAAGAAAAAAGCTTTGAAGAAGGAAGAAGGTAAACAACCTGAGCTAAACCTAGGTATCGTAGGTCATGTGGATCATGGCAAGACAACTCTGCTTGAGAGATTGAGCGGGAAGTGGGCTGACACTCATTCTGAAGAGATGAAAAGAGGGATCACAATCAGATTAGGGTATGCTGATGTTACTTTCAGGAAATGTGAGAAATGCGATAAGTTTACTGTACAGAAGAAATGTCTGGAATGCAAAGAAGACACTAAGGAACTAAGGAAGGTTAGTTTTGTAGATGCTCCTGGTCATGAGAGCCTTATGGCTACAATGCTGGCGGGTGCTACGATCATGGATGGTGCATTGCTGCTGATATCTGCAAATGAGGACTGCCCTCAGCCGCAGACAAGGGAACATATCATGGCGCTGGAGATCATGGGCATAGAACAGATAGTGATACTTCAGAACAAGATCGATCTTGTGAGTGAGGAACAAGCTGTAAAGAATTACGAACAGATCAAGAAATTCATAAAGACTACTAAGTATAAGGATGCTCCTATAATGCCCATATCAGCCCAGCATAATGTTGGGATCTCTGTCATGATAGAACTAATAGAGAATACGATCAAGACCCCTCAAAGGGACCTTAAGAAGGATCCTTTGATGCTTGTTGCCAGGTCTTTTGATGTCAATAAGCCTGGTATGGAGATAGAGAAGATAAATGGGGGGGTTCTTGGTGGTGCCCTGAAACAAGGGATATTAAAAGATGGAGATGAGATAGAGATCAAACCAGGATATGAGGTTGAAGAAAAGAACAAGAAGGTTTGGAAACCATTAAGTACTAAGATAACCGGGCTTAGGTCAGGAGGTGCTTCCTTGAAGGAGGTTGGTCCTGGCGGCTCTATAGGGGTACTTACCTCCCTGGACCCTGCGATTGTTTTTTCTGACAAGCTTGCAGGCTCTATTGCCGGACTTCCTGGGAAGATGCCGCCTGTATTTGACGAGCTTAATCTTGAGCTTCACCTATTAGACAGGGTTGTTGGATCCAAACAGGACCTTAATGTTGAACCTGTAAAACTAAAAGAAGCACTGATGCTGAATGTCAATTCTGCTGCTACTGTTGGAGTGGTTATTGAACTGAAAAAGAATATTGTCAGATGCAAGCTCAAGCTTCCTGTCTGTGCAGAGATCGGATCAAGAGTGACTATGTCAAGAATGATCGGCAACAGATTCAGGCTTATAGGATATGGGATCATCAAGGACTAGCTTTGTAGTATTCTGTGTTTTTTATGGTGTTGTCATAGTAGGTGGTATTCTGGTACTATGTTCTTTTTGTACTCTATTCTTATAGTATATCATTCTTTGTATTTCTGATGGCATATGGGGCATTCGAATGAACCTCCGTGCCCTACCATCTCCATCTTACATGTAGAGCAGTACATCTTAGTCTCTACCTTATCTAGAATTATAGGTTCTGCTCCTGGGTCTGACATCCACATTTTATCGTACATGGGTCTGTTAAACATCTCTTTTTTTCAGAAAAATAAAAATATAGGGTATTAAAAATAAAAAAAAGATTATTTATCTACGAAGTCATTCATCTTATCGGTGGTATTCATAAAGACCATCCCATAGCTTAGATCGAAATCCTTCTTTTTTCTTGCCTCGAAAAAGGTATAGTTGTCCATCTTAAGCCTCCATATAGCCCTGCATGAAACCTGCTTCTTCTGCAGACATCTCGTCGTCTTCTACAAGCTCATGCCTTGATGACTCTCCGTAGACGTCTTCTTCTTCATTGTACCTGTCTTCATTCCATAGTGCATTCATCTGAAATCCCCTATTCGTATTTATATTAATAAGGGGGGTATTTGTCATTTTATATAACTATCGCTTAAATTTTATAATCTTTATATAAATAGAAAGATTTATATATTGTCTGGATTTTCTCTATTAGAATCAGATTATTTTTAAGTATTATAATTTGTGGGGTGAATTTTATAATGAAGAGAAGGGTTATACAGATAGCAGATAGTACTCAGCTGATCTCCTTACCTAGGAAATGGGCTTTACAGCATGGGATCAGGAAAGGGGATGAACTCAATCTCCTGGAACAAGGGGATAAGATCGTAATCAGCACTGAGAGAAGCCTTGAGCTTAAGAAAATTGAGGTCGATATTACCGGACTGGACAGGACATCTATACTGTACTGTATCCAAAGCCTATATAGGTTGGGTTATGATGAGGTCCTGATAAAGTTTAATGAAGAGCAGATACCTCATCTAAGGCTGAGCAAGGATGTTAAGGTAATCTCCATAGTAAACTATACTGTCAATCGCCTGATTGGTTTTGAGATAGTACAGCAGGGTGAAAAATCATGTACAATCAAAAGCCTCCAGGAATGCACTTCTAAGGAATTTGAGAATGTCTATAGAAGAGTATTCATACTGATCATTGACATGTACAAGGACCTGGTTGAAGGGGTGAGGACAGGTAATTCTGTCCTTGTGGAGTCTACTGAAGAGAAGCATGACAATATCACTAAGTTCATCAGCTATTGCCTAAGGACATTGAACAAGATAGGGTATCCTGAGTACAGGAAGATGTTCGCTTTGTACCATATAATCTCTAACCTGGACAAGATAGTAGATATACTGAAGTATGCGAGCAGGGATTACCTAAAATATAGATTTAAGCTTTCCAAGGAAAGCGCTCTTCTGCTAGAGATGATCCAGAAATCCCTGGAGCTCTATTACCAGTTATTCTATAAATTCAATGTGGATACGATTACAGACCTAAGCGAGAACAGGGATAATGTAATAAAAAACCTTAGGAAATTGTCAAAGAAACTTTCTAAGGATGAGCTCTTGTTCCTTAGTGATATGAGATCATCTCTGGAGATAATACTTGATCTGACAGAAGCGAGATGGGGGCTGGAGTATTAGTATCTATGCATTGCTAGAGCACTCATCAGTGAATACTGTGCATGTCTCATATGCTCTCTTTCTTCAGGTGTGAAGGTCCTGCTTTGTAATCTTGCAGGATCCCTAACTGGTTCTCTAAGGAATGATATGGCTAACCTTTTTCTTTTTCCAGCCTGCTTTACAGATGAAGGGGGCAAGCTTAAGGCATAGAATAGTCCATCATCTACTAATACAAAACTTCCATCATTGGACAATCCACAATTACCAAAGGCAGAAGAACCAAGTTTCGTCAGCATATTGTTCCGGTGGACAGATGGTCCAGCAAGGGCCTCAATATAACCTAAAATAATTTCCTTGTCTGACCACGTTCCTGAGTCCTTATTTATATCCATATAAGGTTCAAAGAATAGTGTAAGTGTAGAGTCGTCAGATGCATGCAATACCTTTTTGTCTATAATTTGTCTAACATGATCAGTATCTACATGACGCTGGTTCTGTTCTTCACGCAGCCATCTCACATAATCGGTCAATTGTCCATTTGAAACAAGGTGTACATCTTTACCTCCATTAAGCCTTTCAATCAATTCATCAGAATTGTATCCAAATAAGCTAGTGACCAAATGATCTACATATTGCCTCTCACATTCATGTTGAGGGATCTGACCGCAATCATGATTATATTCCCATCTCATAATGGTATCAACCCAATTTACACATCTTGCTATCTCCCTATCATCCCAATATTTCTGTCTGGCTTTTGCAAAGTCTCTGCTATCTTCAGGGCAGTATGGGTTGTGGTTAGGGACCCACCATGCAAACATCTCTGGATGCGCATAGAACGATTCAAGTTCCTGCTCTCTGATCTCTCTCATTCTTTGCTTTATCTCATCTGGAGACCTTCTATGTCCCAATTCTTTATAGAGGCGGGTCTCTAGTGCGTCTGCTGTGGTATATAGATAGATGGGCCTTACAATATCTTCTCCGAAATGATTTATTATCTTTGCAACTGCATCAGTCTCTGCGACAACAACCATTGCGTCTTCTCCTCTGCTTCGAATATTATTTATATCAATAACAGGTATTCCGTACTCTCTTCCATAGTGTCTATATCCTAGCAGTACTCCTAATGATATATCCTTTCGAATTCTGGATACGGGTCTTACGATGTAATCAACCCCATTGCTATCAGTAGGTCTTAGTATGCCTGCTCTATGCTTGATTACAAGCCTTCCATTCTCATATAACTTGGCAACTCTGTCACTCACTGTTGTCTTACCTGCACATGTTGGTCCTGTAGCAACAAAAATCTTAGGTGTTGTCTCCCTATCTGGAATATCTCTTGATTTAAGCATTCTTGCCCATACAACACCTGCATTTCGGACAAGTTGAACAAGGTTTGCTGGATTTGGGAGGTAGCTATCATCAGAATCAACTTCTTTTATAGTTGGTGTCAGTTGTTCTGGAACTATCACCCTTATACCACTAGAATTGTTTGTCTTGGTGCTTTCTTTGATATAACGATAAAGGGCTTCTTGTCTTTTAAGTTTTTCCTTTCTGTCAGTCAAAACCACAATATCCGGATGGTCTCTCTGGAGTATCTTATCCAAGGTAGCTGTAGGGTTATTTTCACTGGAGGCCATATTCGGGGAATCGCAAACGTATGTTAGATATCTTTGTTTTCGTAGCTGGGTAGCAATATTTCTTGCTTTTCTTCCTACTAATAATAGTGCTGGCTTTAATCTTTTTTCTCTTTTAGCTCCTATCATATCCTACACCAAAATTGATATATTCTCCCAAAACCACCCCTGTCCTTGGGAATCATTCTAATGATATCTACTAATATGTAATAATTCATTACTTTGGGGGCACAAATCTATTTATAAACCTTGTGCTTTTTTTGAGATAATTATATAAAATATATAACTAATTTGTCGATAGAGGGGATCTAACACAAAAAATTTATAAACAATAAGAATTATAGGTTTTTGGGGGAGGAAGATGACTGAAGCAAAAGAGCTTAAGACCGGAAACTATGTGAAGATAGGAAATGAGATAATGAAGGTCATAAGAAAAGAGGTAGTTGCTTATGGCACGCATTCGCATTCTAAGACAAAACTGTTTGTACAGGGCCTGTTTTCCAAAGGAGAGAAGAGCCTTAACCTAAACCACCATGATAATGTTGAGGTATTGGATATCATAAGAAAGGAAGGGCAGGTAATTTCAAAGCTGTCTGATAAGGTGCAGGTGATGGATAATGTGAGTTTTGAGACTGTTGATGCTGATATAGATGGTTCTTTATTAGAGGAATTGAATGAAGGAGATAGTGTTACGTTTGTAAATTTTGAGAACAGTGCAAGGGTTCTTGAAAAAAGGGGATAGTATGAAGTTTAAGAATGGAAGGATAAAGATAATTTCCGTTATTATAATTATTCTAGTTGTAATCCTGCTTGTTTTCCTTATAAAGAATGAATGGAGCATACAGGCTGCTGCCAGAGAGATAGTTGGAATGTTTGGAGGAAATAATTAAATATATATCTGAATTCTCTTTTTTTATGGGTGTTATAAAAGGCAAGAGACAACGGTTATTGTTCTTTTCAATAACTGCATTAGGGATATCATCTATAATTACCCAGATTATTGCAATACGAGAATTCTTTGGTGTGTTCTATGGGAATGAGCTGGTGTTTGGAATTATACTTGCAAACTGGCTATTGCTAACTGGGATAGGGGCATATCTTGGAAAGTATATGAAAAAAGGAAAGATATCCTGGCTGATCATATCTCAGCTTCTTATCTCTGTCCTTCCTTTCTTCCATATCATTGTTATAAGGGAGTTGAGAAACACCATATTCTTATCTGGGGAGCTGATTGGAATTGTTGAGATCTTCTTTTCATCCCTGTTCATACTTATGCCATACTGCCTTGTATCGGGTTTTCTCTTGACATTGGCATGCCATCTTTATTCCCTGAAGAAGGATTCTTCTGCTATTGGAAAGGTCTATTTCATGGATAGCATTGGCGATATACTAGGGGGGATACTATTCAGCTTTGTTTTTGTATATCTCCTTAATGTGTTTCAGATAGTATTCTTTCTTTTTGTAGTTAACATTATTGCTTCAATGGCTTTAGCTTTCTTTATTAAGAAAAAGATGATGGTTGTTGCTATCTTCTTGTTGGCTTTTGTGGTTCTTGCTGGATTCTTTTCCTTTGATTTGAATAAGGTTAGCAGGGAAAGGCAGTATATTGGCCAGGAATTGGTTTTTCAGAGAGATACGCCTTATGGTAATCTTGTTGTAACTAAGACCCTTGATCAGTATAATTTTTATGAGAATGGTATTACGCTTTTCACTACAGAGGATGTCATTAGAAATGAAGAGACTGTTCATTATGCTATGGTACAGGTAGAGAATGCAAGCAGGGTATTGTTGATTTCCGGAGGTGTCTCAGGAACTATTGATGAGATACTGAAATATAATGTTTCTTTGGATTATGTTGAGCTGGACCAATTGATTGTTGAACTTGGCAGAAGATATACTAAGAATCTAGATGATCCAAGGGTGAGGATTATCAATATGGATGGAAGGTTATTTGTAAGGAATACTAAGGATAGGTATGATGCGGTAATAGTGGATCTTCCTGATCCAAGCACTGCACAGCTAAACAGGTTCTATACTGTTGAATTTTTTAAAGAGATCAAGAGGATATTGAAGAAAAATGGGATATTCTCCTTAAGCATGAGCGGGGGTGTAAATTACCTTGGTGCTGAGGTTCGTAAGCTAAACTCTGTGCTTTATAATTCATTGTCTGAACATTTTGGTAAAGTAATTGTGATCCCTGGTGAAAGGAACATATTCATTGCCTCTGAATCAGGCTTGAGCTACAATATTGCAGGTTTGATTGAGGATAAGGGGATTGAAACAAGCTATGTCAATGGTTTTTACCTGAAAGGAAGATTGACTAATGACAGAATAAACTATGTAAAGAAATCCCTGGACCCTGGTGCTGAGGTAAATAAGGACTTTAACCCAATAAGCTATTATTACCATCTTCTGTATTGGGTCAGACATTTTAGACTTGACAGCACATTGTTTTTTATTACCTTGATAGGTCTTCTTGTCTTCTATCTAAGCAGGTTAAAAGCCATATCATTTGCTGTCTTTAGCTCTGGCTTTGCAGCATCTTCACTTGAAGTAGTTATATTGATAGGATTTCAGGTTCTTTATGGATATGCCTACCATCAGATAGCTATAATAATAACAGCTTTCATGATGGGTCTTGCAACTGGTTCCTATTATATGAACAGGAGGCTAGAGGATATGGGAAAGAAAGAGCTTGTAAATATAGAGTATTCTATATCCTTCTACTCTATCATGCTTCCTTTTGTCTTTATTTTTCTGAGTAAAGCAGGAAATGTGGTACTGGTCTACTTCTTATCAAGATTAATTATGCCGCTGTTTACTTTCTTGATCGCTGCACTGGTAGGGATGGAATTTCCCCTGGCCTCCAAACTGTCATTTAAAGGGAAGATAGGAGAAACAGCAGGCAGACTTTATAATGCTGATCTTATCGGGGCTGCTATAGGTGCTCTGCTCGTCAGTTCACTTTTGATACCCTTAATAGGCATATTTAAGGTGTGTTTTTTAGTCGGGATTTTGAATTTAATTGGTGGGTTGATTGTTAAGTCAAAAACGTTATATAGGTAGTTTATCTCTTAATGCACCGTAGTGTCTACCAATGTTGGCATCAAAACCTTTATTGATAGCAGGTCTTGAACTAGCTACATAAATTCCTTTAACACTATATCTTTCATCTTTTTTAGCCCTAAGGTGATCCAGCATCTCTTGATCTGATGAATCATTACCAAAGACTACGAAATTTCTTGCGTTGGGATACATATCAATTATCTTATCAACAGCTTCCTTTTTATCAAACTCCCTTGGAAGGATATCAGTGAAACACAATGCTTGCTGATATGCATTTAATACGATTCTAGCATTTCTACTAACCATTATCTTCTTTTGATCTGGGTTTAATTTTGACAAATCCTGGTAAAAATCCAAAACTCCTGGGAATGCTTTCCCTTTAGCATATTCCTTAGTATACCAAAATTTACTAAAACCAACCCCCTTATCAAACCACCTTAAAGAATGGCCTGCAAGCTTTCTCCTAGCTATTTCAGAATATAATATTCCTATTTTATTATTTGGAGCTACAGTGCCGTCTATATCTGATATAATAACATCTGCTTTTACAACTGATTCCACAATCTCTTCTATAGTATTTGGATCAGTTGGTTCTATCCACCTACCATTACCATTATTTAGAGCTAACATCATACTGATATCAAAGTATAATATCTAGTATTTAAATGTTTCTATTTGTTACTATTGATAAGTGACTATAAATAGCAGATCTAAGGGACAACGCTGCAAAACATAAAGTTTATATTCTCTGTTATTTTACTGTTTTTGGGGTGATTCGTATGATAAGCATGCCTGAGATATTGGTGGTGTTGTTCATTATATTGCTTCTTTTTGGGCCAAAGAAACTGCCTGAGCTGGCAAGAAGCATCGGAGAGAGCGTAAAATCTTACAGAGAAGGTATGGCTGGCAAAAAGAGCAAGGTTAGGGATTAGTTTATTTTTAATGATTCATGACAATGCTGCGTTCCGTGCAAGTTTAGTAATGGAACATTCAGCCAAGTACTTTCGTAGGGCAACGTGTTTTGCTTGGACTTCACTTGGCAGCATTGTCAATGGAGTTGAGATAAAATTTCTTTAGGGAGGTGGTAGTAGAGAGAAAGATGGAGCTACCACTACAAGAGCATATTGGGGAATTGAGAAAGAGGTTAATCGTAGTGCTGGTGTTTCTTTTCCTATGCTTTATAGCTGGCTTTGGGTTTTCTGATTTTTTTATCAAACGGATAATGAATGACCTTATCTTCTTAGAAAATGTGAAGGTTGTAGGGCTGAGTCCTGTCGAGTATATATTAACACAGATCAAGGTCGGATTACTCGCGGCATTTATAATCAGTCTTCCTGTGCTGATATATCAGATACTTGTATTTATCCGACCTGGGCTGAATAAGAAGGAAAAAGAAGGCATTAAGATGGTGCTTCCATCATTTATTCTGCTCTTTATGATTGGGATTGTGTTTGCATATTTTATATTCCTGCCTATTGCTATATATTTTTTAGGAAACCTTTCTTTGGGAATTGTTGAGAATATGTGGTCTATCGGCAAGTTTATAGATTTTGTACTTATGAGCTGTCTTGTTTTTGGGCTGGTCTTTCAGATGCCGTTGCTCCTGATAATACTCAACAAGCTAGGGGTGGTAAATGTCTGGGTATTGAAGAAGTACAGGGCTCATGTATATGTGATAATCTTCCTGGCGGCTGCCCTGATAACCCCTCCTGATATTGTAACCCAGCTGATCATTGGGTTGCCCTTGGTGTTGTTGTATGAGGTCAGCCTGTGGTTTGTACGTTAGTTTCCTCAAAAACAAAGGCCTGATATGTAAAAACCTCTGTCTGGGTGTCCTGCCAGCAGTTGAGGGGCATTCCTCCTTTCCTGCAAAGGCTTGTCAAGAATTCATCCTTGGACTTGAAGTTTGTCCATACCTGGGGGAGATAGGTGGACTGCTTAAATCCCTGCTTTAGCACAACCCCATCGATCATGGGCCTAAGCTTATCTGAAAGCTCTTTTCCTGAATCGAAATCCAGTTTTTGAGGGACAGTGAGAACTGATATCTCTATGGCTATATCTTTCATCTCTTCTTTTGAAACCTTTGGGAACCTTTGATCATTCACAGCGGCATTTACTGCATTATCCATGACGCACCTATATAGCTCTTCCTTGGGCAGGATGTGGCCAATACATCCTCTCAGGTTGTGATTCTTGTTGAATGTGGTAAAGCAGCCCTGGACCTTCTTAAGAGAGGGTGAGAGCTTTGTGCTGTCGATATTTATGGTCTTTCCGGTTTCCAGGTACTGTTCTGCTGTGTATCTGGCTAGTTGAAGAAGAAGTTTCTGCTCTTCTTTTGTCAGGGGTTCTTCTTCTAATGTGTGTTCCTGCTCTTCGAGAAAAGCGATGGCAGAGTATCCAACAACGCTCTTCTTATCTCCACTAACATCCCCCGAATTTGCATAGAAAAGAAGGGAAGGTTTCCATGATTTTTCATCTGCAATCTTAAGTAGGGTAGAGACTGCCCATGGTGCATCTATCTCTGCATTGAATATCCCTTCTGAGTCTATTGCTAGGATCCTTTCTATCGAATAAGCGTCTAATTGAAGGGCCCCTTCATAACTATGATAATGGGAGAGATCAACGCTTATCACTATAAGGGTTTTGTCATCTATATATTTTAGGAGTATCTGCTTGAACTCCTCTGGATCGATCTTTCCTACCAATATAGGGATTAGCTTAAAATCACTGAGTGTTTTCTGCATAAAAGGCAGCTCCAGCTCCAGGGAATGCTCTTTTTTATGGGCTTCTGGAACAGAAGAGATCATATCCTCTTTCATCAGCTCATCTATCTCATTTGAAAGTTCTATCTCTCCTAAAGGTGTCTGATAATGAGTTACTTCCATAATAGAGGCTTGCTCTAAAGGGTAATGGTGGGATGGCCCAAGAAGGATAACCTTATTGTATATGTCATCCAGCTGCTTGAATGCTATGGCTGCAATCTGTCCAGAGAACCTATAGCCTGCATGAGGCACAATGATGGCCTTGATTGTTCCGTTTAGGTTGAGCTTTGGAACATTATCAAGGTATCTGCTTACCTCTGTATCGAGAGTCTCCTTATCTCCTGGATACCAGGAGCCTGCCACTGCTTCAGGTCTTACTACTTTCTTCTCTTTTTTGTTTTCATTGCTGTTTTCATTGTTGTTAGAATGGTATGCAAGTACCAATAAGAAGATCATGGCTATTGTTGTGAATAGTATTAGGTGTCTGGTTGTCTTTTTCATAGTTTCCACACCCCTGGGATTTTTTCTCCACAAGATTTACATGATCCATTATTTAAATTATTTTCTGTGATCTTGTATCCTTTTCTGCCAATTACTATCTTCCCGCATTTTGGGCAATAGGTATTCTCTGCATCTGTTCCAGGAACATTCCCTATGTAGACGAATTTTATGCCTTCATCCATAGCTATCTCTCTTGCTTGTTTGAGCCTTTGTGTTGGGGTTGGTGGAAGATGGGTCATCTTGTACTGGGGATGGAATCTTGAGAAGTGTATGGGGTAATCCTGCATATTGTTCTTGTACAGCCATCTGGACATCTCCCTGATCATGCCAGGATCATCTGACCATGTTGGCACAACAAGGTTGGTGATCTCAAACCATATGCCTTCTTCTTTTGCTATCTTTAAGGTATCTAATACTGGCTTTAGGGTAGCGCCATTTAGCCTGTTATACACTTTTTCATCAAACCCTTTAAGATCGATGTTTGCTGCATCTATCACCTTGCACAGATCCCTAAAAGGCTTTTCATTTATGTAGCCTGCGGTCACCATAACATTCACTATCCCTTGTGCTTTTGCTATCTTTGATGTGTCAAACATATACTCATAGAAGATAATTGGTTCAGAGTAGGTATAGGCTATTGACTGGCAGTTGTATTTTTGAGCTGCAAGGACTACCTTTTCCGGTGGCAGATCATAATTGGTGGTCTCTTCAGGCTGGAACTGAGAGATTGTCCAATTCTGGCAGTTTAGGCATCTCAGATTGCATCCTGCGGTTGCTATTGAAAATATCTGGGACTCCGGAAGAAAATGAAACAAAGGCTTTTTTTCTATAGGGTCTATATGTACTGAGCAGGGATTGCCATAAGCAATGGTGTAGAGTTTTCCATCCTTATTCACTCTGGTTCTGCAGATGCCCCTGTCTTCTGGCTCTAAGGTGCATTCATGAGGACATAACTGGCAGAGGATGTTTTTCTGGATCTTTTTATAATAAAGAGCTTTTTTTGACCATCTCCATAAGCTTTCAGGAGCTGAGTTAGGAAATATCTTTGGCAGAGATGAGGGGCTTCTTCCAGAGATATGTTTATAGCCGTAGATGGATGTTGCCAACCCTCCAAGGCCTATCAACCCGTATTTTAAGAAATCTCTCCTGGATAACTTTTTCTCTAGGATCTTATCTATCTTGGTTTTATTTTCTTGTTTTTGTTCAGGTTCTTGAGTATTCTCTTTTATTTCCCCCATCCTAAAAAAAGAGCTTATTGATTTATTTAAATCTTTAGATTATCTATTAACTCTTAGATTTTTATCGTGATTGATAAGAAAGCCTATCAAGAATCCTCTTGGGACTAAAAAAAGCACCACATATATCAGAAAGTGTAATCGAGTCCCTACCCATCAGTGCTTTCTTAACATCTGCCTGAACAATATCGAACAGATGCAGCTGATGTTCTTTTCTTTGGACAGTATTAAATTCTTCTTCAGACAAGAGAAAATCCCTATAGAAGTCGGCAAGTTGAGGACCATATATATACGCATGAGCGTCATATTCAAGATCAGTAAGAGTAACTCCCACTGGTGATAGGTCTGCTAATCTTCGAATTTCTAATCCAAAACCGTACCCTGCAGTCTCCCGGTGAAGCAGATCCATAAAGGTTGATTTTTGGGTTTGAACATATTCATTATCCTGTCTTGACATATATGGATTATAGCTCCATCTTTTTTCCAACAAATCTAGCTGAGATCCTGGAGGGATTGGAGACATGGCAGATGCTAATAAATCTCCGAAAATATCAGAGGGACCAACACATGAAAAAACAAGTCCTTTGTCATCATGAATAAGGACAGAAACAAATGGTATCAGGTATGTAAGTTCTCCCATCTCATGATAGTAGCAGTATCTAAATGAACCATGCCTTTGAGCAATGGCAGTAAGAAAGGGAACTGTCAATCCAGGTATCATAGGTATCTTCAATGTCCTCTCCTTAAAAGAATCAGAGCCATGAGATTTTTTCTTAACCTTCCATAGATATGGGGTTATGTATATCCCTCTTCTTTTTAATATCCTTACTAAATTTGAAAATGCCTTTAATCTTCCTTGATGGGCAGACCTGGAAAAGAGAAGGGATTCAAGATTATCTCTTAGCTCACTTACTAAACTGTCATACCTATCCTCATTCATATAGGTGGGTAATATTCATCAGTATAAAAAATATATATAGACTAGAAACTATCTATTCATCCTATTCCCTATCTTTAGGGCTATATCTCCAAAGCTTCCTACAGGACAGAAGTATTTACACCAGAATCTTGGGATGAAGAACGAAAGGATGAATATTACAGATGAGATTGTCAATCCCCATGCGTACAGGTGATGGGTTCCACGGAAAAAGAAATAAAAATAATCTTGGGTGAAGATGAGGCCAAGGGCAGAGAGTATGGTTAGTGCTAAGAAAATATACCTAACATTGATCAGCCATCTTGGAACATGTATCCTTTTCTTTGTTGCTTTACACTGGTAATCCTGGATAGTTCCAAGAGGGCATAGCTTAAAACACCAAAACCTCTTATCCAGGTTGAGCAGAAGAAAGGAGGGTATTATGAAAGGCCTTAGCTCACCAAAAGGGCATCTTCTAGGGCATGCCTTGCAGAATACATAAGGAACCTTGAAGTAGCATCTGATTATTGGAAAATATAAAACTGGAAGAAAAAGAATACCGTAGATGATCTTTAAGGTCCTGTCTTTTATACCTGTCTTATGCAGTAATCTTAGGAATATCATTATGAAAGCAATTATCAACGACAGATATATCAGATAATAATATGGATTGCTGAAAAGGAAACTTAACCTATGGTATACCTGCCGTGGTATCAAAAGCGTTGTGTAGGCTATTAGAATTACTATTGTTATAATTAAGGATATCAGATCAATTGTTCTTCTATTCATCTTATCTGTTCATGCCAATAATCCTAAACACCTTAGTAGAACAATGAGGGCATATGCCCTTTATAGCCTTCCTGTTGTTTTTCATGATGTAATCCATTGGTTCTTTGGCAATCACCTTGTTCCTGCATTTCACGCAGTAGGCCCAGATCTTTGGAACCTTTTCCTTTATTTTCTTGATTGCCTTCTTTGTTGTCTTTCTTATCTTTACAGTCTTTTCTACTACTTCTGTTAGGTCTTGTTCACAAAAATCACAGTATCTCTCGTGTTGTCTTAGGTTCCTTTTGCAGTATGGGCATTTCATCTTTTGACCTCCTTCTTATATTCCTGATATGAATAGGTGAGCAGGTACAACACTATAAATCCTAATGGGGCTAGAAGGAACCAAACGAACATATCCGGAACGAACAATGCAGAGAATATTATCAATGCGAAGAGCTTGAACATCTTTGAAGCTAATATATGGGTCTTATCCCATACATCTTCGCTAGCCATTGTCCAAGGGGTCCTTATCCCTATGAAATAGTTCCTTTTTACATACTTCAGCATGTGGCCCATATAGAAGAACAGTACAGCTAAGGCAGGGATCATCACATAGTTCATATTAACATCTATCCCAAGATTGGGGAGTAATGTGGATATGTATATGACAACAAAAAACAGGATAAAAACTACCTTAAAGCCAAAGAAGTAACCCCTGAATCCCTCAAAGTTCTTCCTGTAAACCATCATCTTTGGAAGGAAAAGGAAGAGTAGATATATAGCTGAAAGTAAGATGGGCATGAAAAACAAACCCATAAACCTATTTCCGTATCCATCTACCTCTCCTTCAGAGTTCCAGTGAGTCGGCATCCTTTCTGGCATCTGAGAGTAGAGAAAGAATGATGAAAGGAACATGGCAAGGATTATAAGAATGAGTGGGAGCTCTTTTTTTTCAAATCTCATCAAGATATATGTTATTTATGGTAATATAAAAATATATCGGAAGAAAAATGAGATATCCAAAGAAGAGAAAAAAGTTTTCTCATTTCTTTACATCTTCTTTTCCTTTGACTCTGGAGGCTATCATTATGCCTATAACACAGATCAGGGTTACTAATACTGCCATGGTGATCTGATAGACGTATCCTGTTCCCTCTATGCCTAATCTTGTAGTAAGTTCATCCACTCCTGCCCTTATAGCATCCCTCCAGACAAGAGCAATTACAAAAGCGAAGGCTGCCAATATGGCCTTGAGTATGTTCTTTTTCACCTCTGACTTAAAGACCCTTGCTTGTTGTGGGACCTTTGTAGCATAGTTTATCAAACGGTGTATATCCTCTTTTTTTAGCTTGTATTCTGTCATCCTCTGAAGACGGTTTGATTTTTTTTCATCCTTCTTTTTCATATTATCACACCCCTATCTGTTGTTCTTTAATGGTATTTAATATCATCCTGGAGTTAGTCCTTTCGATAAAATCATAGGTCTGTATCTTCTTTAGGAAATTGTCCATCTGTCTTCGTGTTTTGAACCTTGCCATTATAGCTGCATCAAAATCTCCTGTGAGATCGTAAACTGCAAAAACATTTGGATGGTGGGCTATCTCTTTCTCTATCTGTAATAATTTTCCCTTAGAGATTCTAAGTTCTATCAGAATCTCAACATCAAATCCTGCTTTTTCGTAGTCAACCACGGTTGTGAATCCCCTGATTATGCCTTCGGACTTGAGTTTGTTTATCCTATGCATAACTGTAGCTACGGATACTTTCACTTTTTTGGCAATTTCCCTGTAGGATTGAGTTGAGTCTATTATCAGGGTGTTGATAATGCTCTTGTCGACTTTATCAAGGTCCATTTTTTCGTATACAATTGTTTAGTCTTCTTTTAATAAAATGGTTGATTATTAAACATATATTTAAATCTTACTCTTTTTTCTGATTTTTTGTTTAATATTTTCTTAGAAAGGTATATAAATGTTTTTATTTATAGAAAATATTTGGATATTAATCTTGATTATATTTAGCAAAAAATAACAACAACATCGGATTCAAACATGGACTTTACTATGTAAATTCCTACATCAAAAGGAAATTTCCACACTTTGTGTGGAAATTACCTCTTCAGATGTGTTTTCACCCTTGTTGTTATTTTTTGCCTAAATCATTTTATAGCATCGAGATAACATAATAAGAAGGAAGGTGATAACATGACTGAAGATTTATTAGAAAGGGTAGAGAAGGATGGAGTTAAGTTTGTACAATTGCAGTTTACAGACCTGCATGGTGTGATTAAGTCTGTTACAATACCTGTTGATAAGCTTGGTGAAAGCTTAGAGAGAGGTACGTGGTTTGACGGTAGCTCTATAGAGGGATTTACAAGGATAGCTGAATCAGATATGTATCTTAAACCTGATGCTTCAACATATGCTGTTCTGCCGTGGGAAACAGGAGAAGGAGCAAGCGCAAGGCTCATATGTGATGTGTTCAGGCCTGATGGAAAACCCTTTGAAGGTGATCCGAGGTATATATTAAAAAAGGTCCTGAAAGAAGCTGCTGATCTTGGCTTTGAGTATAACGTCGGGCCTGAGCTTGAGTTCTTTCTTTTTAAACCCAGGGAGAATGGAGAACTGATACCGACAACACATGACAGGGCAGGGTATTTTGATTTTTCACCAAAGGACCTTGCAATAAAGGTGAGGAACGATATAATAAATGCCTTGCAGGCTTTGGGATTAGAGGTTGAGATGTCCCACCATGAGGTTGCTCCTGGACAGCACGAGATAGATTTTAAGTATGGCGATGCTTTGTTGCAGGCGGATAGGGCTATAACATTCAAGCATGTTGTGAAATCTATAGCACAGGCACATGGGTTGTATGCTACATTCATGCCTAAGCCGATCTATGGTGAGAATGGCTCTGGGATGCATGTCCATCAGAGCCTGTTTAAGGATGGGAAGAATGCTTTTTTTGATGATAAGGACAAGTATAAGTTGAGTTCCCTGGCTAAAGGATTTATCGCAGGACAGTTGTCTCATGTAAAGGCTATGGCTGCTGTTGTCGCTCCAAAGGTGAATTCATATAAACGATTGGTGCCTGGGTTTGAGGCTCCTGTATATGTGTGTTGGGGGCAGACTAATAGAAGTGCTCTTATAAGGATACCAAGATATAGCCCTGGAAAGGAGCAGGCAACGAGATGTGAATTAAGATGCCCTGATCCATCCTGTAATCCTTATCTTGCTTTTGCTGTAATGCTTAAGGCTGGTCTTGATGGTATAAAGAACAACATGGAGCCTCCTTCTCCTGTAGAAGAAGATGTGTATAAGTTTGACGATAGTATGCTGGAGGATAGAAAGATAGGGAAGCTTCCTGCTTCACTGGGCCAGGCTGTCTTGAAATTGAAGAAGGATGATGTAATCAAGAGTGTTCTAGGGGAGCATACATATGAGATATATATAGCTGCCAAGAAGGCTGAGTTTGATGAGTACAGATTACAGGTTACTCGTTGGGAACTGGAGAAGTATTTTGACAGCACATGATCAGTTGTATTTCCATGAATCAGTAGGAACTAATCTTGCTGAAAGGGCTGGAGCATATAGCAGATCCCTATCTTCTGATATTCGAGAATGGTTTTGTTCTGAAGGATTTGGCGGTTCTATAAAGTGTTGAGGTATATTCACAAAATTATTCTTAAGGATTCTTTCAAGGACAGGGGAATCAATGGAATCAGTAAGTTTTGGGTTCTGCTCTTCCCCTAAAGGGGGCACTCCTAGTATCAAAGCAGCAAGTATCCTATAAGGATTATTTCTAATAGTATAGAATATTTCTGAATATAGTTCTTTTTGTTCTGTTGTGAAATGGACAACAGGTGGTGGCTCTGTCGTTCTGTTTGAATATCGATCTACTGCCTCGTCTATTAGATTTCCTATACTATGCTTAAGCGCTTTCCATCTATCTCTTACATAGGGATGATTTCTCAGATATTGGTCTAATCCTGCATAATGGGGTTTAAAACTAACCATCCACTCTGCTTTAAATAGCTTATTTATATGGGTTACGGTTAGGAGAATTGCCTATATTCTTTTTTTCCCTCTCTTCTAATAGCAGCAATGTCGAATAATGCATGTTGTATGAAGATTCTTGCACTTTGAGGCATCTTTTCATCTTCCAGAAGCCATATTAGGTGTTGGTCGAGAGTTGTGTCCTGTACCATGTTATATGCAAAGCTTGGTTTTTCAAAGCTAGTGGATATTCCTATTGGTTTATCATCATGGAGCATTGCATCGAGTTCTATAAGAGAGTAATCTACAAAGGTCTTAAGGACCTGAGGAATCATATATTTGCGGTATATGCCCCTTAGATATCGCCTAGTCTCACTTATGTTTATAGTCACTGCTTCAAGATTGTATTCTTGAGGATCAGAGGGATCTGATGGATTCCCAAGTACCTTGTCAGCAAGAACCTTGTATTCTGGAGGGAGTTCACGATACAAGTTCTGGTACGTAATTATTTGTTCTCCTTTGAATTTAGAAACAGGAAGATTATTATCACTTGGTTTTGTGCAGTAGGCTTGGATATGATCATACTCAGGAGTATTAGCTAGTGTTGCCATGAACTCGTTCCATAGTGTTCTTAAGCCATTTTGGTCAATTCTAGAAAATTCTGCAAGCTTATTGAATTCTCTTCTCAAAACATAGGATCCCCTTGGAATTACCTTTCTTTTTGCGTCAGCCATAAAAGGAGAAAAATTAGGTTCTATTTAAAAATATTTAGTTTATGAATCCTGTACTTCTAACAAGATCCTTCTCCTTTGTTATCAAAAGGCCTTCAACACCATCTAGGCTTTCTATCAGCTCTAACCCTTCTTCCTTTCCAAGGACAAATACTGATGTAGCCAATGCGTCTGCGTCCATTGCCTTATGGGTTACTATTGTTACTGAGATAAGTTCTGTTGCTGAATAGCCTGTCCTTGGGTCTATTATATGGTGGAATTCCTTAGAATCATCAAAATATCTCTCATAGTCTCCAGAGGTTGCAACTGCAGTGTTGTTTAAGGGTATTATGGCTATGTGTTCATGCTCTTTCCTGGGGTTCTGAAGGGCTATGTTCCAGTTTCCATCTGGCTTAGAGCCTATTGCACGCATGTCTCCTCCTGCATTTACCAATGCATGCTGTATATTGTTCTTTTCTAAGGTGATTATAGCCTTGTCTATTATATATCCCTTTGCTATTCCTCCTAAGGTTATCTTTGTGTCTTTCTCCAGCTGTATGTTGTTGTTTCTTATGTATATCCTTTCATAGCCTACCTGCCTTAAGGCCTGTATTATCTCTGAATCTGTCGGTGGTCTTTTCAGGTCCTGGAAGGAATGTTGGTATAGGTCTAAGATAGGCTGGACTGTAATGTCAAAGGCCCCTCTGGAAAGGTCTCCATACCTTAGGGATTTTCCAATTGTGTATATCAGTTCGTTGCTTGCCTCTACCTTCTTGTCCCTGTTTAATATATAGACTTCAGAGGTGTTCTTATAGCTGCTGAGTATGTTTTCTATCCTTTCTATCTCATTGAACGCTTCCCCTATAGCTTGATGTGCTTCTTCCTTGTTCTCATGATAAACTGTTATTGTTACTATGGTTCCCATAAGTTCTTTTGTCTGCTCTGTCTTATCAGGAGAATCATATATAGAGGAACAACTCGTCAAAAGGATGATCAGGAAAAGTGCCGATAGTTTATGCATGGAATTGGTGATTGTTGAAAGGTTAATAAAGGTTTCTGATTGAATGATTTCAGGAGGGATTTTTGAGATATATTTTTAAGTATAGTATGATTTTTAGGGGCATATGAATAAGCCTAGAAAAGATAAACCTAGAAGTGCTAGAAGGCAGCTGGTGGATTATCTCAATGAGCTAGGGATAGAAAGATTAGCTGATAAGGAATCTGTTGACAGGTTTGTAGCTAAGGGTAAAGGTGTTTTTGGCAGGGGGCTTAGGCGTTTGATAAGTACAGGTCTTATATGGAGAATCCGATTTCCAAATATGCCTTATTATCATGACCTATCCCAGGGGTTTCCTCTGGATTATGATTATAGGATGAGTTTTCTACCGGAACTGGCAAGGATGATTGATAAAAAACCACAATCAGTGGTTGTTGATGCTGGATGTGGGACTGGATTGGATCTTTGTTTTCTTGCAAAGCTTTATGAAGATGAAGCTGTGGATTTTATAGGTTATGATAAGAGCAGAAGCATGATAGCTCAGGCTAATAGGAGGAAGGAGAGGCTTGGATTAGCTAATGTGGATTTCTATGTTTCAAATCATGAAAAGCCTGGTGAATTAGAGTTGAATAGGGCTGATCTGATCTACGCTAATTCTTCTCTAACTTCTGGGGGAGTGGAGAGATCTCAGCGATCCATAGAAGGGATAAGAGAAAGGATGAAAGAAGGAGGGATATATGTGCAGGCTGGGCATAGAAAGCCAATATCTGATG
Organism: Candidatus Nanoarchaeia archaeon; assembly: GCA_028279655.1. Classification (GTDB taxonomy): domain Archaea; phylum Nanobdellota; class Nanobdellia; order Woesearchaeales; family JACPBV01; genus JAHWHQ01. The sequence continues at coordinate 155,261 of JANQNH010000005.1, read as the reverse complement.
AACTTAAGGAATTGTATCTGCAGATGGGTATGCAGCATGAAAGAGAGAAGTGGATCTCTACATTTAACCCTTCTAAAGGAAAGTATTATGAATCAAAGCAAATGAATGATAAAAGAAAGGCTATGATGGCTAAGCATCTTCCTGAGAAAGTCAGATTTTATATGGATGTCTTCAAAAAGACAGGTTTTTAAGTGGATGTTGATTCTCTTAGGAAAAATGGTTCTCTTGAAATGTTAGCAGAGAAAAAACAGCGTATAGAGAATATTATATCAGATATCTATAAGAAAACTAGCGATAGCTACACATTCGAGGACTTTGCAAGGGATAACAGAATCTACAGGATAAGGGATGATGATTCAGGTATTCTAGAGGATGTCGATGGAATTACTATATTTATCAATGGAGGATATGCTATCGTTCTTAATTCTAAGTTGTCTCCTGACAAGAGATTAAGGACCTTGGGGCATGAGATAGGCCATGTTGTGCTCAATCATGTGTTAAACTCAGAACTTGTTACCTATGATGGATCACGGAGATACAATGGCATAGGAGAGACCCCTGAAAATAACGAGGAAGCAAACTATTTTGAAGAGTTATGGTATGATAGATTTTCAGGGAGTGATTGGATAGATATGGAGAACCTGAGGGACTTCACGATCTATAAGAATAGAATTCAGAAGTTCTGGTATTCTGAACATTGGGCAGCTATGGCAGTCAAATCTATAGTAGGGTATCTTAGGCAGATTATATAGTACAAACGTACTTTAACTAGGTTTGATAGCCTTTCAATAGGTTTTTAAGTGGATGTTGATTCTTGAGGGTTATGACTATCTTAAGGGCAAGGGATGAATTAGAAGAAAGGGTAGTAGATGCTGTAGCGAAATATGTTCATAGTGGTAATCTGGAGCTGCCTGAGATTGAAGGGGGGGTGGATGATGTTTTGTATAGGGTTGCTCTTGCTGTAGATACATTGCATGAAGGTATAGACCTTAGTAATGCTTTTCGGCAGAATGAGGTGGCTAAAAGAAGCGGGGAAATAGGCTGTTATGATGGATGTGACAATTGCTGTTATCAGGCTGTCAAGGCTTCCTGGCCAGAGGTTGTCCTTATAGCCCATTACATCAATACCGAAGGCAAGGATTTTATGGAGAGTATCAGAAGGTATTGTAGTGAAGTTGATGTTGAGGAAGTAGGGAAATTGATCAGGTCTATTGATCTTATTGGAGAACCCAGATTCAAAAGGCAGCTTAGGGAGAAACATGGGGATGTGGAATGCCCTTTTCTTGAAGATTCATCCTGCGGTATCTATGAAGTAAGACCTATAACATGCAGAGCGATCTACTTTGCTGGACCAAGCGATGAGTGCGTCTTTAATTATGAAAGGTATGTGGAGGATGATAGATGCCATTGTACTCTGCCAAGAGATAGTTCCCTGATAAGGTCTCTTAGTAAGAGATTGGATGCCAGCCCTCTGGTTTTTCCTCCAATGCCTGTTCTAGTAAAGGCTTTTCTGGAAGAAGGGACTGGGGCATTTAGGTAATACTAATATATGCAGTAACTTGAATAGGTTTATAAGCGGAGTGGTATTCTTAACTATATGCTGGATGAGATATTTGAAAGGATAAGTGAGAAAGGATGGAGTGTCTATGAGACTATATGGGGAACAGAATCATGGAGGTCTTCTGTTAGAAGGGGGCCCAAGGATGGTTTATGCAGTTCTGTCCAGTATTATGTGTTTCCAACTGTCTCTGATCCTATGAATCCAGAAGAGGTTACCCGGAAGGCTATAGATCTAGCTGAGACTGGGATCGAACCATCAATCAAGTATCGAGGTGTTAGGATACCTCTGTCTTTTATAACTGTAGGAAAAAATATCATAAAGGTAGGAATCCCTGATTATGGAGGGATAGGTTATGAGGATTTCTATATAAGCCTGAATTCCCTACCATCTATACGTAAACCTCCTGATGCTTAGAAGAGTTCTTGCAGGATAGTTTTTTAAATAAAAATTGATTCCTGAAGGCTGAAAGAGGTTCTTTGGCAGATATTATGGATGATAAAAAACCTATCGATGTAGTTGTATTAAATAAGGAAGGGCTTGTTAGAAGGTCTGTTGATCTTTCTCCTGCCTACTTGCTAGGGCATAGTATAACGAGATTTGCCAGAAGTGGATTTCCTGATGAAACAATATACATAGAAGATGCATTAAAGGAAGCTGAGTGCAATGTAAAACGAGTTCCAGTCTCCTGGCCAAGAAACTCTTATGTCAGACTAGGTAGGATATACTATACTCCTGATTATTTTTATGAAAGATATCCTGGTTTTGCTTTCTTGGGAAATGGTGGGGGGGTAATTCCCGGAGATGGTTTTGTATTGGTGTCATCCATCCATATCCCTCCTGAGATAAAAGGAGCTAAAGAGAAGATCAAAAGCGAGTTAAAGAAGGTAATGCCAGTGGATATCTATCTAATCCCTCCATTTTGTGATAACACTTTTATGCCCCATTCTGATATAGATACTACAGTTGGCTGTATCACAGATGCACGTTTAGTCACTGTTGATAAAAAGCATTATGAAAGAGATAAGGAATATTTCCAAGAAGTTGAAGCAGGTACAAAATATGAAGTGGTCCCTATAGACTGTGGTGATGAGCTTCTTGGCAATAATTACCTGATCGTCCGTGAACTTGAAAAGACAGTAATCAATAATAAGGCTTCCACTAGGGTAAATGCAGAATTGAAGAATCTAGGGGTAACTGTTATAGAAACCTCAGAACCGCTTCAGGTAATGCCTTTCTTTGGGGGTGTAAGGTGCGCTTCACATTGGATGCATAACGAATCCTTACTGGAGGATATTGTTCTAATTCATGTTGGTAATTTGACTGATGATCTTTTTGAATAGTTTTTATCTTGTTTTTTAAGATAATTGTAGATTTTAGGGTCTTCTATTTTTAATCTTTTTTCCACTAATTTTTTAAATGAAAAATGATTCTCCACTATCATGGCATTAGAATATATCAACCCAGTTACTTATCGTGATCCATCTGATGGTAAAATATTGATTTTGGATATAGAGACATCTAATGGAGTTCACTGTTTATCTGTAAAGAAGGTAATAGACCAGAACCATTGTCTCAGGCCTGAGGTAAGGGATGATGAGAAGACTTGGTCAAATCCAGAACATCCTACTAAGTTTTATGAGGAAGCTAAAGATCATTCTTGTGAAGGGATTGATTGGAAGGTATATGTACCCATTAACCTTGCTACAGCGCATATAGGTGAGTATGAGGTAAAACCAGAGGGTATTGAAGGGATGGTGCAGGATCCTGATAAAGAAGAGGGAGTGTGGTTGGCTCCGGAGGTAAAAAAAGCTGTTGAGAGCCAGTATGATCTTGGAAAGCTGACTGCTGAGGAATACGTGTGGGAAAACCGTAATTCATTATGCAGGAATTTTACACAAAAGAGTTTTGAAACTCCTTTTACAAAGGTTTTTGGGGACCTATTCACCAACAGCCCATTATTCAAGATAACAAAAACATGCGGCTATGTCAGTAATTATGATGACTTTAAACATCTTAAGATAGTACAGGAACAATTTGCAGATAAGGTAAAGGATATAGAACGTCTTTATCCTGAGCTTAGGGAGATAAATGTTCTTACGGTTTCAGATTACTTGATTAATGAAGCAGAAAATCAGTTGATGGCGGCTATACCCCTTAGAATTAGTGTTGTAAGACAACCTGGATTTACTATACGCAAAACAGGCGGTGGAATATATGTTGTTGAATCCACATAGAGGTTAGATTTTTAAGTAGAAATTCATTCTTGAAGCTTAAAATGGGTTCTTAATATGGAAGCTATGAAAGAACAAAAGGAAGGATGCATCTTACAATCCAGATACTTGACAGTGCCTGATGCGTTAGACTTGGACACATTAGTTGGACAACTTGATCTTTTTCCATACCAGTCCGGAGGGAATACAGTTGAATTGAACTCTTTTTCAGTACATGATGATGGATTTGTCAATCTCACGATAATGCTTGGATCAAGGATCCCTGACCTGGAGGTATGTAACAGTACAATTCCTCCTGGCCATAAGGAGGTGCATATATATGCTGCCGGTACATCAAAAGAAACAGAAGCTGTTGCCAATCAAGCTAAGGATCTATTGGCTGGAGCAGAGAGCCTGGATGTAGATGATAATGGATTGTATAAAAGCATTTTTGAAAATAGGTTTGAAATATTAGGGGCTGAGAAAAGGTATTATGATCAATATTGTAAGATGGTTGGTGGATTATCAGAGACTAGACCACTGGAAGATAAGCAGCTTATTTTAGGTCCGCTTACACTAATTCTTGGGTATTATGTTAATGTGGGCCTCCTGGCACCTCCTGACCCTGGTAATATGTATGCTATCAGATCCCTGCAGAGGAGAGAAGGGGAGATCGATGGCAAAAAGGTAAGGGTATCACTTTATCATCTGTCTGGACCTGTACTTTCTGGAATCTATGGCTCTATTGCATTGATGCCTTTTGAAAAAGGATGTCCTGATTGTGAAGAAGATGTTTGTAATCAAGCAGAATATTATTCAGGATATTATACGAGGCCGAGTTGTTTGCTGATGGGGGTTACTCATCCTGGAAAACAAGAATATAGCGGCGGGGATATTCCAGGGATGGTCCTTCCGGCTGGCTGTTTAACAGTACATGGGAATATAGATGCAGGTTAAGAATGGAGTGATGTGGAGGCTACGATTGATAATGAGTTAGGTGTTAAGCATATAGATGTGCGTTTTGAAGGTCCAAAAGAGACAGTTCAAAGACTGATGGAACAGGCACAAAGAGGAACAACCCTATCTGGATCACAAAAGCAGGGCGTAAAACTAGTTACAAGGTTTGTTTATGATTCTTATGATATGCCAAGATAGCTTTTTGAGTGTTGCTTAAGGGTTGTTTTCTAGATAAGGTTTTTAGATGGAAAATGGAAAAATTTATATAGAAGATAACCTTACTAATTCCGTAAGGTATAAAATGATTATAAAGGCAATAAAGATTGAACCAAAAATCGCCATTAAGATATTTGATAAGCATAATGTCTTATCGGGAGAGATTTTTGATATGCTGAAGGATGATAAGCCAAAGTTTAAGAAAGCTGGTGGTGACCAATACATAGCAATAGGATATAGCAAAAACAGATATCTGACAGTCTTTTTCAGATATTATGGAAATGAAGCTGAAATAACAACCGCTTACCCATCAGACAGAGGCCAAATCAAGTCTTATAAAAAGATGAAATAGGTGAAAAAAATGAAAGTATTAAACCTGGATGAATTGGAAGATGCAAACTTTAAGATAGATAAAGAAGCATTCAAACCAAAGACCTTAACCTGCTCTAAATGCAAGATAAAGATGAAAAAAGCAGAGATAGAGACTAACCTGGCAGGAGGTATCAATATCGAGTTATCTGGTTTTGAGTGTCCCAAATGCAAGAAGAGGTATCTTGGATTAGAGGAAGCCAGGAAACTAGACAGGGCTTTAATAATAAGCAAGATTATGATGAATGAATTTAAGATGGAGCGCTCTTTAAGTTTTGATGGAGATAATTTCACTTTTAGGATACCTAAGGAATTTACCCATAATGTTAAGAAGAGAAAGATAGAGGTAATGCCATTAGGAGCAAAACAGTTTTGTGCTTCAATTCAATAAATGATAATTTTTTAAGTCACTAGTTATAAATATTTCATAATGGAAAAAAATTCTATCTGGCGTTAGATTTTTAAGTGGATTTGCATTTCTGACAGTAATGTCTGAAAGAATATATGCAACCAATGGTGAGTTTCTGCACTTTGCTGCTTTTACCGGTAAGGCTGAATGTGGGTTAGAGGAGACTATAAGAATATATGAGGAAAATGGGAGATTTGATATTGATTTTTCCAGGCCTTTTAGAACTAAGAATGACAGGATGGTCATAGGGATACTAGAAGAGCCATTTGCTGCAAGTATAACTATAAGCCTTAATTCAATAAGCCCTTTCTTTAGGGTGAATGGCACTTCTTACGGGCCTGGAATATTGAGGGTTCTTACGGATTATATCAAGAAAACTGGGATTACAACTATTGAAGATGAAGGGGCAGCTAGTTTTATTAAAATGAGTTCTCATCTTGCTCCTAAGTATGAAAAGAAGCTGCTTGAAGCTGGCAATCCGGATTTCAAAGCCCAGTACCTGCTGCAGATTAGAGAAGCTATGGAGGATTACTTAAGAAGATTCCCGGATGTCTTAAGAAATTAGATATAGCCAATTAGGTTACTCGCGATAATACTACGTTTCGTGCGGTTACTATAATCTCTGAAGTGTCCGAGTACTCACACAAGGCGGATAGATAAACTGTTAACTGCACCAGATAGTATTGTCACTTAAGCTGACTATACAAATAGAGGATTAAGTTTTTAAGTGTGTATTGATTCTCTTAGATAAGATTGCCTATGGGAGAAAAGTTTGCAAACCTGCATATACATACATTGTTTTCTGATGGAGCTAAGACCCCCGATGAGATAGTCAGGCATGTGATGGGTATTCATGACAGAAATTTGTGGGCCACTGGCAAACATTTTGGTGAGATACAGAAACAGCTTGCATTTGAGTATCAGTTCAATAGAGATGATCTTTCCATATTTGCATTGACTGACCATGATACACTATCCGGGATAGAGCCTATGTTTAGGGCTTTGGAAAAACATGGTTACTTTGAGTCTGGAAGAGAATTTATTCCAGGTATTGAACTAAGCTTGGGTGGTGATCTGGTGCATCTTACAGGTTATTTTCCCTGGATCAATAAGGATAATTATAGGGAAGAGCTTCAGAAATTACTTGATGATAATCCTGAACTTGATGCTTACTGCAGGAAAAGGTGTGCAAGGAGCGCTGAGGACAAGCTGGATGCAAGGGTTAAGATAGCCTTTAAGCATAATCTGGATGGTATCGCTGACTTTTATGATTATGACTATGTTGTCAAGTATTTTAGGGATAGGGGCGTTGAGGATAATGCAAAGCTATGGGAGGAGTGCGGTAAAGAGGGAGATATTGTCGATCACGAGATACCTTTAAATATCCTATAATGGCACGGCATTGGGCTGAATTGTTAACGGATAAGGTCTATGATAAGCTTGGAGGTTCTTTAGATATAGATACGATAGGCAAGGTATTGGAGGAAAGGATCAATCTCTATATCCCAAAACCTGACGGAGAGAAGAAAGAAAAGCTTGAAGAAAGCTATAGGAATTATGGTGTGTGGTCAGATAAGGGGATTAAATCAGATCCGAAAGAAAAAGCATCCTCATTACAGGGTATGTTATCTAGGATGGATGAAGCTTTAGGGCCTAATGAGGTGCCTGTTGATGATTATATGGGTGTTTTTAAAGGATTTGATCTTCTTAAGAAAGCAGGTGCAGTCATCAGCTGTGAACATCCTGCAGTGTATCATGGCAAAGGTAAGAAGTATGATACCTATGAAGAGTATGATAATGAAGTTTTGTTTCCTTTGATCGAGAGAGGCCTTCACATGATAGGTGCATATGCCTATGACCCCAGTTTTAGGGATGAAGCAAATTCACATTATCGGAAGATTGCGCAGGAACACGGTCTTCTTTTTGGTGGAGGTACTGATTATCACGCTGATGGACGTTCTAAACTTGATAGTATCAAAGTTCCATTGTATATTGCGAAGAAGATATTGAGTTTTTTTATGGGTTCTAGTATGTAGTTGGGATTTGACGGGAAGGTTTTTAATAGAGATTATATGGCAGTTTAATCTTTTGACTTCAGTTTTATGTAGATCTTGTCCATGAAAGAACAGACCTCCTTGGCATAATCCTTGTCAAGCTGTTTTCCATAGTACATTATCCCATTTCTGAAATATCGTAACTTATTTGCAAATTCAATCTCGTTTTCTTTGAATCCAAGATTCCTTAGGTATGCAACTTCCCCTTCATGAGCGCCTTTTCCAGACGCATTCAGACCTTTTTCAAGCATTTTTGATCTAATCAGCTCCATTATTATGTCGTAGCTTAGCTTTATTATACTGTTTGCATTCTCGTCGTTTATTTTCAGGTCTCTTATCATCTTCTTTAGGAAAGAATATGATTTATGTGACTCCTTTTCTAGAAAGTTTGCCCTGGAGAGGTCAGGGGATTGTTTCTTGACTATGCCTTCCCTTATGAACTCTTCAAAATCTTTCATAATTCAATGCCTCCTGATAGGAGTATTCCATTGCAGATATTTTCCCTTAATTCTTTATGTATGTGTTTTAATGCGCTGTAGAAGTTTAGTATTATCTTTCTTTCTAGCATATATTCGTACCTGCCTAGATCAAGCTCTTTTTCTTTCCTTCCTATTATTGCTATATCTATATCCGATGATGTAGTGTCCTCCCCCCTTGCGTAGCTGCCAAATAGGATTATTGTAGCACCTGGCAGGGATTCTTCCAGGTATTCTTTTAGAGGGTATATATATTTAAGATTCTCTGCTCTTTTTGTATGAATTACATATGGATTATCCCGGTTTAGCCTTATGGATAATCTTTTAGACTCTCTGTCTTTTTCTATGGTTATCAGCCTTTCCTTTTGGAGCAAGGGTAGAGCTTTTGATATCCCTGGCTGAGATACCTCTAATGATCTCGCTATAGCATGTGCTGTGAATGCCTTTTCTGCCTTCATTATCAAGAATTTCACTATTTCTTGTTGCAGTACTGATAACTTTAGTTTATATTTGTTAACCATAGTTAATGGATATTAGCTGTAGTTTATAAATGTTTTGGTTTTAGTTCTAGTACTTTTGGGATAGGTTTTTAAACAAAAATTCATTCTTCTCTGTTGAAAATGACACATCTAACAATAGCTTGTTCACTTTACAATGCAGAAACAACAAGGGCAGGCGACCTGAGTGTATTTTTTGAACAGCTTAAGGAAATAGAAAGGAAGTCAGAACGTGATACTGAACGAATTGTGTTGGTAGACAAAAAAACAACTGACAATACTGCTGAGATAGCTAAAAGCTATTGTGAACCTGGATATTTTCATTTCACTGATTTTGCAAATGCAAAAAACCAATTAATAGAAAGGGCAAATGGCTCATGGGTCTTCATAGCAGAGCCTGATATGAAGTATGATACTGATAAGTTAGCTGATATCATAAAAGCATCTGGGGGAATGGATTATAAATGTGTTGAGGCGTGGCAAAAAATAAAGTTTCCTAACGGTGGCGACAAAAAAGTTCTTTACACCACACTTATGAGGAATTCTGCAAGATTCTACGGAATGGCTTTTCCAACCCCTAAACTCTTTCCGCATGAAGAGTGTGGTATTGATGATGTTATAGGAGAGCACTATATTGATGAAGATGCTAAAAGAATAGAAGGAAGGAGACCCCTTATTAAAAAGGAACTTTCTGAGCTTGCTTCTGTAAAAGGCAATGTTGAAGAGAATTATTGGGCTGCTAAAAGATACTTTGAGATTGCTTCGCTGGGGCATATATCTGATGAGCAAGCTCATGAGAGGATACATTCATTATTGACAGAAGCTATTAAGTTGGAACCTGGCTTTGGACCAGCTTATTATGAATTAGGAGCACATGTTCTTCGTTGTGGGTGTCCTTCTGAAGCTTTGGATTTAGCTACAAAAGGTTTTAACAAGGGATACATGCCATGTCAAGTAGTGATCAATGGTGCACTTGAGGCAATGGGGAGTAATGTAAGGTTCATCTTTCTCTCAAGATAGAGATTCAATTTAATCAATATTTTTCATAAGGAGGAGAATCAATTATAGTTAAATCAGTAATAAATAATAAGGGAGGGAAACGCTCCTGGCTCTTTATCTTTTTACTGATAGCCCTCCACCCACCCTGCATTTTTTTATTTTAAAGAGCTTGCTTCTTTCTTGTATGTAATACGAAGGAGGAGGAACTGGGGAAGAGGGATAGGTTTAACCAAACATTTATACAAAAGAAAATGCTCGGCATTTTCTAAGCATAAATCTTTCTCCGAAATATTTATATATAAGGAGAATATAACAACCTATATACTAACTATATAGGTGATACATATGCCAACAACTATACAAGTTGAACCTGATACCCTGAATAAATTGAGGAACTTTAAGGAATATAATAGGGAAAGCTATAATGAAGTTATTAATAAATTGATGAAGTTTAAGGAGATGGTAGAACCAAAACTCACTGAACAGGCCAAAAGAGATATTGATGAAGCAAGAAAGGAGAAAGGAATGCCTCTAAGCCAAGCTATTAGGGAGTTGGGTGTTGACATTGAGCTATGAAGTTAAGATAAAACCGAAAGCTCTTAAACAACTTAAGAAATTACCAAAAGAGATCGCTACGAGAATTCTAAAAAAGGTTGTTTTTATCAAGGACACTCCCCAAAGTTTTATGAAGAAGCTTGAATCGAAGAACATATGGAGTTTGCGAGCAGGGGATTATAGAGTATTGATTGATGTGTTTGAAGATAAAAGGTTAATTGAGGTTATTAAGGTAGGACATCGGAAAGAAGTATATGAAGATATTTGAATTATAAAGATCTTTTTTTCTTGCACGGAGTGCTTTCTAGAAGGGGGGATAGGTTTTTTAAGTGGAACTTTGAATTTTCATTAAGTAGTATTCTAGAATTAACTAATTCTTAATTACGTCCACTAGCTTATAGGCTGCTGCCCCAAGTCCTGCGACAGTAGCAAGTGCGCCACCTAGTGCGGCAAATGGATGTTGGGATACCCAAAATACACTTGGACCATAACCTCGCGCAATACATGCTTTCTTCCGATACTCTTTATTTGGTAAGTTCATCCACATATACTCTAAGTCTTCAACAGCCATACTTTTCCTTTCCATTGATTCAGCATCCTGATCCAATGGTCCTGGCCTCATGTTCTCGGCCAGTGTTTTAATCCATCCATTAAGATGAATTTCCAATACCTCATCATCATGACCTATGGCTTCTCCAGCCTTATATCTTCCGCTATACCATTCACAAGAAGCATAAATCTGCTGTAATTGGGATTTGGCAGCTCCTCTTCTTACGGTATCGGGCCTTACTGCACCAGCATCCTCAATATTAGCTGATAAATCTTTTCTAAGATCTTCAATCTTTTCAAGTACGAGTTCTAAAGGTTCCATATACTTTTTGCTAATGGAAAATGTTATTTAAATCTTTCTCATAAATTGTAACATCTTCTTACCAAAGATTTAAATGTACATATCCATTGTTATATAACAGAGTGATTGGAATAACAGATAAAGAAATTTTGGTAGGATTGATAACCGGAATCACAGTAGGATGTAGCTTATTATTTTCAAATTTTGTTTCCATGATTATACCTACTAATCCATTAATTTCTATACTATTTAGTATTGGTTTTTCAATTTTATTTTTCTTATTATTATTGTTTTTTATTCTCTATAAAAATAAATTTTCAAAAAAACCTGGTGTATTTTTTACGTATAGGGATTTGCTATTGAGTATCATATTAATTTCAATACTTGTTTTTGGAGGATTGTTGATCGTATTAATTAATATGTAACTAAACTAGATTCATATATTCTCTCTCACCCCATTATTCAATTCTCATAATCAGGCAGAAACCTACCAACAACTCTTCTCAGATAATCAATATAAGGCCTACTTGTTTCGATAAAGTCATGGCAGTATAATTCCTTTCTTGCTTGACGTCCGTCTTCGGCAGATGTGATTACAACCGGAACCCAAGGTCTTTCTTCCTGCATATAGGTTAGCAAAGGGATTACCCCTCTCCAATATCCTCCAAGGTTCTTATCAGAAAACAACATATCTATGGAGATACTCTCAGCTGCCCTGCGTCCACCAGCTAGATCAACAGCTGTATTAACAGTATGGCCTAATCCTCTTAAAACTGAACTCATACGTCTTAAAACTCTCTGATTATCATTAACTACCAGTATGTTTGCCATGATAGGTAGGAGAATGAAAATCGACTTTTAAACCTTTCTCCATTCCACCTCCTCTTTCTTTCATTCAGTTGTAGCCACACAAACCCACCAACCACTATTCTAACAAGTTAGAACAGCTCCACCTTCAGTCGATCCCTCGTTGGTGTCATTACGAAAATTTCTCATTCCTCAAAAACCTCATCCCTCAAACACGCTGTTCTCCCTATACGCATTTCCTCTTTATAAGCCTTCTACCCCTCAAATTCCCTAACTCCCTATCCCAAATCGTGTATCTAATAAACAAGAAAATCTCCAAATAATTACCATTACGAAAATACCAAAAACAAAAAATTTAAATAGTTTGTAATGGTAACAACCATTATGAGAATAATCAAAAGAAAGAAAGGAACAAAGGAATATTACTATTTACAGCACTCATTTAGAGAGCACAAAAAAGTTATAACTAGAGAGAAATATCTTGGAAAGAAAATTCCTAAGAATCTTGACATAATAAAGAAGGAACTAGAAAGTAAATCAAAAGATGTCTTATACGAAATGATTGAAAAAATAAAAAAAAGCTTTGAAAAAGAATGGAGTACCTATCCAAAAACTATAAAGGAAAAAGTGAAAGAACAGATTGCTATTGCCTTTACGTATAATACAAACGCTATAGAGGGTTCAACTATAACACTTGAAGAAGCAAGAGAAATTATCCATGACAAGATCGCTCCAAATAAGCCACTAAGGGATATTAAGGAAACAGAAGCACACTCTAAGGTTTTCCTAAAAATGTTAGATAACAAAGAAGAAATATCTCACAACCTCCTGCTTGAATGGCATAAAGATGTTTTTGGAGAGACAAAACCAGATATAGGTGGAAAGTACAGAGATTATCTTGTCAGAGTCGGGAATTATGTTGCTCCAGATTGGCAGGATGTAAAAAAACTTATGGGTCAGCTTATAAAATTCATAAATCAAGACAAGTTAAATGTAGTAGAGCTTTCTGCCAGAGCACATTACAGGTTTGAGAGTATCCATCCTTTTGGTGATGGGAATGGTAGGATAGGAAGATTATTAATGAATCATATCCTCTGGCATAATGGATATCCTATGTTGATTATCGAATACAAAAAAAGGAGATCTTATTACAAAGCGTTACAGAAAGGGGAAGAAGGATTTGTCAACTATTTCTTAAGAAGATATTTGTCGGTAAATAAAAAAAGGTTTCAGTAGTTGAGTTACTTTGGTAGCCACACAAACCCTACCTACCCCCATTTCTACGAAACAACTCCTCCTTTACTCACTCCTCAAAAACCTCATCCCTTAAACACGATGTTTAAGCATAGCGGCACCCCCTGTCCCAAATTGTGTGTTTAATAAACGCATACCTTTATAACTAAAAAAGTATTCTCCTTATAGAAGGTGTTCTAGACGTATTAGGTGTTCGATATGACCATAGAATCAATAGTCCAAGAATATGAAGATAGATGGGGGATTCTAAATATAGAGAGAGCAGAGTATAAACGTTTTATAGAGGAGCAGATAAGATTAGAATCAAACAAAGAAGAAACCCTGGACCTTACTTTCTTATTCAGCTATATCAGGGGAGACAGGGATATCGTTGACAACAGTGACTTGAGCAAAAAAAGAATAGAGAATCCAGAAGACCTGGTATTGTTGAGTCCCTCCAATATATCAACTTACAACACAAAAGAAAGAAGGTATGATAATCCTGAACTTATGGAAACATTGAAAGCCTTGAATCTAAGGCACAATAAAGAGGAAGAAAGGTTAAACTATGTTGGAGCGATAATAAGAGTACTAGAATATGATAGGATTAATGAAAGATTTGGTGGAGCAACTTACGAATCGCATATAGACAGATGGCACAATCATCGTGAAAAGAAAGACATGGATCTATTAAAGGAATATGTCATGGGAAGAAAACCCATTTTTGACAAAAAAGGCCAAAGCAATACCATAAAACCGGAGAACAAGACAGAAACACTACATCTACTAAGCCAAACTAATGTTAAATCCAAAGGCGAATCAGGGTACCTCAATCCTGAGTTGGGAGGATTAATGAGAAGGTTCTATAACAGAAAACAAATCTCAAGTGAATTCCTAGGTTATGATGAAGCATTATCTAAAATATTTGAGGATCCAGAGGTTATAGGTTACATAGGAAAGGTGGGTTACCGATCACACGTTTGTATCAATTGGTCGGAAAATAGGGGGAGACCCCCTAAAAAAAGATAGTCATCCACCAGAAGGATTTATCCTATTCCTAAAATTCTCCCTACTTACAACCCCCCCCGTATAAAGAATGCAACTACTTATTATCCCTAGTCGGTTTGGTAAAAAACTTGTAGCAATATACCTTTGGACTAAATATATCCAACCTCATGATTGTATTATGTTTCTTAAAATCATGCTCTTCGTGCTTGTTTACCTCAAAGCGATAATTAGATTCTAAATGTACAATTCAGGTTTTAATATGTGAATCATGCTACTCTTCTGACATAACCATGTCCTGGCATGTATTTAAACCAAAAAACCCTGTTGGAATGTCCTCCTCCTCCGTCATATAAAATTATGTGGGCGTATAACCTACCACCAAAAACTCCCTGAATCTCTCCCCCAAGGTCAGATAGTATATGCGCGAACTGTTCATTACCGGTTTTATGATATGGTGGGCGCATCTTAGCCCATTTCTCTTCCACGGGCATACCCTTTGTAATAGTTAGACTATTACATTTGAGGTTGGATTGGAAAAAATCTCTATAGTTTCCAAAATACATAATTCTTGGGGGTCTATTCAATGTTCTGGCATTTATATGGTTTTCAATTTCATTATATACATCCAATACCTCAAATTCTTGTGGGTGACAATCATAGAGATCATTTGGCATCCCTAAAACAGATACTGTAAGTTTTCCCGGACTTATGGGTGGAAGGACAGCCATGATACCATATTTACCTGGTCTTCTAATTTCCTTAATAACCTCAAACTCAGGAATCCTCTTACTATTTATTGGTGTTCTATTAGCCATCAATCCAGTGTAAAACTCCCTGATTGAGCCATCCATGGCAGGAGTTGATGCAACATTCCAATTTGGCGGTATTCCTCTAAAGAGAACATTTCTAATGCCCCATGGTAGGGTTTCTGCTTCAGATAATCCTGCAGTATATTTATTAACATTCTCCTTGGACCTCCCTTTCATCAAGTAAGCTGCCATATTCTTGATTCTGTTAGGATTTCCTCTAAATATCAATTTTTCCAAACCTTTTGGTATGTGCCCTTCCTTGAAAACAGGATCCAATAATTCAATCTGAGCATCTGTAATCCCAGCATAATGACATGCCGAGACTATATGTTCTGGAACTAAAACTGCTATATCCTTAAATTCCACCTTTTCTACTGGTTTATTAGTGATAACAAGCATATGGCCCCATACCCTTAGGTAAGTGTTGAGATGTTCACTATCGCAAGGAATTATACCTTGGGGGCAGACAAATTCAATTCCATTTTGTCCAGGACCTAAAGTCATGGTCACTGATCTTTTTCCCAAAAATGGTAGACTATTAAACTGCACTTTCCTTTCTAAAGTATAGGCATTCGGCATAATGATGAAAATTGCAGTCCATTTTTAAGGATTTGTTTTTTTGGTAACAGCCAATGTACCTTCATGATACCTGGTTTTTTGAGATATGTCAAAATTCCTGTTCTCAGCCACCTACCGATAAATTCAGAACAATATTAATCTTGTAAAAAATCAACATCAGCTTGTTTAAATATTGAGATACCATCATTACCATCACGAAAAAAGTCCTTGAATGTATTCCATATCCTCATGTGGATGTAACGCTGTACTACATAGTTGCAAAGGACTTCACTTGAAGTACTGATTATATTTGGATCAGTTTGTTTTTCCCTTACATACTCACAAGCCTGTTCTATGGATCCACTGAACGTAACTGAATGAGTCATTATACTAAACGTTCCTTCTGCGCAATAATCTGTCTTACCTACCAAATCTATTTTGCCTATGGCAGCCCCTGTTTCATCTTTGATAGTATGTATTTTACATCCACCATTAACCTGATGCACAAGCGTAACAAAGGGCTTATCATAAAAAATTAGGTTATCATAACTCTGGGCATACCTGTCTAACACTATTTTATCCATCTCTTTTGGAACAAGTAACTTTTGTTGTTCTATGCATTGACCTATATAATCCATCCCCACAAGAGCTACATCTGCTTCTAGGTTAGATAATGAAGGTTCTGTTTGCATTAGCAATTCAATGCCCTGTTTCACTTCTTCTTGATCTTCAAACATCTGCCTTATCAAAACATATTCATATGCCAAAGTAGCCTTCCTTTTTGTCTCAGTATCTTTATCAATACTTTGTCTCAAAAATTCCTGCCTAAGAGCACCACCTGAAAGTCCTGCATACAATTGTTCTGAAAGTTCTTGAACTTCATTCAAGTACCATAGATCACGAGATTCATTGACTAAATCAATTAAACGATTTAGATTTTCATCTGATTGGTTCATTGTCTAAAAAAACGAGCATCCCATTATAAACCTTCCTCTTGTTTGATCTTTCTCTCGTAACTCAAAAAACCCTTGCCCCAAAGCTATTTGGGGTTCCCCATAGTTATGACAAAGATAAGCCAAAGGAAACTGCACTGCCTTCTTTTCTAAAGGTTATAAACACCTTCTGTGGTGTTGCCCATTTTGCTGAACAATACTATAATGAAATAAGTACAGATTTCAAACCATTGAAAACAACCAACTCTATTTAAACCAATAACTATAGTTTTTCAATAGGGGGAATACGCTCCATTTGCTCTTTATGTAATTACCAATGCTCCCCACCCCCTTCTGATTTCTTTGTTTGGATAGAGCCAAAACCCACTATAACATCTCTTTTCCCACCATACACCTTAACAAGTTAAGGCGTTCTCGTTCATGTCTTAACCTGTTACATAGATTTGCATGAATATTTATAAGTACATAATCATTCCCCCTCTTTATGACTGGTAAGTTTAGTCATAATGCAGAGATGCGAGTATGGGCACTGATAAACGATTTATGCAATGTTACCCAGGTCAGACCTGATGAATTTCAGGCAGAGGTCCATGTCCAAAAAGCTCAGATAATAATAGATACTATAGATGATTCTATTGACTATAGTTCAGATCATCAAATCCAATCCCATAGAAAAAAGGTACTAGGATCAGATGGCCCTTATTGTTTATCCCAAGGTGGCAAGATAATTGAGGAAAGTCACCATCAATGGGGGGCTGATGAGAGAAGGGTAGGTCATTATTTGGTGCAAAAAAGGCGCTTAGACGAGAGAGAATCCCTCTTAGAGTTCGAATATTTCAGGTCAAGTGATGTCTGGAATTTTGATGACCATTCTTCATTAAAAACAGTATTGCAATATAATACGAAATCCAAGGAACTTTTGACAATTTACACCGCTCTTTTTGAACCATGGTATCTTCGATTAGGACCGATTATTATAGGTCATGGTAGAGTCAATAAAACTTATTTCTGGAAAAAAGGTGCTAGACAATAAGGTTTTTAAGTGGAAAAGCATTCTCCTAGAAAATGGATTACACTGAAAAAGCAATGAGATATCTTTCATGGGAAAGACAACAGATTCAAAGGCAAATCCCTCCTGGAAGTGCTATTACCCTAACATGGAGGGAGGGATTATACATAGGCAGCATCCAACAGATAGTTCCAGATTATGATGCATCTATCTACCTTCTAAGCAAAAACGTAGAAAGGTGGTCTGCTGATTTTGTTGAAACTGTTACAAGGCTAGATGAAGGTAGATTGATATTAAGTGCTGATGATTCTTTAGATCTGGATGGCAGGTTAAGTGTTGTGAGAAGGGAAGGCAACACACTACATGAGTTGAATGGTCAACAAACTGAATTTATGGAGAGATTAATAATTACCGGACTTGATCAATCAGGCCAGGTCCATATAGTAGAACATATAGGTTGATTCTTTGTGGTTGGAATATTTGGGGCCTGGTTTGATATTTTTTGAGTTTCTTAGAAATGCTTATAAATTATATTATCTTCCTAAATTTTGATGGACATAGTATTAATACAGATTGACAAGTCAGGAAGCGACATTCTTGATAAGGACTATTCTATCGTGCTTGTCAAAAACAAAAAGAAGTTTATGGGGTAAATATACCTCAAAAGGTAAAGGATTCCCTTCTCCATTCTTTTAATTGTGGTGAATTGAGGATAGATTCCAAAAGCAATAGGAGGAGTAAATTGAGATTTAGACTACGGTTTCATACTGCTGTAGTTATTGAATTGATTAAGAAGGCAGTAAAGAATAATGAATTATCTATACAGATGTGTAATGATTTTGACAGCCATTTTCACGAAATTAAAAACATGATATATGATCATATCTCAAAGATAGCCAAGTTAAAGCCTGAGGATATACTGCAGACAAAATTCTCAAAACCTTCTTTTATTGATTTAGCTGGCAAGGATATCAGGAAGGGAGAGTTTAAAGATTATAACATTGTTAAGTTAGATATATGAATTAAAGAAGATAATAAGAAAATGACAGTAACCAGGGCTCTAAGAGCCATAATCTCACTTGTCTCACAGAGTGAAACGCCTGAGCGCATTACTGTCGTAGTATAGTATAGGGGAGAGATATATAAATTTTACGGATTTTCTTTATAATTGCAGCCTTTAGGTCTTGGTATGGGTTCTTTGGTTTAGAAGTAAATATCTAAGTATTGAGTTCTAACAAATAAAGCAGGTATTGTTTTTTGGGGTTATATAGTTGAATTATTTAGGATGATATATTTGGGTGGTATGTATAAAATCAAAACCAACATGCCACAACCCATACACCATTCCGAAAGGTTTAAAATCATTGTTTCGTTCTTATGAGGTATAAGGGGTGAATGGGATGGATCCAGGATGTTTAACCTTATATGCAGATTTCTGAATGAGGAAGGGGTATTGGTGCCTACAAGGTATTATAACTGTCTGCCTGGGGATAAGAATTATGAAACCCACAATATCGGATTTGAGCTCCAGGAGATTATTGAACGTGAGCAAAAGGTAAGGATCGGGCTTACATATAATCCACTGGAATATGTGGCCAAAACTCCAGAACATGTGAAGCCTGAAAAGGTATTTGAGAATGATGCTGTTTTGGGAATAGACGAGCAGGTGAATTTTTTTCTTAAAGGTGCAGATGCGCCATGTGCCATTATATATCTTGTGGATGTCTCCAGTGACAGAGCCAGATTTGGGCTGATCCATGGTAATGATTTTAATTCCCATAGGATGGAGATCTATCAATTAATAGTACGAGAAAAGGTAAAAAACAGAGAAATCGACTCTTCGTAAATGATTATCTACTCTAGAGAAGTAAAGATAGAAAGGTTTATATGAGAAATACCAATTCTTAACTGATATGCTAAACAGAAGGGGTTTTCTGAAAAATGCAGCAGGAGCGGCTGCTGGTATTTTCTTAGAGAGTGCAACTGGACTTGGTTCAGCAGTTACTTCAGTGCCTATAGCTAAGGAGATCAAAAATATAACTGACGAACCACCAAAGTTAGTTCAGATCCTGGAAAAGGAGCTTGGGAAGCATGATCGCTGGATCCTGGATTTTGTAAGACAGGATTACACAAGAAAAGAGGGAAAACCAGTATCTATTGTATTTTCAAATTACCTTGAACAAGACAAAATCCAAATGGGGGTTAATCCTTCATATGCAAGGTATGTTTTCAATACACAGACCATGGTCCTGCCAATTGATACAAGATATGACTTCAAGGAAGCTATTGAAAGCCTTGACCATGAAATATGGCATGCGATGTTTGATCCTAACAACCATTTTTTTGAATCAAAAAGCTATGAAGGACCTACCCGTGAACAGATTGGATCCTATGTAGAAAAAAGGGTGCAGGATAAGGACCGTTCTTATCTTGTAGAGGTTTCTTCAAAAATTGCAGATCGTGCACGAATAAAAGGAGCCAAAAGAATGATTCCTATCCTTGATGAGATGGAGGGTGCTGTTTCAAAGTACTGTGAGGCTGTAAGGTCCTGCCTTGAGGAAGATACACATTTTAAAAGATTCCTTTCATATAAGGATGTTAAGAAAGTTCTTGGATTATGTACAGATCTAATCTATACTTACGATGATATATCAAAACTAACAGCAGGATATAGGTTAGATGATATACCTGAAGATATAGATTCATTATCAGCTAAAGAGTTAGAGAATTATAGTTCGAGATTCAGTAACTTTGAGGAGGTTATGGCCAAAGCCAGTGATATATCCAATATCCAAATCAGCATATACCACCAGATGGATGAGATATACAATAATGCTTCAAAAAGGATAAAACTACAAAATGATTCCAAAAGGGGTGTAAGACTTTCAACAAAAGATCCTCCAAGCATGTGGCGTGTGAGCAATCTGTCTGGAGAATTAGAAATGATACATGGAAGGTATAGGGATGCTGAGTATGTCATGAAAACAAATACCAGAAGGGCTGAAAATATGACCAAGCCAGATGAATTTATGGCTCGTATGATACAATCTCTCTACAGCCTTTACTATGGTAAATGCAGACAAAATGAATTCCAGCTTACAGAAGAGGATCTGGAGTTCTTGTCTAGGTTTAGATACGATGATGACCTGCTGTTCAGGAAAGGTATTGAGAAATATAAGGTAGGATTGGAGATGATAAAGCAGAATGTGCCAGCCAGAGAGGTAAAAAGAAGGCTAGAGTACGCTACTTCTTACAAAGGAGGGTATGACTGGGAGAAAACTAATATTGATATAAAAGGTCAGATTCCAAGAATAAAGAGTTACAGGGAGCTATTTAAACTCTTTTTCATCAAACTAAAGACTCCTATGGATCCTTCAAGTGATCTTTCCAGCATGTACTTTAGGACCTTAAGAGATCCAACTTCTGTTTACGCACCGGATACTCTGATAAGAGCAAAGGCTTAAAAATAGAATCTGATTCTTCTCTGGATATGGTTGGGGAATATCCAGATGGCCCTATGCAAAGGTATAGGGTTAGGTTCACTTTTCATGAGAGTGTTGCAGGGGGGTATAGGGCAAGTGCCTTTAAGTATATCCAATCAGAATTGGAAATAGAGGAGTTGGCAGTTTCAGAAGTTGGAAATGAAAATAACGTTCGAACCTGTGTTGTTGAAGGGAATATCGATAGTTTTGAATTAGAGGGGCTTATTGATGATATTGCAGGAGAGGTAGGATCTTATCATAGGCCAAAGATGATACAGGTTTCCCAAATTCAATAAGATGCTAGTGTTATTCTAAGGATTTTACAAGCAACCTTTATATTATTATAAGCATTCCCAAGAACAATGGGTCTTACAGAGATAATTCTAGATGCGCAGCAATCTCCAGAGATATTAGAGTATCTTGAGAGTAATTATTGCTGGGATCTTAGAAAAGAGATCCCTCCAAAAAAATCAGAAAGGAGCAGAAGAGCAGGAGAGATCATAAGGAAGTTCGGTCTTGAATTCATGGTGTTCATGGCTGTAACGGATTATAAGGCACAGGAAGAGATAACCAGTAAAGGAACAGATGCAAAACCAGGCTGTGCTGATTATGTTGATTTGGCATATCTACTGTCTGGAAGGGTTATGACTTCGGGTGAGATCAGAGCTTATTTTTTAGAGCTTGCCATAAAAAATGATATTCCTGAGTTGACAGAGGAAAGCAGAAGATATATAGGTGGTTTTGATATAGAATATGTCAAGGAAGTACCGGTTGAAACTCTGAAAGAGAGAGTTCCCATATTTAGGAAACCTGTAAAGAAACCTGAAAACTATGGTCCTTTTCTTAAGGAGCTACATAAAAAGGTAAAGAAAGACAAGGTTTTGCAGTATGAGATGCTTAAGAAATGGGCAGGAACTGATAAACATCTGACTTATGCTGGCTCAGAGAGCATCCTTGGATATTCCAAACTTAAGAGCCTTGCTGCTTTCTTTACAGGAGAGGTTATGAACGATAGAGATGCTGGAAGATATCTAAACTGGTTACTTAGAACAAAAGGAGGAATTGTTAAAACAGAAAATCTTTCTGAGATCATAATGGGATTCAAGAATACTGACAAAGCATCCTATGCTGCTAAGGCTGTGAATAAGCATACAAGATCATTGAGCCCTGAGGAAGTGAGATCAGAGCTTCCTCTTCATAATCATGGAAGACTAGTGGAGCTGTCAAAAAAGATATTAAGGTTTAAATTAGGATATATTCTATTTTTGGCTGCTACAGGTTATGAAAAACAGAGAGAGATTACACAGAGGGGAGGGGATAAGCCAGGGTATAATTCACTTACTGCATTGGCGCACCTTTTAAGCGGGGAGAAAAAGGATATAATCCAAACAGGAAGGTACTTCAAGGAATTGGCAGTTAAGAACGAGATGCCGCATTGATCGATTCGTAATAGAGCTTACAAACGATAAATCCAATAATTAACTTAATCGGAATGATTTGTTAGATAGATAACCTAAGAAAAGATAAACTAACATGGTTCGGTTTGCTGCGATTTACCAATTACAGTGATTTCTTTAGAATACAAATGAAGTTTACTCACTCTTCCCTCAAATCCTAGGATCTTATTTGGATCATTGATCACATGATGTAATAAGGGGGTGCTGTCATACCCTAGTCTCCTTGATTCTTCTTGGTCTAAGAGCATCTGTTGCATGCATTTTTCAGGGATGTGCTCAATATCCGCCGCCAGATAGTGAATACCATGTCCAGTTTTTTTTCTGCCTTTTAATTCCTCTTTCAATCTTCTGGCAGTAACAACTCCATCTCTTGAATTCCAATTGCCTCTTCCCATCCCTCCGTCCATTCCTACTACTGCTATAGATGAATAATCTCGGTCATTTACAGCATCACTTATGTCTTTGAATCCTGCACCACGAACAATCCTTTGCACAGTTATTCCAAGACGTGTACAGTTGTCGATGCAGGCAATCTCTGCAAGACTAGGGTAAGATAGTGGGCCTATCTTAGAGTATGAGAAATTAGTCAGGATAATGCAATTGTCATCTGCCTTAGTTTCCTTCCTATTCCTACGAAGTGCCTTTTTTTGCCAAACTACACCGATTGCTCCACCTACTATTCCTAAGCCTATTATTTCATAGATATCCATAAATATCAGAACAATAAGGATATATTTAAATCTATCTATAATTTACTACTAAATGATGATTACTATTTACTAGTGCTGGAATTGAGTATTAATTTTACTAAATCAACCAATAGATAATCCTAAGAAAAGATGAATTATAGGGAGAGAAAAATTATATCCCTAAATAACAAAAAGCTTTATATATACCCCAAAGGCAACTAGTTTCTATGAAATCTTTTTTTGGTGGGATTCATCCAAAATACAACAAGGTAACAAGAAGAGAGAAGATAAAGGCAGCTCCATTTCCAAAGAGGGTTGTGATTCCATTGCAGCAGCACATCGGTGCACCATGCGAGGCTATTGTTGAAAAGGATGATACTGTCAAGGCTGGGCAGAAGATAGCTGAAGCTAAATCGTTTGTTTCTGCTCCAATCCACTCTTCAGTCTCAGGGAATGTGTTAGGGATAGCAAATTCTCCACACCCAACATTGGGTAAATGTAAAGGGATTGTCATAGAAGCTGACATTGAGACTAAATGGCATGAGTCTGTGAAAAAAAGGGATAATGTTGAATCGCTAAGCAAGGATGAGCTTAAGAACATAATAAAAGAAGCAGGTATAGTGGGATTGGGGGGTGCGGCTTTTCCTACGCATGTCAAGTTGAGCCCTCCACCTGATAAGAAAATCGATACTGTAATATTAAATGGAGCTGAGTGTGAGCCTTTTCTGACATGTGATCACCGAGTTATGGTAGAGCAGACTGAGAGGATATTGAAAGGGCTAAAGATACTAATGAAGATATTAGAGCCAAAACAGAGCTATATCGGTATTGAGGATAACAAGGAGAATGCCATAGCCTTGTTTGAAGAGAAGCTGCAGGATATGAAGCTGGATGTGAAGGTTGTAAGGCTAGAGACAATATATCCTCAGGGTGCTGAGAAGAACATTATATATTCAATCATAAAGAGGAAGGTTCCTGCTGGAGGGCTTCCCATGGATGTTGGAGTTGTTGTACAGAATGTGCAGACTGCAAAGGCTGTTTATGATGCTGTCTATGATGGAAAGCCACTGGTTGAGAGAGTAGTGACAGTTACTGGAGCTGTTAAGGAGCCCAAGAACCTAAAGGTCAAGATAGGAACACCTGTTAAGGAGCTCATAGAGTTCTGCGGTGGTTATGATGGAGCTGTAGGGAAGATCATATCCGGCGGCCCTATGATGGGGATTGCCCAGTACACTGATGATATTCCGATTATAAAGGGTTCTTCCGGTGTTTTGGTGCAGAAGGAAGATATATTAAAGGATGAAGAGAGGGATTGCATAAGGTGCGGGAAATGCGTCGATAAATGCCCTATGAACCTTATGCCTACACAGATATCACAATTTGCACAAAAAGGCGATTTTGAGAAGTGCAAGGAGTATTTTGCATTGGACTGCTATGAATGCGGGAGCTGCAGTTTTGTATGTCCCAGCAAGATACCTTTGGTGCACTGGATAAAATATTCTAAGAATGAGCTGATGAAAAAATGACCAAACCTACAGTAACATCTAATCCTCATATCAGAAGCAAGCGTAATATAGATACGATAATGTGGAGTGTAGTAATAAGTCTTCTGCCTGCTGCTATTGCAGGGGTATATTTCTTTGGGACTAGTGCGTTATGGATCATATTACTATCCATAATCTCTGCAGTTGTTACAGAAGGCATCATACAGAGGTTTATGGGACAGAAGGTCACTATCAGAGATGGGTCTGCTGTATTGACTGGTTTATTATTAGCATTGATATTATCTCCATTGGTCCCTTACTGGATTCCAGTATTGGGGGCAGTGTTTGCAGTATCTATAGGTAAGATGGTATTTGGTGGACTCGGTCATAATATATTTAATCCTGCTTTAGTGGGTAGGGCTTTTTTGGTGGCATCATGGCCTGCACTTATGACAAGATGGATAAATCCTGATGGGATTACAGGAGCAACACCTTTGGCTATGCTGAAGTATGAGGGTGTGAAGGCTGGCTATTCACAGCTATTCTTTGGGAATATAGGCGGGTGTATTGGTGAGACCTCTGCATTGGCCTTATTGTTGGGTGCTGGATTCTTGTTTTATAAGAAGATCATTGATTGGAGGATTCCTGGAACATACATAGGTACGGTGCTTGTGTTTTCTTTGATATTCAGGCAGGATCCAATCTTTCATCTGCTTGCTGGAGGGTTGTTGATAGGTGCCTTGTTTATGGCTACTGATTATGTAACTTCACCTATTACTCCTAAGGGTAAGTTGATATTTGGCTTTGGATGCGGCTTTTTAACAATAATATTGAGATTGTTCTCTGGGTATCCAGAGGGAGTGATGTTCTCTATATTATTGATGAATGCTGCTGTTCCATTGATCGAGAGATATACTCAGGTTAAGCCATTTGGATACTTAAAGCCAAAAAAGGATATTGATACAAAGGAGGAGCCTAAGAATGGATGATATGTTGAAGCTAGGACTTACACTTATGGTTGTAACTCTAGTTGCTTCTCTGGCATTGGCATTAACAAATCA
This sequence comes from Candidatus Nanoarchaeia archaeon, assembly GCA_028279655.1. Lineage (GTDB taxonomy): Archaea > Nanobdellota > Nanobdellia > Woesearchaeales > JACPBV01 > JAHWHQ01. The sequence goes on along the minus strand of JANQNH010000005.1, from coordinate 129,558 downwards.
CTATACTACTGACAGGATTGAGCTGCAAAAAGAGAATGCAGTCAAGGAATCTCTCAATAGAGTGATAAGTGCGGATTCTTTTGAGGATAAGGGGGAGTATTATGATGCACAGAAAGGAGGGGAGCTAGTAGGAAGGGTATTGAAGGTAGAGGCTCCTGGTTACTCTTCTGTGATAAGCGCTTTGGCTGGCATTGATACCAAGAATAAGATAACTGGGGTTGATATTATCAGCCAGCAAGAAACTCCTGGACTAGGGGCTAAGATAGAAGAGGAATCATTCTTAAAACAGTTCATAGGCAAGGGTAAGGAAGATATTTTGCTTAAGAAGGATGGTGGACAGATTGACGGGATAACCGGTGCAACTGTCTCATCAAGGGCTTTGACTAATGAGGTAAGAAGATTGATGGAGGAATGTGCTTGTGATTCAGTGACGAGTGCATCACCAGAGACATATGCAAAAGAAGAAGAGACAGACTCAATAACAAAGGCTTCCCCAAAGGCTGAGATCAATGAATATGTGAATAATGAGGAACCAGATGAAAAAAGATAGTACATCCTTGGAATTGATGAAAGGTATTTTCAAGGAAAATCCGGTGTTCTGCTTAGTTTTGGGCCTATGTCCGTTTTTGGCTGTATCAACATCATTGGATAATGCTATAGGTATGGGATTAGCAGCTACATTTGTATTGCTATCATCTAATATAATAATATCACTTATAAGAAATATTGTACCTGACAAGATAAGGATACCTATCTTTATAGTTGTGATTGCATCTTTTGTTACTATAGCAAGCCTGTTTATGCAGGCATACCTTCCTGCGCTGAACAAATCGCTGGGCATCTATGTGCCTTTAATCGTAGTTAACTGCATAATCCTGGGAAGGGCAGAGGCTTTTGCATCCAAGAATAAACTTATTAGGTCCATCATGGATGGATTAGGGATGGGGATAGGATTTACCCTTTCGCTCCTGTTGATAAGCTTCATAAGAGAATTTCTTGGGACAGGCTCTTTGAGATTATTTGGTGTTAACCTAATCAGTGTTCCGATAGAGCCTGCTATGATGTTTATACTGCCTGCTGGTGCTTTGCTTGTTATGGGGTTGCTGCTTGGTTTGTTTGCGCATATAAGAAACAAGAAATATGAGGTCAAGGAATAATGGAGAATCTTTTTGCAATAATAATTGGAGCTATCTTTGTAAACAATTTCATACTGACTAGATTTTTAGGTCTTTGTCCTTTTTTTGGAGTTAGCAAGAAAACCAAGCCAGCCATTGGTATGGGGTTAGCAGTAACTTTTGTCATGACCCTGGCTTCTATTGTTACCTGGATTATGTATAACTGGGTATTGCTGCCCCTAGGTATCGAGTACCTTCAGATAATCGTCTTTATATTGATAATCGCTACATTAGTACAGTTTGTGGAGTTGTTTTTGAAGAAGGCAAATCCTGTATTGTATAAGACCTTAGGGATATATCTGCCTTTGATCACAACCAACTGTGCAATATTGGGGGTTGCTTTCCTAAATGTTCAAGAGGAGTATTCATTTGTTGCGGCTTTGGTTTTTGGCATTTCAGCTGGAGTTGGATTTTTACTTGCATTGCTTTTGATGTCTGGTATTCGTGAAAGGCTGGAATTAAGCAAAGTGCCAAAGGCATTTCAAGGATTGCCAATATCCTTCATTGTTGCTGCTCTGATGAGTTTGGCGTTTTTGGCATTTAGTGGGATGATTCGCTAAAGCTAATCATAGTGGGCCTCCCCACAATTGTCCAACTAAGATTGATGGCCCACCCCGTCATAGGATGAAAAGATGGTACAACTAAAAACAAACATGGAAGGAATACAATGATAATACAATCAATCATTGTTTTAGGGAGCTTGGGATTAGGATTTGGCATCTTTCTAGCTTATTTTTCAAAAAGGTTTGAGGTTAAGAAGGATCCAAAGATCGATGATGTAATGAAGATATTGCCTGGGGCTAATTGCGGTGCTTGCGGTTATGCTGGATGTGCTGCATATGCTGAAGCTGTTGTAACGAATGAGGATGTTCCTGTTTCCTTATGTATCCCTGGCCAGAAGGCTGTTGCTGATAAAATCGCAAAGATGCTTGGTAGGGATGTTTCGGAAAAAAAGATTCAGTTAGTGGCTCAGTTGAAGTGTAATGGTGGTAAGGATGCAGCAGATAAGTATAATTATGAAGGGATAGAGAGCTGCAAGGCTGCTAACCTTATATCAGGAGGGCCAAAGTCCTGTTCTTATGGTTGTATGGGTTATGGGGATTGTGTTAATGTTTGTAAGTTTGGTGCATTGAAGATAGGAGAGAAAGGTATACCTGTTATTGACAAGGAGAAATGTGTAGCTTGTGGGATGTGTATAAAGGAGTGTCCAAAGAGACTTTTTAGACTTGTACCTAAAGAGAAGAAGATCCACGTACAATGCAGTTCTAAGGATGTTGCAAAGGATGTTATTAAAGCATGCAAGGCAGGGTGTATAGGGTGCAAGGCATGTGAAAGGGCTTGTCCTGTGCCTGAAAAGGCTGTCTTGGTAAAGGATAATCTTGCTGATGTTGTTTATTCTAGGTGTGTTATGTGTGGGAAGTGTGTAGAGGCTTGTCCTAGGAAGATTATTGTTGATGAAAGAAAGTGATTATCTAGATCTAGGTCCTAGTATTTCATAGGTAACTGGAGCAAAATACCTGCCATGGGCTAGTTGGTGTCTTCCATCTGAAGCTAAACCAGGAGATCTCTGAACTAGTACAGGACTCCGTTCTGTTTGATACCTCTCTATTTCATCGGTTGTAAGATGGATTATTTGTGTTTCTCCATCTGGTCCTCTTGCATAATATGGGGCTCCTGGAGGTTCCTTGCCTACTGTTCTTGGAGCTGCACAAAACAATCCTATCATCTTATACTGTGAAGATCGGGATTAGTATAAATAATTAACTATTCATAGAAGGATTTACTGAAAATAAGGAAGCAAAGAAAGCTTTGCATCTGTTGTTATATTCATATTTAATCTTATTAATCCTGCTTCATCTCCTTGGGTAGGTAAATGGGTAATGTGCATCTCGCAGTTTTCTAGTTCTTTTAATTTCTCCAAAGCGCTCTTTGCGCTTGGATTTGTGGTTGAACTTACTGCTATTGCTATCAGCATCTCATCCACATTCAAACAAGAGGTTTTTTTGTTTAAAAGATCCTTCTTCATATTCGTAATCTCCCCCATAACCTCTGTGCTGATAAGATCTATATTATCAGGTATTTTGGAGAGGATCTTTATCGAATTAAGTATTGCTGCTGATTCAGCATGAAGTAGAGGGGAATTCTTTCCGGTGATAATACTACCGTCTTTCAACTCTATTGCGGCCCCGCAGAATATGTTGTTGAAACCTTTATCTTTTTCCTCTGCTGCTTTTCTTGCTCTTCCTACAACCTTCCTATCACCAGGATTAACATTAACTTCTTTCATTATCTCTTGCATCCTATCGATTGTTTCTTGGGTTTCTATACCTTCTATCTTTTCTCTATGATATCTGAAGTATCTTCTGATTATCTCTTGTTTGGCTGCTTCTCTGCAAACATCATCGTCAACTATGCCCTCTTTAGCCATATTTGCACCCATGTCTGTTGGGGATTTGTATCCAAACGGATCTTCCTCCTTTGTGATACTCTGCATAAGGCTCTTTAAGATATTGAAATTTTCAACATCCCGGTTGTAGTTTATTGCTGAAATTCCATAAGCTTCTTTGTGGAATGGATCTACCATATTAACGTCAAGAAGATCTGCTGTTGCAGCTTCGTATGCCACATTTATAGGGTGTTTCAGCTCAAGATTCCATATTGGAAAGGTCTCAAACTTTGCAAATCCGGTTTTCTTATCCTTCTTCCTTTCGTGGAAGATCTGAGACAGACAAAAGGCCATCTTTCCTGAATTTCCACCTACGCCTGTTACGATCACCAGTTTTTTACTGGTCTTGACATATGGTTGATTCGAATATCCTTTCAATACCTTCTCGATATCGTTGGGGTAGCCTTCGATCTCATCATGAATATAGACATCCATACCAAAGTTCTCCACCTTTTTCTTGAAAAGCTTAACAGAATTCTCCCCTTCGTATCTTGTTATGATGACTGCACTTACATTAAGCCCAAAATCCTTGATATCGCTAACATCTTTCAAGGCCATATTGTCGTATGTTAGTCCAAAATCCCTTCGAACCCTTCCTCTCTCTATATCCTTTGCACTTATGCAGTATATTATCTCTATATCTCCTAGTTCCTTCAAGAGCTCTACCTTAGCTGTCTCTTTATAACCTTGGAGAACCCTTGCTGCATGCATATCATAGCACAGCTTTCCTCCAAACTCCAAATAAAGCTTTTCAAATTTTGAGACTCGATCCAGTATCTTTTTAGTCTGTTTCTCTACATATTTTTTTGTGTCAAAGCCTATGTTGTGCATTCTTTAAACTTTTTTCTGGGAGTTTATAAGTTTTATTGCACTGGACAAGTATAGTTCTGGAATTAAAGTTGACAATTGTAAGCTGGAGAAAACGTTACCTTTATAAATAGAGAGAATATTCCTTCTTAATGCACAAAACAATTAATCCAACTTATTCTAAGAAAAATATAGAGGTGATTAGCTATGGTTAGATATATAGTAGTTGCAGGGGGTGTTATTTCCGGTGTTGGAAAGGGGGTAACGACTGCTTCTATAGGAAAGATTCTTCAGAAATATGGGTATAGGGTAACGTCTGTAAAGATAGATCCTTACATCAACTATGATGCTGGAACATTACGTCCTACGGAGCATGGAGAGGTCTGGGTTACGGATGATGGCGGGGAGATAGACCAGGACCTTGGAAACTATGAAAGGTTCCTGGGGATGGATATTCCAAAGAGGAATAATCTCACAACTGGTCAGGTATATGGTAAAGTAATTGAAAATGAAAGGAAGGGTAAATATCTCGGAGAGACAGTACAGTTCATACCTCATATTCCTGATGAGATTAAGAAAAGGATAAATGACTCAGCAAAGGGATATGATTTCTGCCTGATAGAGATAGGGGGAACGATAGGTGATTATGAGAATATCCCATATCTATTTGCAATGAAGAGTTTAGAGAGGGAGATTGGCAAGGAGAATATTATCTATGTATTGATAACATATCTTCCTGTTCCATCGCATATTGAGGAGATGAAGACAAAACCAACCCAACAGGCAATAAGGCTACTTACAGAACATGGTATAGTCCCTGATTTTATAGTCTGTAGAGCAAAGAATTCATTGGATAAGGTAAGGAAGAAGAAGATAGAGACCTATGCGAACATCAAGTCAGAGCATGTGATCTCTGAACCTGATATAGATACTATATATAGAATCCCACTTGATCTGGAGAAAGAGAAGATGGGATTGAAGATACTAAAGGAGTTTGGATTGGAACCAAGGGCAAAGCCTGATTGGAAAAAGTGGAAAAAATTAGTAGATAGCATTTCAACTGGAAAAAATATCAAGGTAGCTATGGTAGGAAAGTATGTTGATATTGGTGATTTTACATTAGCGGATTCTTATGTCTCGGTTAATCAGGCACTGAAACACGCTGCAGCAAACTTAGGTGCTAAGATAGAGATTGTCTGGATCGATGCAAAGAAGCTGGAGAAGGATGATTCTGCGCTTAAGGAACTCAAGAATTACAATGGATTGATAATTCCAGGAGGTTTTGGTTCTTCAGGAGTAGAGGGCAAGATTAGGGCTATTGGATTTGCAAGGGAGAATGATATTCCATTCCTGGGATTATGCTATGGTATGCAGCTAGCTGTTGTTGAGTTTGCCAGGAATGTGTGTGGAATGAATAATGCAAATACAACAGAGGTTGATGGGAAAACAAAATATCCTGTCATAGATATACTGCCAACTCAGAAGAAGCTAATGGCAGAGAATAGGTATGGGGGTACCATGCGCCTTGGTGCATATGCTGCTATGCTTAAGGATGATTCAAAGGTTTTAACATTATACAAGGAGAGGATAGAGGAGGATAAGAAAAGGATCGCTAGGTTTAAGAACAATAAGGATGAATCATTTAGGTTAGGATTATTGGAGAAAGGAAAAAAGACTGTTTTAGAAAGACACAGGCATAGATATGAGGTAAATCCCAAGTATATCTGGAAATTTGAGGAGAAAGGACTTGTGTTTTCAGGGTTTCACGTGAGGAAGGATAAGGCTAGGTTGATGGAATTTATTGAACTTCCAGAGCACAGATATTTTTTAGCTACTCAGGCGCATCCAGAATTTAAATCGTCTCTTACAAATCCAGCACCATTGTTTTATGGGTTTGTGAAAGCTTGTATCAAGTAAATAATTGAAAGGTTTATATAGTTTCTATTTATAACGTTTGTTATATGAAAAAACCGATACCTTTAAATTTATTGTATATTTCTTATAAGGTATGAAGATAGTAATCATAGGATTAGGGGCAGCTGGTTTTGGAGCAGCCCTGGCTGCAAAGAAACAAGACAGAAAGGCAGATATAACTATAATAGACAATAAGGATTTTGACCTTTTGCACCAGTGCGGGTTGCCGTTTGTTCTTGATGGTGAGATTAAAGGTTTTGATAAACTGAAGCATTCTTTAAATCTTGATAAGATGGGAATCAAGCTGGTTAAAGGGGATGTTTCTGAGGTTGACTTTAAGGAAAAGAAGGTTATATGTGGTGAGGAGGTCAGTTATGATAAACTGATAATAGCTGTGGGATCTAAACCCTTTGTTCCTGAGATTAAGACAGACAACAAGATATTTACTGTGCATAGCATCAAAGGCTCTGAGGAACTCAAGAGAGATATCAAAAAAGGGGATAAGGCAATAATCATAGGTGCAGGAGCTATTGGCCTTGAGACTGCTGTTGCATTGAAGAAAAAAGGAATGGATGTCAAGGTCATCGACATGCTTGAAAGCGCTTTCCCAAGAGCCATAGATAAGGATATGTCTGCTATTGTTGAAGAGAAGCTAACCAGTATGGGCATTGAGTTGGATCTGGGTTCTGAGATCAAGGAGATCAAAGAAAAAGCAATAGTTGTCATGGCAACTGGTGTTATGCCAAATGTAACTTTTTTGGAAGGGAGTATGGTTAAGATAAGTAAGTCAGGAATTGAGGTTGATGAAAGGATGATGACTACTGTCAGGGATGTCTATGCTGCCGGTGACTGTGTTGGCGTTAAGTCATTGATAAACAAAGAAAGATGGCCTTCTATATTAGCTAATAATGCCTATAGGGAAGGGATCATAGCAGGAAGTAATGCTGCTGGTGGAGATAAGAAATTTAAGGGTATCCTAGGAACTTTTGTTTCTGTAATGGATGATATAGAGGTTGCTGCTACTGGTTTTAATTCTTATTTTGCTGAGAAGTATGGGATCAAGACAATAGCAGGTAAGGCTAAAGGCAAGAACAGGCCAGAATGGTATGGTCCTGCTGAAGAATTGATAGTTAAGCTTATAGCTGATGATAAAGGCAAGTTAATTGGTGGTCAGGCAATTGGAAAAGGTGCTAAGGAAAGGATTAATATTGTCTCTACTGCCATAAAGGCTGGTTTTAAGCTTTCTGACATAGCTGAGCTGGAGTTAGGGTACTGTCCTGTTGTGAGTGACTATTACGATGTATTGGTGATGGCTGCTGAATTAGGGATCAGAAAGCTGAAGTGATTTATCTCTTTTATCATAACAAACTTTATAACTTAGTATTTTTTATTCTTTTCAATGGATTTCACCATCGTCGATATTGAAACAACAGGACTTTCTGCTTATTATCACAAGATCACTGAGATAGCTGCATTAAAGTATGAGGATGGAGAGGTTGTTGGGGAATTTTCTACATTGGTCAATCCTGAAGTGAGGATTCCAAGGTTCATAACAAGATTAACAGGAATAGATGATGATATGGTAAGGGATAAACCTAAGATCAAAGAGGTGATGCCAAGATTCCATTCATTTCTTGGGGATTCTCCATTTGTTGCACACGCTGCAACCTTTGACTATAAGTTTCTGGATCATGCTCTGTGGAAGAATATGGGATTAAACCTTGATAATCATAAGATTTGTACTTGTAGGTTGGCCAGAAGGTTATTGCCACAACTGCCTAGCAAAAGGTTATCGAGTTTGTGTTCTCATTTTAATATTGAGAATGAGAATGCACACAGGGCAATGTCAGATGTAAGGGCCACAACAGAGATATTCCACAACTTTCTTGATATGTTAAAAGAAAAAGATATAGAAGACCTCAAAGACATATTGAAGTTTCAGAAGAGCAAGATTCCTCGTTAACCACTACATTTGTCATCAGTAAGATTAATTCTTTTTCTAAAGTTAACCACTACATAAAAACATATTGTTCAAGGTATTCCTTAAGACAGAATAAGCATATAGCTTCAATCTTCCCTTTTCTACTGTTCTCTAATGATTGTATGTAGTCTAGTCTTTTGTCCACTCTTATTGCCAGAGGCTGCAATCTTTTATACAACAAAAGCCAATTCAGAAGAAGTCTCCCCACCCTGCCGTTGCCATCTACAAAAGGGTGTATTATCTCAAACTGAGCATGTGATTGGAAAGCTACTTCAAAATCATCCATAGTCCTATGTGATTTTTTGATCCAATCAAATAGCTTATTCATCTTTTCTTCTACAAACAAGTAAGAGCTGGTGTAGGTATCTCCAATATAATTCTGGATTTCCTTATATCTGCCAAGTGTCTTGTCTGTTTCAATGCCGTTGTTGACTAGCCTATGCAGCTCTTTCATATCTTCTTCTGAGGGGAATCTTGAATGGTTCTTTTCTACATATTCCCATGCTTTAAGGAGGTTGTCCGCCATAAAAAGCTCTTTTTTGGATTTTCCCTTAGGTGTAAGATCTTCGAATAGGTAATTGAATGTTTCTTTCTCTGTCAATGTCGAGCCTTCAATGGCGTTGCTGTTTGCAATAAATGAAGCAAGAAACCTTTCCCTTTCTTTTTCTTCTGAAACCTTATCAAGATTGGATATATGGGTGGTGTGATTGTCTGAGGCTTTTTTTAGCTTTTCATGATCCTTGTAAGACAATTGGTCTTTTTTTTCCTTAAGAATCCAGTCATGGTTTGAATAGGAATATTCCATACATCTAAACTCATGTTTGGATATTGGCCTTTTCTTTCCTATGTATTTGATGGTCTTTTGGACTACCTTGTCCTTTTTTCTTATGGATGTAACTAGGTAAAGATATTCTTTTCCCTTTATCTCTTTAGTTACTATACTTGCCATGAATAAATAAGTTAACCACTACATATTTATAAATCTTTCGTTGTGAAAATTTAACTTCTTTGATAATTTTTCTAAAGTTAACCACTACATATGAGAGATTGCTATTTGTCATTCCTAAAGTTTTTTAACTAATGGATTTTTCTTTGTTGCTATGGAAAGGAAACCTGAATGGTTAAAGATGAAGATCCCTTCGGGAGAAGCTTACAATAGGATGAAGACTTCTTTAGGTGGATGTACGCATACTATATGTGAGGAAGCTAAGTGCCCTAACCTAGGAGAGTGCTGGGAAAAAGGTACTGCAACTTTCTTGATAATGGGAGATATATGCACAAGGGACTGTAGATATTGCAATGTCAAGAATGGTGTACCTGATAAGGTCGATATAAAGGAGCCTGAGAAGATAGCAGATATTGTCAAGAGATTGTGTCTTAAATATGTTGTCATCACGTCAGTTACAAGGGACGACCTTAAGGATGGTGGAGCAAGGATGTTCAAGGAAACCATCAAGGAGGTTAGGAAGGTCTGTGATGCAAAGGTTGAAGTGCTTACTCCTGACTTCAAGGGAGATACTGCTTCAATAAGATCTGTACTAAGTGCAGAGCCTGATGTGTTTGGGCATAATATCGAGACTGTTGAAAGGTTGTTTCCAAGCATAAGACCACAGGCTGACTTCAAAAGATCAATGATATTCCTTAAAAGGATTAAAGAGATCGATCCTAAACAGATAACCAAATCTGGACTGATGGTTGGGTTAGGGGAGAGTAAGGAGGAGATTATAAAGACTCTACGCACATTGAAGATGGTTGGTGTAGATATTGTTACAATAGGCCAGTATCTCCAACCCAGATCTGATCTGGCTCCTGTCAAGAAATATTATAGTCCTGAGGAGTTTGAGGAGTTACGGCGAATTGGCATTGAGCTTGGATTCATACATGTGGAGAGCGGGCCATTGGTTAGAAGCAGCTATCATGCTGAGGAGGCTATGGATGAAATTTCGGCTGATTGATACAGGGAGTAATAATGCTTTCATGAATATGGCTATTGATGAGGCGTTGTTAACCAGTAAGATTCCTGTACTCAGGTTTTATTCCTGGAAGCCTGCCGGTCTTAGTATTGGTTATTTTCAATCTATAGATGAATTTAATCTTAATAACCTGAAGAAACATAATATTGACCTGGTAAGAAGGCTAACAGGAGGTAATGCTGTGCTGCACGATCAGGAATTGACGTATTCTTTTATTATTGATGAGGATAATATGCCTAGGTCAGTTATTGACAGCTATAAGAAGATAAGTGAGGGATTGTTAAGTGGATTGAAGCGGCTTGGATTGAAAGCTGCTATGAATGAGGATGTTGAGAAAGGGAGTAAGAGTGCTGTTTGTTTTAATGATCCATCCTGGTATGAGATTGTGGTTAATGGGAGGAAGATTGTTGGTAGTGCTCAGAAAAGGATAAATGGTAAGTTGTTACAGCATGGCGCTGTACTTATTGATGTTGATGTTGAGATGTATTGTAAGTTGTTTAAGGATTGCAACAGGGAACTGATATCACATGTCACGGGAAGGATGACTTCGATTCAAAATGAGATTGGTAAAAGAGGTTATGACGAGGTTAAGAAAGCTTTGATAGATGGTTTTAAGGAGAATGGGATCGAGTTCATGGAAGATACCCTTAGTGAAGAAGAGAAACATGCTGCTTTGGAACTTGTGAAGGAAAAATACTCCCTAAAGAGATGGAACCATATGCGATAAGTCTATTACGAAATCCTTTCTCGTAATCTTTTGATCTTCTCTCTTAGAAGAATGGCTCTTTCGAAATCAAGCTTATCTGCCGCTTCATTCATTTCTATCTCAAGATTTACAATCAGCCTTGGAATCTCTTTTTTTGGTATATGTTTGGTGTCCCTTATCTCCACCTCTTTCTCCTTGATTGGTTTAATTATTGTCTTAGGAGTGATGTGTTTTTTCTTATTGTACGCTAGCTGAATCATTCTTCTTCTTTCGGTTTCAGAGAGTGCCTTTCTAATGGAATCTGTGATATTGTCGGCAAATAATATTACCTTGCTTCTTACGTTTCTAGCAGCTCTTCCAATAATCTGTATCAGACTTCTTGTGTCTCTAAGAAATCCCTCCTTATCTGCATCCAAGATGCATATAAGTCCCACTTCAGGAATGTCAATCCCCTCCCTTAACAGGTTTATACCCACTAACACATCAAACACACCTAATCTTAGTTCTCTTATTATCTCTGTTCTTTCAATGGTATCGATCTCTGAATGAAGGTATCTAGTCTTGATATCCTGTTCAGACAGATACTCGGTAAGTTCTTCTGCCAATTTTTTTGTTAGTGTTGTAACCAGAATCCTATCCTTCCTTTTTATTGTCTTTTTAATCTCATTCTTAAGATCTTCAATCTGATTATCTATTGGCCTTACCTCTGTTAATGGATCAGCAAGTCCGGTGGGCCTAATTATCTGTTCTATAGGTCTACCTGATTTCTTGAGTTCATAATCCCCAGGAGTTGCACTGACAAATACCACATTTTTCATATATTCTGAAAATTCCATAAATTTTAACGGCCGATTGTCAAGAGCACTTGGTAACCTAAAACCATAATCTACAAGTGTCTGCTTTCTTGTAAGATCTCCATTATACATTCCCTTTACCTGAGGTATTGTCCTGTGACTTTCATCTATAAATAAAAGAAAATCATCTGGGAAATAATCCATTAAAGTGTATGGTTTTTCCCCCTTTTTCCTTTTATCAAAGTGCCTAGAATAGTTTTCTATGCCTTTGCAAAATCCGGTCTCATTAATCATCTCCATATCATATTGTGTTCTTTGCTTAAGTCGGTGAGCCTCCACTTCCGCAAGATCTGGAAGCCTTTCTTTCAGCTCCTCTCTGATGGATTTGATAGCTTCATCCTTTAAATCATCTGGAACCACAAAGTGTCTAGCTGGATATATATGATAATAAGCTAACCTTGACTGTTTTTGGTCCCTGTCTATCTCAGTTATCCTTTCTATCTTATCTCCAAACAGTTCAATTCTTATAGTGCCTGGATAGTAGGCAGTCCTTATATCTATAGTATCTCCTTTTACCCGGAACCTCCCTTCTGTAAGTTCGAGATCGTTTCTTTCGTATTGCATTGCTATAAGTTTTTTTATGAGATTGGTCCTATCTATCTTCTCTTCTACTTTTAGCTCAAATCCCATATCACGATAGTGCTCTGGATTGCCAAGGCCGTAGATGCACGATACGCTTGATACAATAATGGTGTCTGATCTGCTCAGAAGAGATGCTGTTGCTGAGAGCCTTAGCTGCTCAATTCTTGGATTTACATCCGCATCTTTTTCTATGTACTGGTCCTTTTGTGGAAGATAGCTTTCTGGCTGATAGTAATCATAATATGAAACAAAGTACTCTACTCGATTATTGGGGAAGAATTCCTTGAACTCATTATACAATTGTGCTGCAAGAGTCTTGTTGTGGGCCAGAACAAGGGTTGGCTTTTGAACCTTTTCAATGACATTAGCCATTGTAAAGGTCTTGCCAGAGCCGGTAACTCCTAGAAGAGTCTGAAACCTTTCTCCATTCTTTAGGCCTTCAACTAATCTTTTAATCGCTTCTGGCTGGGAGCCTTTTGGTTTAAAACTTGATTCCAGTTTAAATTTCATCTTATCTTGTTTCTAAGTAGCCTGTTGTACTTGATTGCAAACCTATGTGCTTCATCTCGTATCTCCTGTATAAACAAGAGGGCTTTGTCTTTTTTCCTTAACTTTAACGGCATCTGCAGACCTGGAAAGTATATCTCTTCAAGTCTTTTTGCAATTGATATGATGGGGATTTTAAGGTTGAGTTCCTGTAGTGAAAAAAGAGCACCATTTAGCTGTCCTTTCCCCCCATCAATTATTATCAGGTTTGGCATTTCTTTGTTTTCAATCTTTAACCTTCTGTATCTCCTAGATACTACTTCTCTGATAGATGATGTATCATCAATACCTTCAACTGTTCTTATCCTAAACCGCCTATAGTTTGATTTATCTGGAATTGCATTCCTAAACTGGACCATGGATCCTACTGTGCTAGTCCCAGATAGATGAGATATGTCAAAACACTCAATAACAGACGGTTCGTCATTTAATTTTAAAGCTTTTCCTAAAAGTTTAATTTTTTCAAGGTTTCCAAAGAATGTATTGCTGATGTTTGTCTTTACAAGCTCTAAGAGTTTCTTTCTCTCTCCTCTTTTAGGGATTATGGCCTTTACGTTCTTGGTTTTTAGATATTTTTTTAGGGAATCATCAATCCTTGGGAGAATCAGCTCTTTTCTTTCTTTACTCTGGGAGTAATACTGATTCAGGAAATCTTCGAAGAAACCTTCTATGAAATCAAATACAAATTCTTCCTTATTGATCAGCGTTCCTTTCTTAATATTAAAGAGCATAAGATATACCTTCCCCCCTCGAACAGTGTAGTTTATAATATCCTCATCATATCGTTTCTGTCTTTCCATGTTCTGTCTTTCTTTAAGGTAACCAAGTGAATCTACCTGATTTCTTAGCACAATAGCAGTCTCAAAATCCTGTTTTCTTGATGCTGTTTTCATCTCTGTATCAAGTACACTTATCACCTGATCAGTATTTCCCTTAAGAACCCGGATTGTGTTTCCTATCTTTTCCCTGTATTCTTCACTATTTATCTTGCCAGCGCATGGTGCATCACATAGCTTGATATGATATCTCAGGCAGGGCCTTTTTGGAAATCTGTTACATGTTCTTATGGCAAATATCTTTGTAAGAAATTCCAGGATAAAATCTCTTTCTGCTGCGCTAACGAACGGACCAAAGAACTTTCCATTTCCACCAATCTTTCTTGCGAGAACGAGTCTTGGGAAATCTTCATCTGTAATCTCTAGGTAGGCGTATCTTTTTGAATCCTTTAAATTTATATTATACTTTGGTTGGTGTTTTTTTATAAGGTTATTTTCAAGAATAAGAGCTTCTACCTCTGTTCTTGTTACGATAAAATCAATAGACTTTGTGTTATCAACAAGATTTTGTGTCTTTTCATCCAATTTCTTGTTATGAAAATAAGATGAAACCCTTTTTTTAAGATTTGCTGCTTTTCCGATGTAGATAATGTCCCCTTTCTTATCCCTATAGATATAGCAACCTGGTTTGGGTGGGATGTTGGAGATCATTTTAGCATCTTTTTAAGAAACTGTCCCGTATAGCTTTCCTTTGCCTTAACAATCTCTTCTGGAGTTCCAGCTGCAACGATCTGTCCACCCTGGTCTCCTCCTTCAGGTCCCAGGTCAATGATATGGTCAGCAGACTTAACCACATCCAAGTTGTGCTCTATAACAACAACAGTATTGCCTTTTTCAACGAGATCGTTTAACACCGCAATGAGCTTTTTTACATCATGAAAGTGAAGGCCGGTAGTAGGCTCATCCAGGAGATATATGGTCTTTCCTGTAGCTCTTTTTGCAAGTTCTCTTGTAAGTTTAATCCTTTGAGCTTCTCCTCCCGATAGGGTTGTTGAGCTTTGTCCCAGTTTAATATAGGTTAACCCTACCCTTGACAAGGTGTTTAGCTTTTTCGTTATAGAAGGAATGTTTTGGAAAAGCTCCTCTGCTTCTTCAATTGTCATGTCAAGGACATCTGCAATGCTTTTTCCCTTGTATCTTACTTCAAGAGTCTCCTTATTGTATCTTTTACCTTTGCACTCCTCACATTCAATATATACATCAGGAAGAAAGTTCATCTCTATCTTGATAACACCGTCTCCCTCGCATGCCTCGCATCTTCCTCCACGAACGTTAAACGAGAATCTGCCTGGTTTATAGCCACGTAACTTACTTTCTGAGGTTCCTGAGAAAAGAGTCCTTATCTCGTCAAATACTTTGGTGTAGGTAGCTGGATTACTTCTTGGAGTCTTTCCGATCGGACTCTGGTCTATAACGATAACCTTATCAATATCTGATCCAAAAACAATCTCTTTATGCTTTCCAGCTATCATTTTTGAACCGTAGACCTTTTTTTGAAGTCCCCTATACATGATGTCATAGAGGAGGGTTGATTTTCCTGAACCTGATACTCCTGTGATTATAGTGAGCAGACCAAAGGGGATACTTACGTCAATATCTTTTAGATTATGCTCTGTGCACCCTTTGATGTGAATCTTGTCTTTGACTGGTCTTCTTTTCTTTGGTGTCTTTATCTGTAGTGTTCTAGTAAGATATTTTCCTGTCAGCGATCTTATATTTTTTTCAATTTCCTCTGGTGTTCCTTCTGCCACTATCTTTCCCCCATGAAGGCCAGCACCTGGACCCATGTCAATAATATGATCTGCATTTCTTATGGTGTCTTCATCGTGTTCTACTACAATAAGCGTGTTTCCGAGATCTCTCAACCTATGGAGGGTGTCTATCAATTTTTCATTGTCTTTCTGATGAAGTCCAATTGATGGTTCATCAAGAATGTATAGTACCCCCATAAGGTTTGATCCTATCTGAGTGGCTAGCCTAATCCTCTGTGCTTCTCCTCCTGAAAGAGTACCTGCATTTCTTGAAAGAGAAAGGTAATTTAGGCCAACTCTTGATAAAAAAAGCAGGCGTTCTCTTATCTCTTTTAATATAAGTCCTGCTATCTCCTTTTGTTTTTCTGTAAGATCTATCGTACTGAAAAATCTTATAAGGGATTTTATGGATAGGTCTGTAAGATCAATTATGGATCTGTCTGCAATCCTTACTGCAAGCACCTTATCCTTCAATCTTTTACCTTTACATGATGGGCAGTTGGATATCCTCATGAATTTTTCAAGCTCTCTTCTTCTGTAATCTGATTTTGTGTCTTTGTAAAGCCTTTCTGACTGAGGGATGAGTCCTTCCCATGAGCCAGTGGATGACCAGGAAGCTTCTCCATCTCTCATTACCATGTTAAACCTAATGTTCTCTTTTGAACCATATAAGAGGATGTCCAATTGTTTTTTAGATAGATTCCTTATAGGGGCAAATACATCAAATCCAAAGTGTTTTGCCACAGCACCTAGATGCTGGCCACGCCATCCATCCATCACATTGCCATAAAGTGCCACTGCTCCATCTGCAATGCATTTTTCCTTATCTGGTATGATAAGATCAGGATCGAAGTCCATCTTTATCCCTAATCCGTGGCACGTTGGGCAGGCTCCGAAGGGACTATTGAAAGAGAACATCCTTGGTTGTAGCTCTTCAAATGTTGTTGTGCATTTTGGACATGCCATCTTTGAAGAATATAGGTTTTCCTTTTTTCCTACAGCAATTAAAAGCCCTTTTCCTTTCTTTAGAGCATTTTCAACAGCTTCTGCTAGTCTTTGGTCATCTTTGGTGTTCAGTCTGTCTATGACAACCTCAATATCATGTTTTTTGTACCTGTCAAGATTAATCTTTTCGTCTGTTCTAATAATCTTTTTATTAACCCTAACTCTTGTATATCCTTCTTCATTAAGATCTGAGATCAACTTTTCATAGGTGCCTTTCTTTTGCCTTACTATTGGAGCAAGTATAGTGATTATTCCAGTCAAATCCTCTTTTATCTGCTGTGCTATACGTTCTGGCGATTGGGATTCTATCTTGATGTTATGATCTGGACAGTAGGGCGTTCCTATCCTTGCATAGAGTAGCCTTAGATAATCATATATCTCAGTTACAGTACCAACAGTGCTTCTAGGATTTTTACTTGTGGTCTTTTGTTCTATTGATATTGCTGGACTCAATCCTTCTATTCTATCCACATCTGGTTTGTTCATAAGGCCAAGAAACTGTCTCGCATAAGCTGAAAGTGACTCAACATATCTTCTTTGGCCTTCTGCATATATAGTGTCAAAGGCTAAGGTGGACTTTCCAGAGCCAGAAAGGCCTGTTATCACTATGAACTTATCTCTTGGTATATTTAGATTGATGTTTTTAAGGTTGTGTTCTCTTGCTCCTTTTATTATTATATCCTTCATTAGGAAAGTGTAAAAAGTTCCCCTTTTTATTATTATGGTTTAATCCTATTATATTTCCTTTTTTTGGAACTGGATTATTCAGTTTGAGGCATATTACCCACAACATTAATATACTTCTTGAATTTCTAGTTTTATATGACAACTGTAATGTGTTTTGGAAGCTTTGATGTGCTGCATCCTGGACATCTGTATTTTCTAAAGAGAGCTAAGAGTTTAGGAGATAGACTTATCGTGGTTATTGCTCTTGATTCAACGATAATGGAGGTTAAGGGAAATAAACCTAAATACAACGAAAGGGAAAGGGTGGAGCATATCAGAGACCTTAAGATTGCAGACAGGGTGATGCTGGGGTATGAGGCTGACAAGTATGAGGTCATTGAGGAGATCAATCCTGACATCATCGCACTGGGTTATGACCAGAGCGGTTTTGCTGATGAAATAAAAGAAGAAATGGAAAAGAGGAAGATGAACCCTAAGATAGTGAGATTAGATTCCTATAAGGAAGAGCATTACAAGAGTTCTAAGTTAAGGTAGCTTTTTTTATCAAGTATTGGCCAGTGCACTCATTCTCCATCTTAACCTCATGTTCAATAATTGATATCTTTTTATTGAACAAAGGGCAGTCTAGGACAAAGCTCTCTGTCTCACCACCTTCTCCTATACTTGATACATTTATTGATCTCATCCGGTCTATGAATGTTATTCCTACTCTTGTTCCAAGGAGTTCCCTCTTAAGGCCGTCTGCTGCTATGCCTACAATGATAACATTAAAGTTTTTCATAAGGTTGTTAAGATAAACTTCCTCTTCTATATGCCATAGGGGCGCTATGGAACTTAGGTTAAGCTCCTTGCAAATGTTATCTACCCTTTGCTTCTGATAACTTGACCGGATAGCTCCAGAAACAATTCCTTGTATCTTGTATTTCTGAACAGCTATCTCTATTGCCTGCTTAAGATCTTCTAATTCTTCCTCTTTGATACCATCAGTCTCCCACCATACCAATGGGATATCAGCTGCCTTTGCCTGCAGTTTAACCAACTCAATATTAGGTATGTGGAACATATAGGATTCTGGGTTTCTTGATTTTATGGCTATCAAGCAGACTAGCTCATTCTCTTTCGATGCCTGGTATGCTGCATACCAAGAATCCTTGCCTCCTGAAATCAATGCTGCTATTTTCATTTTTGTTGTTTTTCTTTTTTCTTTATTTACCCAACAACAATAACGGCTTCGACGGTCAAAACCTCCAGTTTTGCCCTACTCGGCACCCCGAAGGGGGCAACCCCCGCCTCGTCTCGCCATTGTTGTTGGGATTTTTGATTAATTTAATAGACTAATTAGATAATCTTTCTTATATTTAAATCCGTTCCTCTTTGCCAATACCTGTATTGCCCTGTCGAATTTTGAGCCGTACTGGGCTGCCTTCTTCCTGCGCCATGCAAATTCCTTTAACTTTAGTTGCTCTGCAACCTCTCTCAGAATAACTTTCTTATGGGTTTTGTTTATCTTATATTTTGCAGGTATCTTTAGAGAGTACTGGATCAGTTCTTTTTCAAGAAATGGCACCTTTAACTCCATCTTCTGTGCTTTTGCTATCTTAAGGTCCCTGTCAATGTCTCTTTCATACATGTTTAAGAGTCCATTCTTGCATTCCTTGTTTATTGACTTTGCCTGTATATGCCTTTCATAGCCTGCAAAGATCTCCTCTGAGCCTAATCCTGAGAACATGATGCCTATCTTGTCCTCTTTTGCAGCCTCCATGGCAATATATACAGGAAGAGCAACTCCAACCTTAACAACATTGGGTTCTTTTAGTATCTTTAGTATCATTCTTATGTAATCTTCGGTTTCATCAAGACCTATGGTCTTTGTCTTTATCTTTAGCTTCAATGCCTTTGCCGCCTTCCTTGCATATATGAGGTCGTCTGCTTCTGTCATCCCTCTCTCCTCAAGTGCAGAGGTATAACATATGAAATCTGCCTTGTTATCCTTACATACCTTAGCAATCAAAGTGCTATCCACCCCTCCGGAGAATAAAATCCCAAATCTCTTATCGGGAATGCTGCTTGTTATAGACCTTACAAGCAGTTGGTTTAGTTCTCCTAGAATGACCTTATGGTCTCTCTTCAATGGACTTATAGAAAATGGACTAATGATATCATTCCATTTCTTTTCGTTAACATTACCTATCATATTGTCTAAGAAATGAGGGTTGTTTAAAAATTTTGCCCAATAATATAGAATAAAAAATAGAAAAATCAGCCAAAGTTTACCTTTGGCGCATCTTCTGTCCCTTCGTCTGCTTCAAACATGTCCTTCTTTTCAAATCCTAACATCCTTGCAATCAAAAGGGTAGGGAATCTTCTTGTTTTGATGTTATAGTCCTTTACTGCCTGATTATATATGTCTCTTTCTACCTTTACCCTGTTTTCTGTTCCTGCTAGTTCATCCTGCAAGGAAAGGTAGTTTTCATTTGCCTTTAGGTTTGGGTAGTTTTCAACTACAACCAGTAGCCTTGACAAAGCGGAGTTTAGTTGGGAGCCTGCTGCCTGAAGCTGTGCAGGTGTTGCTGCTTTTCCTATTGAAGCTCTTGCATTTGTAATCTCTGTCAAGATATCCCCTTCATAATCAGAGTATGCTTTTACAGTCTCAACCAGATTGGGTATTAAATCTGCTCTCCTCTGATAGGCTGTCTGGACATTGGCCCATTTTTCATTGACAGTCTCATCTACCATGATAAGGCCATTATAACTTCCAATAAACCATAAAACACTAAAGAATACTATTACCCCTATAACAATAAGAGTAATCCACATAGGACTTAGTTTATTTTTTGCCAACTTTTTCACCTCTTCTTAATTTATCTGCAATTTTAGATAGTTTTTCTGTCTCTCCTTTATCGAGCCACATTCCACCGCATTTACTGCATACATCGATTATTACGTCCTGCTTTTTTAACTTTTCCATTCTTATTTTGCATCTTGGGCAAGCAAGCAATTCTTCCCCATGGACCTTTTTTTTCTTAAAAAACATTTTTCTCACCTCTACCAAGAACCCCCTGCTCCTCCTCCACCGAATCCTCCTCCACCGAAACCACCGAATCCTCCTCCGCCCAGGCCTCTACCTCCAAATCCGCCTCTGCCTCTACCTCCGAAAATAAAAGCTGCCAGTAACGCAGCGTCAAAATAATCTCCTTTTTTACGTCTGATCCCATTAACACGGCCAGCTCTTCTTGATACTGAAAGGACAATTATGAAGATCCACATTATCAAAAAAAATACTAAAGAAACTGTATTTCTTATCGGAACATTAGGGGTTGTTTTAACATAATATGCTGAATCTTCATCCCCCATCAATGTTGTTTTTACAGCAAGTGACGCTTCGTAAATTCCCTTTCCATAGTTTCCATCCCTAAAGTTCTCCACCAGATATGTCCTTCCTATCCTACCTATCTTTGCATCATTCAGTATTGGCTCTATACCTCTTCCTACTTCAAACTTATATTTTCTTTCTTTTAGTGCCACTAAAAGAAGCAAACCATTATTTTTTTCCTTATCTCCTAAGGTTCCCTGTGCAAGATCTAGGGCGTAACTGTCTATGTCTTTCCCTTCTAAACTTTCAATTGTCACTATTGAAAATTCTGCAGTCTTTGAGTCGTATAGCTGAGTTAAGGTTCCCTCAATCTTTGACCTGTAATCTGGAGTTAGGATATTTGCATAATCATTGACTAAACCTGTAATTATTATGTTTTCTGCTGATTGCACAATCAAGGAAGAGATTATAATTACTAAGAGAATAATCCAAAGTGGAGTGACCTTTTTTATGCCCATATTGGTTATTGAAATTTTGCTTGTTTAAAAAACTATTGTTCAGTCAAGTTCGACAACATTTGTAGTCTTTAAAAATATACCATACTTTTTAAGATTAACTAATTTTTCAATATCTTTCCTTGATATCTTCATGAAATCCTGGTAGTCTTTAGGAGTTAGCTTTCTCAAAAGGAACTGGAATGTTTCGATATGGGTCCTGAATATCAATCCCATTATCTTATGCTTATTTATACATCTCTTGCAGATGAAGTCAGAGCCTATAACCTCCAGCCATTGATCTTCCTTCTTGCAGTTTGTACATTTCATATTGGATAAATTATTTTAAGGTAATATTTATAAATGTATGTTTTTTCTTGATGGATATGAAGAAGGTTTATGAGAACCTTACTAAGGGGATAAAACATCATTTTAGGAAATATGGTATAAAGAAGGCAGTTATAGGTCTTTCTGGTGGGATTGATTCTGCGTTAGCATTAAGATTAACAGCTGATGCTATCGGCAAAGATAATGTTACTGCTCTGCTAATGCCTGAGAAGGGGTTGACGAAGCTTAGCAATGTCAGCCATGCTATAGGATTGTGTGAATCCATAAAGGTAGATTATAGAGTTATCCCAATAAACAGTTTCTTAAACCAGTTTGGCAAGATTAAAGGATGGAAACAAAACAAGAATGCAGAAATAAACACCAAAGCAAGGATCAGAGCAGTAATCCTCTATAACTATGCTAACAGCAATGATGCAATAGTAATAGGAACTTCAAACAAGACAGAGCTAAAACTAGGCTACTTCACAAAATATGGAGATGGGGCTTGTGATATAGAAGTGATAGGAGACCTATACAAGAAAGAAGTGAGGGGGCTAGCGAGATACCTAAACCTGCCACTAGAGATAATCAACAAGGCACCTAGTGCAGAGCTTTACAAGAATCATACAGATGAAGGAGAGATCGGAGAGACATATGAAAACATAGATAATATGCTTAAGGGAAAGAAGAAGATGAGTGAAAAGATAAGAAAACTTATACAGAGGAACAAGCATAAGACAGATAAGATCTTTGTTGTAAAAAAATGAAGAAAGCCCTATTTATTGGAAGGTTCCAGCCGTTTCATAACGCACATCTGTCTGATGTTAAGCTTGCCCTAAAGGAATGCGGTAATGTGATTATAGCTATTGGTAGTTCGCAGGAGTCAGGTACGAAAGATAATCCATTCAGCTATGAGGAAAGGGAGGAGATGATCTCTTCTGCTTTAAAATCCAACAATATCCATGATTTCAATATTGTGGCTGTACCAGACATAAATGATGATAAACGGTGGGTGGGTCATGTGAAGAATCTGGCTGGTATCTTTGATGTGGTTTATACTGGAAATGATTTTACTGAGAAGCTGTTCAAGGAGCAGGGCATTGACGTAAGGAAGATAGAGCTAATACCTGAAATAAACGCTACTGAGATAAGGAAGAGAATAATAAAAGGCAATGATTGGAAAGAGATTGTTCCAAAGGAAGTTTCTGACTATATAGATAATATAAACGGAACAAATAGGATAAAACAGATCTAGACTCTCTTTATCAACTTCTCAAAAGAAGCATCGATATCCATCTTCTGGAATTCAAAGTTCTCAATCTCTCTCCAGGAGTCTTCGGCTTCCTTCATCGCTTTTATGGGTGTGAGATCAAGATTATCTGCCACAAAGAAATGATTGAGGTTCTGGAATTCAGGCAGAAGCTGTTTAGTATTAAGATCTGGCTTCAATAGTTCCGGTGTGTTGTTTTTTATTTCCATAAAGATAAAAAAAGAGCAGGTAGTTTAATAATGTTTGGTTTTTATTTAGAGAACCAGTGCTTTTTCTTGTTGGTCTTTTCAAAGTCCCTCAACAGTTTCTTCTGCTTGGCATTAAGTTTTGTAGGAACGTCAATCTCTACCTTAACCAACTCATCCCCTTTTCCTTCTCCGTGAAGATAAGGTATTCCTAAATCCCTCATCTTAAATACGGTGCCAGTCTGAGTTCCAGCAGGTATCTTTAGTTTAGCATTACCCTTTAAGGTAGGGATCTCTATCTCATCTCCTAAAGCTGCTGTTGTAAAAGGAATATTGACCTTAATTATTATATCATCTCCTTTTCTTTCAAAGGTCTTGTGCTCTTTCATGTGGAGTACTATATACAGGTCGCCTTGAGATGCCCCTCTCTGTCCTGCTTCTCCTTCGCCATTTACCCTTAGGTTGGTCCCTTCCTCGGAACCTTTAGGAATCTTTATCTTTATCTTCCTTCTTTCGTGCACCAATCCTGTACCGTCGCAGTTAGGGCATTCTTTCTTGATGTATTTTCCCTCTCCATGACATTTTCTGCATGTGGATGTTGAAGAGAACATGCCAAAAGGTGTTCTTTGTGTCCTTCTTACAGTACCTGTACCGTTGCAGTCTGGACAGGTCTCAATATCCTTTTCAGATTTTGCACCTAATCCCTTACACTCAGGACATTGCTCGTTTCTTGGTATAGATATCTCTTTCTCTACTCCAAAAGCAGCTTCCTCTAAGGTAATCTCCATATCATATCTCAGATCTGCCCCTCTTGAAGGCTCCCTTCTTCTCCTGCCGCCACCACCAAATATGGAGCCGCCGCCACCGAAGAACTGGTCAAATATATCT
Organism: Candidatus Nanoarchaeia archaeon; assembly: GCA_028279655.1. Taxonomy (GTDB): domain Archaea; phylum Nanobdellota; class Nanobdellia; order Woesearchaeales; family JACPBV01; genus JAHWHQ01. The sequence continues at coordinate 105,818 of JANQNH010000005.1, read as the reverse complement.
CCAAAGTCAAAGCTTGCAAAGTTTCCAAAATCGCCTCCAAAGTCTGAGGCATTAAAACCTCTGAAGCCTGATGCCTGCTTGAATGCATCTGCATCTCCAAACTGATCATACTGCTGCCTTTTAGTGTCATCCCCAAGGACCTGTGCAGCCTCGTTAATCTCCTTAAACTTTTCTGCAGCACCACTATCCTTGTTTACATCAGGATGATATTTCCTTGCAAGCTTCTTGTAAGCTTTCTTGATCTCCTCTTTAGTTGAATTCTTGTCAACTCCTAGTATTTTATAATAATCTTTAGCCATTTTTATTGTAAACCTAGTTCTTCCTTAATATCTTTCATTGCATTTATTGATAGTTCTAAAAATTCCCCTAACTCCAATCCTGTAAGCTCAATCTCCCTTATCAAGTCTCTTCTGCAGTTTGCAGCAAATGCTTTATCCTTGAATTTCTTCTTTAGGCCCTTGGTCTCCATATCACTAATCTTTCTTCCCCTCATCAAAGCATATGCAAATATCAATCCAGTTAGTGTCTCTGCTGCAATCAAAGCATGCTCGACCTTTTTTGTCCTTTTTTTATCCTTTAGAGCAGGAATCTCATCATATCCATATCCATGACTTTGAACAAGCCCGATAAATTCATCATCAAACCCTTTTTCCTTCAAAATATCAACTGCTTTTGTACAATGGTCGGTCCAGTCATCCTTAGTCAAAGGCCAATCAACATCGTGCAGCAATCCTAACATACCCCAATATTCCACGTCCTCTCCAAATTTCTGCGCAAGGGCCCTCATGATTGCTTCGGTTTCCAGATAGTGATTCATATCTGACTCTGCCTGAGGCATGCTCTTTAATAGTTCAATTGCCTGCTCTCTATTTATAGGTAATGTCATCTTACTTCACCCCATAGCAAATATATACCTTCATCTTTATCCTTTTCTTCTTGTTCTTTAAAAGATATTTTCTTGTTTCCCCACCTATCACATATCCAAATAGATCAGCTGCTTTCTTTACTGTTGGAAAAACCCACTCTGTGTTGATTATCTTTGTCTTGAACTTATGCATCTCTTTTGTCTGTATATAACAGTTATAGCATCCGCCTGCTATATCTGGATCAGAATATTTTCTCCAGATATCTAAAAATTCTCCTTCATGATAGGAATCTGCAAGGATTACCTTTCCTTTTGGTTTTAGCACCCTTAATATCTCTTTCATGGCCTTTTTCCTGTCTGTCATAGTAGAAGTAACGCTAAATGTTCCCACAACAATATCAACTGAGTTGCTTTTTAGAGGTATCTTCTCTATCCTTCCAAACAACGGTTCTATGTTTCTTATTTTATTCTTCTTTATCTTGTTTTTTATGAAAGCTACCTGCTCTTTTGAAAGGTCTAGAGCATATACTTTTTTTGCAATCTTTGCGTATTGAAAGGTCTGTCTGCCTGTACCGCAACCAGCATCCAAAATTATCTTTCCTTTAAAATTGACTATCTTCTTATACTCCTTTATAATCTTATTTTTTGGATCTTCATATCTGATTATCTCTTCATGTTTCTTCGGGGTTTTATATATTGACAGCCACCTGTTCGGTATCTTCTTTTTGTAGATAAGTATCCTTGTCTCAGGGTCATAGCTCATAAAAGGCAGCTTCTCTTTAGGTTTACTCTTTCTTTTCATTTTAGCTTATCCCCAATATCCTTCAGTTCTTTAATAACCTTTTGATTTTTCTCTATGTCCCCTTTCTTGTCTGCTACAGCACAATAAGACCCTATATGCTCTATCTCAAGGATACTAAGAAAGTTCCCCATTATCTCTAGCATCTCCCTTATTGATTTCTCCTTACCTCCTGTACCTATCAAAAATCCCTTCTTCCCCTTCAGCTTCTTATTGAAATAGTAAGGGTTGCACCTGTCCATAAAGTTCTTCATCATAGCACTTACATTGCTGAAATAAGAAGGAGATGCCAATATGATTATATCTGACTCATCTAGCTTTCCATATATATCCTTCATATCGTCGTTTACCACGCACTTTCCGGTCTTAGGGCAGCAGTAGTCCCCTCCGCTGCAGAACTTGATATTCAGGTTTCTCAAGGTTATCATAGAGGTCTCTGCCCCCTTCTTTTGGGCATAGGATAGGATGTTATCTAGAATAAAGTCATTATTCCCTTTTCTAGGGCTTCCGTTTATTGCCAGGATTTTCATTTAGTCTAAAATATAAAAATAAAAAAATTATTTCTTCTTATCGTCTTTTACCTCATAGTCTGCATCAACGACATTATCATCTTTCTTATTTGTCTCTGGTCCTGCCTGAGGTCCTGCACCTGCATTTGCCTGTGCTCCTCCTGCCTGCTGCTGCTTCTTTGCCTGCTCTTCTGCTACTTTCTTGTACATCTCCTCAGAGACCTTCTGGAATTTCTGGATAAGATCGTCTTTAGCCTTCTTTATCTGCTCATAGTTCTTTTCCTTGTCCTTGAGCAGTTCCTTCAAGCCTTCGATGTCTTTCTTAATAGGCTCAAGCTGTTTCTTGTCAACCTTATCCCCCATCTCTTTTATGGTCTTCTCGTATTGAGTTACAAGACTTTCTGCTTCGTTCAGGGTATCTACCTTCTCCTTTCTCTTCTTGTCTTCCTCTGCGTGTATCTCAGCATCCTTCTTCATCTTTTCTATCTCATCTTCGTTCAGTTTCTGCGAAGCAGTGATCTTTATTGACTGTTCCTTTCCTGTGCCTAGGTCTTTTGCAGATACGTGGACTATGCCGTTTGCGTCTATATCAAAGGTCACCTCTATCTGAGGTACTCCTCTTGGTGCAGGCGGAATTCCGACAAGGTCGAATCTTCCCAGTGACTTGTTGTCTCCTGCCATAGGCCTTTCACCCTGCAAGACATTAATAGTAACAGCCGGCTGATTATCAGAAGCTGTTGAAAAAACCTGGGATTTTTTTGTAGGAACTGTGGTATTTCTAGTGATAAGCTCTGTCCTTACACCACCTAGAGTCTCTATCCCCAGTGTCAAAGGGGTTACATCAAGCAGTAAGATGTCCTTTACCTCTCCAGCCAGAACTCCAGCCTGTATTGCTGCTCCCTGTGCAACACATTCCATCGGATCTACACCCCTCTCTGCTTTCTTTCCAATAAAGTCCTCTACAAATTTTCTCACTGCAGGCATCCTGGTGGGTCCGCCAACCATTATGATCTTGTCAATATCCGATGTGCCTAGTTTTGCATCATTGATCGCCTGTTCCATAGGCTGCTTGCATTTCTTTATGATCGGGTCTACAAGCTCTTCCAGCTTAGCCCTGTTTATCTTCAACTGAAGATGCACTGGATTTCCATCCTTCTGCGTTATGAACGGAAGGTTAATGTCTGTTTCTGTGGTTGTGCTAAGCTCTATCTTTGCCTTTTCTGCTGCTTCCCTCAGTCTCTGCATGGCAGTGTCGTCCTCGCTCAGATCGATGTTGTTCTGTTTCTTGAAATCATCAACAATATAGTTCATCAGGCTCTCGTCCATGTCTGTACCACCCAACTGGGTGTCTCCTGACGTTGACTTTACTTCAAAGACTCCTTCTCCGAACTCCATTATGGTTACGTCTAAGGTGCCTCCGCCGAAATCAAAGACAAGTATCTTGTGGTCTTCCTTTGACTTGTCGATACCGTATGCCATTGATGCTGATGTAGGCTCATTCACCAACCTTACCACCTCTAGGCCTGCAATCGTTCCTGCGTCCTTTGTTGCCTGCCTTTGGTCGTCATCAAAATATGCTGGTACTGTAATTACTGCTTTAGAGATCTTCTCTCCTACGAACTCCTCTGCATCCTTCTTTATCTTCTGGAGCAAGAAAGCAGAGATCTGCTGAGGGGTATATTCCTTCTCGTTGACCTTATACTTGAAGTCTGTACCCATCTTTCTCTTTGCAGCGGTTATGGTCCTCTCTGGATTAGAGACAGCCTGTCTTCTAGCAGGTTCTCCAACCAGCATCTGTCCATCCTTTGTGAAAGCTACCACAGAAGGGAATGCCTTCCCATATTGGGTGGTGCCTTCAGCGCTAGGTACGATAGTAGGTTTGCCTGCCTGCAATACAGCACATGCACTATTTGACGTACCTAAATCTATTCCAATTATCTTCTCTTTTTTTGTTGATTTTTTTTCAGTCATTTTTCTCACCTACAAAAATTTTTAATTTTTTAGGCGCCAGAAATTACGAAGTAATTTCTCTTGCCTTGTTTGTTTTTATATTGTAGTACTTTGAAACCGATGTTTTCGGTTTTCTGGTTACCTTGATTAACTGATGTAGCTGGGGGTTATGATCTTCTCCTCCCCTTTTGATTTCTTTGCAAAATTCCTGTTCTTCTTCTCAACTACCGCTAAGGCCTTTGGTTTCTCTATCTTTCCGAATTCTTTTTCATATTTCTTAACTACGTCTCCCAGGAGTCCAAGTACCTTTTTTGCATGGTAAGGATCTGTAAGTATTACGTTGTGCTTCAGTACTATGGAAGCTCGGTCTCTGCTTCTTGGATCCACCCTTGGTGTTACGCTCTTAAAGTCAAAGACAAACTGCAATGGATTAAAGTTGATACTTAATTCGTGTGCATAGAATGCTTCTCCTTCATTGATGTTTATGTTTATTTTTTCTTCTGGCATTTTGTTTCCTCCTCTTTATATTTCTCTAAAGATTTTTCATGATTAAATGCTAATTTCATCTTAATTGCCTCGTCAATATCAAACCAACCTATGCCTACTATCTCTTCATTATCTATCATCTCCTGCCCTGTAACTGTCCCCTTGAAAAGAAGAACTTCACCGTGCCAGTTGATATCCGGATAAAGTTCATCAACATACCCAATAAAAGCAGGGCAAAATGTCAATCCTGTCTCCTCCTTTATCTCCCTTATGATTGCCTGTTCTGCTGTTTCCCCATAGTCAATGTGCCCTCCAGGGATCGCCCAGTAATCTTTAAAAGGTTCGTGTCCTCTTTTTATCAGTAAAACCTTACCATCCTTAACTATTACAGCACCGGTTGTTGCCCTTACCTTCTTTTTGACATCATATTTCATTTAAATTCCTCAAAACTTAATATCTTCTTCAGCTTTTCTTTATCAGGGATAAGCTCTTCCAGCTTTCCTCCTTCTATTGTCTTTCCTCCTGATTTGAGGTAAGCTGCGTACTGCCTTACTGACTCTGGATCCTCTGTGTTAACCAAAAAATTAAGGGTGAACCATATGCTCAGTTCTTCACCATTTTCGTTGCAGTTACCTACCCTGCATTGAAAGGGCTTAACTTGGTGTATGGAACATCTCTTGTCTTTCAAAAAGATGCATCTGCCGTAAGGCTTGCCTTGGGTTATCAGCTTTGGTCTTGATAACCTGGTGTTGAACAGCTCTTTTTCATCAAGATACTTCTCTGCTAACTCTTTTTCTGTGATTTTCATGAATCTTGCGATCTTTTTTATATCGTCTCCAACCAAAAATCCTGAGCCGAGACTGCAACAATGCCCGCACTGCTTGCAGTTGTGGCCTAGGTCAAGTATTTCACTTGGAGGTGTTTGCTTGGTTATCTTCATTCTTGCTAACTTTTACTTTTGTATGTCTGATTACCTTATCCCCCAACATATATCCTTTCTGGAGCTCTTCTATAATTGTGTCCTCTTCTTTGTCTGATTCTTCCTTAAGCAATACTTCATGGAGATGAGGGTCAAGCTTGCCTTTTGCATCAATCTTCTTTAACCCCTGTTTTTCCAGAAGGGAATGGAATTGGGAATATATCAGCTCTATACCCTTACATAGCTTCTCCTTATCTTTTGTCTGTTTTAAGGCAAGTTCAAAGGAATCAAGGATTGGGAGCAATTGTTCGATAAGGTCAGCAGCAGCGTACTTTCTAAGATCATGACTTGATCTTTCAACAAATTTTTTGTAGTTTTCGAATTCTGCCTGCAATCTCTGCAAGGAGTCTGTAAGTTCCGCTATCTTCTTATCTTTTGGATCTATCTTTGGAGTAGTTTGTTTTGGTTTTTCTTTGTTCATTTTTGTTTTCTCTTTGATTTTGTTGATTTAAAGTCAACGAAATTAAGTTAACATTAACTTATATTTAAAGATTTATATTCTTTAGTATATATATCACCAAAAGATTTATATATTTCGAGGAGATTATTTTCTATATGATAAGAGTATACCAACATAAGGTCACTATAGTAACATCAAGAAAGCCTCATGAGAGGACTGTAAATGAAGAGCTTCAGTGGTTTGGACAATCGCTGGGATTGTTTAATCTTAGAGACAGGGATAAGTCGTGCTTCAGGGTATTTATTGAGCTTTTGAAATCAGCCAAAAGGAAGGAGCCCTTAAGTTCGGATGACCTTGCAGTTAAGCTGGGATTGACCAGAGGTACGGTAATACATCATATAAATAAGCTGATAGAGGCAGGGATTGTAGTTCCTGGAAAAAAGAAATATTTATTAAGGGTAGATAACCTAAGGGCACTGGTAGAGGAGATAGAGAAGGATATAGAGCGGGCTTGTTCAGACCTTAAAGAGGTGGCGGATGATATAGACCGGAGGTTAAACCTATGAGAATTTCTGTTCTGTTTGTTTTTTTGATGTTCTTGCCTTTTAGTTCTGCTTCTATCGATATCCTGGATGGACTTGAGGATACCTATAATCTTGGAGATGATATAAGTTTCTCTGTAAAGGTTATCCCTGAAGATAATATGGATGGCCTGATCAGGTTAACCATGAAGTGCACTGAAAGGGAGGTCTCTTATTATACAGTTCCGCTTGAGCTTGAGAGTGGTGTTGAGCAGACTGTTGATGTGCCTGAGATAAGGGCATTTACAGAAGGTTTATGCAATATAAGGATCAATCTTGAATCTTTGGAGGGTGATAATCTGGATGGTGCAACATCGGATGATTTTACTGTTACAAGCTTGTTGGATCTCTCTTTTAGTGTGGACAAAGAGGATGTGCTTCCTGGGGATGAGATAAGGATTGAGGGAAGTGCAGGAAAAAGAGGGAGGGAGATAGAGAGTGGAAGAATAACCATCAAGATAGGAAACAAGAAGGGAGAGATGGACCTTAAGGGCAAAGAGTTCAGCTATAAATTTGATCTAGATGAAGATATCCAGTCAGGGGAGCATACAATAGTTGTAGAGGTTAGTGATAGTTATGGCAACTATGGGGAAGAAGGGGTTGTGATTGATGTAGAGGCAGTCCCAACTACGTTTGAGCTCTACAAGAATGGGGATGATTTCTATCCACAGGGAACCCTTGAGTTCATGGCTTACCTGCTGGACCAGGGCGGGAATCCTATGGATGAAGAGGTTAGTGTGAAATTGTCTAAAAAGAAAACAATGTTCAAGGACGAAGTGGTGATATTTGATACGTCTGTCAGATCCAATATGAAGTATAATTTTGGCTTTAACCAAAGTACCTTGCCTTATGAATATACCCTAAGCGGAGTTTTTGGGGATATAGAGAAAGAAGATAAAGTTACGATATTGGAATATCCAAGGATAGATATCCGGATGGATGGAGATAAGGTAATCGTAAGGAATATAGGAAATGTGAAGTACAACAATGATACTACGATCTTCCTGGAGAGTGATGGGAAGAAATACCTGTTAAATAAAAAGATAAAGCTGGATGTTGGAGAAGCGCTGGAGATAGACCTTTCCAAGGAGGTAGAAACTGGTACGTATACAGTTACTGTTCCTGAAAGCACAGTGGAAGAGAGGGTAGTGGAGAAGGTAGTTGAGGTTCCTACAATTGTGGAAAAAGAGGTTCCAAGATATGTTGAGCAAGGGTTTTCTGTCAGAGGGAAGACCCGGGGTTTAAATGCTAATATTTTTGATGATGTTGAGATACAATCCAATATGCCCCTCTACCGTAAATTCCTAAACTGGATAACAGGTATGGCTGTTGGTAGGAGCGGCATTTTATTGAGAACACCAAGATATGCTTCTTTGATAATGATACTGATCATATTAGGGATAGTAGGTTATTTCAATAGAGAAAGGATAGGAAAGTTTTTTGATAAGATAAAAGACAAAAGGGAAAAGAAGTTTTAATCATGTATGAAACACTGGTTTTCTTTTAGGTAAGAATACCATATAATCTGCTGTTGGATCATCATCTATCCTTAAGATGACCATCCTGTTTAAATTCTCTGGATCAATGCCTCTTTTTCTTAGAATCGAATAATGGTGTTGGTAGTAGGGCTGGTTTGGGTCAGTAACAGAGGGCTTTACAAGGTCTATTGATACATATTTTCCAGGAAGTTGTTTTTTCATTTCTTCTGCTACCCCAACCTTTAATGAATCCTTGGAATCATTATGCATGGCTCCTCCATAGAAAATCATTCTTGTGGATGGATCTATCTCTTGTTTTAAGACTCTGAGGTAATTATCCCTAACAGCATGAAGGTTCATGAGAGAAATAATAAATTCTAGTTGTTGTTCTGTTCCTCTGACATTTTGTCTGGTAACCCTCTCTAATGCTTTGATATAGTCTACTGGAGGGCTTAATCCTCTAACCGTATAGCCTAGAGCTGTTCCTTCTACAGCGATTCTGACTGATCCTCGTGGTTCTTTATGTATCCCGGAGAATACTTCTGAAAAGATATTTGGTGTGAGGTCTGGTACTATGCCTCCTCCGTTCTGATCAAATTGTTTTAGTTCTCCTCTAGAGATGAATGTTTCTCCCGTAGGATCAATCTCGTATGGGAGATTCTCTGTCCTTATGGTTGAATAAGGTTTACCTACTAGTTCTTGGTTTCTTAGCCTGGGCAAGAAATAATGGACAAAATCTTCAATAGTCGTAGGCTCATCTTTATTCCTAGTTGGGCTGACCTGCCCGAAATGAAGGATGTTATATTTTGATATCTCCTTTATAAATTCGTCTAACCTAAGCTCTGTTATTTTTGGATCTTTGTCTTGCTTTGTAGAGTTATCTGAAGAGCTTGCAAATAAACCTGTTAATCCTCCAGGTGCCAGAGTAGAAGCTGCTGATGCCCCCAATAACCTTAAACATTGTCTTCTGTCCATTCTAATCATATGGGATTCGCCAGAGGTATTTAAATCTTATCCGTATAAATTTAAAAAGAATAATCAAATAAAAAAATTATTAATTATCCCTCTGGGATTTCTTTGCTGCAGAAGTCAATCCTCGCGCAGCTCTTCCCCTCTCAGTACATATCCAGTTTATGTTCTTGTCCTTGATTATGGCTGGATGTGTCCTGTCTACCAAGATAACCTCGAACCAAAAGTATCTTCCGTTCTGGCCCACAGGATATGAGTTAAGAACTGAGCAGTTAACGAATTTTCTCTGTGCTCTTTGCTCTGCTATCCACTGATAGCTCATATTAAGGACCTTTCTTCTTCTCATGTGCTTGGATCTTCTTCCGGATGAGAATTTTGGTCTCTGACGCTTTTGCCTTAAGGTCCTTTGCCTGACTACTATATATCCCTGTTTTGCCTTATATCCCAAAGAACGAGCCCTGTCAATCCTTGTCGGTTTTTCTATCCTTACTGTTGCTGGCTGTTTCTTCCATTCAATCAGTCTTTTCTGCCACAGCTCCCCAAGATTTGACTTAGGTGATTTCCATATCTCTCTTACGTATTTGTACATTGACATTTTAGCCTCCATATATTAAAACGCTGTTCACTTTGCAAATCCAGCGCAGGATTCAGGTAAGCTACTACCTACATTTCCTAATGTAGTAGGATTTATCTACTATTTAAAAAGATTTCCTTATTTTATATTTGAAAAGTGCCTGTCACTCTTCTGTATGACCTGGGGCTGATAGAAGGTTGTGTTTCTTTAGGTAAAAAATCAGGATTGACATCCAGCACTAATGTAGGGGATTTATCCCTAGGTTGCTTTTGAATGGCTGCAACCAGATAACCTTTTTCAATAAGGCTAACCACCATATAGTCAAAGATTAAGGTGGCTTCATCTGGTGACCTTTGGACTAGATTTGAATGGTAATCGTGAACCAGATGTTGTTTCATGAACTCTAATCCAGAGGTTCTTAAGGGCTTGTATGAATGATTGTGATCAAATATTATCTCTTTTGCTATGTGTGCTGCTAACAACATTGCATCTGTTTCCTCAAATAGGTTGATGTCATTTAACATGTTGATGTCATTTTCAAGTCTTTGACCATTGTAGTGGCCTGCAACAGCCAGCATTGCTCCAAGCAGGGGCCCATACCAAGGGGCATCAATTCCATCAGTTTTGCTGATAGTGGTGGTAATTAAGAATCTATTAAGGGTAGAATCTGCCGTAGTAATTGTGTTTATTCTAGGATCTTCTTTTGTGAATCCAAGCTTTTGTGCATATGTTCTTTCAAGTTCTTTTCTATATCTCTCAGTCAAAGCATAATTCTTTTGGCCAAATTTCGCCCTAGAAATTACCTTATCTTCTAACTCTGCTTTTAGTTCTGCAAATTCTTCAGATCTTTTTCTCTCTATATCTGGTTCTATAGCCTTACACTCCTCCCACCCTGCTACTAAACTTGGAATATCCTCTGCTTTAAAGGTTCCTGGTTTCTTTAGCTTAAGAGGAAATAACAGTTTGAGTCTTTCACCATATGTTTGTTTTGCTAAGGCAATGGCTGTCCTATATGTACTGCTTCTTCTGAGAAATTTTTCAAGTCCTCCGTCTGGATATTTCTTGGATTTGTATCTCTGTCTAGCTTGGTTATTGGCTCTTCTAAGTTGTGTAAGATAATCGGTTTTTGCTGTAACGATTGATGTAAGATAGCCTAGTTGATCTCTACTTCTTGTAATTCTTTGGTGGGTTATTGATTCTGAAGACCTGTATCCAATTTGCTCTTCCTGATGTGTTGGAACAACAATTTGTGAAGAATCAGATAAAACTGATAAATTGGCAGTGGTAAGCCATTCGATCACCTGAGCTTTATCTTCTGTTGTTAAATTACATATATCTGTAGTCAGATGTCCATCAGGGTCTATATCATCTAGTATTTCCCTCAAGGTTGTTTCTGGATCGTTATTTTGAGGTTCTGGTGGTTCCTCGTTCTGTATGGAGGCCAGCTGATCATCAGGTGCATCCATTAATTCTAACCCTACAGCGTCATCAGTTTGTGGACCTAAATCTTTAAGAGAAAGATCTTCTGGTTCTTGTAATCCTACAGCAATATCAGGTTGTGAATCTAAATCTTGAAGAGAAAGATCTTCTGGCTCGTATAATCCTACATCCTCTAATCTTTTCATATTTTTTTGGGTTTCTATGAACTTTTTAAACCTATCGTTTAGTTCTCGTTGAAGTTACTATTGCTTTTTTCAGCAACTTTTATAAAGATAAAGAAAATTCTTGGTTTCAATGCTCCCGTAGCAGAGCTGCACCCTTTCTTTCCAAGAAAGGGACAAAGAAGAGTACTATACTCGCTCTGCTCGTATAGCACAAAAGTGCTCCCGTAGCATAGTAGCTATTGCGCCACCTTGGTAACTTCAAGCTTGCTTGAAGGTTTTTGAACCTATTCCAAAGAGGTGGAGGTCGCGGTTGCAACTACCGCCGGGGGCTTTTTTTCTTTAAGTTCTCTTTTGTTCATTCTTGTTCAGTCCAGGTTTTATATACTGTTCAATCCTATTGAACAATACCAAAAAAGAGGTAAAAAGAGAACGGAGGTAATACAAAATGAGAGCAATTGGAAAGATGCAGATGCTCCTGGTTATGGCTTTGATCATAGCTTTGCCAATGGTGTCTGCGTTAGATGGGAAAGTAGATATGGATATAAAGGCTAAGGGGATAGGGAAGACTGAATTTAAGGAGAATCTTCCTGAGACATACCAGGAAGCAGAAGAAAAGATTGTATCCAGAAACAGGTATTTGCTCTGGACAAAGGATGGAAATCATATCATGTGGGGAACGTATGGAAATGGTTTTTTGGTAGGAAAAGACGACCAAGGAAAGAATGTATGGGGCATATATGGAAAGAGCATCTTTGCAGGGATGTATGAAGGAAGGTTTTTCTGGGGAAGGTACAGAAACGGAAACTGGAAAGCCCATGGATTGTTTGACCTTAGGACTGCCATAGGAAAATATGTGTTGTTCCCAGGAACCAATCTAGCTGTTACAGCAGATTGAAATCTTTTATTTTTGTCAAGAACCACCGGTCAGAGACCGGTGGAATGAAGCGAAGGCTTCATCTCGAATTTGAAGGACCAGTGGTTCTTGAGCATATGTCAGGAATCAAAGATTCCTGAGCATGTTAGAAATGCGTAGCATTTCCAACACTCAGGAATTTTCCGCAATCCAAATGAGGATTGGCTTTCAGCCACCAGTTTTAAACTGGTGGAAAATTCCTGACATTTTATTTTTTGGTGTTTACCTAATAGTAACAAACAGAGAAATATTTAAATATATATAAGGATTCGTGTGCTTCATGAATAAAGGGTGGATACTACTACTGGGGTTATTATTGATACCTCTAGTGAGTGCAGTAGATGCAAACTATAATATTATTGTAGAGGAGAATGGGAATAGCCTTGTGATCATAGAACTTGAAGGCAAAGGTCTTGTAAAAGTCCCCTTTCAGGAAGGATCTGGGTTAAAAATCAAAGGTGCGCTATATACGGTAAACAACAATAGTGTTGATGTCTCAATAGGGTCAACAAAAAAAGCAATAGTTCTTTACAAAACATCATTACTTACATCCAAGCAAAAAGATGTGTGGAATTTTAGGATCAAACTGGCTGATACCAAAATGAATAAGGTGATTTTGGCTATGCCTAGAGAGGTAAGCATCAAAGAGACTTATCCAAAGGCAATGATAGAATCTTCAAACTATACAAAACTAATGTGGGAAGGGAGTGTTGATGAAATAGAGGTTATGTATGGATTCCCTGAGAAGGCAATTACAGTGGAGAATATTCCTGAAGAGGAATCTGATAAGAATGTATTATTGTTTCCAGTAATACTAATAGCAGCAGCGATAGTAATCCTATTGGTATTTCTATTGATGAGGGGAAAATCTAACAAGAAAAATGTCATTAAAACCCTATCAAGAAATGAGAGCCTCATTGTAAATATCATGATGGCGAATAAGGGAAGCATTAAAAGGAATAAGCTAGAGAAGATGTCAAAATTAGCAAAATCAAGTCTGGCAAATACATTAAACAATCTGGAAAAAAAGAAGATAATTGAGATCGACAAAACATACACAACCCATTTTATCAAATTTACAAGGTGGTTTAATGAACTGTAAGAATTATAGCAGAATTGTGTTTGTGTTCTTAGTGCTAGCTTTGCTAATTGCCAGTATTTCTATAGCAGAGGAGTTATCTGTAAGATCCAGCCCTGATACTCCTGGATCTAGCTCAGTAGGGGATTCTTCTGGTTCAGACTCATCTGGTTCTGGAAGTAACTCTGACAGCAGTTCGGGATCATCCAGATCTTCTGATAGTACGGCAATCGTATCAGAATCAGGTGGATCATCCAGATCAGGGGGCATTTCCTCAGTTTCAACTGAAAGCGAATCAAAAGAAGAGGAGAAGGAAGAAAAAAGTCCAGCAGAAATCAAGAAGGAAAGGATAGAGCAAAGGAAAGAAAAACAAAAGATTGAGGATATAGAATATGTAAAAACCAGGCTTAAGGTATCTGAAGAAAAAGAGATAAGTGAAAAGACAGTAGAAAGGCTTATCAAAAGCAGATCTGAAGATTATGATAACTTCAAAAGGATAACCTCAATCGTAACTGAATCTGTTAAGACTGACAATGATAAAGAGATATTGTCAAATGAACTGGCAAGGATGGATAATAATTTTATTAAAGAATTTCAGAGAAGGTTTGAGATATCAAAACCAGAGGTAAAAAGACAGATTGACGATTACCTTAACCTAGTCAAAAGCGAGGAAACAGTAAAGGTTGAGATAAAGAGCAAGCAGATAGAAGATCTATTCTCACAAAAGATGGATATAGATAGTTTTATAGATGAAATCTGGGATTGATAGGAAAATTTAAAAATGTGGCTCCATTCTTCTTGATTTGAAAGTTTAAACTTGGGGAATTGTTACTTAATATGGCAGCAACTACAATCACAAAATTAAAAACGTTTTTTAATGAAAAGGAAAACCTAGGCACTATAGTTTCTAAATTAGAGCCTTTTTATTCTATGTCTGATAGTGAAGTGAGAGAGGATCAAATAAACAGGTATCGTAGTCTAATAGAGGATTTTCATGAAACGTATAAGCACTCACAAAGAAGCGTAAGAATTTTTAGGGCCCCTGGCAGGATTGAGATAATTGGCAATCATACTGACCATAACGGAGGAAAGGTATTAGCAGGAGCGATTGATGATGATGATATTGTAGCTGCTCGTTTTAATGGCACAAGAGAGATAAGGGTAAAAAGCAGAGGATATGGCGATCTTGTTACCATAGATCTTGATAATCTTCCTAGCGCAGATGACGCAGAGGATGGAAATTGGGTATCCTTTGTTAAGGGAGTTGCTAAAGAGTTTAGTGAGAGAGGAAGAAAAGTAGAAGGAATGGACCTATATATAGATGGTAGGGTTGATGATGGTTCTGGAGTAAGTTCCTCTGCTGCGTTGAATATGGCTGTAGCCACTACATTTAATGAAATGCACAATTTTAAGTTAGATAAGGTTGAATTATCCAAGATATGCCAAAATGCTGAGCCGTACTATGGAAAGAGATGCGGCTTGATGGATCCCATGGCTTCTGCTTTTGGGGGTGTGATAACAATTGATTTTAAAGATCTAGAAAACCCTGCTTATAAACAAATTGAGGTGGATTTTGCAAAGAGTGGTTATGCTGCTGTTGTAATCAATCCTCCTGGTCAGGGTCATGGAGATTTAACAGATGCGTATAATGGAATAAGGGAAAATATGGAAGCTATTGCCGGGAAGTTTGGTAAAGACAGATTGTGTGAAGTACCTTTTGAGGCTTATGAAAAAAGGAGAAGCGAATTCCTAGGAGATGGGGCATTAGGGGAAGGAGCAGTGATGATGGCTGACCATTACTATAAAGAGTGTGAAAGAGTAGACACTGTAGTTGACAATTTATGTCTTGGTGGGAGCCAAAGGTTTAGGCACTTCGTCTTACCGGAAATAAGGGCATCTGGAGAGAGCTCTAGAGATAATCTGAAGAATTACTGCCCACCTAATGAAACAACAGGACCTATTAAAGAATCTGTTGAGAGAGCGGAATCTTTTGATGATCAAGGAAGGATATATTCAAGGGTTACTGGAGGAGGTTTCTTAGGGGGGACGTTGAATTTTGTGCCTATTGAAATACTTGATCCTTTTGTGAAAGAGATGAGGAAAGTATATGATAGTGATGAAGCTGTTAAGGTCTACCAGATAAGGCCTGGGGCCTGTGAGATAAGATTCATGAACTCTTCCAAGTAAATATATTTTTCAAAACATATTTAAACTACCTTATTCTAAGTCAGTTATTATGGGAAAGCTCTTTTTCAACAAAGCGTTAAGGATTCTTCTTATCACAAATGGTTTTGTGCTCCTTGCAGGGGCTATGTTGGGACCTATCTATGCGCTTTTTGTTGAGAGGATAGGAGGAGACTTATTGGATGCGAGCTTGACAGGAGGAGTGTTTGCGCTTGCTGCAGGGATAACAACATTGATTGCTGGAAGATATGCGGATAAGATAAAGGAAAAGGAGATTATCGTTGTTTTTGGTTATGGGATTATGGGAGTTGGATTTTTGCTGTATAATCTTGTTAATTCCATTTGGTCCCTTTTTGTTATCCAGGCATTGATAGGTTTTGCTGAAGCCTTTTATTCTCCTGCTTTTGATGCGATATATTCAAAGCATCTATCTATTAAGAAAGCAGGAAGGGAATGGGGGGCGTGGGAAGCTATGAACTACTTCTCTATAGCGGTTGGTGCTGCAATTGGTGGAGTTGTAGCTACATATCTTGGGTTTGGAGCTGTGTTCACTATAATGAGTATGCTCTGTTTTGTTAGCGCTCTGTATATATTATATCTCCCAAGAAAAGTATTGTGAAGATTGATGTTTTAGCAAAAATATTTAAACTCCTGATTTATTCTAAGCAAATAAGGGCCCATGGTCTAGTGGCTATGACGTCACCTCGACACGGTGGAAGTCGTGAGTTCGATCCTCACTGGGCCCATTATTATCTTTTATTTCTTTAGCATAAATATAACAAACATTTAGCAAAACCAACAACAACAGAGGCACCTACGGACAAATGCAAAGTATTTGTCCTACTCGGCACCCCGAAGGAGGCAACCCCTGCCTCATTGGTCCCAGTGTTGGTGGTTTTGCATAGAAAAATCCAGCCATGGCGCAGATGTCTTAGAAACCGAAGGTTTCTGAGATCTTAGGAATCCAAGGGATTCCCAAGAAGTAGGGGGTTGTCCCTTACGGGGTGGCTCATAGGGCAAAACCGAAGGTTTTGACCGTCTGCCGCCATGGATGGCTGGATTTTTTCTTCCTTTTTACTAGGAATCACACTAAACTAGGATTTTCATAACATTTATATACTCAGAAAGGTATTAGCAAAGCAATAGGTGATGTAATATAAAAAAAGAGGATTATTCGAAGTACTTTTTTATACTGTTTAGTATATTGATGGTTACTCTAGTCTTTTTAGTTATAAGGCCGTTTATATCCGCTCTTCTTGCAAGTGTATTTCTTGCTTATCTTTTCTATCCTGTTTATAGATGGTTTAAGAAAAGAGTGAAGAATGAGAATGTCGCTTCGCTGATTGTTTCTATTATCATCATCCTTTTGCTTCTGGCACCCTTGTTTTTTGTCTTGAACACACTAACAAAAGAGGCTTATGTAAGCTATCTTACTTCAAAGCAGAAATTGCTCACTGTAGGGGATTTCTTCAAGAACTGTCCAGAAGAAAATCCACTCTGTAGTTTTGTGAACTATATTGGTGATTTTCTTGATGAACCCAAGGTTAAGTTTCATCTTCAGAATACTGTGGAGAAGGTCACTTCGTACATAATAGACACTGCATCAAACTTGGTGTTCTCTATACCCAGATTTGTGCTTAATTTTTTTGTGATGGTGTTTACCTTGTTCTACCTGTTCAAGGATGGACCAAAGGTTATAGGAGACCTTAAGAGGGTTCTGCCCCTTAGGGATGTGTATAAGAGGCACCTCTTTGACAAGTTCGGCAAGGTTACGTTCGCTATCGTCTACGGGCATATGGTTGTTGCACTGATACAAGGATTTCTTGGAGGGATAGGGTTCTTTATCTTTGGTGTATCTTCTCCTGTAATATGGGGTATTGTTATGGCTTTTGCTGCTCTGATACCTTTCATAGGTACAGGGATAGTATGGTTGCCAGCTGCTCTGTTCAAGCTATTCGGAGGCATCTCTACAGGAAACTCCAGCGAGATTCTTGGAGGAGTACTCTTTATCCTCTATGGTATGATACTAATCAGCAGCGTAGATAATGTACTGAGGCCAAAGATAATAAGCAATAAGGCAAAGGTCCATCCAGTGCTTATACTTGTGGGTGTCTTAGGAGGATTGTACCTTATAGGGACTGTTGGTGCAGTGGTTGGTCCTTTGGTGTTGGCATTGTTCGTTACATTCGTAAGGGCTTATGAGAGGGAAAGAAATTCTAAAAAATCAAAATGAAGCTTAAAGTAAAGGATATGGATATTTCTAGCGGAGGTGCTTTGATAGCTGTGCTTAATGAGAAGGATGCTGATAAGATGGACCTCCATAAGAGAGATAGGGTCAAGATAATCAGGAGGGGAAAGATCGAAACAGTGCTGCTGAATATTGGTGAAAGCAGGAAGGCTGTCGGCCAGGGAAAGATCGGATTATATGAGGAGGTGTTAAGTTCACTAGGGTTAAAGGACGGAGACACTATAGATATGATCCCAGCCAGGAAGCCGCTGTCTATAGAATATATCAAGAAGAAGCTGGATGGCGGCAGGCTGAGCAAGAAGGAGATTGACCAGATAGTATGGGATATCGTGCATAATAAGCTGAGTGAGGTTGAGATGACCTACTTTGTTGCTGCATGCTACTCTAACGAGCTGGATGTAAGGGAGACTACGCTGCTTACAAAGGCTATGACCTCATATGGAGATATCCTGAAGCTTAGAAGGAAGATTGTCATGGATAAGCATTGTGTAGGGGGTGTTGCTGGGAACAGAACCACAATGATCATAGTCCCTATATTGGCTGCAGCTGGTGTTAGCATACCCAAGACAAGCTCCAGATCAATAACCTCCCCATCAGGTACTGCTGATACCATGGAGGTATTGGCTGATGTGGAGATACCTATCAAAAAAATGAAGGCCATTGTTGAGAAGACCAAGGGATGCATAGTGTGGGGTGGTGCTTTGAACCTTGCGCCTGCTGATGACAAGATCATTGTCGTTGAGAGGCCATTGTCGATAGATGCAAAGTCGCAGCTGTTGGCTTCTGTCATGGCAAAGAAAGCTTCTGTCTCATCAACCCATGTCCTGGTAGACATTCCTGTCGGTAAAGGGGCTAAATTACCGAACAGGAAGAAGGCTCTTGAGCTTAAGAAGGATTTTGAGGGATTAGCAAAAAGACTTGGGATAAAGGCAAAGGTTATCATAACAAACGGCAAAGAGCCAATTGGAAATGGCGTTGGTCCTGCTCTTGAGGCAAGGGATGTGCTTTGGGTTTTGAGCGGTGACTATAGGGGGCCAATGGACCTGAAGAAAAAAGGGCTGATGATGTCAGGTATCATGCTTGAGATGGCTGGCAAGGCTACTAAAGGAAAGGGCCTTACGATGGCAAAGGATATACTGGAAAGCGGAAAAGCATATTCTAAGATGAAAGAGATAATCAGGATGCAGGGTAAAAGGATAGATGATGCATCCAGGATTAAATTAGGCAAGGTAAAGCATGACGTTATTGTTAAGAAGGGAGGAGTGATCAAAGAGATAAGCAATAAGGCTATTTCTAAGATAGCTAGGGTAGCAGGTGCTCCTGAGTTCAGTGGAGCAGGATTGTATCTGCATAAGCATATTGGAGATAAGGTAAAGAAAGGGGATAAGCTGTTTACTGTTTACTGCCATGACAAGGGCAAATTAGCGTTTGTTAGGTATGCATGGCAGAAACTGGAAGCTATAGTGATAAAATAAACGCCATCGCCCGGATTTGAACCGGGATATCCTTGCGGAAACGGGCTAACCTGATTCTTGGTGAAAACACTCAAGGCTTACGCTTACTTTTTGGGTAAACCGCGCAGTACCAGATTGTGCCACGATGGCAGTTGAAAGATAGTATTTCTCTGCTAATTTATAAACTTTATTATGGGTATCTGGATAGAAGGTAGTGAGAATGATGAAATGATACAACAAACCTTAAAAATCTATCTTTTTTGGTGCTTTCGACTATATATACCGAAACATTTAAATATAACCTCCTTATTCAGTTTATAAAGTTTGTTGTGAATATTAACTAAAAGACTAAAGGGGTGGATTAGTTAATAATTAAGATTATATCAAGGTGATAGTATGGCTAGACGTGATATGGTTAGAAAATGTCCTGAATGCGGTGGAATCAACTTATTCTGGAACAAAGAGAAAGGAGAGATCGTCTGCAAGGACTGTGGACTTGTTATAGAAGACAAAATGGTCGATTTCGGCCAGGAATGGAGAGAATTTGATAGTGATACTGGTCAGAGCAAGAGAAGAACAGGCGCTCCTATGACCTATACCCAGTTTGACCAAGGACTGGGGACGGAAGTAGGTGGAAAAGGAGATTTCATGAAGCTGGGAGGCAAGAACAGAAGCAAGTTCTTTAGGCTAAGGAAATGGCAATATAGGATCTCAACAGCTATTGAGAGGAACCTGAAGCTAGCTCTGGCTGAACTGAAGCGTGTAGGGTCTTATCTGAAGCTGCCAAAATCAGTTGAAGAGGAGGCTGCCAGGATCTATACTTTAGCAGTACAGAGGGGCCTTGTTAGAGGAAGAAGCATGGAATCTGTGGTTGCTGGAGCTTTATATGCTGCCTGCAGAAGGCATGATGTTCCTAGAACACTTGATGAATTATCTGAAGCATCTGGTATTGAGAAGAAGGAGATTGGAAGAACCTACAGGTTTGTTACAAGGGAATTAGGCATTACAATACTACCATCAAATCCAGCGGATTATATCGCAAGATTTGCATCTGCTTTGAAGCTTAGTGCTGAGACACAGAGCAAGAGCATTGAGATACTTGAACAGGCCCAAAAAGCAGAGCTAACATCTGGAAGGGGCCCTACTGGCATTGCTGCAGCTGCTTTGTATGTTGCTGCCCTGATGCATGGTGAGAAAAGGACCCAGAGGGAAGTAGCTGATGTTGCTGGTGTAACTGAGGTTACTATCAGGAACAGGTACAAGGAACTGCTGGATAAGCTAAAGCTAGAGAAAGAGATAAAGAAGAAGAAAAAGAAGAAGAAATAGGTACTTCTTTAGGTCTACTTTATTGTTTTTTATCTCAATACCTTCTTTTTTTAGGATTTTGATCTTTTCTTTGTTGTTTAGTTTGCCTTTGTAGCCACCTATTGTTCCGTTGGAATTTATTACCCTATGACAAGGAACCTTAGGAGCATAAGGATTATTCTTTAAGGCTGTTCCAACTGCCCTGTAGGCTTTTGTGTTTAGTGCTTTGGCTATCTCTTTATAGGTCGAGACCTTTCCTTTTGGTATCTTTTTTGTGAAATTCCAGACTTTTTGGCTGAAGTTCATCTTTATTATAGGTAAATTTAAGGATATAAAAAGATTGTTGTAGATTAGGAGATACTATAAAGTGAAAATAATAACAATAGGTTTATATATTGTTGAGAATTCGCATTATTGACCCAGATGTCTTTAGAAGTATTACGAGCCGTGGATAGAGAACCTTTTAAGGAATTGATGAAAGAAGGATTTTCTGATAAGGATTATAATAATACGGATGATCCTGGATATAGTATAGAAGACGTTGTTAATGTACGTGGAGAAGATGTTAAAAAAATAACTGTAAGGCATAGAGGTGGTTCTGTTGAGAATCTATATTTTCTACAATTTGATGAATTTGATGATGGTTATGTCTCTCCAGATATTAGCAGGAAAGCTGTACTGGAGGGTATTGCAGCTGGGAAACAGGCTATGACTGTGGTTGTGGATCATAGTATGGAATCCAAAGAAGATTATCAATGGGCACGCAGCCATATTATTGGGTGGTTTGAAGAAGGGGTTGCAGATCCTTATCTCGCACACGTTAGTAAATCCAATGTAAATTATGTTCTTGAACGAGAGGTTCTGCTAAATCCGGATGAGTGGAAAAATAAACTGCCAGATGAAGGAGTAGAAGGGAAAGCAAAGAGAGAGGCTATTGGCGTTCTTGTTCAAACAATGAAAGAGAGTATTGATGCTGCGCTTTTAGAACATGGAATTGAACCCCCACCAGTTGACATGCTTAATAGACGTACAAGGTATGGTGTTCCTAGGGGTTATGCTTTTAAAGCTATACAAGCTTCAAAATAAACAGAATTCATTTATTCTTAATCTATTTGATATTCTTTAATATACAACTTCTCATGATTTTTTTATGACTAAACATAAGCCTCAATCTCTGCCTGCTGCTTTGTCTCTATCTTGATTATATAGTATAGTGCTACCAATATGATAAGGGTTCCTATCGTCTGTGTTACTGTGAATACCACCTTATTGATTAAAAAATCAAGGATAATTGTGATAATCGGGATTAGCAATAGGATCATTCCAGCTGTAGAGGCTTTTATTGACTTAAGGCCTTTATAAAAAAAGGCATAGGCCAATGCTGTCTGGAATACTCCGAATAATAACAATAATATAAGAGAGTCTCTTGATATTGATGTCAGCTTATCAAAACCTCTAGTCAGGAAAATAAAGATTCCTAAAATAAGGCTTGCTAGTAAAAACCTTATCGCTATAAGTGTTGTTGACTCTAACTTTTTCAATAGTTGTTTTCCTACAAATGGACCAAATGCCCAAAAAAAAGGCGTTGCAATAGCTAACATAACCCCGATAAAATGGGCATTGTCTGTTGAGATGCTCAGATCTTTGAATGCAACCAGGTAAGAACCTAGTAACGCAAGTAGAATCAACAGTGCCATCTTACCATTCATTTTTTCTTTCAAAAATAAGGTGGAAAGGATGACTATGAAAAGAGGCTCCAAACCCAATAGTAACATCAGGACCGAAGCATCTATGTATATTATAGCTATCTGGGCAATGATATTCGATATGATTGTTGCCAGGAGGATAAAGAAGAAGAACATCAAAAAGTAATCCTTAACATTAAGGGTTTTTAGCTTGTCTTTTTCGATAAAGATGAATGGCATTAGAATGATTCCCCCTATAAGATATCTTGCAAAGACTATCTCTGTTGGAGGCATACTTGTAGATAATGCTTTCATCAGGATAGGGGAGAATCCCCATAGGAAAATCCCTATTAAAGCATACATGATACCTTTATTCTTCATTTTACCAAAGAAACAATCTTATCCAGATTCTTCTTGCTCATTTCTTTCTTATACTTCTTTGCAGCTGCGATTACCTTATCCTTGTTCACTTTGATGCCTTTTTCTTTTAGGAGAAGAATCATGAAGTTAGAGATTAAATAGGAAGAGAACTGGGTTACATTTACAGGCTCCTGGGATTTATGGCATCTCTCAAAATCTATAAGGATTGGTTTTTTGGTTGCCTTTTCAATTATTATGTGCTTATAGGGGTGATGCATCTCTTCCTTGTTTATCTTTTGCTTATCCATCCTGAAGCATTGGGTGAATATATTCTTTATGGTCTTTTTGATCATCGCCTTATTATTTTTGGTGGAGTGTTCAAGCCATATTGGAAAGAAGGCCCCATCAATATATTGACAGACAAAGTAGGTAAATTTCTTATCATAGACATATAATTCAGGACCAATGCCTTTCTTGTTCAGGATCTTAAGATAGTTTACCTCGTTCTCTATCCTTCCTATTGCCTGGGATTCTTTTTTCTCTGTCTTTATCACTACTTTCTTTTTTTTATAGTCCCCTATATACAACAATCCCCTGTGGCCCTTTGTGAAGTAGGTAATGTTCTTAACCTGCTTTAATGTTGGCATATAGATAAAAGATATAAGATAGAATATAAATGTTATGATATCCCTAGTTCTTTTAATTGGGAAAGAAGGTCCCTGTAATTCTTAAAAGGAATTGTCCTGATCCCTAGTTTTTCTGCTGTTTCCCGTGGTTTTTGCTGATCATCAATGAAAATTATTTCAGAGGATTCTGCATTTGCCGTGTCTAAAAGTATCTTATATACCTCAGATTCCTGTTTTCTTATCTTCATGTCAAAAGAGAAAAGAGTATAATCAAAGTAATCTTTTGGATCACCAATCTCTTTCTTCACATCATCCCATATGTCAGAGTAATGGTTAGATAATAGTATTATACGATATTTCTTTTTCAAGGTCTTGATCAGGTCCATTACTTCCCAGTTTATAGCTGGTTGTGCGTCTATCAGGTAATAGAACTTATCTGGTTTGCAGTCAAGGTCTCTACAGACCAACTCAATGAATTCCTTCCCACCTATACTATCTATCTCATATTCCTTGCAGTGTTTTCTAAATAAGGATTCAACTTTTTCTGGATCAATACATAGCTTAACACCTAGCTCTGTTGAGAATGTTTCCCTCCAGGGTAAATTGGTACAAACTCCGTACCAGTCAAAAACAATGCATTTTATCATTTTTCCAGCTCAATCAGATATAGGTATAGATCTTCAAAGAATATATGTTTTTTGGTTATTTCCTTGAATTTCCAATGGTTTTTTATCAGGAAGTTATCTAAGGTGGGTTTGCTTGTGAGGGATGAGAATAATAGTAGGATCTTTCCGTTGGGTTTTAGAAAATTTTTAGATTCGTGAAGGAACCCGCATATCAGCTCATAGCCTTTCTTCCCTCCATCCAGGGCCTTGTCTTTTATCTTGGGATCGTTTGGAAGGTAAGGGGGGTTGAATATTATGGTGTCAAACTTTGTTCCTATGTATCTTCTGTCCACCTTAAATAAGGTGAAGAGGTCTGATGTGGCAAATATAATCTTTTTGCTCTTTTGGTTTCTTATGCAGTGTTTTATGGCTTCTTCGTTGATATCTACTCCAAATACCTTGACTACTTTTTTGGATCCAGCTGCCTCTTCTGCCTGTATTCCTGTTCCTGTCCCCATGTCCAGAACAACACCTTTAGAGTATTTCTTAATGTAAGCCTGCATAAGAAAGGAGTCTTCTTCTGGTTCATATATTTCCATTTTCCAGCTGTATCGCTCTTTTTAAGGCTGCGATCCCTACCTCTAGCTGTTTCTTTGTAGGTTTCTTTGTTGTAATGTTCTGTATCCATAAGCCAGGTAAGGTAAGGGACCTAAATATAGGATTTTTTTGATGTTTGGACCCAAACTTAAGGATCTCGTATGAGAATCCTGCTATTATCGGTAGTAGGAGTATCCTAAGAACTATGAGGATGATCTTTCTTATGAATATGTTTAGGCTGAAGAAATCAGGATAGATCGAAGTTGCAATGACTGGTATGAAAGAAAATAAGAATATGCCCACTATTATAACTATCATTATGAAGGCTGTTCCGCATCTTGGATGTTTTGTAGTATATCTCTTTGCGTTCTCTATTGTAAGCTTTTTTCCGTCTTCATAGCAGAAGACTGCCTTGTGTTCTGCTCCGTGGTATTGAAATACCATCCTTATGTCTTTCCATAGGGAGATCAGATATACATAGAGAACAAATATGCCTACCTTTATAAGGCCATCAATGAGATTAAAGAGTATTGGATCTGTGGATTCCTTAAAACCTATAAGATATGTCAATAGATAGGGCAGTATTAAGAATAAACCCAGAGCAAAGAGGATGCTGACAGAGATGGTTGTAAAGATGGCCAGATTGCTTAGCTCTTCCTCTTCATCTGTCTGTTGGGCAGCAGACCAGTTTAGTGTCCTTATACCTAGGACTAACATCTCTATGAGATTAGCTATGCCTCTTATGAAGAAGTATGTGGTCCATTTGGGCCTTTTTTTTATCTTATCATGTTTATATATTATCTTCCCTTTTTTTCTTACTGCGGTCACTACGTGGTTCTTGGAGCGCATCATGACCCCTTCTATGACTGCTTGGCCACCTACGTCTAGTTTTTTTGGCATTGTGTTAGAATAAAGCGGGTTTTATAAAAGGTTTTTGTTTTCTAGATACCTGTCAAAAGCCAATTCCTCTGGCTTGCAGCTTTTATTGAGTAGTTGAGAGGGGTATTGTCTGCATATACGGGGTCTTGCTGTGTATATCTTACACTTGGCTTTTTTTCCTCTCTCTAGGAATATACACCATCCCTTTTTGTCTTTAGTGTAGGTGTTGTTGAGGTTGTCTCTGTATATGAAGTCTTCCTCTTTATATCCGAGATTCTTGATTCTTTCGATGTCTTTCTTGTAGAGTCTGGGGGAATGACAGCAGGAACCACAGCGTTTGCAGACGAAGTTTTTCATCATAGATTCCTGAAAGGTTTTTCTCTTTCGATGTCCTCTGCTAATGAATATAGGTTGTTATCGCGAGGAGACTGATTTATAAAATCTGGTCTTAGCTTTGGTTCAAGTATACTCTTGACAGATTCCAAAGCTAACTTTTCAATGGCCTGAGATTTATTTTTAAAATTATACCTTGCCTTGATTATGTTTAACACCTGATTCGCTTTTTTTGAAATGTTTATCATTGCTTGTACAATATATATCACCTATATTTGGTATATATATTAAGTATATAAAGTTTTGTTTTTTGAAGAAAGATTTAAGAACTGGGAAATAATCCCTCATTATAAAATGGGTAAAACACGAGCTTTAAAATCTCACAGAAGATCAGATTATAAACTTCCAATTGCACAGAACTATGTAGCTGAAGCTGGGAATTACGCAGCCTTGCTCCAAATTAGCGGAAATCATGCATCCCTTAACATGTGGAAAGGAAACCAAAGCGTGAAAACTGAGGTTAGACCATTGGAAGATGAGGTAAAAAACAGTATTAATCCCTATCTTATACAAAAGGAATTATCTGATGCAGTAAAAAAAGCTAAGGAGGATAAAACTTACATGAATAGTAGTGTTCTTGATAAGATCATTGCATCATACTCTCAAAATAGAGATGATGGGTTGAAGGAATTGATGGGTAAAGATAGTGAGGATAATGAACCAAGCATTATAAGACTTAATGATGTTCTAAAGGATAGAAGAACATTTGAAGAAGGGGGTCCTGAATATGGTTCAGAACCTCCCAACGAACCAGGGATTTTCCCAGATAGGACATTGACTTTTGCGGTGGCAGGCAGGCATCCGTATGCATTTATTGGAACTGTTGCACCTGAGCCTGCAAGGGAAGGATCTAAGCAAGATAAATCATATCATGGAAAAAAAGCAAAGAATGTTAGATTTAATCCTCAACCTATACCTGGAAGTCGGCAGATAGCTGCTCAAGCTACAGCAAAGGTAGCATATGTAGGTCCTGGTGCGCAAGGTGCACCTGTAAAGAAAGCTTCTTAATTGAATGTTTTGACTAATTATCCATTCTACCTTAAAAAAACAATATCTTAATAACAGATATCACCACAATAATAGTAAACAATACCTTTACCCACTTATCTCCTTTTTTAAGGGCTGTCCTCGAGCCTATAAAGCTTCCTACCATTCCTCCAAGGAACAATAAAGAAGCGATTGGAATGTTAATCAATCCATAGAAAAAGAAGACTGAAACAGGAACTGCTGTATGAATGAGGCTGGCAACTGCATTGGTGGCATAGGCATTTAACATCCTAAATCCAAAAAGATATATCATTATGAATATTACCATTGTAAGGCCACCAAAACCTACTATTGAACTTAAGATCATTGCTGTAATATAAAGAAAAAGGCCAAGTGATATCTTCCATCCTGGCTCTTTTCTTTTTTTTATGCCTATATCCTTGTTAAGATACAAAGAAGGCAAAAAGAGGATAATTATCGTGATGAAAACCCTCTTTAGGACTATATCCTGCATATTTATCATTATCTTTGCTCCAATAAAACTTCCTATAAATGAAAGAATTGCTAAGATAACTGCAAACTTTAAATCTATCTTTTTTGCTCTCCAGTATTCCTTGATAGCTACAAGAAAAACCCCTATGTCCCCGACTTTTTTTGTTGCAATGGCAACCTGAGGAGGAAAACCCAATATCATCAAGGCTGGGAGCACAAAAAGACCGCCCCCTCCTACAGTTGCACCCAAAAATCCAGAGAGGATGCCAATCAAAAAGATAATAAAAAGTTCCATATAGTTTAATTCTTTTCAACATTTATAACCTTTACTTTAAATTATATAGTTTTAACTATAGAAATATTTATATACTAGTGTGTCTGTAAAATATCCCATATCTAGTTGTTTTTCATGGTTATAACACCATATATAGCGTTTTGAAACCGAAAGGTTTATATATGACCTATATAACTAGATATATGGTATATGTGTTGTTAAAAACACTATATATAGCAAGATGAGATGTCCTTATTGTAATTTTGGAGAGACGAAGGTTATGGAGACACGAGAGGCAGAGGACTCTGATGTTACAAGGCGAAGGAGACAGTGCCTAAAGTGCAAGAAGCGATTCACGACCTATGAAAGGGTAGAGATGATTGAGTTAAGGGTTGTGAAGAAGAACGGTGATATTGAACGATTTGACAGAAACAAGGTCTTGAACGGCATATTGAGGGCATGTGAAAAAAGGCCAGTAAAGATAGACAAGGCAGAGAGGATTGTTGATGAGATTGAGTCTGAACTGAGAAAGAAGGACGGTGTGGAGATACCTACTGCTGTGATAGGGGAGCTAATTATGGACAAGCTAAAGGGGCTGGATCATGTTGCTTATATAAGGTTTGCATCAGTGTACAGGGAATTCAAAGACATAAAGGGATTTGAGAAGGAACTGAAGAAGATAAGGAAGGATTAGTGTTTAATCATTAAAGACTATATTTTTAAATAGGATATTTGCAAAATAATAACAAAAGAGGTGTATTATAATGGAGAACAAAGGTTTTAGAATAACCAAGATAAGGAAGAGAGATGGAAGAATTGTGGAGTTTGCTCCTGAGAAGATTGTAAATGCCATATATAAGGCTGCTCAGGGCGTTGCAGTGCAGGAAGGGAAGACAACTGACAAGAAGGAAGCAGAAGATATTGCTAATAAGGCTCTGACAATTCTGGAATATCAGTTTACTGAGAAAGAGGTGCCTACAGTAGAGGAGGCCCAGGATATTGTTGAAAAGGTACTTATCAAGTCAGGTCATGCAAAGACCGCAAAGGCCTATATACTATATAGGCAACAGCATGCAAAGTTAAGGGAAGCTAAGGATATGATGGTTGACGTTGGCCATACTATCAAATCATACATTCACCAAGAAGATTGGAAGGTAAAAGAGAACAGTAATGAGGATTATAGTTTTTCTGGGTTACTGTTGTATGCAGCAGGAAAGGTTATAGGTAATTATGCTTTGAATGAGATATATACACCTGATATAAAGGAAGCGCATGTCAAGGGATATTTTCACGTACACGATCTGAGCAATGCAGTAATAGGATATTGTGCAGGTTGGAGCTTGAAGAAGCTTTTGGAAATGGGTTTCGGTAATGTTCCAAATAAGGTGGATTGTAAACCTGCAAAGCACCTTAATACTGTGATACATCAGATGGTAAATTATATCGGATGTCTACAGATGGAGTTTGCTGGTGCACAGGCATTTTCTTCTGTTGACACATTGTTAGCTCCTTTTGTAAAAACAGATAAGCTTAGCTATAAGGAAGCTAAACAGTGTTTACAGCAATTGGTATTCTCTTTGAATATCCCTTCTCGATGGGGTTCTCAGTATCCATTTTCCAACCTAACGTTTGACTGGGTTGTTCCAGAGGACATGAAGAATGAGAAGGCAATTGTTGGAGGTAAGAAGCAGGATTTTACCTATGGAGAATGCCAGAAAGAGATGGATATGATCAACAAGGCATTTTTGGAAGTAATGTTTGAAGGAGATGCCAAGGGTAGGGTCTTTACCTTTCCAATACCTACATATAACTTAACAAAGAATTTTGACTGGGATAGTGAGAACGCTAAGTTGTTATTTGAGGTAACTGCGAAGTATGGGTTACCTTATTTCCAGAACTATATGGGGAGCGATCTCGACCCTAAGAGTATCCGTGCTATGTGCTGTAGGTTGAATCTTGACCAGACTCAGCTTATAAAAAGGCCTGGAGGAATGTGGGGGCCTGGAGATGCTACTGGATCTGTTGGTGTGGTAACGATCAATATGAACAGACTAGGGTATGAGGCTAAGTCAAAGGATGAGTTTTTTGAGAAGCTTGGGTATTATATGAATCTGGCAAAAAATTCTCTTGAGATTAAGAGAGTAATGGTTGAGAGGAACCTTAAGAATGGACTAATGCCATTCACCAAGATATATCTTGGGACCTTCAAGAACCACTTTTCGACTATCGGATTGTGCGGAATGAACGAATGCTGCCTGAATTTTCTTGGTAAGGATATAAGTTCAAAGGAAGGAACGGAATTTGCTGTTGAGACATTGAACTTTATGAGAAATGAGTTGGTTAAGTTCCAGGAAGAGACAGATAGTCTCTATAACCTTGAGGCTACGCCAGCTGAGAGCACTTCTTATAGATTGGCAAGACTTGATAAGAAGATGTATCCAGATATCATTACATCTGGTGAAAAGGAGCCATATCTTACTAACTCAACGCAGTTGCCTGTGGATAAGACAGAGGATGTTATCGATGCCCTTGAGCATCAGAATAAGATACAACCTTTGTATACAGGAGGCACTATATTCCATACATTTATGGGAGAGAAGCTGAGTTCAGGAGAGTCCTGCAAGGAGCTTGTAAAGAAGATCGCATCCAATACGAAGCTGCCGTACTTTTCAATAACCCCTACATTCAGCATATGTCCTGAGCATGGGTATATTGCTGGAGAGATCAGCAAATGCCCTGAATGCGGGATTGATACAGAGATATACTCAAGGATTGTTGGATATCTTAGACCAATTAGGCAGTGGAACAATGGAAAGAAGGAGGAGTTTTCAGACAGATTAGAGTATACTGAGCAACGAGCTTTTGAAAAGGAGTTTAAGATAAAGGCTATTGTTGGCGGAGAAACAACCTTTGAAGAGCATGAGGAGATGGTGTCTAACGATAGCGGAGTCATAAACAGGTTCAGGATATTCAGCCTGCCTAACTGTGACAAATGCACAGCTGCTAAAGAATATCTAAACGGCAAGGTCAATGGTGAGACTGTGGACCTTGGCTCTGATGCTGGGCTTAAGGAGTTTAGAAATGTGTATAGGGAGCTTAAGGACAAGATCCAGAGGAACAAGGATGGAAGCCTGCCTATACCTACTATCCTGCTCTATGACTCTGATGACAAACTGGTTACAGTTGCGCATAATGTCGATCAGGTAAAGAATATAGTTTAATTTTCTTTTTATTATCTTATTGAAAGAGGTAAATTAATTAAGCTAGATGTAAAACCTCAGCAACAACAAGGGCTTCGACGGTCAAAACCTTCGGTTCTGTCCTACTCGGCACCCCGGATGGGGCATCCCCCGCCTCGTCTCGCCTTTGTTGCTAAGGTTTTATTCATTAGAAAATGGCATTACCAATAAAAGGACTGCAGAAGACATCTTTATTAGATTACAGTCCTTACACAAGCTGTGTGATGTTTGTATCTGGGTGCAACTTCAGATGTGGTTTTTGCCATAATCCTGACTTGTTGGTGGAGGTTGATAAAACACCTATTATCTCTGAGAAGGAGATATTTTCTTTTTTAGAAAAGAGAAAGAAATGGCTCGAAGGGGTAGTTATCGGGGGTGGGGAACCTTGCCTTTATGATGAATTGCCTTTATTTATCAGGCAGGTTAAGGATTTTGGGTATAAGGTAAAGATATATACAAACGGTTCTAATCCTACTATGTTGAAGGATTTGATTAATGATAATCTAGTAGATTACATAGCAATGGATATCAAGGGAAGTCTTGAGAAGTATGATAAGGCGGCTGGGGTTAAGGTTGATAAGGAGAAGATTAAGGAAAGTGCTAAGCTTCTGATGGATTCTGGTGTTGACTATGAGTTTAGGATGACTTGTGTGCCTGGGCTTGTTGAAAAGGAAGATTTTGAAGAGATAGGCAGATGGCTGAAGGGTGCTAAAAGGTTTTTTGTGCAGCAGTTTAGGAATAAATCTTGTCTGGATAGTAGTTTTGAGAAGATAGAGCCTTTTTCTGTTGAGAAGCTGGAGGAGTTTAAGGAAATCTTGGAGAAGTATATAGATAAGGTTGAGATCAGAGCATAGGAATATTTATAAATTATTCTCAATTTCTATTTCCATAGTTGTTTTTGAGGTGGTTATCATAAAAGAAGTAAAAATAGAGACAGTTGAAAGAGGGAATGAACAAATAGCCCAACGAGTGATTGATATTTGTTTTGATCAATCCCATAATTCATTATGGGTTTCTGGTAATTATAGCCAACACCTTCAAAGATGGGGGACGGACTTAGGAAGAAAGAGCGTAGATGATATTATTGACCCAGAACCTGAGCTTGACAATCCATTTTCTGTAGCTGTGGTAGATAAAGGCCTATTGATAGGAGATAGAGAAGGCATAGACCTAGTAACATGGAATGGAACAAGAAAGGAATACCAACCAGGTGTGCACGCCAGAGAGATTGTTCCATCTGGGGAATATGGAACCTTTATTGTAGATTTCCGCTCTGATGGAGGCAGTGAAGCCCTTTATTTGCGTAAAAGAAAAGGAAATTTGTCTAGAATTTATTCATGGGGGCCAAGAGGAGATGTAGAATGTGCTACGCTAGATACTTACAGAAAGGATATCCCTCCGAGGATATTCTTTGTTGTTAATTACTTGGATCATCGAGAGAGGAAGAACCTTGTTTTTTCATATGATCTAGCAGAAAGCATAGAACATAAAAGGGTGCAATGTCTCGGCAGTGTTGAAACGAAATCAAAGGTTCAAGATATATTGGTTCATCCAAGAAATGGTGCTCTGATGTTTGTCACAAAAGACGGCTATTTGCACACATATAGATCATGTTTGATAACAGATAATGATTACCCAGTTATCCTTGAAAGGAGTGCAAGACCATTCAATACAAGATTGAAAGGGCCACACGGTGGAGGTATTGACTATGCGCTTGCAGCTAGTCCAGGAGGGATTGTTTATGTTGCTACTGACAACAGTCCTCTGCTTAAACTCAAGGTAACGAAAAAGATCTAATTCCTTGTTTTTCAAAAACTTTAAAAACTTCAATTATTAACTTCTTTATGGGAGACTATGATGGAATGTAAGAAAGAGGAGAATCTGAAGGACTGCCCATGTAATTATCCTTGCGAAAGGAAAGGGATCTGTTGTGAGTGTGTTGCTTATCATAGGTCAGATGGTGGTATGCCTGCATGTTTGAGGTAGAATGGATCAGATAAAGAGACCTTCATGGGATGAGTATTTTATGAAGATAGCCATGCTTGTAGCTGAGAGAAGCACCTGCAGAAGACATAAGGTCGGAGCGGTTATAGTTAAGGACAAACAGATTCTTACTACTGGCTATAATGGGGCTGCAGCAGGTGTCAAGGATTGCTTGGAATTAGGGTGTCTTCGTGATGCCAACAATATACCTTCAGGGGAGAGGCATGAGGTTTGCAGGGCGATACACGCTGAGCAGAATGCTATAATCCAGGCTGGGCTGCATGGTATTAATATTGATGGGGCAACAATATACTGTACACATGCTCCTTGCATATTATGCGCTAAGATGTTAGCTAATGGTAAGGTCAGGAGGTATGTTACATATGGGGATTATCCTGACCAGAGCGCTAAGGATCTTCTGCAGGAGGTTGGAATTGCTTTTGTCAAACTTGAGAAGCCTGAAGAGAAGATTAATACTAAAGCATAATCTCTGTGATATTTCTAAAATAAGGGATGGAAGGATAAAAGGAAGATTTATAAATCAAAACCAAATTTTAACTTTCATGCCGAAAGTTATTGAGCGAGACGAAAGCAGGATTATAGGACCTACTAGAAGACTTCATGACTGTCTAGAATCAGATGTAGCACTACACGACAAGTATCTTCTTCTTATGTCTTCGTTATCAAGCAGACAAAAACACCTTGCAAGACGATTTAGAGCTATGCCTGATCGGAATCCACCTCCTGTTTTTACCTTTACTCCTTACCAGATGGGGCTATATCAAATCCTATATGAGGATATGGACCCTACACAAACAAGTATTGCTGAAAAACATCTTGGAAGGCCTTTTGAACCAAACCATGAGAACAGGAACATGGTAAGATTACTCTGTGAGTTACATGGTCCAAATGCACTTAGAGCAAGCGTCTGGAATTTTGATGGTTATCCTTTGTATACATCCTCTCCCTTTGATGTACTCTCCCTAATGATTAAAGAAAGAGACGTACAATATGAACCATTAATCAGGAATCAAGCAAATCCTTTGTTCTAAACATAATTTGGTGTAGATACTCCTTTCCCTTCAAAAACCGGAGGAAATGATTAATATAATCAGTGGATAATGTAACTACTTTAGAATAGAAATATTTATATATTAGGTGTATTTAACATTCTGTAAGATGGGGGAAGCAAGATTCAGTTTTTTTGTCATTGATATTATTCTATTGATAGTATTCTTGGGATTAATCATGATGATATTCAGGTTAAGAGGAATTGGATTTATTCTTGAGCTTTTAGCCCTTTTAATCATGATTTTTATAGCTTTTATCGCACTAATTCCTGCATATTCAGGATCTAAAGGTGGATGGGGGTTCCTGACTGGTGTTTTTGTATTGGTGCTATTGAATCTTTTGGTACTATACCTAAGGACCGCTATGTCTGGCAGGGTATTTCTGATTACCTTGTTCTTTGCAGCTATTGGTTTTGTGGTATCAGTCGCCAATATTAAGGAAGACGAAGAAGAGTACTATGAGGAGCCTATTGAAGAGAAAGCAGAGGAAGTATATACTAACTTTGATCCTGGCAAGTATGTTGCAAGCAAAACAGGAAGTACCTATCATGTTCCAAAGTGCGATTGGGCTGGGAAGATAAAGAAGGAGAACCAGGTATGGTTTGATGATGAGAAGGAAGCTAAGAAGAAGTTTAAGCCTCATTCTTGTGTTTGAATAGAAAGATATATATTCTAAGAAATTTGTTCTTTATTTTATGAAAAAAGAGTTCATAACTGGTTTCTTTATCGGTATAGGGTTTTATATTTTCATATTCGGCATTAAGGTTATTAAGGTCTTGATAAAGGCTAACTGGAAGATAGAGATGGTGCAAAGAGGATTGTATAAGACATTTAGTGAGCTTGGTTTTGTAGTTACTCAATTAGGTATTCTCTTATTATGTGTTGTTGGAAGTATTACCCTATATTATTTGTATAAGAACGGTTATTTCTTCCAGAAGTAGAACATCAACCATAGGGCCCCTATCATTATTGCTGAATCTGCTATGTTGAAGGAAGGCCATATCCTGAAGTCTATAAAGTCTATCACATGACCTAGGAATATCCGGTCTACCAGATTCCCTAATGCTCCTCCAAGGATAAGTGCTATTGGTATGTGTATTGGTTTTTCATTTATGGTCTTGTCGAAATTGTATAGGATCACCCCGATTATTATTAGTGAAGTGAATATGAGGAAGGTGTTTTGTTGCTTCAGGATTCCAAATCCTGCTCCTGTATTCTGGATGTGTGTGAAGTGAAGTATATTGTTTATTAATGGTATTGACTGATGTAGGGAAAGGTATTTTAAGATCAATCTTTTTGTTATCTGGTCTAGTATCACTATTATAAATATGATTGAGGACATAAATACAATAGATTTGTTTTTCATAATGTTAAGTTATTTTAGAAGTATATAAAATCTGCGATTTTATCTAAGGGGGGAGATACTACCATCCACGTTTCTTATCGTGTTCTCCATAGGCAACTCTTTCTAGGTTTGCCAACCTTTGGTTGATGCTGTCAAGGGTATATCTGATAGAATCCAATTTTGCAGATACAACTTCGAATTTCTCGTTTTTGAAGTCCCTCTCTGTTGGTTGGGGGGGTTGTATTGGAGCTCCAAATGGCTGCTGCATTGGAACAGGTTTTCCTGGAGGCTGAGTAGGTGGCTGCTGTCCTAGGTTACCAAAGCCTGTATCCTCAGGCATACCAAGGTTCATGTTTGGATCCATTCCTGGTTGCATACCTCTTGGCATAGCAGGATCCTGAGCTGTTGGCATGCCAGGTCCTAAACCAGGGTCTTGTCCAAGTCCTGGATTTGGCCCTAAACCTGGATCTGGTCCTAGTCCAAGATCTGCTCCAAAATCTTTGCCTAGGTCAAAATTGTCCTTTTTCTTCCAGAAAGCTATCTTATCTAAAACACCCATAACCTACAACCTCTTTTTTTATATTAATCAAACCTGTCTTTGATCTTTTCCTTTGCCCTATTAATAGTCTCGTTTGTCTCGATTATCACATAAGACGTTACCTTGTCCTCTGCTTTCTCTAAAGCTGATTGTGATTTTCCTAGTATATAATTCTTTCCTTTTTGAAAGACGTTTGTTTCAGGGTATAGGATGCTGGTAATCACCAAGAAAACGATAATCACCAAGCCCAAGAATAATGCAAGCTTTACAGCTTTTTTCAAAAGGGTAAATAGTATAGCAGCTATTATTATTGCTATGATGAGTATTATTAGAAGCTTTATCATCCTGACCACTTGCCTCTGCTAACACCTAGTACGCTTTTGCAGTTAGGGCAAGAATACATTATCTCCTGCTTGAATATTCCTATTCCTTTCTTCTCTGTTTCAATATTGTCTAAGGTAACTTCTCCTTTACAATAAGGGCATCTTGACATGAGAAAGAGGAAGATATGTTTTTATTTAAATGTTTTCTAATATTTTAATTATTTAGCAAAAAATAACTACATTGGGTGAAAACGCATCTGAAGAGGGAAAAACCATACGAAGTGTGGTTTTTTCCTTTTGGTGTAGGGCGTGCGAAGTACGACCGTGTTTGAACCCCTTGTTGTTGTTATTTTTTGCAGATTCTTATTATTGGACATTTATTGCAGAGCGGTTTTGTCTTACAGTGATTCTTTCCAAGTTCTACCAGTAATGCATGGTATTCGTTGAATAGTTGTGTGTCTTCTTTAAGGTTATTGGTAAAGAGGTTCTGCCATCCATCGTAGCTGTCTTCTTTAAAGCCTAACCTCTCAAATATCCTTTTCGTATAAGCATCTATCACAAAGTAGGGTTTTTGGTAGGCATATAGTAAGATAGAATCCGCTGTCTCTGGACCTATTCCTTTTACATCTAAGAGTTGCTGTCTTTTTGGGTTTGAGTTATTTTCTATGAAGTAGGCTACTATCTTCAATCGCTCTGCCTTTTGATTATAGTAGCCTGCAGGCCTTATGAGTTGTGCTATCTTCTCTTGCCCTGTTTTTCTTATCTTATCCGGATCTATCAGATTGTTTCTGCTAAGGTTGTAAAGGGCTTTTTCAACATTCTTCCAGTTTGTGTTTTGTGTTAATATGGCTCCAATTATAATCTCAAACCTATGTTTGTCGGTTTTTGGTGGACCTACGTGGTGCTTGGTCTTGTTTCCTTTTATGGTTAAGGGCCACCAACCTTGTGGTCCAAATTCCTTGTAGAGCTTACTATATACAACCTTAACTTTGTTCATAATAGGAGAATTAATAATTCAGTATTTATGATTTGTGGTTGTTTCTCAGTTCAGTTAAACTCCTTTCACCTGCACCCAACCGTATCAATGAGTCTTAGATCAAAAGCAGGATGCAATATCTTAACCATCTCTTGTCTACCTGGAGGCCGGTAAGCTGGATTAACATAACCAGCCAGGTTTCTGCTCATTTCTCTATGACCATTCTGAGCATAAAAAGCTCCCTCTGTAGAAAGAGATATCCCATTCTTACATAATCTTAATATCCTATGTGTAGGAGCCATATCATACTCCATTGCCTTATATAATGCCTGTTTCTCAGGAATTCCATAACCCACTGAAGTCCAAATACCATCTATTACAGCAACTCCATGCTCAGAAGGCCAGTGAGGAGCTATCATTGAACAAGCGAGCTGCTTACCTTCCTTCCCATCTACAACCTCCGTTAAAATATATGCATTCCAGTATTCTTTATCCCTTGATTTTCGGACAATAGCAGGTTTACCATCATAAGAAATACTAAAAAGATATTCATAATATTGGGAAAGTTTCTCATGATCAAGTACAATGCCCCAAGCAAAAACCCCTTTCCGAGCAAGTGTGTGCATTATCCATCTTGAAGTAGAGGGGTCTGTTAAGGTAGATCCCATAAAAGTGGAATCCGCTTCTAGTAGCTCAACCTCTGGAAATTGGTATTGTATTTTGGTATAAGCCTGCTCTATGGATGAAGGTTTAATAAAAGTTCCAAAATCAGGAACAAAAACAGCTCCATCCTGAACATAACCTGCAACTGGCAAATACCAAGCAAGAGCTTTCTCTCTTATATCACTAACATCTGCAGTAAGGCCAAACCTACCTGTATCCTTATTAATCACATACATAATATGTTCATAGGGAATACTATCTTTTCTACTCCTAAAGTTATCAAAATAATCTCTTAAAACATCTGGCATACTTTTAGGCCTAAATCCAAACGACATTAATATCCTCATTGCCTTTGGATCTGTAATCTTAGTTCTTATCTCAATATTTTCTGCATCATATGGTGGTTTCTCCCTAAGTAATCCTGAAATATAGCTGATTGTAAGATTCATTAATTCGGTCCCAAAACCAGCCCATGGACCAGTTTCATTGGAATGGTTGTTTTTAAGATCAGATAATAAAAGTTTTCCCTCATCTGTATAGACCAAAACTGTCCTTCCTGCCGGTTCTCTCTCTACTCTCCCCTCCAATTCAAGAGTAAGTTGTTGTCCGTAACTCGCTCTATTGGGTTCTTGTGACTCCACAACCAAATCCAAAGATTTTCCTGTAACATGATAGCTTACTAAAGGCTTATCTGCATGTCTAAGGAAGACCCTGCTTGTAAGGGGCTTTGAATTTATATTCAAATGAAGATTATGGTTCCTATCCTTCATAGATGTTTGAATTTCCTTACCCCTTTTAAATATTACTAATTGTAACTACTATATAATAGAAATTAAGAGAGTAGTTATAACCTTAATATAGAATTCAACTTATCAAAACAGCGTTAACAACACCATCCTGGCCTGGCCTGGAGGTGATCTTTGCTTTTCCCAGCTCTGTCTCAATAATGGCTCCTTTGGTCATTATGTTTCTTCTTACAAAGTGCCTGTTTGCAGGGCTCTCAGTTATGGTCTTTATCTTTGTCTTCTGTGATTTCTTTGTCTTTGGATCTACTACATTAACCTGATCTTCCCTAAGCAGCTTCAATTTTCTGTTGCCACCCAAGGTCCTTACTTTCTGTAGCCTTTTCTTGTCAAGCCCTGTAAGAGAAGGTGCCCTGCCTAGTTCATGCTTCTTATAGCCCCTATATTTCTTATATCTAGAGCCTCTTTCGCTTCTCTTTGCTTTTCCCTGGAATATTGCCATAATAAGTAGAATTTTAGTTTTATTTATAAATGTTATGGAAAGTGGGTTTCACTAATTTTGAGATAGTTTGATAATCTCACATAATTGTGCATATGATAGATTTTGACTAGTTTGTCTTATTCCATAATCCTCTATCTTCTCTTCTAATCCTCGTTCCAATGCTGCAAAATAGGGAGAATCTTGATTTCTGCTCTGTTGCAGTAACACTGCTTCATGGAGGAGGAACGTGTCTGCAAAGTAAAGCCTGTTTGAAATGAATTCGTGTGGTGGAAAGTTGGCGCCCTGAGCAAACTTCTCACAAAGCCTACTTTGACCATAGTAAATCAAGCTCCTCAAAGGATGAAGCTCTTCGCTTGGATTAACAAGATTTTTTTCCTGGGGGAGGCCGGAGCCATAGAATATACCTGTAGCTAAGACGCATACTGCAGCTGATAAGCATTGGATGTGTTCCTGATGATCGTCATAATATAATCTGTCCACCGCTTGATGAAAGATATCTAAAACAGGGGTGATTCTCTGCATATCCTTTGAGTTTATGTAAGCTTGTCCTCCGCTTGGAAAATTTATAAAAGCCGTCATATCTCGTAAGAATAAATGTGTATTTTTAAACCTTGCTAAGTGTGACCAATCACCCATCCAAGATGCAAACAGAAGAAAAGCTTGCTGCTTTTCTGAGCTTTGGAAATATGCTGTATTTCCAAAACATTTATACTAAGAAAATGTAAAAAATATTCTTTGTATAAATGTCCGAAAATTCTAAAGCATTTTCGATACATTTATATAGTGAATACACATCTCTTATCCTATTATTTAAACTTTGGAGGGGTGTTTTTTATGCCAGAAGTTTCAAGACCTTTAGATGCATTAAACAGAGCAAGAGATAAGAAGGTAATCGTAGAGTTGAAGAACCACAAGCAGTATGTAGGTAATCTGAAATCATTTGATATACATATCAATGTTGTTCTAGAGAACGCTGAAGAAAGAGAAGACGGGGAGGTAAAGAGAAAACTTGGAGTTATCTTTATCAGAGGAGATACGATAACTGTAATTTCTCCAGAGTAAACTTATTCTAAAATGAGCAAGGGAACACCATCTATGGGCAAGAAGAGTGGAAAGAAGAATATGATACACTGCAGAAGATGCGGCAAGAGAACATACCATATAAGCAAGAAGAAATGCGCTTCATGCGGCTATGGGGCTTCAGCCCGAATGAGAAAGTACAAGTGGCAAAAGAAATAGATCATACTTAACTAAGATTTTTCTTCACTGCTTTCAGCTAGTATCGACCTTACCATCTGTATGCATGCGTTTCTTATCTCCAGATAGGAAGCTCCAGTGCATATAGATTCGTCTTTTTTTGCCCTGGCTAGCTTTTGATAACATATATCCCCTAATACTACTGTCCTTGTCTCCTCGCATAGGCTTTCGTTTAGTGTCTCTACGGCAATAGTCCTTACGCATCTGTCATGGACTGTGTCGTTCCTGATGTAGAAACAGGAGTTTACGTCATTTGTTGACCTTCCTACAGTGTCATAGCAACCATCTTTTTCTAAGAAATTTGTTACCTTTGCGCATATCATGTAATCCTCTGTTGCTATAGCAATGTCCTTATTGCATATATCTGACCAGTAAGGGGTAGTTATATCATTGCATAAAGAGAAATCTTCACCTGCGATAGCAACCTTTGCAGTACAGAAATCCTTTGATTTTCCCTGTATTGAATTGCAGATGGACAGGTCAGTCAATTCTATACCTATCTCTGCAATGCAGGAATCCTTTACAATATCTGATTTGATGCTGTTGCATGTTTCTAAAGAGACGGACTGGGTTGCTTTCTCAAGATAGCAGTCGTCTCGTAAAGCTTGTTCCTTGAATTCCTTACAAGAATCCTTGTTGCATGCAGTAATCAGCACTAAGCCCAATATCATTAATGTGAAGATTATCTTTTTCATTGGATAATTTGGTTAATAAGTGATATTTAAAGATTGTTAATCTAGAGTGTATGATTTTTAGTAATGTTTTTAAATAAGAGCAATACTCTTCTACTATTATGCGGAGATGCCGGAGTGGCCAAACGGGATAGATTTTCCAAAGAAGAATCCAAGCTTAGGTCGCTTTAAGCGGTAGATACCTATTAGCTTAGTGCTTACGGGGGTTCGAATCCTCCTCTCCGCATTTTTTTATTTACTTGTAACAAAATTTATAAACTAAATCCCCCTTCCTTAATGGGAAAATGGTTAAGATCACTGACAAATTATTAACAAAACAAGGTTCTTTATCATTACTAGATTTCTTTCAAGCACTCCAAAGAAGATTTCCTGAAGGGTGGATCCCAGCACAAGCGAGCGCATTTTTGGAAGACCATTACGGCGGGACCGAGTATATAGACATAGGTGAAGCTCAGAGAGGTGTCCATAGGTATAATAGTATGACTCTTATTTCATGTTATCAAGCAGGAATTCTCAGAAGAGCTCCAATCAATGATGGATCTGAAGCGTACTATGGCAGAGGTAAGAGGTACAGATATAGTCTTAATATTGGAGAATTGCTGCCAGATCCAACATCAGTTGAACAATTACAAAAACGAGTACTGACAGACAGCACAGAAGGGGGGAGGGAATCCCTAGTAAAAAAACTTATTATAGATGGTAGGCTTCTAAGTTGGGTCAGTAAAGTTAAACAAGCCGATCCCATCGCTTATAAACAAGGATATGGTCCATTTC
Source organism: Candidatus Nanoarchaeia archaeon (assembly GCA_028279655.1). Classification (GTDB taxonomy): domain Archaea; phylum Nanobdellota; class Nanobdellia; order Woesearchaeales; family JACPBV01; genus JAHWHQ01. Next base: position 64,439 of record JANQNH010000005.1, on the reverse strand, counting down.
TGGATACTCTTCTGGAGAGAAATTAAGATTCTCTACTTATCCAAATGCACATCCATCTGAGGGAATGGAATCGAGATCTTATTCTTATCGAATGCTAGCTTTGTTGCTTCATTCGTATCAAATTTTACATCCCAGTAATCCTCGGATTTGCACCATACCCTTACTGCAAAATTTACAGAACTATCCCCTAATTCCTTTAATACTATCTGTGGCTTAGGGTCCTTAAGTATCCTCTTGTCCTTACTGACTATGTCATTTAGTACCTTCTTTGCTTTTTTAATATCGTCTTGGTAGCTGATACCAAAGGTCATATCCACCCTTCTTTTTGGCTCTGTGCTCAGGTTTACTATGCTGCCGTTGGATAATGCCCCATTAGGTATTATAACTGTCTTGTTATCAGGGGTCTTTAGGATCGTATTGAATATCTGGATCTCGCTTACCTTACCCAGATGGCCCTGTGCGTCAATAACATCACCAACCTTAAATGGTTTAAAGAGCATAATAAGGACTCCTCCGGCAAAGTTAGACAGAGAGCCTTGTAATGCAAGACCTATGGCTAAGCCAGCTGCTGCAATCACAGCCACAAAACTGGTCATCTGGACACCAAGCATTGATATTACGCTGATAATAAGCAAGATCTTCAATCCAATCTTCAGTAGGTTGCTCAGGAAATGCTTGAGGGTTGCTTCTACTTCCTTCTTTTCCATCCTTTTTTCAGCAAACAGTCCAATAAGCCGTATTACCCATAATCCTATGAGCAAGGTTATTATTGCTAGGATAACTTTTGGTATATATACAGCTGAAGCTTCTACTATTTTTTCCAGGAAAAAACTTTGTTGTGCCATAATCTCAACCCCCATATTTATTTTTGGAAATTTTTTAGATATATAAAATTTTTGTTATTAATTGACAATGCTGCCCAGCGGAGTCTACAATAAGAATATTGTCCTGCGAGAGTACTTGGTTGAAGTATAACCCCTTATATCGAACGGAGCGCAGCATTGTTAATTGAGTAAAGCAAATATTTAAATCTGATCGATGAGATACTCTTTAAGAGGTGAATGATATGAAAACACTAACAAAACATATTTGGTTCAATACGGCGAGTAGGCATGAATTTGTCAATATAACAGACCAGGTTGAAGATATTGTTAAGGAATCTGGAGTGAAGGAAGGAATGGTGCTGGTTAATCCTATGCATATAACTGCTTCTGTGTATATAAATGATGCAGAGTCTGGGCTTATCAATGATTTTCAGAAGTGGCTGGAGAAACTGGCCCCTACTGATGAGAGCCTATATCAGCACAATATGACCGGAGAGGATAATGGGTATGCCCACCTATGGAGGACGATCATGGGAAGAGAGGTAGTTGTTGCTGTAACTAATGGAAAACTTGATTTTGGTCCTTGGGAGCAGATATACTATGCTGAGTTTGACGGGCAACGTAAGAAGAGGGTGCTAGTAAAAGTAATAGGTGAATAGAAGACTCATTCTTACTACCGAGCAAAGCGAGGTAGTACTAATCATGCACAGGGGCCTATGCGGGTGAAACCCTTAGGCAGACTTTGATGGTCAACGTAAGAAGAGGGTACTAGTAAAGGTTATTGGTGAATAAGATTTTGGTTTGAATATTCTTGTTTCCAGTATACAAATAAATATACTGGGATAATCTTGTCATATTTCCCAAACCAAAAGTATTTAAATGAAAGGGTCGATTAAATAAGATGTGCTGGGGGTGGCAGAAAGAGACCACGAAGCACAAAAGGGGGGTGGTATTTATTTTTTTAAATGAAAATAGAGAGAATTCTAAAATAGACATAGTTAGGCGGCATGATAATTTTTTAATTCATCAGCAGATTGAGATCAAGAATGGAATGCTGTTTATGAGATTGAAGAAGAGATCGTTAAGTCCTGTTCATGCCTAAGAGATGTATAATATGCGAGAGTGAAGCTGAGTTCTGCATTAAAGATAGCAGCGAGAGTTACTGTAAGGAATGTGCTGAGGAGAACTTTGATGACCTTGGTTATCTGGAGAGGATTTGATAGTATATTCTTAAAAAGGAGTTATCATTCCCCAAGTATATGCAAATTATAGAGCAGACTTGGGATGGTATTGAATTTGAAAGTCAAGATGCCGCATATAGCGGGAAAGCATTCGCTTGGGATTTTTTAAATAAGGCCCATTGCAGATTTGATCTAAAAGGTAATCATTATAAGTATGCCATTAAACCAAGAGTCCATATTCTACCTCTAAGAATTTTGCAGGAGACAGAAGGGATAGGTAAGAAGGGCCTTTATATTGGATGTAGCTTGCCTTTAGGTGTCCTGATATTAAGAGAAGAGGGTTATGATGTTTCTGGAATTGACAAGGATGGACAAGCAATGAAGTTTGGAATAGAAGAGGGTTTGGATTGCAAATGTGGTGATGCAACAAAACTTTCAGAACACTTTGAAGCTGGTTCGCTGGATTTTACTCTTTCAAGAAATCTTAAAAGAAGAGATTATATCAGTGAGGAAGATATAAAGGCTATTTTAACTCAAGAATTCATGGTATTAAAGGAAGGGGGTGTTTCGATATCTTCTTGTATGGTGGTTCCTTATTTTTTGAGAGAAAAACTGGAAGATTTATATAGGCAGACTCCCTTTGGGGATAACATCACTAGATATATGATCTACATGACAAAGTATGGGGTGTCATCTAAACAACCCAAGGGAGTAGTTGATGTGCTTAGAAAGATATAGATTCAATAATTGAACCTGCCAATCCTGATTTATTGCAATTTAGCGATTTTAGATAGTCCCCAAAAGAATACACCTAAGCATGCTAGTAAAAATCCCAATCCCACAGGGGTTCCCCAAGCATGTGCGCTTGCTAATCCTTCCAACATTATTATCACCTCAAAATTTTCATTATTATAAATATTATGCGAGGTATTTAAATAATTACCCTAAAGAGACTGATTGTATTTAATTTTTGTTATGTTCTTTTCCTATGCGAAGTGTGGGAAAATTTCTTCAGAAAAGTTTAAAATAGGTTGTATCAAGGGCATGCCCCATTCCAGTAAAAGAATTGAGAGTCCCACAATTTCCGAAAGGTTTATATATAAGTACACATAAATTATGTATATACACATAATGGAGGAAATAAAATGGTAACCATGACTTTAGCAGTTCCAGGTGAACTTAGACATAAAATGGAATCATTTCCTGAAATAAACTGGTCTGAAGTAGCTAGACAAGCATTTAATCAGAAAATAGGAGATTTAGAATTCTTAAGAAAATTTAAATCAAAGAGTACTTTAACCGAAGAAGACTCTTTAAAGTTAGGTGCAGAAGTTAGTAAAAAAATTGCAGCAAGACACAAAAGAGGCAATTAAATGCAACTTGTTGTTGATGCGAATATTTTATTCTCAGCTTTAATAAAAGACAGTGTTACGTCCGATTTAATAGTTGATAATTCATTAAATCTTGTTTCAGTTGAATTTATTTTTGAGGAATTTGGAAAATACAAAAGTCTGATTAAGGAAAAAACAGAAAGGACAGAAGAAGAATTTGATAGATTTATGGAGATTATCCTGAAAAAGATTACATTGGTCCCGTATGAAGAATTTAAATCTTTCATAACTGAAGCAGAAAAAATCTCTCCAGATCCAAAAGATACTGAATATTTAGCTTTAGCATTAAAGTTAAATTGTTTTTTGTGGTCTAATGATAAAAAAATAAAACCTCAAGAAAAAGTAAAAGTTTATTCTACAGAAGATTTAATGAATAAGTTGAAACAATGAAATTGTGTGGCTCTCTCGTTTTTAGACCTATTTGTAATTTTATATAATTCCTGTCATGTTATTTTCCCATACACAGTGTGAGAAAATTTCCTCAAAGAAGTTGAAAAAGTGCTTCGTCATTTAATCATTACTGAACCATACCATATTTCTTATTCTTTGCTGTCATCTTAAGAAAATATGTTAGTCTCCTCTTAAAAAATTCTGGGCGAGTTCTGGCTCCTTCTATCCACCCAATACGAATACGTTTGTATGATTCTGGAAATTTCTGAAAGTTTTCCCAGGTTTTTTTGTCTTGTTTCAATGATTTGAGAATATCTATCTTGATTACGCATTTTGAGTCTTTTGATGAAGAATCAAATGCGTGTTGAACAGCATTAAGACCTTTAGCTGTCATTTTCTTTTCTTCAATAAGCCTGTGAATACGTTCCTTGTTGGTTTGTGAAAGCACACTATTTGGTCTTCTCGGAGTAAATCTCTGAGCAAAACTTTTTTCATCTATACTTTTGACGGTGCTGTCTATCCAACCATAACAAAGGGCCTCTTCAACTGCATCATTGTAAGGGATTCTTTTTTTGCCAGAGGATTTTTTATAATAAATGAGCCAGATCTCTTTTTCTTTATTATGGTATTTAGCCAGCCATGAACGCCATTGTTTTTTATTGGTTGCATAAAGTGTTTTTCCCAATTCCATATTTATTTAAGATGCTATCCCATATATAAAATATTCTATATGTGCACTTTTTCAATTTTGCATAACCAATGTTCTGTTCCCCTGATAAGGAAGGCACTTGCCAACCCTAATTCTTAAGAATTTTTAGGTCTTATGTATTGTAATGGCAAAATTCCCATAGCACTTGCCACTTGCCAAGTGCGCGTAGGGTATATAAATTGGAAATGTTAGGAATAAGGGATGATACAAAAAAGCTTTTTATTCCTAGATGGGATAAAAGACAAGACCGAGCATAACATCTGGAAGCAAGGTATCGATAGCTGGGACTCTTTTATGGAAACTGACAGAGTGAAAGGTATAGGAAAGCTGAGGAAGGGGTATTATAATCGTCAACTTAGAAAGGCTCGATCTGAACTGTACAGACTTAACTCTGAGTATTTTCTAAGGCTGCCACAATCTGAGATGTGGAGGTTATATGGATTCTTCAGAGATGAATGTGTTTTTCTGGATATTGAGACATCAGGGGTTGAGAAGTCGGATGATATCACTGTTATCGGGCTTTATAATGGGTTGGAGACAAAAACAATGATCAAGGGCATCAATATGGACTTCTATAAACTTAAGAGGGAATTGATGAAATACAAGCTGATAGTCACTTTTAATGGCTCTACATTTGATGTTCCATTTATCAAGAAGAGGTATCCTAAGCTGTTGCCAAATATTCCAAATTTTGACCTCAGGGTTGCTTGTAGTAGAGTTGGCCTGACAGGGGGGCTTAAGGAGATTGAAAGGAATATGGGGATAAAGAGGAACAAAGTAATTGAGAAGATGTATGGTGGAGATGTCCTATTGCTATGGAGGATGTTTAGGGCTTCGGGTGATGATTACTATCTAAGATTATTGGTAGAGTATAACGAAGATGATGTATTTAATCTTAAGAAGATAGCTGACTATGTCTATGAAAGATTATGTCAGAGAGTTGAGTTGAGTTAATGACCTGTGACAATGCTGCGCTTCGTGCGTATCGTGTATTGATTATACATCCAAGTACTTTCGCAGGGCAATGTGTTTTGCCTGGACTTCGCTTGGCAGCATCGTCACTTAAGTTGTAAAGGTATAATAAATGAACACCCTTAGGAAGGTAGAGATATTAGGTCAGTCTGCAAAGTGGGACTCTTGTGCTAGCTCTTCTTCCAACAGGAAGGTAAGCACTAACGACAGGATAGGAAATGCAGCGGGATGCGGGATATGCCACTCATTCACAGAGGATGGACAATGCATCTCACTATGGAAAACGCTCTATTCTAATGCATGCTCTTTTGACTGCAAGTACTGCGCTAATGCAGCTGGGTGCAACAAAAACAAGGCAAGATTCGAGCCGGAGGAGTTTGCTAAGGTCTTTATGTCATTATATGTAAGGAATTATGTAGAGGGCCTTTTCATAAGCTCTGCTGTAGAGAAGGATCCTGACAATACGACAGAAAATATGATCGAAGCTGTGAACATAATACGGAACAAATACAAGTTTCAGGGCTATATCCACTTCAAGGTTCTTCCAGGAACCTCTTACGACATGATAAAGCATGCATCAGAATTCTCTGATAGGATGTCCATAAACCTTGAAGCCCCAAACAAATCAAGGCTTGCCGAGATAAGCTCTGTGAAGGACTTCAAGATTGACATACTTAGAAGGCAGGCATGGCTCAAAAGGATGAAGATCCCCTCAGGACAGACAACACAACTAGTCGTAGGAAGCTCTGATGAAACAGATATGGAGATATTGTCTATGGTGGACTGGGAATACAAGAATTTTAAGCTAAAAAGGGGATATTATTCTGCGTTTTCACCTGTTCCTAAGACCCCTTTGGAGAATAAAAATAAAGTTCCGTTAAAGAGAGAAAATTTTCTTTTTAGATGTGATTGGTTACTAAGAAAATATAAGTTCAAATTAAATGAACTGGTTTTTGATGATAGAGATAATCTTCCATTAAATCAGGATCCAAAAGTGAGTATTGCTTTGAAAAATCGGGATTTATATCCACTCGATATAAATGAGGCTACTTATGAAGACCTTATCAAAGTACCAGGCATTGGATTACAATCAGCCTATAGAATAACACAAATGCAAAAATCAAAAGAGAAGCTAACTAAACAAAGACAACTTAAGAGTATTGGGGTTGTATTAAAAAGAGCACTGCCATTTATTAAGTTCAATGGAACGGTCCAGCTTTCACTAAATCCTTTAATTAGGCAGAGCGGAGTGATTTAGATGAAAGCACTACCGATTGAGCTTAAAAGAAAATGGGAAGAGGCCTATAGAAAAACCCCTAATACTCATAAGATTGCTAAAATGTTTAATGTTTCTCAATATGCTGTTTTTAATCATTTGTCTAGAGAAGGGATACTGAATAAACCAAAGAGAATCCCTCCTCAAATTCTAAACCAGGCAATAGCTATTTACATTAATGAGAAAGTAGGTACATCTGAAATTGAAAAAAGATTAGATATTTCTTCTTTTCATTTGTGGAAGATTCTGAATGAAAGAGGAATTTCTAGAGATAAGTTTCAAGCAATGAAAATAGCCCAAAGAAGACTTTCAAAATACATGCAATATCCTTCTTATAAGTTTAAAGATAAAATTGATGGAAATGTAGCATGGATTATAGGTGCATGGATGGGAGATGGACATCGTACTGAAGATTACTGTATATCGATTAGTGGAAAATCAAAAGAATTTATGGAAGAATTCGCTAGAAGATTTTCTCAAGCATATTCGACTAACCCAAGAGTAATTGTTTCTAAGGATCAAAAACACCTCAGATTTTGGTTAGTGAGAGTTAAGACAAAAGATGTTGTTCAGTTCTATCTTGAAATCACAGAGAAGGGTCAAAAAATTCCAGAAGAGATCTTAAATAGTGTGACAAATATGATGTCCTTTCTTTCTGGATTTTTCGATGCTGAAGGTAGTATCTACTGTAAGAGTAGCCCAAAGATTTCCCTTAGTCAAAAAAATCCTTTTGTCTTAGATCAAATCAAATATTTTTTGGAAGAAAAACTAAAAATATGCTGTAAATTATACAAAAAGAAAGACAAAACACATGAGCTTACCATTCATGCAAAAGATGCTGCAAAATTTGCAAACTTCATTAATAGTTCAATTTCATATAAAAGAGACAGATTGATTGAAACACAAATAAGGAGATATTTTAGCAAATATGATCTAAAAGATATTTTAGAGGTAATAGAGGTGTACCTAAGGTTTGGTAAGGTTGCCTCAATAAAATTTGCAGAATCTAAAAATATATCTAAGAACTCTGCTATCAATTGGATTTACAATAAGCGAATTCCCCGTTTAAGATCCAAAAAATTATCTCCTCTGGATATCAGAAGATTAAATGAAATCACTAGTCATCCTAAATTTAATCATTTAATAAACCTAGATATTAAATGAACTATACTAGAGACTAAAATGCAAATAGAAAAAGAATTTAACCTAGCATATCGACATAAGGATTTTAAGCAAGGGATATTTGATAAGCTTAGGTACCAGGGCGAATCAGAGATAGAGTCTGTATCAACCAAGGAAGCCAGGACAGTGTACAACTGGAACAGGCAGGTAGCTGGATGCTACCAAAGAAGCAGGGCATTCTCACGACTTAAGATCAGCAAGCATGGGATAGTCTATGGAAGAATAGATCCAGAACATTATGTTGAGGATATGGTTGCAGAATGGTTTCTATCAAGATTCCCATTATTTACTGTGATGATCGAAAGTAGGAGAGGTACTTTTGTTATATCAGGAAAACACCCGTTGAAGAAGTATGTTGATAGCATAGAGAAGCTGCTCCCTGAATTTGAAGCAAAGATGCCTATAAATTCGCTTCTTGAAGGGCTGATGGACTTCAATGAAGATTCTTTCTGGGAGACATATTATGACAGCCAATTCATAGAGACTAGGAAAAATAAACGATATTTTCTCCATAACATCCCTAAGAAGTTCCATAATTGGGAGTCTTTACGGACAGAGAAAAGACGTTTTGACAAGAATACCCAGATATTGGACTTTATTGGATGAGTTACAATGCTGCGCTCCGTGCGAGTCTGGTATGTTCTGAAGCAGCCAAGTACTTTCGCAAGGCAAGTTATCCTAATTGGACTCCGCTTGGGAGCATTGTAAAAGACATTAAGTTTAAATATAACTTAAGGATTAATTCTAAAAAATGGTAACGTGCGATGAATGCAATGCAGAATGCTGCAGGTATATCACCCTAGATTACGCCACCCCCAAGGATGATGAGGACTGGGATGAGATAAGGTGGATGCTGCTGCATAAGGGGGTGATGGTCTATCTAGACAATGATGGTGATTGGCAGGTTGAGATAAGGACACCATGCAAGCATATAGATGAGAAGACATTCAAGTGTAAGAATTATGATAAGCGTCCAAAGGTATGCAAGGACCACGGCCTTCATGAATGCGAGCTAAATGAAGGAGATTTTGCAGAAGTAATCTTCAAGAAGCCAGAGGATGTTGACGAATACCTTCAAAAAAATTAGCAAATTTGCTAATTTTAAACTGGTGGAAAATTCCTGACATTTTAGGGAATCACAAATCCTAGAAAAAGTCTTTGTGATTTAAGAAGAAATAATCTCTTTAGCTTTTCCTTCGATATGGAATATGTCTTTAACATGCTCCATCTGTGTCTCTAAAACAGTTTTTTTGCTCTTGTTGTCTTTTTGAAGGTAGTTGCAGTGTTTTTCTCTATCGTCAGTTATGGTAAGCTTCCCATTACCCCATGTTAAAGGATAGAGCCTGCATATTGATGGGATTATCCTTCTTGAAACCTTATTTTTTGAGACCAGCTCAAATAAGATACAACCCTTCTTGTCTTTAAGCTTAAATGCACAATAACCTTTGAATGTTTTTGTATCTACAGAATTATTACCCAGGTATTCGTCATCATCAGACCATTCCTTTTCAAAGCATTCCTCTAACTTAATTCCTATGCTTTTTTCTATTATCTTTCTATTCTGGAATATCAAATCATAAGATTCTTTATCTACTTCACAGCCATACCTGCAGCAGGAATCGTTGCAGGAGCATCCGTAGCATCCTTTATGGTCGAATCCTTTTTTCTTCAATACATCATCTGAGATGTCTGTTATTGTAATTTTGCTCTTTTTCATTCTATTATCTGGAGTAGGATTCTGTTCCCTATTTTTAAATCTTTGGTTTTAGAATTACCTGCTTCTAATTACTCCCAGTCTCGGACAAAGCCCACTAACTGGACACCTAGAACACCAGGGTGAGATAGTTATACATAGCTCCTTCCCAAACAAAACAAAGATTCCATTAATCTCTCTCCAATATTTTTTATGAACAACTTTTTCTAACTGTTTTTCTGTTTCCTCTGGTGTTTTTGCATTGACCCATCCTAACCTGTTTGCAATAACATGGACGTGGACATCCACTGGAATAACTAACTGGTTAAATGCGAAATTCAACACTATATTTGCAGTCTTAGGTCCAATGCCTTTTATTGACATCAATTCCTCTTTTGTCTGAGGTACTTTTCCATCAAACCTTTTGATAAGCTCTGTAGAAACGTGCTTTAATGTCCTAGCTTTTTTCCTATAATGTCCTGACTTAAATATTAACTTCTCCAATTTTCTCATGGGTATCTTAATAATTCCTTGAGGAGTATCTGAAACAGCAAAAAGTCTTTCTGAAGCAATTTCTGTATTCTTATCCTGGGTCCTTAACGACAACAAGCAAGAAATGAGTATCTTAAACGGATCTGGTTTTCTTCTCATCCTGTTAAGAGTAGTCCTTTCTGAGAAATTGAAGTGTTTCTCCAGGGTCTGCATTACTTTTGGTATGTTTTTTTGATTTTTCATTTTCGATAATAAAAAATAAAGAAAAAAGATCTATTTTGGCTTATAGATAGCTCCTACAATTGCCCCCATTATGATGGAACTTACAAGGTAATTCAATACCCAGTACACCACTACAACCGGAGATATAGTCATGTATAGAGGCATACCAACAATTCCGCTGAATGTACCTATCAGATATACTATAAACCCATATATTATCCCTTTCTTTACTCCTTTTCCAGGGATCCCCTTGTACAATACAGCATACATCAAAGTGAACAAGATAGCTGTCAGGAAGCCCCATACTATAGAAAGTATAGTGTTTGTCAGGGTCATCATCTCTGATGCGTCCTTCCATATTATTGGCGGTATCTCATATACCCAACCGAAAAGTCCAGCACAGGTTACCATTGTCCATATCATCCCAAATATGGTGATGACAACAGCTGCTCCAAAGATTCTTTTTGTATTCATGGATTTCACCCCCATTTTCATATGTATATTGACGGATTTAAATATTTTTTTATTTTTTCATATAGAACTTCCTTTTTCCTTCTGGAAATTTCTCAATAGCATATCTCAACATAGTTCTAGGCATGATCTTATAATGTTTCTTAAGGAAGCTCTCCTCAACCTTCCGGTCCTTCTTTCCTACCTCCCTTAACATCCAGCCTACTCCTTTATGGATCAGATCGTGAGAATCGTTTAACAGTATCTCTGATATCCTTAACGTATCTTCAAATTGGTTGTTCCTTATAAACTGAGCTGTAGCTAAGATAGATATTCTCTTTTCCCATAGGCTCTTCGATTTTGCCAGTTTATATAGAATGTCTCTTGGTTTATCAAGGAGGTAGTGCCCTACAATTTTCGGTGCAGAAAGGTCTATCAGATCCCAATTGTTGATGTTTTTTGTGTTTTTTAAGTAGAATTTGAATATCTCCTCTTTTGTGATTTGATCTGCTTTCTGATAATTGTCGATAAGTATGAATAACGAAGTCAATCTGTGTTCATGGATCTTGCTTTTTAGGAGTTGTTGGATATCATTTAAAGATAGGTCTTTGTATCTCTTTGCTATCTCCCTTTGTTGAGGGACCATAATGCCAAGGAATATGTCTCCTTCCCCATACTCCCCTTTTCCAGTCTTGAAGAATCCCTGTAGTAATCTAGCTTTTTCTGGATTCGCCAGGCTTTGCAGGTCTTTTTTTATTTTTTCAAGGTGCATTTTATAAGTTTACCAGGATTTTTTTTGGAATAATATAGGTGGCTACTGCATTTGCAATCTGAGCATCCGAAACCGCTGATAGTATCATCTGCAATCTTAGCTATATTCTTACTTATCGTACACTCTACCTTTTTATCTGTTTCTATTTTTATGGTATCAATTATCTTTGCATGTTTTAGGAAATGGTCTATATGCCAATGCAATCTCTTTTCTTTCCTCTTGTGTCGTTCTATTCTTTTTTCCAGACTGTTTAAGGCAGAGCCAACATAACAATAGTAACCTTTCAGGAATTGTATTTTGCCCAGTTTACCTATCTCGATTCTTTTGTTCTTTCCAAGCACCATTACCAAACAATAGGCTCCTTTTGACATATACAATAAAAAAGAAAAAGTTTATTTAAAAAACTAATGTTTAATTCTGTTAATAAGCTTTTTAAATAGAACCCTATTCTCTTAGGTTATGGGTATTCCAATATATCATCATGGTGTACCAAGTGTAGCTCTGCGTAGTATAGTAAGTGGTGATTTTCCCATGAGGGGTGGTTGTCTTTGCACGTATGATGGTCCAAATATAGTCCAGGATACGCTTGTAGTACAACCATCTAAAGATAATCAAATGAGGTGTTGGGAGAAAATAGGGGAAAGAGCAAAGCAATGGTCAAGTAAGAAAATCTATGTGGCTTTGCCTGTTTATGGCTCTGATGCTGGTGTTGTTCAACAACAGATTATGGATGGAATAGGGGAGCATGACAATCTGGAGTATTTAACAACAGAGCAAGATATTAGGGATTTACCTGAGTTGTTGGAGTCACATTCTGAAGTAGAAAAATAGAAAAAATATTTAAAAATTTAATCCTTCTTCTCTATGGCCTCATTCATCTCCTTGACCATCTTATCAATGTCTTCTGGTTTCATGCCATGGGCTGTGCAGCCTTGCTCGATTGTCTCAAAGGCAGCTGCATGACAGCCTACGCAATGAAGGCCGTTATTCATCATTATTGATGCTGTCTCTGGGTATTTCTGTAAAACCTCAGAAAAACCCATTTCCTTTGTTATTTTGTCTTCTGCCATCTATGCCATCTCTGTTACTTTTATAGCTTCAACAGGGCATGCATCCTTACCATCATTATTGCAACCAATCTCCTCAACTTCAGCCTGCTTTGGCTTTGCCTTGTCTCCGTCCATCTCAAAATTATCACATTGTGCAGCACATGCTCCACACCCAATACATTTTTCCTGGTCTACTTCCACTTTGTATGCCATTTTATCACCTTTTGTAGTTTTTAAAACTCTTCGAAATCATCCATCTGCTTCAGATAGCCTTTCCTTTTCAGGAAACCTAGCTGTGCTTTTGTGTACTTGTAGAGCACGTCTCCTTTTTCATCACCGGAGAACTCCCATGGCTCAACTATAATAAGGTCTCCTTCCCTTACCCATAATCTTCTTTTCAATCTCCCAGGTATCCTGCAGATCCTTGTCTTTCCATCAAAGCACCTAACCTCCATTCTTGACCCACCCAGTCTTCTCTGAACGATGCCAAAGCTCTGGTTGTTTCTAGGAAGATGGATCCTACTAATCTGCTGCTGTAAAGCGTCCTGTCTTGCCTGTTCTTCCTTCTTTTTACTCATTTAGAGGAGAGTAGATATAATCTGTTTAAATAGGTTTCGATAAAATTTATATATAAGGTTGATTATAAGATACTCATGAGTAATAAACCAATAACAGAAGTAAAGAAAACTATTGAGGATATTGAAGCAAAGATTGGGCAGGCATCAAGGATCCGACTTAAGTTAAAAGAAAGAACATCGAAGTCTATCTCAATCTATAGAGAATGGTGGCTGGAGGGCAAAGGTAGTAAACGCAGAGGAATGGAACAAATCTCAATAATACAGAACATCTTAAGAAGAAGAGGAAGATTCTTGAGCATAGTCGAGAAAGGAATATCAAATGCAGTTTCCTTATCCGAGGAATCAGTAGATAAACTAAGCAATCCACATGTTCAGAGTAAGAATGCGGTTGATGCAAAAACATTGAAAAGAGAACTGAAAATCTTAACAAGTAAACTGGAAAAAACCAAGAAAAAATTCGGAAAGATTAGGAGAATGATGAAAAAACAGGAAGAATTTTTATCCGCTGGGAAGAAATATGATTTTGAAAGGTTTGTCAGATCATTCGAATCAGAGTTCAAAATTGACAAAAAGATCCTTAAGATTTTGAATCCAGCGAAAATCCAACCAATAATGTATACACTTGAAAGAACTCTACAACCAACTGAAAATCCTTTTTTAGACTTAAAATCAATGATTGTTGCTGGCGCAGGAACAGGAGCATCGGTAAATATCGCTCAGATGGGAAAACTGGATCCAAGCATTCTAGTAAGTATATTAGCTGGAATGGTAGGCGGTGCGTTGGTAAGAATTGCTTTTGAGCTTTATGAGTACGAAAGGGCTGCTTATGCAATCCAATCAAAAGCAATTAAAGGTTAATTTTGAAATAATAAACTTTTTATACAACTTGTCTTATACATGGATATAATGAAAAAAAGAGGTTTAAAGCTGCCTAAAGAGGGGACTTTTACAGGTCCTGCTTTAGTATGGAAAAGGTTATTGGCTTTTTTAGCCGATCTTTTGATTATCAATCTGGTGCTGTTCTTCCCTTTTAAGAGAATATTGCAGAAAGCAATACCTGAATTCGGAGATTATTCTGAAGCATACAATTATCTGGCAGCCAACCAGGGATATACTGCTACATTAACAGTAGTATCCTTTGTGATGGCTTTGCTTGCCCTGACTTATTTTGCTTCAATGGAGTACAAGATAAGGCAGACTCCTGGGAAGATCCTGTTTAATATACGTGTTATGAGTGATGTCAAGGAAGGAGCGATATGGCAGTTTGTTGTGAGAAACATGTTCATCATACCAATCTTTCCTTTTGTTTTACTATGGATAATCGATCCTTTGTTCCTGTTCTTTACAAAGACAAATCAGAGGCTGAGTGAGATATTGAGCAAGACAAAGACTGTGCAAAATTATATAGTATGAAGATGAAGAAGGAAGACAGAAAAGGAAGATGGCATACCGCTATTAAGATACTCATAGTACTATTTGTAATAAGTTTTGTAGCCTCCTGGTTTCTTTCTATATTTATGGAAGATGATTTTAGAATGCAGGAAGGGAATGTAGCAGTCATCCCTATAAAAGGGATCATAATAACTGAAAATTATAACGTCTTTGGGCAGGAGGTTGCCGATTCTCCAACTATCGTAAATTTTATTGAGCAGGCAGACAAAAATCCTCAGATCAAGGCTATTATTTTTGAGATTAATTCTCCTGGCGGAGCTCCGGTAGCTACGGATGAGATAGCAAGTGCTATTGAAAGGACCAACAAGACAACAGTTGCATGGATACGGGAGATGGGTACTAGTGCTGGTTACTGGATTGCATCCAGCTGTGATACTATTGTTGCCAGCAGGATGTCCACTACGGGATCTATAGGGGCTACAATAGCGTATCTCGAGTTTTCCGGATTGTTAAAGGATTATAACATCACCTACCAAAGGTTGATTGCTGGCAGGTATAAGGATATTGGAAGTCCGTTCAAAGCTGTTAGTGAAGAGGAGAGGATGTTGTTACAAAAATATCTAGATAGGCTGCATGGATATTTTATCAGCTCTGTTGCTGAGAACAGGGGATTACCTGAAGAGAGAATCAGGGAATTAGCTACTGGCATGATCTATCTAGGGGAAGAGGCCAAGGAGCTAGGATTAGTGGATGTTTTAGGTGGCAAGAGAGAGGCAGTAGGATTAATCGAACATAAACTGAATATTACGGCTGAACTGGTAGAGTACAAAAAAGAGCCTACCCTTGCAGATATTTTAGGTGGTGTTTTTTCCAGGCAGAGCTTCTTTGTTGGCAAAGGTATTGGGAATTCTTTAATGGATGCCAGACAGTTCAGCGGAATTGAGGTTTGGACCTAGAAAAGGGAGAGCCAGGTTGTCTCTTTAGAAATAGTAAAGTTCTTATATGATTGGTTTTTGAATAGTCTTTGGGGTGGATGATGAAAAAGAGGTATTTATTCATATTATTCCTATTAATCACAGGTAGTGTATGGGCTGACAATGTTGATTATAGAATAGATGCGGAATTGGAGGAGGAAGAGGAGGTTTCTGTTATTGTTATGTTAAGGGAAGGAATTGGTGGTGAAGACAATTATGATAGTATTGATGATACTGAGAGTGATATAAGGGGAGCACTTGAAGATAAAAGGACTCTAACAAGAAGGAATACTGTTATGGCAAATCAGCAAAAGGTTTTGTCTGAACTAAGGCTAAGAGAAGAAGAAGAAGGGAATGGGAGAAAAACATATTCTGATGATTATGAGTTTAGTCTAGAGCGTAGATTTTCTGTCATCAATGGTTTTTCCGGAAAGATAACGAAAGAAGGCCTGGAGAAATTGAGGGATAATCCGCTGATTGAAAAGGTATATTATAACTGGGTAAGGAAGTTTACCCTGGATACGAGCGTTTCTCAGATAAATGCAACCGAGGTATGGGGATTGAAACCGTTTGGTACAAATGTTACTGGTGTGAACCAGACTGTTTGTGTTATTGACAGCGGTATTGATTATACGCATGTAAATCTTGGAAATTGCAGTGAAGCTAATTTTACTAATGGAACATGCAACAAGGTTATAGGCGGATGGGATTATAGGAATGATGACAACAATCCAATTGATGACCAGGGACATGGAACGCATGTTTCTGGCATTGTTGCTTCCAATGATACTGCATATAAGGGGGTAGCTCCTGATGCAAAGCTTATAGCCATGAAGGTCTGTGACAACTCTACTGCCGGTTCCTGTACTATCACAGATATAGTAAGCGGGATTGACTGGTGTATAAACAACAAGACGAAGTTCAATATCTCTGTGATAACTATGAGCCTTGGATGGGGGTCTGAGAGCAGTGCCTGTGACGGAGAAGCAGATGCGGCTGCTGCAAACAATGCAGTAGCGAATGGGATCTTTGTTTCTATCGCTACAGGTAATGACGGATTAACCAGCAACATAGCAATACCTGCCTGTGCCTCTAACGTTACTGCTGTTGGAAGCGTCGATAGCAGCGATAGCATTGTGTCTACTTCAAACAGGGCGCCTTTCAATACCTTGTTTGCTCCGGGTGCTTCAATAACCTCTACGGTTCCGATGTCTGGTGCAAGCACGCATACAGAATCAAGCGGATTTTTGGAATTAGGTGGGACCTCGATGGCTGCTCCCCATGTTGCCGGAGTTGCTGCACTTATGCTGCAGTTCAACTCTTCACTAAGTCCATGGGGTATTAGAAAGACTATGAATGATACAGGAAAGGCAATTATTGAAGGGGTTGCAACCTATAAACGAGTGAAGGCATTGGCTGCTATAAGAAATGTTGATAGTCTAGCTCCAAGATGGTATGGTAATTCCACAAACAACAGTCTTCCTGTATATAACGATTCTGTGCAGTTCAATGTAACGTGCAATGACACCATGGGACTGTATTCATATATATTCTCCTGGAATGGAACCGGATCCTGGGCAAATATATCCAAGATTATTTTTGATGATGTCCTTGCAACTGCAATTGTGAATAAGACTATTAATAAAACAAGAGGAAATTCTATAAGCTGGAGATTCTATTGCAATGACACTAATGGAAATATGAATAAGACTGACGAGTACAGTTTCACTGTACAAAATACCGTTCCTGTGGTTGCTAACCTTACACTTAACTCTACTAATGACCTTAACAGAACAAACAGCAGCCTTATAGCTTATTTTGACTACAAGGATATCGATAGTGACAGCAACACACTGAATGAAACAAGGTGGTATAACAACAGCAACTACCTCTCTGGCCTGGATAATCTCACTATGATAAGCGAGAATAACCTTTCTAGGAACGACAGGTGGTTGTTCTCTACCAGGGTTTTTGATGGCTATAACTGGAGCGAATGGTACAACAGCAGTGAGCTTGCAATAACTGAATTTCCTTCCACCTATCCCTCATTAGTGCTAGTATCGGATGATGATTCTGATGGCAATATAGAGATAAACTGGAGCGATGACGGGAACGAGACAGGAGAGACCTATAGGATATACAGGTTCACCAGCAATATAACATCTATCAATAGCTCTGTATCCAACATCGCATCTGGGATATCAAATGGGACGCAATTCTTTGAGGATAACACTACATCGGACGGGGTGTCTTACTGGTATGCATTGGTTACTGTCGATGCTGCAGGCAACTACAACGAGACCATATTCTCAAATATCCTTAATGACACTGCAAATGACTCGATTAATCCAAGTACACCTACAAACCTTAATGTAACCGGATCTGGCGATACTGCAACACTCAGGTGGTATGGTGCGATCAAAGATGTTAATGGGAATCCTGATTTTAGCGGTTTGCAGTACGTCATCTACTATGGGACTAATTTTGACTCTTCAAAGTCATTGGCTAACGAGTCTATAACTGGGTACAACACAGCAACTGTATCTACTAACTCTACAACAATCTCTGTTGGCACAACAGACATGTATCATTTTGTTGTTACTACATTGGACGATGCTGGAAACAAGAACATAGCTTTAGATTATCCAAATAATTATGGAAACACCAGTCTAACGTATACCTCAACAAGCACTTCAGGGGGAGGTGGTGGCGGAGGTGGTGGTGGCGGAGGGGGAGGAGGATCTGTAAGCATAAGCACAACAGAGACTTCAAAGTTCTTTGCAGCTTTAAGTGACGGTTACCATGCAAACGTCTATGTTAAAAAGCCAAAGATTGCTTTCAGCAAGGTATCTTTTATGACCAATAAACAGCTAACGATGGTGAGGATTACTGTTAAAAAGGTTGAGGAAGAGAACATTACGCTAAAGATAAAGAACAAGAAAGTATACCAATATCTTGAGGTAAAGACCCAGAATATAACTGACGATGATCTTTCAAAAGCAGAGATCGAGTTTAGGGTTAAAAAGGATTGGTTAAAGAGTAATAGAATTGACAAGAATGAGATAACCTTATTTAGGTTTAAGAATGGATGGAAGGAGTTGAATTCTGACAGGACTATAGAGGACGATATGTACGTCTATTACAATGCCATATCTCCAGGATTCAGTTATTTTGCTGTAAGTTTGAAGGGAGCTGAAGAAGAACAGAAAGAAGATGTAAAAGAGCCTGAGAGAGATATTGTTCAGGAGGAAGAGGTGGAGGAAGAGGTAATATATACTGAGATAGTCGAGGAGAAAAGCAACATATGGAGATGGTTCATGTTTGTATCTTTAGCTGTGGTGGTATTTGTAATCGTATCCTATATTGTACTTCATAGAGTAAGGAAGTTAGATTATTAAGAATACCTTGTCATTCTCCCTTACTGGAGAATCTGTTTTTACTGCTATCAATTCCCCTTTTCTTGCTTTTTTTATTGGTTTCTTGTTTTTTTGCATGGAGGTGATTTTTTGGGATATGACCCCTGTGGTAGGCCCTTGAAACATTATATCGTTCCCTACTTCTAGCTGGCTGGATTCTATCTTTAGTTCTGCTACACCTATATTTCTGTAGAAGTTCTTGATCTTCCCTATGTAGTGCTTCTTTTTTGTGGCTTTTGATCCATAGGCCCTAGTCCATCCGTCCAAGGGTTTTCCTAAATAGAAACCTGTTGAGAACCCTCTGTTGTAGACTGTTTTAAGCTTCTTGAGCAGTCTGTTTTTTATTTTTTGGAGAGCTACTTTTTTTAGATTACGGCTAGTGTCTATCATCTCCCGATAGCATCCTGTTACTGTCTTAACATATTCTGGGCTTCTATTTCTTCCTTCTATCTTGAATGTGTCTATGCCTGCATTTATCATCTGGTCTAGGATACTGATCGTACATAAGTCTTTTGGACTTATTATATAGTCATCTTTTAGCTCAAATTCGTGGTTCTCTTCAATATCCTTTATCAGATATTTCCTCCTGCATGGCTGAAGACACTCCCCCCTATTGGCGGATTTGTTGAATACCTGTTGTGAGAGGAAGCATCTCCCAGAGATGGATACACAAAGTGCACCATGGATGAAACACTCTACCTCAACACCAAGATTGTTTTTCCTGATCTCTTTTATGATGTGCTCTATCTTATCCAGGCTAAGCTCCCTGGCAAGATTTACCCTCTTGATGTTCTTTATCCTGCTTTTCAGGAATCTGATTGTGCTAAAGTTGCTTACATTTGCCTGGGTTGAAAGATGGATAGGCAGATCTAGTCTTTCGCATTCTTCCAGTATGGAGAAATCCCATGCGATAATCCCATCAACCTTTTCCTCCTTTAGTTTTTTTAGTATTTTTTTTGCTTTTTTTATCTCACCATCATAGACTATGGTGTTCAATGTGAAATAGGCTTTTACCTTTTTTTGCTTGTTGTTATGGCAGATATCTATTACCTTCTTGGTGTCCTTAAGCTCGAAGTTCTTTGCTTTTTGGCGCATGTTCAATTCTTTTATCCCAAAGTATATAGAATCTGCTCCTGCATCTATAGCTGCCCTTAAGCTTACAAAATCCTGGACTGGGCTGAGTAATTCTGGCTTTCCAAAATGGAGATTGGAAAAAACTTGTTTTTCGTTAATCATCTTATGTCTTTTCATTTTATGTCTTCAATATCCATCATGTTAAGAACAAGTATATCCTCCTCTATCCTGGGGCATGCAGTATTGACCCATGCCTGGATGAAGGGGAAGTTTTCGAACTGTCTGTAATCTATTGTGTCTGAAATAAAGATGTAGAATTTCTTGTTTGGGTATTTCTTCTCTAAATTACCTATCTTGTCGGTTTGGAAGTGCTGTCCAGGTTTTGTGGAAACCAGTATCCCTACTGTTTCTGCATGGAGGAATCTAACCATGGCTGCTTTTTTTCTCTTTTCATAATCTTCTATGTCTTTCTTTCTTATCTTATTGAACCTGTTGTTGAACGGGCTTAGGGTAAAAACCTGTTTTTTTGTTTTAATAGCTATGCCTAATGGATGGAACTGGCCATCTCCTATATAAAGGAAGGAATCTACCCTGTCCTTGATCTTCTCTGCATTCTTTACATTGCATCCCAGTACCTGACCTGCAATTATAGGGACTATATCCTTTTCTTTTTCCAGCTGTTCCTTTATATCTGGCAAGGCATCTATGAACTGTATGGAGCTGACCAGGCCTATATTTCCTTTAAGTTTTCTGATCATATCTTCCTTTATCTTTATTGGCTTGTTATATTTTGATTCGATGAATAGTGTTTTCATATTATATACTAAAATTCTGATTTGTTTTTAAAGGTTTTCTTAAATTAAATTGTAAAGTAGAGAAAGGGCGTTTGCTTAACATAGGCATAATATTAGAAAAAGATAATTTTATATAATAGTTCTCTTGTAATCACCCTTAGTAAAGATGGTGATGATTATTCGAAGATGTTTCATAATTTCTCTTTGTATGCTAATTTTAGTGATGGGGTGCTCACCAAAAGAGTACCATAATTCAGAAGAAACCTTATCTGAACTGCAGATAGAAGCGTGTAATGCTGCTGATTCTGCCAACACATGCGACTCAAGATTGGCTGAGGTTGGGATAGTTCTTAAGGAGGAATGCTGTGAGGTATTGAAAAAATGCTGTTAAAAAACATACTTGTCTTTGTGGTATTAGTTATACTCTCATCGCAGGTCATTATAGCAGAGGTATGCAGTACTGATGATCTGAGGGCTGGTTTGAAAAAATCCTTGGTTAATTTTCTTACTGATCCTTCAGGAGCAGAGTTATCAGCTGAAGAAAATAGAGACCTCTTAGTCTTTTATTTGAGTATCCCAGATACACAAGTCACTGCAGACTGTTCCAATACAGGTTCTGAATCCGGAATGAGAATGAACGAGATTATGCATAAGATAAACACCAGAATTTCTGATTCTTCCAGTGTCTGTAATGATGGAACATCTTATTCTACTTGCTCCTTAACAAAACCAGAATATTGCTATAATGGAGAACTGATTGACAAATGCACCATATGCGGTTGCAATGAAGGGCAGATGTGTGAAAATAATGAATGTGTAGACCTTAATGTTGCTTGTAACATTGACTCTGACTGTGGAGAGAATCACTATCTTGGGAATCAACATTGTGTGAATGGTAATATATACCAAGATTACATCACACGTAGTTGCGACAATAAAGGAACACTAGAAGCTAATTGTACTTCAAGAACTACGGATGCTCTCCTTGAGATTTGTCAATACGGGTGTTCTGAGGATATTTGTATGGATTCTCCGGAATGTGGCAATGACCTGATAGGACCTGAAGAAACCTGTGATGGATCAAGTATGAATGGAGAAACCTGCCAGAGTCAAGGATTTCATTCTGGGAATCTAGGCTGCTTAAACGACTGTTCTGGGTATAATACGAGCAATTGTATAAGTAACCCAGCCTGTGATTCCTGTGAAGATTGCGATACTATCTTCAGTTCCTGCACCTATCAAGAATGCAACCAAGACTGTAATTCTGGAGCAGGATGTTACTATAAGGGAGATCTGGCTTTGGTTGAAGATTGTGTTGATATTGATTTTGCCTGTAATAACTTAATCAGCAGTTGCGAAGATTACACTATAGAGGAATGTAATAGTAATCCTTGTAATATAGGAGAAGGGTGCTATCTGAAAGAAGATAACTGTACAGTAACTTCTGAACCAGGTTGTGGAGATGGCACTTGTGATGTTTTTTCAGAAAGCTGCTATGTTTGTGCTCTGGATTGTGGAGAGTGTAGCGAAAGTAGGTGCTTTGACTCGGATGACCTTAATGTAACAAACAGAGGATTTACCTTGCAGGGTATGGGTACGATGTATGATTATTGCGATTCAGATAGTGGTTTTGCTGTTGAGCAGTATTGCATTAGTGGAAATGAGAAGGGCTACCAAAAAATAGAGTGCCCTCAAGGCTTGACATGTGATGGGGGTCTTTGTCTGAACCTTGGAACCGGAAAAACAGGCCATCAAATAACTGAAACAGGAAATAATCCCCCATATATGCCCTCTGTATATGGGGCTTATATAATATATCTCTCACATGAATGGGGGGTTAGCTTTGATGACATCTATCTCTATGACATTTCAACTGGTGCTACTACGCAGATTACTCATGGTGGTAGAGATAAGAAATATCCCAAGATATTTGGTGACATCATAGTATGGCAGGACCATAGGGAATCATACCCTACATCCGGAGGAGGAATCACTTATTCAGGAAATATCTACATGTATGACCTGTCTTCTGGACAAGAAACACCAGTAACCAGGAGCCTGGATTATCAGTTTTCACCTGATGTATGGGGAACTATAATAGTGTGGCAAAACAAGGACGCAAATGGAAACTATGATATCTATATGTGTGATATATCCCTTAACGGACAGGAAGGGGGTTGCTTAACTAATGATATTAAGACTAGGGTAACTTCTGACCTGTCATGGCAACTAAAACCAAAAATATATGGGAGTAGGATAGTGTGGCAAAACAAGGACGCAAATGGAAACTATGATATCTATATGTGTGATATATCCCTTAACGGACAGGAAGGGGGTTGTCTTCCTGATGACCTGAAAATGCCTGTCTCAACTAAGGAAGCTAAGGAGGAATCCCACGATATCTATGGAGATATAGTGGTATGGCATGATGATAGTGCAGGGGCACAAAACCTTGACATATATATGTATGATATATCAAAAGACAGCACTAGACAGATAACTTCTGATCCATCCAAACAAAAGAATCCGGTAGTGCATGGTGATAAAATAGCCTGGCAAGACCTTAGAAACGATGTGCTTCCATTGCATGCTGATTATGACATATACGTTTATGATATCCCTACTGGTACTGAAAAGAGAATAACCTGCGATTATTACAGCCAGGAGGATGTTGAGATACAGGGGGATAAAATTGTGTGGGAGGATTTTGATGCATCGACCCCTGCAAGCACAATGAGCATATTTTATTATAATCTGGACCAGGATACTAGCTTGTGCTAAAAATAGCTTACTGGTTTTTATCATGAATAAAAAATCAACATTACAACTTTCAGTTAATGGAATAATTGTATTAATCTTAGCAACTGTAGTTCTCGTTATTGCTTTAGGTTTTATAAGGTCTTTTTTTGGAGGTGTAAGCGACAATTTTCTGACTCTTATTGAAAAAGAACCAGAACCTCCCATCCCCTCATCATCCAAGGTAATAACCCTCTCCAGAGAAAAAATAAAGATGCAACATGGGGAACCAGAAGTAATAAAGGCTGCCATTTACAATCCAGCCCAAGGAGAGTGGAGTAATATCGCTCCTGTAGTAAGCTGTTCAGTGCCCCTAGCCAATGAAGAGATAAAAATCAATCCAAAGACCATAAAACAAAGAGAATATGAAATATTTAATATCCTTTTTATGATAGAATCCAACTTAGAGAACCTTTATCTATGTAGGATTGAAATTGATGATTATTATAATGAATTTATATTGGTTTTTGAGGAAATTTCCGGTGGTGGAGGTGGAGGACCTGGCGGAGGAGCTTCTCAAGAAATTTGTCAAAATGCTGAGAACAACAATCTGTGTTCTGGTCTGGACCTTGCCTTTGGTGATGGATATAGGGCGGAATGCTGTAGCAATTTTGGCTTATGTTGTTGAATCTTCTGTACAACAAAATATTAAAATTACCTGATTAATGAAATCAAGAGCGCATTATTAGGTGTTTCTTATATATACTGGGAAACATATAAGCTTTAATAAGGGACCTAATCTCCCTATAGAGAATGAATAAGCCTATTCTTTATCTGACTCTATCAGCAATTGCTGCAGGAGGTTGTGCTAGTCTGCTGCCTGATCAGAATCTTCAAGATAGAGTAGACACTGTTGTTACAAATCAAGATAAAAAGGAAAAAGCTGCCCTATTAGTAATAGGTCCTGAGTATGACCTAATGCAATCGATACTAGCTAGCGTTTTAAAGGGAGAACCTGAGCTTTTGTGGAGTGCACAATGGATGGGGGAACTTCTTCTTAATGAAGGATACAGAAAGGAAGATATAATTGTATTAACACTAGATTATGTTGATGAAATTAAAAGGGCAAGAACCCAGTTTCCTGATCGTGAAAAAGAAAGGATATTTGATCCCAGAAATGTATACAGGTTGAGTGTCCCTAACTATAGCCATATTATCAATCAATTTAGGGAAAATCCCCCAGATGAATTTTTCTTATATGTTTGCACACATGGATCAAAACAAGATGAAGTTTTAAGAATGAAGGTAAATAATCTATTATTTTCCAGGGGGCATGATGTAGTACGCAGGCTTTCGGAAGGCAGGATCTCTAGAGAACAGATCATGAATGATTTATACTAGATTGATGCTGAAAGGATTCTGATCCTTGAAAGTTGTTATGACAGCTTTGCTGCTCATTATCTTAGACCTAACAGGGATCTAACCGCTTTATTTTCCTCTTCAGCTGGTCAGAAAGCTATAAAGGGAAGGTTAGGTGAGAAACTATTACAAAACTGGACAAGAGATGATGATCTTAGAACAAGAATGAGAAACCTGCATAAAAAAGATATAAGCCTTGAAGGTCATCCACCCCAAACACCTATATACCATAGAGAGCTTACGCCTGCAAAAAAATACAGGGGATCAAGATAACGTTCTGATAATAAAATCGAACATTTTATAAATGATAAATCCCAGGAATGAATTATGGGAGAATTAAAAAAGGTACTAAACTTTCCGATATTGCTGCTGATAATAATCAATTCCATAATGGGGACTGGCATCTATTTTCTTCCTGCTGTGGGTGCAAGATATGCAGGACCTATGTCAATAATCTCTTGGGGGATAATGTCTATTATTGCAATATATATCTCAATGTGTTTTGGGGAACTGGTATCTATGTTTCCAAAAGCAGGAGGGGTATATGAGTATTCCAAGCAGGCGTATGGAAGGTTCACTTCATTCATAATCGGATGGATTACACTAATAGCAGGCAATGTAACAATAGCGATGCTTGTGGTAGGCGCGATACAGTACCTTCTGCCCTATAACTTACCAATGCAGAAGGCCATACTCTCTTTGTCATTCATACTGATATTCAACTATATAGCATTCAGAGGTATGAAAACCTCTTCTTTTATGCTGGTCACTTTTTCTGTAATAACATTAACAGCGGCATTTTCTCTGATTATACCTGGGATTATCAAGTTGGAGCCTTCAAACTTCACTCCTTTTTTTGTATTCCCAATGTCTGCTGTGTTTGTCACACTTTATTTTATACAGGAAACTTTCTTTGGATGGGAGAGTGCTACTTTTCTTGCGGAGGAGACAAAGAATCCTGAGAAGGTCATGCCAAAGGCATTGATCATAGGTACTATCTGTATTGCAATAATATCCCTGTTGTTTGTGATAAGCTCTATGGGAAATATACACTGGCAGACATTCTCTAAGTCTGTAGCTCCACTATCTGACCTTGGACAGTTCCATTTTGGAAATATAGGTAAATATGTATTTACATTGTGGGTATATGTGGCTATAATAGGTGCTGTTGCGTGCTGGGTTGTTTCTGCTCCAAGATTGTTGCTGGCTTTGGCAAGGGACAGATTATTTCTAACGCAATTTGCAGCAGTACATCATAAATATCATACGCCTCATAAGGCAATAATGTTCCAGACTGTGGTTACTTCTCTCCTGGTTGTTGTTGGGCTTGGAGCCTATAGGACCCTGCTTTTGATGCTTCTTCCTTTTGTTCTCCTAATGTATATTGCAGTTCTACTAGCGATGGTAATCCTTAGGTTTAAACAACCAAAACTCAAGAGGCCTTATAAAGCTCCGTTCGGTAAAGTGGGTCCAGTGATCGTTATATTGATAATGCTTACCCTTTTAGGCATGTGGGTAGTACTAGAAGAAGAAGCAATTAAACTTGTGATCCTAGCCATATCAATCATAGCGTTGGGGATCCCTATATATTTCCTGCTGGAGCTTTATTTTAATCCAAAGGCCATAAGAAGAACCAATAACCTGCTGGCGTACCTTGTACTGTGGACAGAGAGGTTAGCTTTGCCTTTGGGTGTAAGAAAGGAGATTATAAAGCTGTTGGGAGATATTGAAGGAAAGACCATCTTGGAGTTTGGATGCAGTGTAGGCACGCTTACAATGCATCTTGCAGAAGAGGTAGGTAAGAAAGGAAGGATATATGCAACAGATATCTCTGAGAAGGACATTGAGATCGCCAAAGGAAGGTTGGAGAAGAAAGGCCATGGCCATGTCAAGGTCATCCATGACATGCAGCACCACCATAGGGTTCACCCAGATGTACCAACAATACATACTGCTGTCTCTGTTGGGATGATAGGATATGTAAGAGATGTAGGGAATGTGCTTAAGCATATGAACAAAAGACTCAAGAAGGGAGCCAAGGTCTGTTTCGTGGATTATGATAAATTTTTTGACATCATACCCAACAAGGAATGGTTAGGGGACGATAAAAGGATAATGAGGATATTCTCTAACTCAGGATTCAAGGTGAAGGTTGTGAGAAAGCAGGGATTTGCCTGGAAGTATGTTTTTATCTTTGGGGAGAAGGTAAAGAATGTAAAGTGATTTTTTCGGTAAGGGTTTTTTCTATTTTTTGTGCCTTCCTAAGAAGTTCCATAGATGTTTTTTGGCTGTAAACCCTTATTGGGTATGATAGAATATCTTTAAAACCACTACCCTTTCCAGTAAGTATGTTGCGTAAGGTTAGTTTGCCTTTGTTTGGATCATTAGATGTGAAAGAGGAAAGGATTTTGTAAATTCTTCTATGAAAGGGTATATTTTTTCCGGGCATATAAATAAAATCTGTTCGACCATTTTCATCATCTCCTTCCTTACTGATATCCATGTCTAGAAGGGCTGTCTTCTCCGTATATGGATCATAAGATGCTAAAAAGGATAGAAAGTATTTTCCTTGGATTACATTAAACCTTATCTGTTTACTGCCAATTCTGTACCTGTCCCAAGTCCACATATTTGTTTCATATTTGATTTGTATATCATCATCCTTATAGCTAGCAGTTATATGAGGATGACATATTGTTTCCCCGTCCTTATATCCTCGAAGAGGTATAACCTTGAATTGAGAAAGAGATTTGGAACTAACTTGATCCAGTAAATGATTTATTTTCTCAGTAAGGTTCTTTCCTGTACTTTTCTGTTTATGTTCGGTCAACCTTAAGAGAATTGAAATTTTCTTAAGAAGAGGGTAGGCTTCTGTAAAATCGCTAGTCTTATTAGTACCCCATCTTGAATAATAGGATGTTAAAATGTTAGAATCACCTGCCCATATATGCCATTCATGATTTCCCTTACTAACCTTATATGTCCCTCTATTTGAGTAAGCATCCGCTACATATTCAACATCATAAGGTCCAACTAAAGCATTTATCTCAAATGCAGCGTTATCGTAGGAATTAAATTTAAACTCAGTTATATTCTCTCTAGTGGCTTTTTCAAAATAATTCATCATTTCTCTTGTTTCAACAACTCTTTCCAAAGAATCAGTCCCTAACATAATACCTTCAATAGTAGGGGCAGCTGCAACTGAATAAGTTGATTTTAAGAAATCTCTTCTATTTAGCATCATTCTATAGCGAGGGAATCTCACAGCTCTTAAATATTTTTTGTCTTATAAGGTAATACCGTTTCTATAACCAATGCATTTAGGTTAAATAATCAAGGTTATATATCAGAAATTGGTTCTTTTTCTGTTCTACCGAGAAAGTATTAGGTAAGGTTTTATCTACTAGCGTCTGCCTGTCTTTCTACTTCTAGCTTTTTTGCTATAGCATTAGAGGACCTATCCAGGTTATATGCGTGGATAATCTCCTCTGCAAGGCATGCTTCAATGCTTCTTTTAGAATTAAAGGATTTTTGGTAAGCGCCCTGAGTCATAAGCCTTAGGGTTATGTCAATCCTTCTCTGAGGGGAGCACTCCACTGCTTTTGGATATCTGGCTCCTCCGTATTCGATAGTGATTATCTCTTCTCTTGGAGCTGCGTTCTCCAAGGCCTTGACAAAGACCTTGATAGGGTTCTCCTTTGTCTGCTTCTCTATGAGCCTAAGGGTTTTTTCAACAATATCATAAGAGGTATGGGCTTTTCCAGTTACACTAGATGAGCTCTTGAAGTGTTTCTTGGACTTATGGCCAGGGATCATAACCTTATTGATAAGTCTTTCAACAATAAATACCCGAGATTTGTGGAACTTGTTCCCATGATATCTTGCCCCTGTCTTTGGGACTATCTTTGGAGCCAAGGTAATGTAGTTCTGAAGACCTGCATCTTCTACCTTGATGCCTTCTGTGCTCCACCTGTTGAATGCCAATACTTCTGTCATCTTTATTTCCTTTCCTTCATTATTTTCTTGCCTTCTCGATTATGCCCTTCCTCAAGGCATCAAGACTCTGATCATTAACTTTCAATACGTGCCACCTTACTCCAGGAATGTCTCCCTTAGACTTCCCTTTTGCGCCTCCAATACATTCGACCATGACTTCATCGTGCTCGTCTATAAGTTTGGTAGCTCCATCTCCTGGACAGAAAGCTGTTATCTGTCTTCCATTCTTGATAAGCTGTACCCTAACACATTTTCTCATTGCTGAATTTGGCTGTTTAGCTTCAAACTGAACCTTCTCCAGGACAATCCCTTTTGCCTGAGAAGCTCCCCTAAGAGGATCTGACTTTTCCTTCAATCGCTTCATGCGCCTTGTGTAATACTGGCTCTTCCATCTAGCTCTAGCTCTCTTTTTCTTCAATCTGTTTCCTGCATTCAATCCTCTGCTTTTATTTGCCATTTTGTATGATGGAGGGTTGTTATTTTATTTAAAAAACTTATGTTTTTAAGCAACCTTAATATCTTCAATATCAAAATATCTCCGGACTACTGACTTCAGGATATCCAGATTTTTTCTTTCTCTGCCTATCAAAAGCCCCTTGGTCTTGGTATCTGATCCTGTCATTGTTATAACGCTGTTTTCCTCAGCGATATCCTTTATCCTCAGAGGCATTACAAAGTTTATTATGAACTGCTTGACATCCTGATTGAACTCAACAACCTTGATCTTCTTATTCAAAAGGCCCTCTAACCTTCGGACGTTAGATCCCTTCTTACCTATTGCCTTACCTATCTCATTCTCTTCAACTATAAAGATGAGCTGCCCCTCTTCCTCATTACTGATACAGTCTTTCAGCTTAGCTCTCGTTAGGCTTTCAAATAACTGCATATATTTCATTAGATTAATATCATATTTTATCTTGCTCATTTGGGTACACTCAAAACAGAAATAGAGTATGGCTTTTTGCACAAGATACCTAATTCATCATTAGGGTATCTCAACTTTGTAATCGGTGTCTTGGTTAGCTTCGCATAATGGCTGATTGTATCTAATGTTTTTTCTGAGCAGTTAGAGCTAAGGTATATCTTGCCTGTCTTCCCAAGCTTCAGGTCTTTTATGGTCCTCTGGGTTCCAACTATCACCTTCTTCTCTTTAAGCAATTTCCTTATCTCGCTGATATTCTTATCTGTTTTTTCAGTTGCCATTATTTCTTCACCTGTGTTACTAAATCTGGAAGCCCTGTCCCTACAGGCACGGGCTGATTGAGCATTACGTTCTCTACAACAGATGTCAGCTTGTCCTCTTCTCCAATAAGAGCAGCACCAATAATATGCCTGATCGGAGTTTCAAAACTCGCCCTTGCAAGTACAGAACTTTTCTGAGAAACAACACCATATCTGGTGATGCCCTTAACCTCTCCTGAATTGCACATGGTATCTGCTACTAACATTATATGCCTTATGTCGACATCCAATCCCTGGGACTCTATTACCTTAAATACCTCGTTGATTATAGACTGCCTTGCAGCTTCAACTCCTAGAATCTTCTGTATCTCAAAGATATCGTTTGTTGTGGTTCTTGTCGAATCTACATAGTCAAGCTCCAAGATTGCCTTGAGATTAGTGCCAGATGTTATTATTATATACTCCTCTCCTCTTCGAACCGGCAGAACCTGGGATATCCCCTTTACCCCGCTTAGATGGATCTTCTTGATCTTTTCCTTATCTATGTATACCTTATTTATGGTCTCTTCCTTTGTTTTTGATTTCAGCACAATAGCTTCTTTTGATGACCTGATATTATATCCCTTTATTCCTGATTTTATTGAGCTTATGATGTTATTTTCAGTAAGTCCAAGCTCCTTCATCTTCTCATTGTTCATACGTAACTCGATTGAGTTTTCTGCAATATTGATCATGAATTCTGAAACCACTTCGTTCAAC
This sequence comes from Candidatus Nanoarchaeia archaeon, assembly GCA_028279655.1. Taxonomy (GTDB): domain Archaea; phylum Nanobdellota; class Nanobdellia; order Woesearchaeales; family JACPBV01; genus JAHWHQ01. The sequence goes on along the minus strand of JANQNH010000005.1, from coordinate 33,516 downwards.
AATGTCTCTTTAATGGAAAGGGCTATCTTCCTTATATCTTTTCCTTGGGAATAAGGTGCCTTGAGGTATATCTCCATCATCGGGGTTTTTAGATTGCTTCTTCCATCAAGAATCTCAATAATCCTAGGAAGGCCCATGGTAACGTTCATCTCTGCAACTCCTGCGAAATGGAAGGTGTTAAGGGTCATCTGTGTACCTGGCTCTCCAATTGATTCTGCAGATACAACCCCCACACATTCTCCTGGCTCTACCTTGGTATTTTCATATTCTTCCATAGTCGCTGCTAATACCTTCTTTATTTTCGCTTCTGACATGCCCTTTGTATACTCTTTTACCTCATTCAATATCTTTCTGGGCAGTTTGTTTTTGTATTCTGTAAATATTGACATCTTTCACCTGTTTCCTATACGCCTACTGTTTTAATTATCCTCTTAACGTTAAGGATTCCTCCTTCTGATTTTGAAACGTCAATGCCGTCTTCACCATAATTGAACTGGATGATCCTTTTTGCAGCATCCCTTATTGTGGAGTCATATTCCACCTTTAGGTCCTGCATGGCATTTGATAGCCTCCTATAAAGATAACCTGATTTAGGGGTTCTAAGGGCTGTATCCATCAATGAATCTCTCCCTGTCATAGCCCCGAAAAAGAATTCAGACGGATTTAGTCCGGTCTTGAAACCGTTAGCGATAAAACCGTGTGCAGAGGGACTTAGATCTCCTTTCTTAAAGCAGGATAAGGTCCTTTCACTGTATCCTTTCTCTATCCTCTTCCCTCTCATGGCCTGTTGACCTACACAAGCAGCCATCTGAGCAAGATTCAAAAGGTTTCCCCTTGCTCCTGAATTTGACATCACCATGGTATGGGTGCTCTTGTCTGCATGCTTAGCAACAAGTTCTCCTGCCTTGTTCCTTGCCCTATTTAGTACTTCCAGGATCTTTAGTTCCAATGTCTCCTTAACTGATTTTCCAGGGAATGCCTCTAACTTATTATTATTGAAGAGAGATATAAGCTCGTCCACCTCTTTTTCTGCGTTCTGCAATGTTTCTCTTATGTTTATGATTGCACCCTCTGGAAGGTCTGTGTCAGATACGGCTGTTGTAAATCCAACCTTCAACAATACCCCTATCCCCAGCCTGAATAACTTACCTAATATATCAATTGCCTTTTCCTTACCATACCTTTTATGTATGTTCCTCAACAATAAACCAGACCCTTCCCCAAGATTGTTTCTGTCCATAACTCCAGATATCAATTTTCCATCCTGGATGATAACATAAGCGTCTTTATCTGTGTTGGCTTTCTTGTCCTGAGAAGGATCATAATGCCTTGCTCTGCCTGTAAAATTAAAATCATTAGGGATCAATACAGAGAAAACCTCTTTTCCTGATATCTTCTCCTTCTTTGGAAGTTTTGAGAAGTCTGTTATTCCAGCGAAAGTCAAAAGATCAACAGCCTGAGGTCTTGAAAGCTCCATATCCTTTGTCAGGATATAGTTTCCTGATATCGCGTCCTGAACGCAACCGATAATGCTCAGGCCGTATCTTGGTGAAATCAACTGTGTCTGGACCTCCATCAGGATCTCTGCTTCAGCCCTAGATTCTTCGGTTTGTGGAATATGAAGGTTCATCTCGTCTCCATCAAAGTCTGCGTTGTAAGGGTGGCAGACTGCTGGATTCAACCTTAGGGTCTTATACGGAAGAACCCTAACCCTATGACACATCATCGACATCCTATGCAAGGATGGCTGCCTGTTAAAGAGGGCGATATCCCCGTCCAAAAGATGCCTCTCAATGATGTAGCCCGGCTGAAGCTCCTCCAAGCTAGGTTCTATGGTCTCTTCGGTAAGCTTCTTCTTCTTTCCGTCAGGCCTTATAACATAATTTGCCCCAGGATATTTCTTAGGCCCGTTCTTAACAAAGTTTTTCATTGCTTCAATGTTCCAATCGTTTATTCTCTCTGGGACTGTAAGCTTCATAGCTATCTCTATCGGAACCCCTACCTCATTTAGGTTAAGCATCGGGTCTGGAGAGATAACTGTCCTTGCAGAAAAGTTAGTCCTTTTTCCAGCAAGATTGTGTCTGATCCTTCCTTCCTTGCTTTTTATCCTCTCTGTTACTGTCTTTAACGGCTGTCCTGACCTGTGTCTGGCAGGAGGCAGTTCAGATACATTATTGTCAAAAAATGTTGTTACGTGATATTGGAGCAAATCCCACAGGTCTTCTATGATTATCTCCGGTGCTCCTGCATTTATGTTCTCAAATAATCTCTGATTAATCCTGACAATATCTCCTAGCTTATGGGTAAGGTCATCCTCAGATCTCTCCCCTGATTCCAGGGTAATAGAAGGCCGCATTGTTACAGGAGGTATAGGAAGTATTGTCAACACCATCCAATCCGGTCTTGCGTGTTTTGGTATAAGTCCAAAGACTTCAAGGTCTTCATCAGAAATTTTTTCTAGCCTTGTCCTTATCTCAATTGGATTCAACCTCTTTTCGTTTTCCAGGAAGGTCGTGGGTTTCTCGATCGTAATTTTCTGTTGTCTGGCCTTGCACCACGGACATTTATTAACTGTCTTCATGCTAGCGATAACTTCCTTCACGTGCTGCCTTCTTGCCTCTATTCCTGCTTCTTTCTCTGTCTTGTCCAGTTCCTCTGATGCCTTGTCAATCTTGTTCTTTGGTATCAGTATCCTTCCACAGTCCTTACATGTGCACTTTAATAGATTGAGGATTATGTTAACGAACTTTATATGGATTATAGGCCTTGCCAACTCTATGTAGCCAAAGTGCCCTGAACATTCCTTAAGTTTTGAACCGCAGGTCTTGCATTTTAATCCTGGATCAATAACCCCTAACCTGATATCCATAAGGCCTCCGTCCACCGGATAGCCCTCCTTGTCGTAAAGCTCAGGAGTGACTACCTTAGCAGAAGCCATCTTCTTTATCATCTGAGGGGAAAGAACTGAGAAGATCATGCTATTTACCTGTTTGCTTACAAAGATCTCGTCAGTTTCAACTCTTCCTTCCTTTTTCTCTTCTTTGTCTGTTGTTTCTTCCTTGTCTGACTTATCTTTCTTTGTATCTTTCTCTTCTGCCTGCTTTTCTACTTTCTCTTCCTTTGGTTCTTCCTTTTTTTCTTCTGCCATTTTTAATACTTGCTCTTTAAATATAATTTTGGATATACGCATAGGGATTTAAACTCATCCAATATAAGCTTAAAGGCGTAGGATATCTCTATGAAAGAAATCTCGGCATTATCCCCGCAGATGGGGCAGTAGCTCTTGTTCTTGAACTCATCCCTAACAGCAATCAGTCCACATTCCTCACATACAGGAACAGTGGTCTTGTCAGAGTCAAACCTCTCCTTCAACAATAGAGATGCACCGTGCGCTACAAAGGTGTCTTTTTCCATCTCTCCTAACCTAAGGCCTCCTTCCTTTGCCCTTCCTTCTGTCGGCTGCCTTGTCAGCAGCTGGATAGGACCACGTGCTCTTGAATGAAGTTTGTTAGCAACCATGTGCTTAAGCTTAAGGTAATACATATTTCCTATGTAGATCTTTGCCTGGTACTGTTCTCCTGTCTCTCCATCATACAAGGTCTCTGTGCCGTTCTCCCTGAATCCAAGGCCAAGCAGTTCTTTTCTAAGCTTCTCTTCTGGTTCTGCATCAAATGTAGTTCCATTGATATAGCGTGAATTTAAAGCACCAACTTTTCCACCTACCAACTCAATAAGATGGGATATGGTCATCCTTGAAGGAATGCCATGCGGTGAAAATATAAGGTCAGGCCTTATCCCTGATGCTGAGAACGGAAGATCTCCTTCAGGAACAATCAATCCTACGACTCCTTTCTGGCCGTGCCTTGAGGTAAACTTATCCCCTACTTCTGGAGTTCTTTCATCCCTAACCCTTACCTGGACCAATTTGTTCCCTTCTTCGTTCTCTGTTATTAAAACAAAGTCTACAACCCCTTTTTCTCCGTGTTTAACAGACACTGAACTTTCCCTTCTTGTTGAGGAAGCCAGGTTATATTCATCTAAGGAGCTTAAGAATCTTGGTGGGGAGGTCTTACCGATTATAACATCGCTCTCCTTAACCTTTGCTTCAGGATATATTATCCCGTCTCCTTCCAAGAACCTATAATCCTTTTCAGATTTGTAGCCCTTAACGTCCTTATCTGGAACAGATACCTCATCCACTAAACCTCCTGCATATCTCAGCTCTTCAGCTATCGAAGGCCTGTAATAAGAGTTTCTAGCCAGGCCTCTTTGGATCGAGCCGTTGTTGAGGATTATAGCATCTTCCATGTTATATCCCTTGTATGACATTATTGCCACAACAATGTTCTGGCCAGCAGGATGCTTATCGTAATCTGAAATCTCATGCACTATTGTCTGGACTATAGGGATCTGCGGTTCGTGCAGCAGGTTTACATCCATATCCATCCTTACTGCAAAGTTTGAGACGTAGAATCCTAAGGCTTGTTTCTGGTTCTTGGATCCTGCATTCAGTCTTGTCGATTGATTGAAATTACCATAAGGGACAAGAGAGGTTGCAAGCCCCAGCATAGATAAAGGTGTTATCTCCAGGTGTGTATGCTCAGGAGTAAGCTCTGAATCAAAGAATGCTGTATAGCAGTTCTCTTCCTCTGCAGCGTCGATATATTCTATGATGCCCTGCTTGATTAGATCAGACCAGGATATCTCATCCTTTTCCAGCTGTTTTATATGCTTCTCTGTAAGCAAGGGCTGAGATTCCTTGACTACTATAAGTGGTCTTCGTGCCCTTCCTTTTCCATGCTCTATCTGAACAGTATCTGATTTGGTATCGTAGTATACATTGACATTATGATCCAGCTTATTTTTCCTCCTCTCTTCCTTGATCTTCTCTATGAATAATCTTGGCTCATCAATGTAACCTGCAAATTTTGAGTTTATGTATACTTCTGTCATATTGTCTTTAACCCCATTGATTTCAATGATTTTAATACCTCTTCCTCATCGCTTTCTGAAGATATAGAGCATAACAGTGAAAGATTCTTCCTTAGCCCGATATTTGTTCCTTCTGGTGTTTCGATAGGGCATAACCGTCCTAGATGGGTACAGTGAAGCTCTCTTGCCTCGAAATTTTCTTGAGAAGTAGATAATGGTGAAACAACCCTTTGCAGATGGCTCAAGGATTCCAGGAAGTTTAATCTCTGTATTCTCTGAGAAATCCCTTTTCTTCCGCCTACCCAGTTGCCTGTTGCCATACTTGAGTATATCCTCTGAGTTAAAAGTTTGTCCCTGATTATGACCTTGATGGAAGGGAATTTTCCCCGCTTCACGATCCTCTGGAAGTTATATAATAAATCTCCAACAAGAACCTTTAGGTTTACCCTAAAGAGGTCTGACAATAGGTCTCCGCTAAGCTTAAGTTTCTTATTCATGTAATGATCCTTATCATCTATCTCCAGGTCTCCTCTTGCAACATCCATATATTTCTTAATCAGCTTGCATAGGTTGTAGGCTTTTTGGATCCTGTCTTCTTTTGTTATCCCAAGATGGGGGAGCAAGTACTTATCAAGTATCTCCTGCATCCTCTCTACACGTATCTCTTTAGCCTGGGTTATCCCAATCCTTTTTGCGATATAGTCTAGGGCTTCCTCCTCGGATTTAATCTCTACAAACTCAAACAGGTTAATCAGTACTTCGTCGTATTTCTTGTCCTTTGATATGAAGTTAACAAGATCTTCGTCTTTCAGGAGTCCCAATGCTTTTATTATAACTATGATAGGGATCCTCTTGACCCTGGTAAAAGTAAGGTAGAATACCCCATCCTTCAGTCTCTCAAGGGTGTGTGGAATCTTAAAGGAACCTCTTTCTGAGAACAACTTACCGATATATTCTGAAGGTCCTGATGCCTTCTCTATCAATATCCTGTTTGGAGCAAGATCCTCTATACTAATCAGTACCTTTTCTGTACCGTTGATTATGAAGTAGCCTCCAGGATCGTCTGGATCTTCCCCTTTCTGGATAAGTTCTTCCTTGCTTAAGCTATTTAAGTGACAGTTCTTGCTCTTTAACATTATTGGAATATTTCCTATCTGGGTTGTAAAGCTTTCTCTCTGAACCCCGTTGATATGAGCAGATACCTCTATATATGTAGGTGCAGAATAAGTGAGTTTTCTTAGCCTTGCTTCTGCAGGATATATGTTCCTTTTAGAACCGTCGGCTTCTGTTATCTCAGGCTTTGTTACCCATATTTTGTCAAACTTAATCCTAAAATCCTCAATGTTCTGAGGAGGAATCGTTGGAACAATCTCTTTGTTCTCTTCTATTATCCTTTTCAGATCCTCTGTTATGAAGTTGTTGAAGGATTCTATATTTGAATTAACAAAGCTATGCTCTTTGAAGTGCTTCTGTATAAGAGTCTTGGAGTATTTATACATTGATAACACCTCTGTAGAAGATTGATTCAGATGCTGTCTTGCTTTTTCGAATTATCTTTATAACATCTCCTTCTTTTATGTTAAGATGAGATATAGCAGGATCCTTTTTTGAGATTTTTGGTAATTCTTTTAGAGAAATATGGTATCTTTCTAACAGGTCCTTCACCTCTTTTTCACTTAACTTTAGATGTTCAGGAACTAAACCATGTTCTTGAATGTTATATTTTTTCTTAACCATTTTTTATGAATTTGAGTGGGCCCGACGCGACTTTCGTAGCATCCTGCTTTTTACAGCCAGACCCTCTTTTCGAACGCGCGGCCGCCTCATTAAAAGTGAGGCGCTCTAACCAGGCTGAGCTACGGGCCCGTTATAAATTTGTTAATACGCCCTGGCCGCGATTCGAACGCGGGTCGAAGCCGTTCTGCTTTAATGAGCATCGACAGGGCTTCATGATAGTCCACTACACTACCAGGGCCCAGGTTTTTTTGTGATAACGACAGTTTGCTTTCTGTTAGTTAAACCAAGACCATTATTATAGCCTTTTCTCTAAAGAAAGATTATCTGTCATTAGGCGTTGGGATTTGTGCTTATTTATAAATTTATCGTTTTTTTCCATATGGTTACTAAACATTTTTTACCTTCTTGCTATCTTCAATATTAGCTCTCCTCTATCTATTACCCATTCGCATTCCATTCCTTTCTTTAGATCATATAATGCTGAGACTACCTTTGGGATATTTATGATTCTTTGTCCCCTGTTTGTTTCTTGGATTTTTACTTTGTATCCCATTTTTTGGTTATAGTTAATATTTTTTTCTTTTTTTAGTTTTTCTTATTTTTTATTTTTTTGTAATATTATTTTAAATATTTATTTGATATTAATTATAATATTTTATATAATATTATTAGTTATATATAAATGTTTTGTTTTTTTGTATAGTAAAAAAATTTCGAATAATATTTAAGCCCGATATAATTTTTCTTTTAGCTATGACATTGGATAGTAGGGTGCAAAGATGTTTAGATTTTCTTGGAGCAAGTACTGCTCTGTTATTCACAGCACCGTTATCTCTAGGGATAGCAGCAATTATCTATCTTAGTGAAGGAAGGAATGTTTCTGAGGGCAGAACCATCTTTTACAGAAACGAATGTTATGGGAAAGGAGGAAAGAAATTCATATTGTATAAGTTTAGGACATTTAAACCTGGACAAGGAGGGGTAAGCCGGGAACGTTGGCTAAAAGAGGACAATGAACCTGAATATATCTGGATAGGAGAATTCTTGAGAGATAACAAGTTAGATGAATTGGCCAATTTCTGGAATGTGTTGAAAGGGGACATGAGTATGGTGGGACCAAGACCCTCTATTTGTGAAACTATTCATGACGATGATACTCATCAAGATGAACTGCACACAAGGAGAGTGGAAGAAGGAATATCAGAAGTAAAGCCGGGTGTTACAGGTTATGTTCAGCTTGGGCTTTATAGAGGGGAGTTGGGTGTCGATGAGCGGATCGAACTGGAAAAAAAATATATTTCTGATGAGTATGGTTATAAGGACTATTTCTTATTAATAGGAGGGACCATAGTTCGTATTGGAAATAAATACTGTAATTTGGTAGGTGGCGCATTAAAAAGGGGATATGGATCAGGGAATTCTAAGCATGATAATCCTGGATAAGAATTGTTCTTTATATAGAATTAGGATGCTTTGACGTATGCCTATCATTAACTAAATAATGGTAAAGATATGAAGTTTTAAATAGTATTCACGCTTTCTCTAAAAACAGAATAAGGACGTATCATTAAAATGGTTTATAAAATTATGTTGATAAATCCCCCCAAAGGAGGATTTGATGAGAATGCCAATTTTAGGTGCTTTCCAGCAATAGCAGGGATTCAATTAGCTACTAGAGTAAAAAACGATTATGGGGAAAGTGTTGACGTAAAAGTAGTTGATGGAGCAATTATCTCTGGGGAGGATATTGAAAAGATAGTTAGTGAATACAAACCTAACTTAGTGGGTTTAAGTGTTTTATCAATTACTTATCCTTGGGCTCTTAGGATTGCTGAAATGGCAAATGCAAAAATTGTTCTAGGAAATGATCATGCTGCATTACTCCCCGAACTTATTCTAAGAAAAAGGGAAGCAGTTCACTATATTATAACTAATGATGTAGGGGAGACCCCGTTTAGTGACCTGGTTGGTTGTCTTTTAAATGGAAATGGGGTAGAAGGTGTTGACTCCCTTGTTTATAGGGGAAGTGATGGCCAAATTATACGTAATTCTGAATCAACATATAATCTATCTGATAATAACACGGTTCCTGACTTGACTTTAGTCGAAAACCAACTTGATGTATTTTCCGATAACTATATGACAACGTTTGGACATATGCATAGTATGACTGTCAGACCAATAATAATAAATAATGCAAGGGGATGTAAGAATTATAAGAATAAATGTGATTATTGTAGTATCTTAGAATTAAGGTTAAATCTAGGTGAACCAACTGCATTTTGGAATACTGTTAGACAATATAATGCACAGTTTGGTATTAATCTATTTTATGAAGCTTATGATAGCTTTTTATCTTCTCCTAAATATGTAGATAGATTAATTGAAACAATGCCTAATGACATTAAACCAAAAATTGAAAGCGGAGAAATTGGATTCTTTGTTTATGCTAATGCAACTGATGTATCCAAACCAATAAATATCAAGAGATTAAAACAATTAGGTGTTGTTAGAGTTAATATGGGGCTTGACTCTGGCAGTGAGTCTGCTTTAGCTTCTTTAAAAAATCCCGTGGCGTCTGTGGATACCAACATAAAAGCTCTTAATATGTTAAAAGATGCTGGAATCAGTGTTCATGCCTCATTCATGGTTGGAGCACGAGACGAAACAAAGAACAGTCTTGATACAACTGTATCCTTTATAGAACAAATTGTAGATAAATACCATACTACTGCAGATCCATTTTTTTCATCAATTGAACTATCCAGGTTAATTCCCCTACCAAATTGCAGTATATGGGATACATTCTCAGAGAGACATCCACAATACCAAGAAGAAGATGTCTTAGATGTTGATGAGATTACCAGATTATGGTTTAAAGGATTCACTAAGATTGACCATGATTATGCAATTGAAGAACTTAAAAAAGTTGATAGGTTTTTGGCAGAACATAATATTCAAGTTGGAAGGCATGTATAATCTACAAAATAAATCAGAGCTGTTAAACCATAACGCATATAAAGAAGAGATTAATTGAAAAAAGAATGTACAAAAAACGATATGGTGATTCGAGGGTTGATAACTGTCCTTTCTGTGGCAAGGTAAGTGTTACTAAGAACAAACAAGGGGTTCCTGTCTGTAAAGAACATAAGGAAGATATGCTTACTGATTTAAAGTGTGTCTGTGGTGAATGGCTAGATGCCCAGGAAGGGAAGTGGGGGCCATACTTCCGATGTATGAACTGTGGTAATATCAGTTTTTGGAAAGGGATTGAGTTGAATCCCCAGGTTAGAGGTTCTGGTCCTAGGGGGAGTTCTGGTTCTAAAAGTTCTAGTTATAAAAAGAAAGCTGGTTCAAATGATTCTCGTAATAATCCTGGAGAGATAACAGTCACTTCTGATCAGATTGATTATATTTATTGATAAAAGAAAAAAAGAGAGGACAGAACTCTATCCTCCCTATGAATCCCCGCTCCCGGACTTGAACCAGGGATCTCTCCGTACCAGCTGTTTGCTTTTCATTCCAAGCATGATGCATTTGGTCAAGCAATGAACTTATCTACAGCGGAGCGTTCTAGCCACTAAACTAAGCGGGGCTTAGATTAATTGGGTTAGCATATTTATATTTAAAGCTGTTGGTTTTTTTATAATCTGTATACTTAGAAATAGTACTTAATATATTACTTGAGCAATTTTCTTGGGCTTTGAATTCTAATTATCTCCTTCTTGCATTCATCACTGCAGCCAGAAGGATGTGCCTAAGCCTGTCTACACTTAGTTTATTTAGATACTCCTCGGTAAAATCCAGCTTGAATCTTCCTTTGAAGTTTCTGATTCTTGTTTTGAGTTCATTTCTGCCTAAGGCAGCTATTGATGTTGCTTCTGTCTCAAAAGGAGTCATTCTTTTTTTTGTTACTGTTGTATTCTTTAAGATGGGAGCAAGTGTGTATAGTTCATTTAGCATATATTTTGCCCCGCTATATCTTCCACCGTAAGCTTCAAGTTTAGCTACTATTTCTTTAACATTGTGTTCCCTTATGTATTCTATTGATTTGTCTGGTCTTCTAGTCATGTACATTACAGCTTGATGTGCTGCAAAATATACCCTAGCAAATTCATGGAGTTCTTCTGTTAAAGCTATCTCGATTGGTTCGCTGGTTCTTTTTTCTGGAACAAATTGATGGAGTTCTCTAAGCATATATGTTGCTCCTGCTGTTCTGTTACGATAAGGTATTAAGTTATCTATTGTTCCTCGAACATTACATCTTTCTACATAACTGGATATTGAGGCTTCATCAATCGCCTTAAATGTCATATATTCTATAGCCTGATGTGGTGCAAAATATACCCTAGCAAGGTTTTGCATTGCCTTGTAGATCTGCATTTTTGTTTAGTATGAATTGAATTTTGCTTTTAAAGCTGTTGGTTTTCTTCTCATTAAAAAAGAAATATTTTTAAAGGGATGCTGTTTCTCTCTAAGATACCTATGATTAATGAGCCCTGTATATTATATATAGGGGGAATGAGGAAGTTTTCTAATATTCCTCTGATAGATAAAATAAATATAAGGTGAAAAAAATGGCAGATGAATCAACAGATAAGGTATATGAGGCTATTGAGACAGCAAAAGCTACAGGAAAATTAAGGAAAGGGACTAATGAAGTAACTAAGGCAGTTGAAAAAGGAGAGGCAAAATTAGTTGCTATAGCTAAGGACGTCAGCCCTCCTGAGATTACAATGCATATCCCTTTGTTGTGTGAAGAGAAAGGGATTAAATGCGCAGAGGTTCCTTCAAAGGAAGAGTTGGGTGCTGCAGCTGGTATTGAAAAACCTACTGCGTCAGTAGCAATAGTACAGGAAGGAGAGGCTAAGGCTCTTATAAAACAGATTGCAGGAAGCGAAAAGAAAGAGTGAAAATGGCTGAGGAAAAAAGCAAACAAGGACCTGAAGGGGCCAGGAAGAAAGGAAAACCTGAAGAGGCAAAGAAAGGTGCTGTACATTTCACAACAGCTATCCCTGCAAAGGTTGAAGAGGTAATAGGAAGGACAGGTACCAGAGGGGAAGCAATCCAGGTAAGATGTAAGGTTCTTCAAGGAAGGGACCAGAACAAGGTTTTGAGACGAAACGTTAGAGGGCCTGTACAGGTTGGAGATATGCTTATGCTAAGAGAGACAGAGATCGAAGCTAGAGCACTAAGCAGGGCCGGTAGGGGTTCAAGTTCATAAAATCTATGGAGAATAAAAATGGTAAAATGCACATTTTGTGGTGAGATGATAAAAGAGGGCACGGGCAAGATGTTTGTCCAGAAGGATGCCAAGATACTATATTTTTGTAACGGCAAATGCGAGAAGAACATGCTTAAGCTTAAGAGAAAGCCTTACAATGTCCGGTGGAGCGGGAGATACAAGAAAAAGTAAAAAAGAGAGGAATAAAATGGCAGTAGAACAATCGCTTATCTTGATAAAACCTGACGGTCTGGTAAAGTCTTTGACCGGAAATATCATTTCTAAGATGTCAGAGACTGAACTGAAGATAGTAGGTGCTAAGATAGTTCAGGTAACCAAAGAACTGGCAGAGGAACATTACCACCATCTTAGAGAAGAGAAGTTTTTTGACGAACTGATCAAATATATAATGGGGGAGTACCATACAAAAAGGGTTCTGGCTATGGTCTATCATGGTGAGAACGCAATCAAGCTGGTAAGGAAGATTGTTGGTGTGACAGACCCTGAAAGGGCAGAACCTATAAGCATAAGGGGGAAGTATGGGAGGGTTACCAGGGCTGGAGTATTCGAGAATGTCGTACATGCTTCTGAGAATACCAAAGAGGCTGAAAGAGAGATCAAGCTCTGGTTCAGGCCGGATGAGTTGGTCTATACTTTATATCCTACTGAGATAAAGAATGTCAAGATCGATAAGGTTTTTTGGAAATAATTATTTTTGATAATAAATTTTTGGAGGGAGTTTACAATGGCTGAAAAGATGGTTGATAAGGTTTTTAGGATTATGAAGGATCCTAAGCAGATTAGGAATATTGCTACTTGTGCTCATATTGATCACGGAAAGACTACGTTTTCCGATAATCTTCTGGCAGGAGCAGGCATGATGAGCAAAGAGGATGCTGGATCTGCACTTAAGCTTGATTTCCATGATGATGAGCAGGAAAGAGGTATCACTATCGATACAGCAGCGGTCTCTATGGTACATGAGTCAGAGGGAAAAGAGTATCTGATCAATCTACTAGATACCCCTGGACACGTTGATTTTGGAGGAGACGTTACGAGAGCTATGAGGGCTGTTGATGGTGCAATTGTGCTATGCTGTGCAGTCGAGGGGATAATGCCTCAGACTGAAACTGTTCTTAGGCAGGCCCTTAAGGAAAGGGTTAAGCCAATACTTTATATCAACAAGGTCGATAGGCTGATCAAGGAGGTAAAATTAACCCCTGAAGAGATGCAGAAGAAATTTATAGATATCATCAATAGCGTTAATAAGCTGATAAAGGAGATTGCAGAACAGGAATATGGAGAGAAGTGGCAGGTCGGTGTCCAAGATGGAACAGTGGCTTTCGGAAGCGCTTACCATAACTGGGGATTAAGCCTTCCATACATGCAGAAGAAAGGAATAACATTTAAGGATATTATAGAGGCATATACTGAACCTGATGAAAACAAGCTAAAGGAGAATATAAAAAATCTTGCAGAGAAGGCTCCTCTGGCTGAGGTTGTGCTTGATATAGTTATCCAGCATCATCCAGATCCTGTCTCTGCACAGAATTACAGGATCCCAAAGATATGGCATGGTGAGCTTGAATCAGAGGAAGGCAAATCATTGATGGCTTGTGATCCTAACGGACCTTTGTTTTTTGTATGTACGAAGATCGTTGTAGATCCCCAGGCAGGAGAGATCGCTGCCGGCAGACTATTCTCCGGCACTATGGAAAAAGGCAAGGAAGTGTACCTGAGCATGGGAAAGACCAACGGAAGAGTACAGCAGGTCTTTGTATATAACGGAGCAAAGAGGGAGATCGTTGATGATGTTCCGTGCGGCAATATCATAGGCATAGCAGGATTAAGAACGTTTGTTGGAGAGACTATCTCCTTGAACGAAACAGAGCCTTTTGAAAAGATATCTCACATTTTTGAGCCGGTTATCACTAAGGCTATAGAGGCTACCAAGCCTGCGGATCTTCCAAAGCTGATAGAGATCCTAAGAGTGGTTGGAAAGGAAGATCCTACAATACAGATCGAGATAAATGAAGAAACAGGAGAGAACCTGATGCATGGAATGGGTGAGCTGCATCTAGAGGTCATTGAGAACAGGATCAAGGATGAGAAAGGGCTACAGGTAAAAACCTCGAATCCTATCGTTGTATACAGGGAAACCGTCAATAAGAAAGGACCGGAAGTAGAGGGAAAGACACCTAACAAGCATAATAAACTATTCTTCTATGTAGAGCCGTTAGAACCTGTAATTGCAGAGGCAATAAAGAAGGGAGAACTACCAGAGATAAGGATCAAGAAAAAGGATCTTGCTATAAGAGATAAGCTTGTTGAATGCGGTATGGACTCAAAGGTAGCTATCAAGGTAAAGGAGATATACAAAGGGAATCTTTTTGTGGAACAGACCAGGGGCCTAGTGCATATTGGAGAGATAATGGAGATGGTACTAGACATGTTTGAGAATGTAATGAACGCAGGTCCTTTGGCAAAGGAGCCGTGCATCGGAGTCAAGGTTGTGTTTACAGATGCTAAGCTTCACGAGGATGCAATCCACAGAGGTCCTGCACAGATGTACCCTGCTATCAGGGATTCCATAAGGGGGTCTATGATGGGGGCTGCACCTGTTATGTTTGAGCCTTACCAGGTATTGCATATCGAAGCTCCTCAGGAGTTTATGGGCGATCTTTCAAAATTAATCAGCAACAAAAGAGGGCAGCTTTTGGATATGCAGCAGGAAGGTTCATTGGTTATTGCCAAGGCAAAAATGCCTGTGGCTGAACTGTTAGGCTGGAGTTCTGACCTAAGATCTGCAACAGGCGGGAGAGGCAATTCAAGCCTTATAGACCAGATGTTCGAGAAAGTACCTGGTGAGCTGCAGGACAAGGTAGTTAAGTCAATCAAGCAGAGAAAGGGATTAACGGACGCTATGGTCGGAGCTTAGATCTCTCTATTTTTTTTAGTTTTTATCTTAGTTTTATACTATAGAATCAGATTTGTAAGTATTGCAGAACCTAGTATGATATTTACAATACCAATAACTAATTTTAACCTTCTTGGATGAAATTTTTTTACAATATAAGCAGCGATTGGCAGGGATATCAGACCACCTATAAGCAGAGACAGGATCAAAGACCAGTTTAGATTAATGGATCTGCTTATGGAGATGTAGGCAAATGTACCAAAGACGCATATCAATCCTTCGGCAAATGAAGCTACTCCTACTGCATTCTTCCCTTCAACTCCCGACAGGATCTGCCCTCCAACAATCACTGAGCCGTATCCTCCACCGGTCATGCCTTTGTTGAAGGCGGCCAAGGACCCAAGACCTATCAGCTTCTTCCATGAGAAAGGATGATCTTTCTTATGCTTTGCGACTACTGTTATCCCTATTATCAAGACGACAAATCCCAGGTAAGCCCTTAGGATATCTTCATGAAGATTTATTGCCACAAGTATTGCGATAAGTATCCCAACTATTCCAAATCCTGTTAGTATCAAGGTTATCTTGGAGTCTTTGCTTCTAAGATGAAAGTTTACGTTTTCAAACCTATGGTGGAAGAAGGCAGCGATAAGACCGAGGACGGCATTGGTTAAAAGGATAGCAGGTATTAATTCCAGAGGAGCGAACCCTACCAATAAAAGCATGGGCGTAAGTGTGGTTCCATATCCCATGCCCAAGGTTGCATCAAAGAACTCCAAGACAAAAGCTATGATGACAACAGATATTAGGATTTCCGGGAACATTTTTTTGAAGTGATATCTTTTCTTTATAAATTTTATTGATTCCAAAGGATTAATGTTAGTATATGTTGCCATGTAGCTTCCAGAGCCTAAAAAAACAGTAACATTTATAAACCAAAACTAAATTCCACTAATGATAAGAATCATAGATTCTTAGCATTATCAGAAATCAGGAATCTGATTTCAGAGATAAATATTCAATAAATAAACAAAGGTGGTATATAAAAATGGCTAAAGAAAAAACACATATAAATCTGGTATTCATTGGTCACGTTGACCATGGAAAATCAACAACAGTTGGAAGACTATTGTACGATTCTAAGAATATAGATGAACAGGCTATGAGGAAGCTCACAGAAAAAGCTAAGGAGCTTGGAAAATCAGGCTTTGAATTTGCATTCGTCATGGATAACCTAAAAGAAGAACAGGAAAGAGGAGTTACAATCGACCTTGCTCATAAGAGATTTGACACAGACAAGTATTACTTCACAATAATCGATGCACCTGGCCACAAGGACTTCATCAAGAACATGATTACAGGCGCTGCTCAGGCAGATGCTGGTGTCGTTTGCGTTGCAGCTACCGAAGGAGTACAGGCACAGACCAAAGAGCATATATTCCTGTCAAGAACTTTGGGAGTTAACCAGCTGATAATCGCAGTAAATAAGATGGATATGGCTAATTATGATGAAGCCAAGTTCAACAAGGTCAAGGAAGAGGTTTCTGCACTTTTGAAATCTGTAGGATATGATCCTGCAACAGTAACATTTATACCTGAGGCAGCTCTGAAAGGAGACAATGTTGTGAACAAGAGTGAGAACATGCCTTGGTATACTGGCCCTACAATTTTAGAGGTACTTGATACTTTGAATCCTCCTGAGAAACCAGTCGACCTACCATTAAGGTTGCCAATCCAGGACGTATATAGCATCACAGGAATCGGTGTTGTACCTGTAGGCAGAGTTGAGACTGGTGTTATGAAGATAGGAGATAAGGTCATAGTAGTCCCTGGTAGAGAAGGCAAAGGGGTTATTGGCGAATGCAAGACTATAGAGATGCATCATGAACAGATGCAGAAAGCAGAGCCTGGAGACAATATCGGATTCAACGTAAGAGGAATTGAGAAGAAAGACATAGCTAGAGGAGATGTTCTTGGACATACAGACAATCCTCCAACAGTAGCTACGGAGTTTTCGGCACAGATCGTTGTCTTGAACCATCCAACTGTGATTACAGTAGGGTATACACCAGTATTCCATATACACACTGCTCAGGTTGCATGTCAGGTAACGGCTATAGAGAAGAAGCTGAACCCGGCAACAGGCGAGGTAATGGCAGAGAATCCAGACTTCATCAAGAATGGAGATGCTGCTATCATAAAGGTCAAGCCTGTACAGCCATTGGTAATCGAGAAGCAGAAAGAGATTCCTGAGATGAGCAGATTTGCAGTCAGAGATTCTGGCGCAACTGTAGCAGCTGGAATGTGTATTGAGCTTGTAAAGAAATAATTTTCTTTTTCCCTTTATTTGGGTCATGGCAAGCTGAGCTTATCATGGAGTAAACTCCTGGAAACGCAAAAATGCAGAAAGCAAGAATAAAACTAGCAAGCACAGAAATTGCAAAGATAAATGAGGTATGCGACTATATTAAAGATATTTCTACAAAGACAGGAGTTGATATGCGAGGCCCAATACCATTACCTACTAAGAAGCTTAAGCTAACCACCAGAAAAGGATATGATGGCGGTGGCACTTCTACATGGGACAGATATGAGATGAGAATCTACAAGAGAGTTATCGATCTTGGGCTTGACGAAAGAGCATTGAGGTTGGTGATGAGGGTTCCTATTCCTTCTGGATTAAACATAGAGATTGAGATGATTGAGTGATTTCTTGGAAAGATTTTTTTACTTAATAGTAACGATATATTTATAAATCTGGCATGGATTCTTTAGGTGATGAAAGAGATATCATTCATTGTAGGTCCATTAGAACATAGGTCATCTCAAACAACATACAATAAGAACTATGGGGTCCAAAGACTTATTGGTGCATTGGTTAGTGATGGTATGGGTGTTTCTGATATTGCAGCTTATGACTTCTCCTTTGAGGATATCCACAGACCTTTAGGTGAAGCAGAACAACTAATAGATAGCATGATTAATTTGATTGAACCTAGCAAGGTCTTTGGTTTTTCTTCCTATTCATTTAACCATAGGCCCAATATTATACTTGCTGATAAACTAAAAATAAAGTACCCTTCCTCTAGAATATTATTTGGTGGGCCAGCAATTAGTGAACTTGGCAAAGAGGTTATGGTTGCCTTTCAAGGTCTTGTTGATTATCTTATCGTTGGTATGGCTGAAGAATCAATTGTTAAGTTTATGCAGGCATTGGAGGAAGAGGACAAAAGAGGAGTTCCAAACCTTATATGGAACATCAAATCTGATTACAAGGATGCAATAATAGAAAATAGACTAAAATACCCTCCTGAAAACTGGGAATCAGTGATGCCTTATGATTTTGATTGGGTAACACTTGGAAATAATTTTCACTCAGGGCATTATAGGGTTCTTGCCTCTATGGGTTGTATAAGTAATTGCGGTTTCTGCAGCGTTGTGGAGAAGGAACCAAGCTTTCAAAGAAGAAGCTTGGATAAAGTCATTGAAGAAATAGGTTATGATGTGGAACTAAGCGAAAAAAACGGAGACAGGGCAATAAGCATTATGATCCTTGACCAAAATTATGTTGGACAACTGCCAGGGCTTATGAAGGCACTTGACAAGGCATCTTTGACAAAAAAGATAAGAAGGATAAGCTTTGTATCAAGAGCAGACACTTTAATTGCAGGTTCTAATCCTCAAAAATTAGAAAGGGTATTGCAGAACTATGGTGAAATCCTATTCACCCTCTTTTCTGGAATCGAAAGCTATTCGGACAAGATCTTACTGGAACTTGAAAAAGGAACTACTGCAAAGCAAAACATTGAGGCTACAAGATTAATGGTCGATTTGGCTGAAAGATACAAGAACTTCATGTATGCTACACCTCTAATCGGGATCACGCCAGAAACAATGCAGGAGGATATTCTGGCAAATATCCATGCATTAGAGGAATGTTTTAAAAAGGCATCAGATCCAAGAATACCCTCTCTCGTTAGTCCTTTAAACTATGGGGTTCCTATGGCAAGGAAACTGGGCATAAATAGGCCTGTAGGTGACTATCTCCCATCAATAGCCAGAAGCGGTTTTATTGCAGATGAGGCTATACCAAAAGACAAAAGAACTATAGAAGCATTAAAGAAGTATTATACCTACAGGCAGCGTGTTCCACCACGAAGGGAGAGAGATATGGTTTTGCAACAATCCCGAGTTCTTGGAATAGATCCATTTAAGGTTGCCTTTAATGTTGGTGAAAATACAGAAAAAATGGAACAATGTAGGCAGATATATCAGAGTATATATGTAAGCCTACTTCATGCTGCGATTACAGGGGCATCAGTAGAAAAAGTAATATCATTAGTTAATCGTATTCATGGACCAGTAAGGGATGTTGTTACAGAAGCTAGCAAAGCAAGAGGTATAGGCCTGATTTATACAGAAGTATTTTAGGGGCATTTTTTTCTCAAAAAATATATTTAAGTGATTTCTTGGAAAGATTTTTAAAGTTGGTTATTTTGATTCATGATTATGGGATTTGGGAGAGATAGATTCATACAGATACGTAAGGCTTGGATTGCCCGTATCAGAAGAGAAGTGAAAGAGCATGTAGCTCTGATAAATGAAATAAATAAGTTAAAGACTTATATTAATGGTCCTGCCTTATCATTTCTTTATAGCTTGATAGGAGATTTAGGAAAACATACGAGAAAAAACACGATCAAGAAAGAAATGAAATTGATTAATAATAAGCTAGATGCGTTAATAGTTGCAATAGAGAATAAACCCCAAGAACAATTGTCTATCAAGGAGGAAGATATTAAGAGTGTTGGACGGATGTGGGAAAGACTATCAGACTATTTTATTCCAACTATCAATAGTTTATCTCGCAAACAGAGAAACAAAGAGTTAGATAAACTGGAAAAACACAAGAATAATATGGATGGTATGATCAGGCAGATTCTCATAGAATTGCAAGACTATCTTATAGAGTATATAACTTCTAAGGCAGCTGCATAAATCACTCCCCTTTCTGATAATCCCTTATTGCGTCCATAAGCTCTATCCTGTCGAAGTCTGGCCATAGCTTATTGGTGAAGTAGGCTTTCTCATTAGGGGAATCCCATAGTAACAGATCTGATGTCCTTTTGGGACCGTTTATTATGATAAGATTGGGTGGTGGGAAGTAAGAGGAGTATATATTCTCCTTGATTATTTCCTTTGTAATCAACTCTGGATCAAGCTTACCGGCTTTTATCTGACGCGATATCAGCTTGATGGCATCTATGATCTCTTCCTGTCCATCATAGTTGATACAAAAATTTACAAAATAAGAATCATATTCCTTGGTCTTGTCAATGAGGTTCTTGATAGAATCCACAAGCTTCCCAGGAAGATCGTACCATTTTCCAAGGACGGATATCTTAATCTTATTTTTATGGATCAGTTCCTTATTTGATAGATCATTAAAGAACTCAGTCAAGGAGTCAACTATGTTGGAGAAATGCTCAAGCTCTTTTGTCTTTGTTGATAGAAGATGAAATGTGGTTACTGGAATATTCAGTTTAACTGAAGAGGCTATGGTGCTTATGATTATGATGTTGCTTTTTTCATAGACCATTTCTATTGGGAGTTTATGTTTTTCTGCATAAAGGTGTTTTCCTTTTGTCACTAAAGCTATATGTCTAGGTAATCTGAACTTTATAATGTCTTCTTCTTTTTTTAGAATGTCTTTAACCTTATCCAGCATATAATTCCCCAATCATGGTGGGAAGACAAATAAGTTTATAAAGTTAATTGTTTTAAGGATTATCAGAATGGTTTATGAGGTCATATTGTTTAGCGTTACTCTTATAGGGCTTTTAATAGGTACTATTACTGATTTAAAGACTAGAGAGGTTCCTGATTGGCTCAATTATGGTCTTATCTGTATTGGTTTAGGGCTTAATCTGCTTTTTTCTATCATATATTGGAACTATTGGTTTTTTGTGAATAGTGTTGCTGGATTTGTAATATTCCTGATAATTGCCCTAGTTATGTTTTATTCAGGGCAGTGGGGTGGAGGAGACAGTAAGATGCTTATGGGATTAGGGGCCCTTATAGGATTTGATGTTAGATTGAGTAACGTGCCTTTCATAGTTGGATTCTTCATAAATATATTATTGGTTGGAGCTGCATATGGGTTGTTGTGGAGCTTGGTGCTAATGGTTAGAAACTGGAAGAAGTTCCTTAAGGAGTTTAGAAAGATATCCAAGGTTAAGGTTAAGAGGTATGTTCTTGGTTTTTCTCTTCTTATGGTTGTTTTGTTTTTCTTCAATATTGACAATCTATTTGGGTATATGTTCCTTGCCCTATTGTTTATGGCAATATCTACCTTCTTCCTGTGGATATTTGTTAAATCCATTGAAAAGGTCTGTATGGTCAGGTATGTAAGTCCGGATAAACTAACAGAGGGAGACTGGATCGTAAAGGATGTAAGATACAAGGGAAAGTACCTATGTGGTCCAAAGGACCTTGGCATAGAGAAGAAGCAGATAAGGGAATTAAAGAGATTATTCAAATTGGGAAAGATCAAAAGGGTTTTGATCAAAGAAGGTATTCCGTTTGTGCCTAGCTTTTTGATAGCTTATATCATCAGTCTTATTTTTGGGAATGTTTTTTTTATGTTTGTCTAAGGTATCCTTTTCAACTGCTTTAGAAGGTAGTTATCTTCCCCTGATACCTCCTCTGATATCTGCTTTGGTTTTTCCTGTTTCTGCTTTGGAGCCTCGCTAAAGCCGATGCTCCCTATCTCTTCCTTTATCTTAAGCTCTATTGTTGACATCTCCTCTTCGCTCAGTTGTTTAGGTGGCCATTGTAGATTAATGCCATCGTTCTCTTTTCTTGGGATCACATTAACCATGCAGTGAGCTACCTTCTGTCCTGCAGGTATACCATTAGCTACAAATATGTTGGTGCCCTGGACCTTAAGGGTATCAAATATTGCTGAGGAAATCTTGTTTGCAACGTTAAACAGACTTCCGATTATTGGAGATGGTATCTGTTCTAGTATTGGGGTGTGTTGCTTAGGTATCACAAAGGAATGTCCAGGATTTGCGCCGTTATAGTCCAGGATGGCAACTATGTCATCATCCTCGTATATCTTCTTAGATGGGACTTCGCCCTCAACTATCTGACATATCAAGCATTTGTCTGCCATTATTTCACACCCAATAGATCTGCAATATCGTCCAGGCCAACTTCTTCCTTACCGTCTGGTTTTATCTTTGGTTTTTCCTGTTTTGGTTCTTGCTCTTTTGTTTTTCCCTTAGATTCTTTCTTACTAGCTTGTTTCTCAGGCTTTTTCTCTTCCTTAGATTCTTTCTTCTTAGGTTCATCCGTCTCTTTTGGCTTAACTATGTTTTGTACCTTGGGTTCTTCCTCTTTTACTTCTCCCAGATTTGATGCCAGCTTTTTCCGTATCTCTTCTAACTGGTTTTCTGGTATCTCCTTTTGAGGAAGCTCAAAGTTAAGGCCGTCGTTCTCTTTTCTGGGTATTATGTGTATCATGAAGTGCTGGGCTTTTTGACCAGCTGCCACACCGTTTTGTACTATGATATTTGTGCCTTGTACTCCTAGAGACCTTAGGGTTGCGTTGGATATTGTTTTTGCAACCATGAAGAGATGTGCTATCTCTTCTTCAGAAAGCTGGGGCATGATAGAATAATGCTCTTTTGGAAGCAGTAAAACATGGCCCGGATTGGCTGGATTGATATCTAGGATAGCAAGAGATTTATCATCCTCATAAACCTTCTTGGACTGTACCTTGCCTTCGATAATATGGCAGAAAATGCACTGCTTCTTCTGGAACTCCTTTAGCTCTTCAGGAGACATGTTCTTGATTTTTTCCTGAAGCTCCTGGACCTGTTCCTCGGTCATCTGTTGTTGTCCTGGCATAATCATTCCATGGTGGGAGGATTATATAAATGTTATCATTAGATGAGCTGTTAAGTTAGCGTCACCTAAGAGAATAAAAAAATTAATCTAAATCTTCTTCTTGGTCGTACTCCAACTCTAACTTTAATCTACACAAGGCTTCCATAAATCCTTCATAAGATTTAGGGTCAATATCAGAAGACTGAGCTTTATCTTTATCATTAAGAACATTATAATTTTTATTCACAAATTTAACAACCTTTTGCCTGAATTCTTTATCTTCCATCCTAATCCCTCTCAATTACTAACTTATCTCCCTTAACTTCAGCTTCCAATTCCTCTCCACCTTTCCACTTTAGTTTATCAATAAGTTTAGGTGGTACCACTATAACATATTTAGCATACTCCTTATCTCCAATCTTCTTAGAAAGTTGTTTTTGTAGATACATAGCAAATAGTAGGTACCTACTTATATTTAAATACTTCGGTACCGTAGAATACACTTGTTATTAATATTCATCCCTTTATTTTACTCACTAGACTTAAAATTGTCTTCCTAGTCTCTTCGCTATAGCTTTCCTTTCTTGGAAGAAATGCTAGAACATAAACTGTTAGGGTAATTTCATCAACATATATCAGTAGTCTATGATTGCCAAATCTTATTCTTCTTATATTGTATTTCCAACCCTTAATCCGCTTTGTTTTAGAATTAGGAGAGTTCAGAATAGCATCTAAACTCATTTCGAGTTCATCGAACTCCTCTTCAGTTAAATTGATCAGGTCATTTTTTATCGACTTTACCCAGTATTTCTCGTATCTCATTTCTACCATCCCCAAAAAGATAGTTTCTTAATTGCTTTGTAGAAACCACTTCTCCCCTATTTACTTCCTGAATTCTATTTTGAATTAATTTTTTGGTCTTCTCATCTCTTCCTTCCTCACAGAAATCCAGTAACTTACTTATCATCCTTTTTATTACCCTATCATATGGTTCCTGTTTTATTATCTTCATTTTATCTAAATATGTTTTTGTGTCCAATTTTATTTGGATGGTTGTTGCTCCGTCTACAATAGGTGTCGTATCTCCAACGTCATTAGGTATACCTTGGCATATTTCATTTGGCATATCACCAACAACATTTTCTGGAATTTCCATTATACATCACCTTTGTCTGTATTATAACTCATTATGATTAACTATAACTAACTATAACATAAGTTATATATAAATGTTTTGGTTTTTTAGGTACCTACTCTCTTAAAAGCTTTTCGGTACCCCATTATATACATTCTAATAATATGTTTTCGGTACCGAAGTATTTATATACTTTCGGTACCTACTATATTACTATGGAAAAGATAAAATGCGTTCATTGTGGAGAAAGCGATTACGTAAAGAAGGGCTTTCGCAAAACAGAAAATAGGGGAAGAATACAGAAGTTTAAGTGTAATTCTTGTAAAAAATATTTTACTAATGATGATGGATTTTATAGAATGAGGAATAATGAAAAAAAGATAACCTCTGCTATTGACCTTTATTTCTCTAATCTTTCAAGCAGAAAAGTAAGAAATCACTTTAGAAGACATTGGGAACATAACGCTTCTCATGTAAGCGTTTTAGATTGGTGTAGGAAGTATGTCTTAAAGGTTCAAAAGTATGTTGATACTATGCCTTTAAACTTATCAGGTAAAGTATATGCAGATGAAACAGAGATACCAAGAGGATGTAACACAAAAAGGAAAGGTGGCGATAAATTCTGGTGTTCTGTCGATTGGGACACCAGATACATTAACGCTACACTTTACAGTCCAAATCCTCAAAATACACAAGACGCAATAGAATTTCTCAGGAAAACAAGAAAACATGGTCTTCCCATGTATATCCAAACTGACGCCGCACAATTTTATCCTAAAGCTATGAAAAAAGTCTTTGCCTCTGTCCGTTGTAAAGGAAAGAGAAACATAAGTGGAAGTAAAAGATTGCTTGTGGAACATAGAATAAACAATGTTCAAAAGACGGGGAAACATAATGTAAGGATTGAAACAGTTTTTATGAAGATAAAAGATAGGGTAGATGACTTTAGAGGATTGAAGGCTTTGTGGTCTGCTCCCATCTTAATGGCAGGGATTATTTTACAACATAATTTTATCGAAGCCCATACAACGACTGGAGTTGTTCCTTGTGAGTTGGCAGGATTGAAGTTAGAGACTGGTGTTAATCGTTGGTTGGGATTGATTAGGTTAGCTACAAACTAGTCCTTAGAAACTAATATATCATTGAACTCCGATATTATCCCTACTTTTTCAAACTCCTCTATAAGACAAATCACCAAAGCTTTGAATTGAATATCTGATAAAAGGGAGGCAAAATATCCCTCTTCGTTAATAGTTACCTTTTTTCCAAATTTCGGGGAATTGCATTTAATAGTTTTATGCCTATCTGAAATCTCACCTATTCTTTTAAAATCATCAGACTCTGTCAAGTCTTTGTCTTTTTTGCTAGTCATTTTAGAGCTTTTTATTACTGTATCATCTGTTTCGTCTACATAGAACAGATTTAACGATGAGATACACTTGTCCTTTTTCATCTTATTAATCCTGTCATTACTTATAATAAAATTCACATACATAAATGGATTAGTCTTTTTCTTAATTTTTTGATATATCAAATCATTCAAAACCTTAATTAGCTTATTACATATAACCCTACTACCACAAAGTAAAATATAGTTATTAACTTTGTCATGATCTATTACATATAATCTTACCTTTATAGCTCGCTTTGCTTCGTGCTCAAATAAACCATTCTCACCATATTGTGGAAGAGCAATACTTTCATCAAAATAAAAATGAGTTGTAAAACCATCCTCAAGGTTCTGCCAAACGCCCAAAAAATAAAGATTCAGAGGTATTGGTTTATCTGACCTTCCATTAATGGTACCAAATTGATGTATCCATTTTTTGGAACACATTGTATTCAAGGTATCAATAACATCATTCTTTAATTCTGACTTTAACTTGTAAATAACTCCCCTCATGTTATGTGCCTCAATAACTCGTCAATAGTATTATTATCGTTTATTTCCTCAAACGGCAATTTGATAACTAATTTGTCGTAATTCTCGTATTCCCTAAAGTATGCTTTAAGTTTTGTTTTATCTGAAATTTTCTTTGTTATCTTTTTAATTTTGTCGCTTGTACCTTTTTTAAATCTCAACTCTAAAATGAATTTGGTATTGTAAGGTACGTCTTTTGATAGTTCTACAATGATTTGATTAATGGATTTAATTATCATATATAAAATATTTTCTAAATTCATATTTGTATACCCAATATTTACAGGAGTAAATCCAATTTGTACACTCCTTGCAACATTCTCCAAATTTACTTCTTCACCTAAGTCATCTTCTGCCTCCTCATCAACTTCTACGTATCTGTCTTCATATGCCTCATATTCAATATTCACATCAAAATGTAATTTCCCATCATTATTCTCAATAAAAAATTCTTCTAGATTAAAATCAGCATTATCTATAGCTTGGGCTACTACTTGTTGAAAATCTAAGACTGATATAGACTTAGTAGGCAAAACCTTTAGAACAAACATCAATGAATCCAACTGAGGAAGATTTAATAAATTTTTCACCAATCTTCTAGTTACATTTAATAGATAATATCCTCCTTTATCCTCAAGTTTATCGCATTCTTTATCTAACACCCCCCACAATCTACTATCATCCGACATACTAATTAGTATCATTTTAATCTTTTTAAATCTTCTCTTAATTGGTTGTCTACTGCTCTCCTGACATACTCAGCGACTGAAGAGCAGTTTTTGCTTGCTTTGATAAAATCTTGTATCTGACCTACATAAATCTCAGGTATTGCTACTGATAGCCAATCAATGTATTTTTCTTTTTTGACCATTTAACATAACTCCAACAAGTTATTTATAGTATAGATAATATAAGAAGTATTTAAAGGTTTCGTTACTAATTCTATCTAAAGAAGTATTAGTGTTATAAATACCCTACGGCAGGTTGGCAAGTGGCAAGTGGGTAGTTGATTTTAGCTCTAGAATGTCTGTAACAATTAAATTTGAAGGAATTGGGGTTGGCAAGTGCCTTTGTTTTACTTTACTAAGTGACGTTAACTTAACAGCTCATCATTAGATTCGATAAATTTATATAGGTATCAAACTAAGAAGAGTTTAATGGCAAAAAAGAGCGAGGTAGATAGAGAAATAACATATTTAGAGTTGGAGAGAAGCAGGATTAACAGAGAGAAATCAAAATTAGTTCTGAATATGGGGCTTGTGCTTTATTTTGGTTTTCTGATAGCAGGAGTTATTGGTTTTGCATTTCATTATATCGACAGCACATTCCTGAATGTGCTTGTAATCTGCGGCATCTTAATACTGATCGTCAGTACCTTTCCTTATCTGATCATTGTACATAGAGAGGAGAGTTGGATTAAGTTGAAATTGTATCGATTAAAAAAATGACTAAGAAAGCCATGTCACCTTTGTTTTCAACCATCATCCTGATAGGTTTTGCCATAGCATTGGGAGGCATAGTGATGAGTTGGGGGAGCGGAGGATACTCTGTTTCTGAGACAGAGGTTGTTGGATGTGATGACACTAGCTTAAGCCTGGTCAGTTATGGTGAAAATAAAGGGGTGTGCAGCAAAGATAACAGGGTATATTTTACAGTTTTGAACGATGGAGAGGCGGAGTTAGAAGGTGTTAAGGTTAGCATATTGGGGGACAAGGATGTATATTCAGGGGATGTGGAGAACCAGATAGGTATTGCTGAGATAGCTAAGCTTGAGACAGAGCATCCAGGTATAGGGAAAATAGAAAAGATTATATTTACTCCTAAGATTATTTATTCAGGAAGATTATGCCCCAAGGAGGGTTTTTCAATAGAAGGAATAGGTGATTGCTAATGGTCAAAACAAAGAAAACGAAAGAAGAAGCTTTTAAACATCATCCTAAGATGAAGGGGTGGCAAAAGGTCGTTCTAAGCCTGCCTGCTCTTATAAGTGCATCTTGGATCTTTTACCTGCAATATAACAGGTCAACTTATGCCTATAGCGGTATGGAGCTACTGAGTCCTGCAGATACAACCCCCCTGATGATTGCGCTTATCATATTTACGATAGGCTACCTGATATTCTTGTTGTTGATGTTTTCTGAGAATATCCATGATTTTATATGGAGGAGACTGGGGCATTAAGTAATTTTTTTATCAACTCCTTAACGTCATCCGAATAGAATACATTTCTACTTTCTCCTCTCTTGTCACAAATCTCTGTTATCTTTGGGATTAGCTCAGTTATCTCCCCTGAATTGAGAATCCCTATCTTCATGTTAAGGGCAAAGGCTATTGTGAACTCATTAAGGGTTCCAATCTGACCACCAATGATTATTACAGCGTCTGCATTCTGTACAAGATCAAGGTTTCTTCCTGGGATCCCATTATTGGTATAGATATATTCTGCTGATTCTTCAAAAGGAAAATTATAGTTGCTAATGTGGTCTTCTTTATCTTTTGCAGGTGAGTAGCAGATCACCCTGCCATCTTCCAGGATTGCACCTCGGACTGCAGCATAAGGGTAGCCCCTTCCTCCACCTGTCAATAAGGTGTTTTTGGATTGAGCTATCTCAATGCCTATTCTTTTTGCTTTATCCAAAACTTTCTGGTCTTTTGCTTGACCAGAGCCGCAGACTGCGATTTTCATTTTATATTGTGTAAGTATAGTTTCTATTTAAACCTATTGGCCTGTTATGTTGATCACAAAAAGATTATTTCCTAAGCTGGATCATGATCACACCCAATAAGAACACGACCATAGCAAGAACAATGAATAGTATCGTGGCTAGGAACAAAATAACAGATTCATCGCTTCTAGAAATTATTTTAACAGAAGATGTTTCTGACTGAAGCTTTGTTAGAGTCTCTGATGTGCTTGGAGGAAGCACCTTTATGGATACTGGATCTGATTTTATCTGGAGGCAGTTTTCTACCTTAAGCTCCAGATCTTTTGTTATCCTCTTGCTTCCATAATCAGCAGAAACATGGATAATATACGGTCCTGAACCTATATTGGCAGGTATGTTTAGCCTAAAACTTTTGTCATACTCTGCATCTTTATCTGTACCTGTGTCCAGATCTATGTCTTCCCTGAAGTCGAGGTCCAGCTCTTCGTTATAGATCCATAATTCAACCTCTTCTTCCTCTCTTCCAAGGTTTAGCAGTTCAAGATCCAACCTAGCTGTTCCACCACATCCGGTAGTTGCTGGGGAGAGAGATGCTTTTGTAAACTTTACATTATGTTTATCTTTTTTTACCTCCAGCTGTGATTCCCAAAAGATAGTATGGATATTATTTTCACCATCTTTTCCACTTATAGTAATGATGACATCATAGGTATCTTCGTCAACTTTAAGCGGAAGGTCAAACTTGACTCTTTCTGTATCAGTCTCTCCTGCATCTAGCCTATCAATATCCGTGTCTTCATCAAGATCCTCACCATCATCAATATCCTTTATGGTAATCTCAACATCTATGTTTCTTATCTCCTGATCCCATATATTCTTTAGAGTAATCTCAAAGTCTATGTTTGAGCCCTGCTCTGCCTCTTTTGAGATCTTATCCCCGCTATTTTCAAGTGTATCTTTTTTTCCATCAACCTCTGCAGCTATCTTAATGATCTCAAGAGTGCTATCATATAATGATGGTGGTGAAGGAGGAGTAGCTCCGGTATCTCCATCTGGGGTAGAGGGCAACCATGCTGCTACAAACCCTGACAGAATAAGGATCAATATTGTAATCAATAGGATTTTCTTAATTTTCTTAATTTTATTCATTCTATTCAACCTCCAGATTGTCATCAAACTTCCATTTGGAATTGCTCTTTGCTTTAATAAATATCCCTTTTCCTGGTTGCAATTCATTTAAGGTGTTAAGATGGGATGGTTTTGATGGATTATAGTTCTTCCATACTCCATCATATATTGTAATCTGTTCTATGTTATTTATGGTGTTCTGGAAGAAATCCCCTACAGTATTTTCTTTTGTCATAGGATAGTTAATCAGGTTCCACCCTTCATTAATATCGTATCTAATGTCGTTTATTTGATGGCCCCCTATAAGTATTGTGTCCTGGGTTGTCTTTATCCAGTATCCTGTAGAGTAGTCAATCTTACTGGCATCCTCTAATCGTGTCCATTGGTTGTCTTCCAGATAGTATAGAGTTTCTGGGCCAAATATCTCTGATTTTGTATTTTCTGAGATTAGGGGGATTGATATCAGGTTCCAGCCGTCTAACAGTCCAAGATTAAATGTTGTGTTGCCTTTGATGTATCTCGTTGTAAATTGCCAGACAACATCATTCTTAACCTTAACTATGATGCCCATGCCTGGCTTTATAAGGAAGTCTGTTGGTTTTTCTGGTTTAAAGGATGTAAACGGGCTGTTATGGGTGTATAGGTATTCTATGTCCCCTATAACTTCCTGGAACAGGTCTTGTACATATCTCTCTTCCATAGAAGGGTAGCCTATAATGTTCCATCCTTTCTTTAGGTTGAATATTGGAGAAGGAGATGCCTGATTATCTATCCTTATTGTAAGATCCTTATCTGAATCTATCCAGAATCCATCCTCCTCTGTTAGCTGTTTGAGATTAGAATTAGGGGTTTTGTCGTATATATACCAGGTATCTCCTTTTAATGTAAGGATCCTATTAAAGTCATTGTTAAATATGTTTGCAATCTCTTCTATTTGGCTGTTGCCTATCTTTGGCAATGAGAGCAGATTCCATCCTTCTTTTATATATATCCCGAATTTTCCTTCGCATTCTGGATCATCTTTGTCTATCTTGTTGTTGCAGTTATCATCTATGTTGTTGTTGCAGATTTCCTGCTTACCTGGATTGATATCAAAACCTGCTGGTGTATCGTTGCAGTCATTATCACATTCTGTGTCATATCCATCTCCATCGTTATCTGTTATTATCTCATCATATTTGGTACATGTATTTTTGGTGCAGGTATAGTCCTGATTGCAGGTGTTTTGTATGTTTTTGTAGTCCCTGTATGTTCCTTGATAACATCCTGCAGCTGAGCTATCCAGATGATCACATTCCTTCATATCACAATCACTATCCTGGTTGCATTCCTTTACATATATTACTAAATCATCATTATCATCATAATCACCATTACCACAGACCTTATCAGAAGATAGGCCAAAACCGAAGACACCCCTTATTGCATGCTGCCCCACATTATTATCCAATGTAAATGAAGTTGAGAAGGTTCTTAGGCCTGTTGAGGTGCATTGTTTATTGTCTTTTATATCCCATTGGAGATTATCTATGTTGTTTGTGTAAGCAAGGTTAAGATTGTCAAAGGTGCTGTCACAGTAGACCTTAATATCAACATCTACAGTGTCTCCTGTCTTAAAGAAGGAATTTTGGCTTGTAATGGTAATGCTTTCTATGGATTCTGAATCGAGATATGTTCCTGAACTTCCATCCTCGCATCCATCTATTGTGTTCGGGGAGTTTGGTTCTGGCATGTTTATGTTGTCTCTGGACCTTATCAGGTCAGGGGAAGCAGTGCAGGGAGAAGAGAGACAGTATATGGCTGGCTCTGCTTTCTGAAACTGGGTATATTGGTAAGCCTTAGTAGAGTATGTATCTTCCAGGGAATGTTCTCCTTCAGGGGGTGTCCCAAAACCAGTGCAGCTGCTTATGGTGCTGAGCTGGATATATTTTAGATTATATGGCCCATCTATCCTGTTCTTGTAGAGTTGAAGGCCATCAAAGTTTATCTGGAGGTTCTGCTGTCCTGTTTGTGTTATGTGCCTACAATCGTTGAATTCAAGAATATTTCCTTTACTGTCTTCAAGGATAGCCAGTACCATATGGTCTTTGGATATGTCTGTAATCTGTACCTGTGCGTCAATAGTAAGATAGTCGAACAATCCATCAGAGCCAGTATCCACCCCATAATCATCAAAAGTACCTGTAAAATGACTAGAACTTACTGTAGGCAAAAGGATAAGAAAAAATAGAGTCAATAGATATTTTCGCAATTCTTGACACCCAGGTATATTTTATTTTGTGATGTATGGCTTACTTATAAGGGCTGGTTGTTGTAAGGCCCTGTCCACTGTCCTTTCAAATGAGGGTGATGGCTGCATGTCTTTAGATTCAGACACCATTCTTTCAAAAGGTATAGAGTAACCTTTAGCCCTAAGTAACTCATAAACGCTTGTTTCAAAACCTGGAGAATACCCTCCATTAGCTAGGGCTTTTGTTACCATTTGTTCAAAAGCTGATGTTGTATCTGGGTCTGCAGATGCAAGGTTTCTAAACTCCTGGGAATGTGTCATTGGTTCTAGGACTTCAGTTATCACCCTTTGAAAGTCGCTAGAGTTCGCCTTTTCCCCTAAAGACTGGTATAACAATTTTAAAAAATCTGGAGAGCAAAAAAACCCGTATGGATTATCAGGGTCAGGTGGATTAGCTGTCTGGACAGCTGCCTTGTCTGGCCCCTTTGTGCATCCTGTCAATAAAACAAGCCCTGTAAGGAATCCAGCTACTATCTCTACCAGGTTCTGCGGTCTTAAATTTTTGGAGTTGTTACTTAATTGGTCTTGTTGGTCTCTAAAATAGTTTATCTGTCCTGTAGTGTATGGTATCATCTTTGTCTTCACCTCGATGTTCTGTCTGTCTTATCACAGCATCATAAAGATTAACCCAGATTACAATCTCCTGTAACTTTGGCAAAATATCCTTTTCCTGAATCCATACCCCATGTTCCAAAGTACCTGTAGTTTATTGGATCAAAACCATAAAGGGAAGTAGATGCTGCAAAATTACATGTCCCTTTTACTGTGTTTATGTTTGCTATATCCTCGCTTGTTGCTCCAAACATGTTCCAACCTGTGTAGACATTATTGGTACCCAGGTAACCTACTTTATCAATTGTAAACTCTGTTCCTTGTATGATCAGTTCGCAATCGTTTTCCTGTGTAGTGAAGTAGCCTTGTCCTGGATGCAGTATGGTATTCCCATCAATAAATACATATGCTCCTGCTCTAGGATTATAGTAAGCTATTCCATTATTCTGGTATTCTGGTGTAAAAACACATCCATTCTGGAGATCATTAAATGATTTTGGAGTGTCTGGTATCAAAGGCAAGGAAAACATGCTTATGCCTTTTTCTATGGGTATCTTCCTTACTTCCTTGCAACCTGGATCATCTAGAGTAACTGCTGGTTCACAGGCCTGTCCTTGCCCTGTTGCTATGTCGCAGCTACAGTCAGCTAAGCAGTTTCCGTCCTCAGGATAATCTGCATAATCATCTTCATTGCCGTCTCCATCTGAGTCTATACAATGGTCACCTGGACATGCACAATCATTATCTTCGTCACATTCTGCCTGACAATTAGCCTGGGATAATGTGCAATCAACCGGATCAAACACATAATCTACAAGCTGGCAGTCGTTTACTGGATCACAAACACCTTCTACTTTAGGTGCAGCATCCCATGTGAATGGATTATTGTCAGGATTATTGTCACATGTTCCTATTGCTTCCCTATCAGGGCAATTATCATCATTAGGTGTATTAACAATCTGATCATTTGTCTCGTCACAGCTATCATCTGTACATGAAACACCATCATCCACTACTCTAGGAGTTCCAGCCTGACAGAAACCACTTACACAGGTCTCTTCTCCATTGCACCATTCACCATCATCACAATCCTCTGGACCATTACATGTTCCGCAATTCTC
>JANQNH010000001.1 GCA_028279655.1 Candidatus Nanoarchaeia archaeon | reverse complement strand
TATTCTGCGGCGAAGCCGCATAAATTTCTTTCTAGAATAAGCGACCTAAAGGTCGGGGTATTAAACCCCATGGCTCGCTAACGCTCACCAATAAAAATTCCAGAAATTGACACTTCAAAAACCAACACATTTATAAATACCTCAATTTTTCCACTCTATAGGTTATTAGTATAACCATTCTAATGCCGCAAGGCATGGACCAAAAAATGACAATATACGATGTTGATGCAACTGAATTGATAGAAGAAGTAGCTAAAGAGCTAAAGAACATAGAAGCAATGCAGCCTCCGACATGGGCAGATTTCGTCAAGACAGGAACCCACAAGGAAAGACCGCCTACAAGGTCAGATTGGTGGTTTGTCAGGGCTGCTTCAGTGATAAGGAAAGTAAGGTTAAAAGGCCCTATCGGTGTTGGCAAGCTAAGAACCCTATATGGCGGGCTTAAGAATATGGGCCATCAGCCAGAGCGCTTCAAAAAAGGCTCTGGAAGTATCATAAGAAGGATTCTACAACAGCTGGAGATAGCTGAACTGATCAAACAGGACAAGAAAGGAGCCCATAAGGGAAGGGTAATTACCCCAAAAGGGATCAAACTGATGGATAATGCTGCTAAAAAGATAAACACAAATAAGCCGGTTGAGAAACCAAAAGAAGCTCCAAAATCTGAAGAGTCAAAAAAGGCTAAACCTAAACAGAATGTTCCTGAAGGATCAGAGAAAAAGAGCGAAGCAACCCAGGCTAAAAAACCAGAAGAAAAGAAGGAAGATCCTAAATCCAAAGAAAGTCCAAAAGCTGAACAAAAAACAGCTGAAAAGAAAGAATAAAATGGATGATTTAGAAGAGATCAAAAAAAGAAAACTGGCAGAGCTTCAAAAACAACAGGAACAGGCAATACAGCAGCAATCACAGGAACAACAATTACAATCACAACTTGAACAGCTGGAGGCTGTAGTTAAGCAGTTCCTCTCCAAAGAGGCGCTTCAGAGGTATGGAAACCTCAAAGCAGCCCACCAGGAAAAGGCTGTGCAGTTATTGGTTATCTTAGGTCAGGCGATCCAGCAGGGACAGATAAAAGAAAAGATAACCGATGAAAAATTAAAGAACCTGCTAAAGCAACTCCAGCCTGAAAAGAAGGAATTCAAGATCAAACGGGTATAGAATGGCAAAACACAAACACCCAAACCGAAAGAAAAGATTGATTAGATTGAACAAGCTTACTAGATGGGCCCCTTTCTGGACCGTACCTAAGAAGTATGGAAGGGGAAGAAGAGTACATCCAGGAAGGCATACTGCTATGAAAAGAAACTGGAGAAGGACAAAGACCAAAGCATAAAGATGGCAAAGAAAGACGATAAAAAGGAAAAGAAGATCATCTTAGAGAGAGTCTATAATGTCCCCCTTAGGAAGAAATATCAAAGGGCTCCAAGATGGAAACGTACCAACAGGGCCGTTTCTGCACTTAGGGAATTTGTGATGAAGCACATGAAAGCTACAGAGATAAAGCTTGGAAAGTATGCTAACACAGAATTATGGAAACACGGCATAAGAAATCCTCCACATCATATCAAGGTTAACTGTCAAAAAGACGAAGAGGGCTTGGTTAAAGTAGAACTGGTTGGAGCCCCAAAAGAAAAGCCAAAGGAAGAGCCTAAAAAACCTAAGAAAAAGGAAGAAAAAAGTGAAGATGTTGAGATAGATGTTAAAGATGCTTTAGGTGGAGAAGACACTGAGAAAAAACAGATCAAGGACAACAAAGCTGAAAAAGCAAAAAAGATAGAGAAAGAAGAGATCAAGGAACTAAAGAAACAGCCAAAAACACAGGCTCCAAAACAGGCACCTATCCCAAAAAAAGTTGACAAACATCCAACTGCTCCCATGCAGAAAGGATAAATTTAATAAGCAACTGCTTCTTCTAGACATGCATGAACAGATTGCCATTTGAAATAGTAGAAAGGGAAATACTAGTAAAGAAAGAATCAACAGGCAATTTCGGAAAAAGACCAGAAGAGAGATCTACAGAAGAGCTTCTAGACCTTGGCATAGTAAACCTGGACAAACCCCCAGGACCTACCTCTCACCAGGTTAGCGACTTTGTAAAGAAAATACTAAGAATAAAGAAGGCAGGCCATTCAGGAACCCTTGATCCAAGAGTGACAGGTGTTCTAGCTGTTGCACTAGGCAGAGCAACGAGAATCTCTCATGCATTGCTGCCAGCAGGAAAGGAATACGTTGCTCTGATGCATCTCCACAAGCCAGTAGACAGGAAAGATATCCAGAAAGTGCTTAAGGAATTCACAGGAAAGATCAGGCAAAAGCCCCCAATAAAAAGTGCAGTAAGAAGGATAGAAAGAACGAGAAACATATATTACATAGATATCATAGAGATTGACAAACAAGAGGTCCTTTTTAAGGTAGGATGCCAGGCAGGCACCTATATAAGGAAGCTTTGTTTCGACATAGGCAAGAAGCTGGGCTGCGGAGCGCACATGGCAGAGCTGAGAAGGACAAAAGTAGCCTCTTTCAATGAAGATACCTTATTCACTTTACAGGACCTTACAGACGCCTTCCATTACTATAAGAACGAGAACAACGACAGATTCCTAAGGAAGGTAATACAGCCAATGGAGAACGGGATCAACCATCTCCCAAAGGTATGGATACTTGACACAACAGTAAAACCGCTTTCTCATGGAAGAGACCTGGCAATACCAGGTATAAGCAAGCTGGAATCAAAGATAAAAAAGAAAGACCTAGTAGCAATAATGACCTTAAAGAATGAATTAGTAGCACTCGGAACATCTATCATGACCTCAGAGGATATTATAAAGAAGGATAAAGGAATTGCTATAAAAACAGAGAAAGTATTTCTTCAGGCCTAAGAATTGCTGATGATGTCGTTCTGTATTCTCTTAGCCTCGTTAAAGCAACTGAGGAAGATCTCCTCCACAAAGCCTTCGTCAAGCCCATGCTGAGTAGCTATCCTCTTCAGGTTTTTCATTATCTCCACTTCCCTCTTCTCATCAAAGATAGGGACATTGTGGTTCTTCTTGTACTCTGCAACGTCTGGTATAAGGCTCATTCTCTCGGCTAATGCTGTTATTATCACTGTATCTATCCTATCGATATGCCTTCGGATTTGTTTTATCTTATCTTCGTCATTCATATATAGCGCAAAATAAAAGGTTGTTTATAAACTTATTGTTTATAATCTATATTCTAATCCACTGTAAACAATCTACTGTCATGAACATCAAATATCCCGATCCTGGCACATGCATCCAGCCAGCCATGGGCATAGTTCAATGCAGCAAATGCATTTACGTAATCTCGCTTATCCTTAAAGTGAAGGGCATCAGAGAAATATCGGTTTATCATATCCAGACAGTCCTCTCTTTCCTTGACAAGACCTGACCTATTCTCGCTCTTTGAAGCCTTCTCTATCGCCTCTTTAGTAACAGAAATATACTTCTTCAGTTTCTCTTCAGTGATTTCTTTCATCTTAAAAAAGAAAAACCAGCAACATGGGGAAAACACATCTGAAGAGGAAATTTCCATAAGAAATTTGGAAATTTCCTCTTGATGTAGGACTTTACAAAGTAAAGTCCGTGTTTGAGCCCTATGTTGTTGCTGGTTTTTCAAAGAGCATAAAAAATAAAACTTATTCCTTAGCTTTTTTCTCTTTGCTCTTCTCAAATTCTTCGCTTTTAGGAAATGGCTTTTTGACAGTTATGGGGATGATCCCTTCCTTAAACTCCCTCTTTGCGATCTCGATAGGATTATACTTCACTTCCTCAAGCTCCTTCTCACTAACCTTGATCAAAAAAGGAGCACCCATCGATATCTGCAGGGATCTTGCACCCAGTATCCTTGCCATCTCATACTTTGTATAGTTTTCAGCTTCATCCATTTTGACTTACCTCGAAACGTATTTCCTCACTTAAGTGCCTGCCTAAGTTCCTTCCCTTTCTCTGTAGCGATATCTACCATCTCTGAGATATCCTCAGGGGTCAATGGAACGTCTCCTCCTTTCTGCATAGCACATAGTGTACCATCCTCAAGTGTAGCTACTGTTAACCGAGCATCTATTGCCTTCTCTTCGTCAGTAGTAGGGTCCACTATAAACTTGTTCCCTATCTTACAGACAGTAACAGACAAAGGTATATTCGTCAGCTCAATCTTCTTACCAGAACTCTCCTTATAATCGAGTTTCTCACCATCAAACTTAGGATAGGTAGCGTTCTGAAGTGCAGCGTATGCAGCTAAGGCAGATGCATCAAAAAGGTTTCCAGCATCATTAAGAGTAACAACATCTATCAGTATCAACCAGACCTGTTCTCCTTCCTTTATGCATAATTTCTTGAACTCTATAGTCTTGCTCTCCCGTATGCCTCTATCGACAATCCTTGCAAGCTCAATAGCCTGTATACCTGGAGGTCCTGACTCAAATTCAGGATTTGACAAGGGAAGAAGCTCTGCTCCGCAGATTATCGTACCCTCACCAGGTCTGTCTGGATAGGGAGTCCCTACTTCCATCTTCACACCAGCCATGACCTCTGTCTCCCCAATAGTGACCTTGGCAGATCCCTCTGCAGTTGAGGTAAAACCGGGCTCTACTTTAACTGGCTTCCTATAGTCAAGTGGCTTTCTTCCATCAAGTCTTTTGTCCGATTCAAGAAGCGTTATAATATGTTGTTTTTGGTCTTCATTCATTGTCCATCACCCTTCACGTTGTATTTCTCCTTCAGCGCTTTCTTCTGAATCTCATAAATCTTAGCACAAGCCTTTTTCCCAAGCTCAACCGCTTCCTTTAGCTGGTCCTTGCTGACCAAGCCGTCCATCTGGAGAAGGCTTACATTCCCAGACTTAGGAAGTATTGCTATTGGAATGTCAGCTACAGGTCCATCATCATAAGACTCCTCTGCGTAATCAAGGTCAACGACAATCTTATCATCAACCCTTCCGACAGAAACCGAAGAAACAAGGTCCTTCATCAGGAGCCCTGCATCTGCCAGAGCCATTGACGCAGCATTTATGCCGGCTGTCCTTGAGCCTGCCTCTGTTTCAGGAAGCTCGATAAAGACATCCACAACTGCATTAGGATATTCGTCAAGGTTCAATACAGGAAGTAATGCCTTCTGTGTTACCATAGATATCTCCTTTGACCTTCTGCTTCCGCCAGGTCTTACCCTCTCCCCTCTGGAACTGAAAGGCATCATGTTATAGTTACATCTTAAAAGGCCTTTTGAAGGATCCTGCAAAAACCTAGGGTATAGCTCTCTTGGTCCATAGACTGCAGCCACAGCCCAGGTATTACCAAACCTAAAGCTTGCAGAGCCGTCTGCTCTCTTCACTACCCCTACCTTTGCTTCGATCTTCCTCGCTTCATCAAATTTCCTACCGTCTTTTCTTTTCTTATAAACCATGATTATCACCTTGTCGAACACTTGCTGCATAACTCTTTGGACGACCGCCTGCTGGGCTTGGAGGTGCCTGGCTGGATTTGCTAACATCTAACTTGGCCCCTGTCTCCTTCTCCAAAAACTTCTGGATCCTATCGGTAAGTCCTGCCAGATGGCTTTCTTCTTCTATCTTTCTTATTGTATTTTCAACAAGAAGCTCCTTATCCGGCTCTCCCTGTATCCATACAAGTCCATTCTGTCCAACACTAACCCTGCAGCCAGTTGCCTGCTTGATCATACTCACCATACTGCCCTGCTTCCCTATGATCCTGGGAACCTTATGGCAGCTTACCTGTATGATCCTTCCTCCCTTGAGCTTATGCAATCCAGGCCCTTTCATCGTAACATCGATGAGCTTCTGCGAAGTAACATTTACTATCTTAGCAACAACATAGTCGCCCAAAGCATAGTACTGGGTAAGGTCTGCTCCCTTCTGTATATATGCAGACGTACCGTCCTTCATAGAAAGCATCGCGCTATATGCTGAATTGGTATCAACTCTCCAACCGCTAAAATTGATGTCAATAACCTTACAGATTATTGTATCGTTTCTCTTAGGGGCATATTTTCCAGATAGAGGGATCAGCTTGATGGTCCTTCCATCGATATAGGTCAATCCTAACCTGCCTGCCAATATCTCCTCTCCCTGTCTGTATGTCCCTATCCCTGGAAGGTTATCCATTCCTTCGGCTAATACTTCCCCAGGAACCACAATTTCTTTTTCCTTTACTAATAATTTACTCATGTTTTATCACCTTACATATTTCTTGATCATAAATTTCTTGATCACAATCTACTTTACGCTCAACACCTTCGTTTCAACTTCTCCATGGCACAAGGCATTAAGCTTATTATGAAAGTCCTCCTCTAATCCGCCAGGCATCTCAAGCACAACCACCAAGCTTCCGTCACTCTGCCAGTCCTCTTTGATCTTCTTTCCAAAGCTGTTAAGGACAGAATATGATTTAGCAGCATAATCTGGTGGAACCTTTGCAGCTATCTCCTTTATCTCAAACTTTATCGGGAGTATCGGCCTAAGTGCCTTCAATGCCTCCTCAACCTGCTTATTAACATCCTTCACCTCATCGACATGGAACTTTGCCTCTTCCAAAGCAGCCTCTATCCTCTGGGGAGGATGAGGTGCATGTGTCTGAGGATCAACAGCATTCCTGTGTATTATGTTAACGATCTGTCTCTTCTTCTGGTCTCTCATACCCTGCTTGTACTCGGCTGTTAAAGGTATCTCTCCCTTCTGGATTATCTCCTTTGCAACCTCCAAAGGATCGTCTGACTTGAAGATGCTTCTCAAGGCGTTTGGTGATGCCTCCATCCCTTTCTTAGCATCTGTAAATACCTTCTGGACAGCAAGTATGTCTCTTATGTCAACAGCGTTGCCTGATTTCAAAGATAAAGCCTTGGCACTGTCTGCCAAAATCTCAAAAACCTGCCCATGTGTCCTAAGCTTTACAATCTTTGCTTCATCAACGTCAGTCATTTTACTTCTTCTTTACCTTCTTTACCTTTGCCTGCCCTAGATTCCTGTCAATAGTCTCCTTTGAGAACTTCTTGAACTTCTTCTCATCCTTCTTGATATATGCAGCATCTATCCTTTCTATAGAGAAATTATCTCCTAAGACGCTCTTCAATGCACCAAGGCATAGCTTTAGCCCATCTTCTACCTTTATCTCAGGCTTATAGTCCTTCTGGAGTATCTCTTCTATCTCCACTTCCCCTTCACCTATGACGCTTGCCTTGTACTCAAAGAATATGCCCGTAGGATCTGTTTCATATAGGGTGGGTCTGTCAGCATCTATCCCAGCTACCAAAACCGAAACCCCAAAAGGCCTAAGGCCCCCGCTCTGCGTGCATATCTGCTTTAGGTTAGCGATATCCTTGACTATTGTTATAACATCGACAGGAGTATCATACGTAACCCTGTGCTGCTGTGCCTTCAATTGTGCTCTTTCTATCAGCACCCTGGCATCAGACAATATGCCTGAAGCAGTAGCTCCGATATGATCATCTATCTGCCATATCTTCTCGACAGACTCTGGAACCATAAGGTTATCAACAATCCTCTTATCCGTCACTAAAAGTACACCATCGCTGCATACCATCCCTATAGCAGTGCTTCCCTGCCTTACGGTCTTCTTAGCATACTCGACCTGCAACAACCTTCCATCAGGACTAAACATAGTTATTGCCCTATCGTATCCCATTAATTGATGTGGCATTGGTTCAACCATTTTTTCACCTCATATATTTATCTAACATGCTATCTTCAGATACTTATCCTCTACTTTCTTAAGTATCCCGCTCATACCTAATGTCTTTATCTTCTTGCTCTTGTTCAAAGCATCTATCACTGACTTAGCAAACTTATTATTAACCCTAAATATACCTCTGTGTATGCTGGCTCTGTATTTATTCTTTAAAAACCTTATCCCTGTTTCCCCATATTCCCTTCCCATAACATTAAAAAGAGACTTCTTTATGGCATTATGGATAGCAGAATCATTATCTAGCTCCTCTGAGATGACCTCAAATACGATATACCGCTTCTTTGGCCGTTTACTCGGTTTTATCTTCATCTTAAAATTTGTGAGAAACAATTATTCTCCTTCCTTCTCTCACTTCATAGGTAAGAATAGGGTTAATGTTTATAAAACTTTGGTTTTTAAAGGCTGCGTTCAAAATGTAGGTTAGCAGCCTAAGGTCAAAGTTCTATAGATAATTTAGATGTAGCTGACAAGGGGGATGTCCCTTACGGGGAATGTCAGCTGTAAAGACTAACATCGAGAACTTTGAAGCTGCTAACCCTAGCGTAGCTAGATTTTGAACACAGCCGTTTTTAAAAGAAGGATTATATCAGACTATTGCATATTAAAATCTCTCTTATATCTATCTAAACTTCTCGTCATTTGCTGAATCTCTAATTGATTGACTGAACCCGGTGAAACGACACACCTAAACCTTGGATCATCTGGAGGAACACTTTTCTTAATATTATCAAGCAATTCAGAGGCTGCATTCACATATTTCATTGCATGATCTGACATGTGATGGGTGTAATAGTACGTGGAGGCCGTTTGAAGATGGGAGTGAAACTGCGTTACTGCACCAGGATCATGACCTCTATACCTCCCATACTGCTCACATTTTGCTCTTAGATCAGTAAGATCCCTAACCTCAGGATCACTAAGGGCAGGAGTAAAATCAACGCCTAACTCCTTCATCTTATTACCAAGACCAACCAAAGAATCAACCCTTTGTAGTTGGGATATAGTGTCCCCTGGCTCAGAGGATCTTTGAAAAAGAAAATTCCTACCACTCAGATAACGCTTCAGCTCTCCTGTAATCCATCCTGAAAAATCACCATATGCTTCCGATAAATGTTTTAAAGCAATGTTATAGGAATCCCTGGCTGTTTCATATTTCTCAGTCAATCCTTTATTATCAAGCTTAGTTACACTAGTCTCAACAGTTGTAAGGTTTTGCTTCTTAGCTTTCTGTAGATAGCTAAGAGCCTGATCTTCCTGACAACTTTCAAGAAGACTAGCCCCTGTACTTATATACCCAGTAGCTTTATCTATAGAAGCAATGGTTGTTTCTAGACCAGTTACTTTATTAAGAGATCCTTTAAGAACATTCACACTACTTCCTAAGTCAGATAAATCGTTACTTTTTATTCCAAGCCCAGCACTAACAGCTGCCCCTTTTACATAGCCAAAAAAACCATCCAAATGTCCAAGATTCTCTCTTTGTAGATCTGTCCACTCCACTCCCTCTAATTCACCTGCAAGAACACCTGCCCTAGCAACAAGAGCATCTACTGTCTCTTTAGCATTTGTTTCAAGCTGCTGAGCAGCTGTAGATAAGTTTGGAATCACCTTCCCTACCCTTTCATCATAAAATTCAGATATACCAGATAAAAATGTAGAAGATGCTTCAGCTACTTGGTCTTTAACCCCTAATGCTTCAGCAGCTCCTTCCAACAATCCCATATCAACCTCTGCCTCCTTAAAATACTTTTTATGTGAATGCAGCCTGTCTTTAGCAGATCTAATTTCACTCTTCTTAGATGTATAACAATTGATAGTTGCCTGTGCAGTCTCCTTCAATTGCGATGCAGCAACATCA
This sequence comes from Candidatus Nanoarchaeia archaeon, assembly GCA_028279655.1. Taxonomy (GTDB): domain Archaea; phylum Nanobdellota; class Nanobdellia; order Woesearchaeales; family JACPBV01; genus JAHWHQ01. The sequence continues at coordinate 188,414 of JANQNH010000001.1, read as the reverse complement.
GCTGATGATTGAGGTTGAGAACTAACTTCTCCAAGAGCAAGCAGATCCTCTGTCTGTGCCACCCTGACCATAAGGTCCCCTAGGCCAAAGGCCAAAGGCTCAACAGAACTTGAGACTTTTTCATATGTAGGTATATTATTCACAGGTAGTATAGCATCTAGGTTAGCATCAACCAATTCCCTAAGTTCATTCCTGTAAAGAGCATTAAGCAGACATAACCTCCCAAAAGATCCTACGCATCCGTCAAAACTATAGTTATTTGAAGGATTCCTAACCATAGCAACCAGCTGCGTTCCAATCTCCCTCTGGACATTCTCAAGGTTAGCTACCCTGCTCCTGTAATAGGTCTCAAGATCACCTGTTAGGGCTTTTATCTTCGAATCGTATTGATCCAGCTCATTAGCTGAAAGGATATTCTTTTGGGTATCTATCCGTTCTCTTTCACTATTGACAGCAGCCGTTGCTCGATCTAGTTCACTAAATACATTAGCAATGCCTTGATAAGGTGCTGCCTGTGCATCAACAAAAGCAGTTTGCAGACCGATAGCTGTTCTCAATATAGTTTCTATAGTTGTTCCCTTCTCCATCACAGGACATTCAAGCTGAACTGCCCTATAGACAGATCGAAGATTAGCAGCAAGATCTAGATCCGGCCTATAAACCTTGCCTATCTCAAAAGCAGAAGCATTTGAAGTTTGGATATTTCTTTCTGCCAAACTTATATGCCCGTTTATCTCTTGCGAGATCCTGGCATGGTTTTGATTATAGGTATCAGCAGATTCTGATAATTTAGCTTGAATACTCCCTTTTCCTTTTTGCACAATATCATTACGCTGAGCCAGACTTGCAAGTTTCTTCGAATCTGGCAAAACCCCATTAGCCCTCCTTTGGCCTTTTGTATAGACAGGTATCCTTGTATCCCTCCAATAATCTATAAGCCTAGTTACATACTCTGATAACGAATCGATCTTAGCATATCTTCCTCGCTCAGCCTCCAATCTAGATGGCGTCATAACAGCACCATCCAGGCTAGTTGGATCATATCTCTTCTCCAGAAAACTCACAATCCGCTTTGCCTGATCAATCTCCCCACCAGGCAAAGCATAAGTTCTAAAACTACGAATCGCCTTCTTTGCTTTCCCTGAATGTGCAGCACTGCCTTTAATATGATAAGCAACATCCCAGGACGTCTGTACAGCCCTGGCTAATTCCGAAAAATAGATATCAACATTAGGATTGGAATTATCTTGAGCAAGCAGGATAGGTTCATTATCTCGAAGGTTTCCAATTTGAGCGTCAAGGTACAAGATTAAAGAATCAAGATCTTTATTTGCCGGAGGTTCTACCAGAGCAGATTGCGGCTCTGCAGGTGTTTCCATAAGCTGTGCCCCTGCACTATGTTTTCTTCTACCTAATCGTGTCAAGAATTTAAACATTTTACTCAGAAAAATGACCCCTAATTTAAAAACATTACCTATAAAAGATGATACTCACAAGTAGTAACAATTAGAAAATCTTTTAAACAGATGATGATTCTTTGTTAATATGAAAGGATTAGAAACACCATTATTGAAAGAGGTTAATCTACCGGTTCTAATAGGATTACCCCTAGTCAAAGATGCTTATCAAAAAGCAGAAGGAGAATTTGCTGTTGTACTTCAGGACGATACGCATATTACACTAACCAACAGAAGATTTGAGATGGTGGACGAATTACTGGGGCATTTTATAAGCGGAACATTAGATGAAAAATTGGATTCTGGAAGCGAGATAGTAGTAGGCGACTTAGGAGGGGGATATCTGTCACAGACAGATTTGGATATTCTTGGCCTATATTCAGACCCCAATCTTACAATCTATAACGTTGATCTTTTTGCACAGACACCTGATAAAAAAGACGATCGTTTACATATCGTTAAAGGGGATTTTAGGACTCTGCCTCTGGAAGGAATGTTTGATATAATATATTCATGGCAGCTTCTGGAAAAATTAAATAAAGGAGAAGAAACAGCAATAGGGTTATACAGAAAAATAGCAGGTATGCTTAAACCAGAAGGAGAGGCATTTATCGATGACCCAAACCTTGTTGAAGTACTAGGCTCAGATGTGCAAGCCCAGGATAGGTTCAAAAGAGAGACTGGAATACTAACATTACAATTCCCAATGGGTTATCACGAAAGAAAAGAATTCCGCAAATTTGTATACATAGCCCGCCCCTAACAATAAGATAAGCAGTTTTCTCAATTAAAAAAATAGCAATAACCCAAGTAGAAATATAGGGCAGGCAGAATCAATCCCTAATGACCTTCAAAAATAAATTCTCTCAATATATATTATCATGATGATCATAATCCAGGAGCTTAACACTCTTTCCCCTCTCATCTACTTCGTATGTTAAAACAAATGATTTATCTATGTGTACTCTTTTTGCCCCATGCATATCTCCTCTTAAAGGCTTATAATGGATGGATTTTCCCTGATCTCTTCAACTTTCTTATGTATAATCAGCAATTGCTTCCTATTTTTCTTAGCAAGCTTACTGAATTTCTTTTCCAATTCTTCAGAAATATCTAGTTCGTATTTCATAATCCAAACCTATCAGCAATGCTTTTTACCCTAATGAACTTTCCTTTTCTTACCCTATCTAATTTTTCCAGGTACTCTTGCCTTGCTTCAGGTTCTTCCTCAACCAAAACCCCAAAATCCTTCCTAAATCTACCAATCTCCTCATTCTTAATATTCTTTATCATCAACTTCATCTTCAAAAGAAAGTCCTCTGCATTGGAAACCAGTTCTTCAGCAGCTTCTTTAGATATATCATCTTTCTCAGTCGACACATAATATTGTTTGTCTATCCTTTCCTTTTTAGCTTCAGATATCACCTTAAATAAATCCACCTTATCGAACAATAATTTAAACAATAAAATAGAACCCGCATGATTCTCAGACTTGATGCCAAACCTAAACAACAAACCAACAAGAGAGTTATACATAGTATAGTAAGACATAGTAACAGAATTTTCATATAATTTATTCCTAAACAACAGCCTAGCAGAAACCAGACAATCATCAGCCTTACTAGTATATGAAGAACAAACCTCTTCAGAAGGTTCAACTAACTCTAACTTGCCCTCTGCTCCAAGTTTACTCAAGAAATTGTTTTTTTTCATAAAATTCCTCAAATCCCTTTACAATAACATGATACTTCATTATCTCTTTTATTAAGTTTGATTTCAGCTCAAAAGGACCTATCTTTACATTTATCCTAGAATGAGTATTCTCTACCAGCTTTTTAATATTTCTATTCTCTGTCTCAATATAGATATCAATATCGCTGTCTTTCTTTGCCCTAAACTTAGCATAACTCCCAAATATCACCACAAGCTTTTCATCAACTAAATTTAATACGTCCTCCAAGATAACCAGCAGTTCGGGATATCTACGAATCAGATTGTTAAGTTTATGTACTTCAGCATGTAAGACGTAATCCCTTGAAATAATGTTTTTCTTCAAGAAAAAGACCTTATTTTTTCCCTCAATCCTATAATCAACAACACCTTCATCATATAAACTGCTCAACTTTCTCAAGATCGTTGAATGAGACTCATCTAATGCTTTAGCAATCCCCCTAACATGAAAATCCTGTTTTAACAATAATTCGATTATTTCTAACTCCATATTGTCCCTTTTTTGAACCATATGGGCTAATAATGAACCAATTATATATAAACCTTTTGGTTTTTAACCACAAAAAAAGAATCAAACCATGATAATGCCTAAAACCTCATCCCTCTTCTCTTCCATTAACTTCTTAGACTTAGCTTCCAAATTCAACCGCAATAAAGGCTCTGTATTTGAAGGCCTTACATTAAACCACCAGTCATCAAAATCTACCCTTACACCATCCATCCAGCTTACCTTTCCTTTCTTATATATAGCAGCAAGCTCCTTCATCTTACCATCCTTATCCTTAACAGAAGAGTTGATCTCACCAGAAGCATAATACTTCTTTAGGGGCTTTATTATCTCACTCATCTTCTTTCCTTTCTTTGACATTATCCCTATCATTATCAAAGAAGCGATTATACCAGAGTCAGTATTAAAATTATCCTTCAGATAAAAGTGACAAGACACCTCTCCGCCTAATATAGCATCCTCTTTTCTCATCTTATCCTTGATAAAAGCATGCCCTACCCTGTACATGATTGGCTTTCCGCCTGCCTCCATGATATACTCTGCAGTAACCCATGAACTCCTAAGATCATAGACTATCTTGCCCCCTGGGTTCTTTTCCAAGAGAGACTCCCCGATCAAAGCAGTGATAAGATCTCCTGATACGGCATTTCCTTTTTCATCAAAAAAGAAGACCCTGTCTGCATCCCCGTCAGGGGCTATACCAATGTCTGCTTTTTCCTTAACTACCCTTTTCCTGATATCAACTGTATTCTCCTCTAAGAGTGGATTAGATTCATGGTTTGGAAAGGTCCCATCAGGCTCAAAATACATCTTGACTAGTTTAAGTTCCTTGAAATCATCCAGCACCAGCTCAAGTTCCTTCCCACCAGTACCATTCCCTGCATCAATCACTATCTTCATAGGTTTTATCTTCTTAGGCATAAACTTCAGAAGATGTTTCTTATAATCTGAAGTAACGTCCTTTGAGACCACCTTCCCTTTCCTGGATGGCTCCTTAAAATCATTCCCAATCACCAATCTTTCAATATCCTTTATCCCAGTATCCCCTGATATGGCGATTGCCTTCTCCCTTGTAAACTTAAATCCGTTATACTGTCCAGGATTATGGGAGGCAGTTACCATTATAGAAGAAGGTGCTTTAAGAAACCATGCAGCAAAGTAATGCTTAGGTGTACTGCACAATCCCTCAATCTCAATCACATCGGCTCCCTGGTCTGTTATCCCTCTTATCAGCTCCTTCTTCAGGGATTCAGAACTCACCCTCATATCCATCGAAACCACAACAGACTTTACCTTGACAAAACTAACAAAAGCCCTCCCTATCTTATAGGCCAATTCCTCATTAAGTTCAGAAGGATATAATCCCCTAACATCATATGCTCTAAAGATTGACATAAAATAATTCAAAGTTCAAAGATATATAAAAGTTTCGTGGATGTCAATATGACCCTGCCAATCTCCTAAAGCCAAAAGCAGGAGACTGCACAATAACTGTACGTGTAGATGGATCAACAAAAAGCTTTTTTAAACCAGGCCTGCATAATCCTTGAATTATTGGAATATCATTTTCACGCAAATAATGCAATATTCTCCTATAATGGTCTTCATCCCCACCCACAGGTACTGCTTTAAAACCTCCCTTTTCTAAAGACGCTCTTTTAAGATGAGCTACCAACAGATCTAGATAATCTCTTGGATCTCCAGAGGAAAGATCATAATGGGATAATCCTGCAACGACATGATCCAGAAGAACAACACCATTACAATCTGAATAACCAATACCATACATCGGATTAGAGGATACATGTTGGCTTGATACCATATTAGGTCCAATCTTAGCAGGGTGAAGATTACCCTCACTATAGACCACCATAGTCCTATCAGAGTGTTTTACAATCTGTCTACAGGTATTTTCAAGTTCTTCTTGACTCATTTTATATATGAAATCGCAATTTTTATAAAAATCTTACGATATTATTAACTACTATAAGGTAATAAAAATAGTAAACTTTATAAATAGACCCATAATCACTATAATCATGCAAGTCAAAACAAGAAGCAGAAGAAAAACCACGAGTAAAAGAAAAAGCAGACCAAGAGTAGATCCAAATGGAAATCCTATTCAACATAATACCAATAACGAACCTCACAGGATCCCATACAGACAATTATTCCAAAGTATAGGGGATGTTGTCCAAGTAAATGGATTAAGGGTTGGTTTAGACGCAGTAGAACCCAACAGCCACGTGGATATTACTCTCTATGAAAAAGGTAAGAGACCACAACCAATGACCCTTCCTTGGAAATACATGGGAGACCTTTGCCCTAAAGTAAGGATAAAAGTAGGAAATAATGGAGATACATATGATAAACCACACGAAGCTGTTCTTTTCCATGTTAGAAAAGGCCTTCAAGGAATAGAAGAGATAACACAATACAAAGATAGTTGGTCATTTCCCTCTAAAAATCAGATAACTATAGATGAACTCTTTGTAAAAGGAGAGATGTCAAGAACTATAGTTAATGCCCATAGTGGCATCGCAGATGCCTCAAGAATACAATATGCCTCTTTAGAGGATGGTACAGAACTGGCATATGCGTGGCTTTCATTGGCAAAAAATGATTTCTCAGCATACTTTGTAAAAAACAAAGCAAGTGATGAGTATGAAGCTGTTGCCCTCTGCGACACAAACGGAAGGATATGCCCTCCTAACAGCAAACTAAAGATATTCAGAGAACCCGAGAACCTGGCAGGTCTCGAAGAATTTGATTTTGCCAACACCCTAAGAACAGAATACCTGGATGCTGTTAAAGCATTTAGGGATATAGAAAGCCATGCAGCTAATAATAATAATGCACAAAAAAGCTGGAACACACTATACAATAATGGTAGAACCCCTCACAAACAGCAGCTCAGGAATGCTATAACTCTCTCCCAAAGAACACTAAGGCCATCACCCATGTACTAATCACTAATAACAATACCTTTCCAGTTCTTTTTTGCTATTTCAAACACGGAAAATATACCAGTTTCCTTCTACTGTCCTAAGAACAGAAAGCACCCCTAATTTCTATAGGATGTAGAAGACACATAAACCTTCTGATTGAGTAAGGATTTTTATAGTCTTCTATCTTCCCATAGGATATGGGGGTAATAAGGCATATTGGGAATAATAATGGAGACCTTTATATTCTCTATGAAGACAATAGCTCTTGGAGTGTAATTTCTTATAAGGGCGCCACTGACGAACTAGAAAGTAAAATGAGGTCCTTCTTCAACACAAAAAAGATAAGATTTCCAACAAAAGACTATGAATTTGATGAGATTATAAAAAAAGCTAAAGAGATGGGTGTTCAGATAAGAAATGCTGAGGAAAAAGAAAGACAAGAATTTATTGATTCCTTTATTGAAGAAGTGTACTTGAAGGACCAGAGAAAACTTGATTTGACGGATTATCTGAAACGTAATTGCGAATCTGTCATTGAAATTATACCAGAAGATTTAGATGAGACTGATTTTCTATATTGGATGTACAGAGACCCAGGGATTATCGGCCTGCCTCCCTCTGGCACTTTTTATAAGGAAGTAAGATTCAATAACATGTTAAGCAGAAGATTTGGGAATATTCAGGAATTTGAATCATATGTCAGAGATGGAACAGAGCCACCAACCAGACCATTAAGCAAGCCGGACTTTGTATATTCGGTTGATGATACAGTGTATGCTATAGAGTTAAAAGATAAAAAAACCAAGCATACAGATTCAAGTGTGGTAACTCAGGGAAAAAAACAGAGTAAGTTAAGGCTTCACTTTTTGAAAAGAAACTTCACTGAAAAAAGTATATGCGTAATTGCTTGGCACCATGGAAAAGATTCCCTTAAACGAAGATACTGGCACCGTGGATTAGATGAAAGTAACAACCAGCCCAGAGTTATTGCTGGCTCTAATTGGAAAAATATCCCAAACTAGATTAATCACCCTCCCCAACCTGGATGCCCTTCCAAGATTTTCTAGCTCTTTCCAATCGGGAATAATCACCAGTGTCCATCCATTGTCCAGAAAATGGAAAACCACGAAGCCTTCCTTCTGATGCAAGCCTAGGAAAAACATCCTTCTCAAGCATACAAAACTTCCCAGAAGGTATCATATCAATAACCTCAGGCTCGATAATATAGAAACCAGAATTGATAAGATTAGAAGGAGCATCCTCTTTCTTTGGCTTCTCCACAAACTCTATTATCCTGCTACCATCCAGCCTGGCGACCCCATACTGTGAAGGATCATCCACAGAAGTAAGTGCAATCGTAACCAGAGCCTTCTTTCTCTTATGCAGCCTAAACATCCTTGGAATATTTATGCATTTAAGCTCATCACCATTAGATACTATAAAGCTTTCTGTGAGCATATCCTTGGCAAGCCTTAGAGGCCCTCCTGTACCAAGTGGCTTGTCAGGATTCTCTTCAACATATTCAAGGTTCATGCCAAACTTACTCCCATCAGTATAGAAGTCACGGATCTGCTCTGCCAGATATCCTACAGACAATATGGCATCCCTTATCCCATATTTCTTGAATAATTCAAATAACCACTCTGTAAGTGTCTTGCCCTGCACATCAATCAAAGCCTTCGGTGTCTTAAGCGTCAAAGGCCTCAGCCTGGTGCCCTTGCCGCCAGCCAATATCAAAGCCTTGCTAGGAATAGATATACCTAAAGCATCCTCCAGGATCTTCTCGATCTCCTGGCTTCTGTTCTTGATCTCCTCTCCATCAATCCGCTTATCTAACTGTTCGATCAAATCCTCTCTAAGAGTTATGGTAATACGGTCCTTCATAAAATCACCAACTACAATGCTACCAGGCGAAGTCCAAGCAGATTATCTCGAGTTGCGAAAATACTTGGTTGCTTCATAAAATCCCACATTCGCACTGAGCGCAGCATTGTAAAAACCAATATAATTCCTATTTTATAAAGCTTATATATAAAGCTTTCGTTTTTCGTATGATACTATATGATAATCGAAACATTTAAATATAAGTACCTTTCTAAACCAAAATTAGGGTGGTAATATGAGCATTACCGGTGAAAAGAAGAAACAGATAGCTGTTCTGACAGGAGGAGGAGATGCCCCTGGTCTTAACGCTGTAATAAGAGGCATTGTTTTTAAAGCTAAAAAACTAGGCTATGATGTCCTGGGTATTATGGACGGTTGGAGAGGGTTGCTTGATTCTAAACATTGTGGAGTACTAGACCTTGACCAGGTATCAGATATCCATATGTTAGGTGGAACTATACTGCATACTTCAAGAACCAACCCGTATAAGATAGAAGACGGACCAAAGAAGGTAAAGGAAACCCTTAAGAGTCTGGACTGTGATTTCCTGATCGCAATCGGAGGAGAAGACACCCTTGGAGTAGCCAACAAGCTTGTAAAGGACGGTGTAAATGCAGTGGGAGTTCCAAAAACTATCGATAATGATCTTAGCGAAACTGATTATACCTTTGGATTCAATACTGCAATCACCAGGGCAACAGAGGCAATAGAAAATCTTCACACCACTGCAAAATCCCATCACAGGACCATAGTGGTTGAGGTTATGGGCCGGCATGCAGGATGGATGACATTGGAAGCTGGGATAGCAGGTGGAGCATCTGTTATATTACTCCCAGAAGAAGAGTTTGACATTGATGAAATCTGCAAGATACTTAAAAACAGAAAGAAAAAAGGAAAGAATTATTCAATAATTGCAGCATCAGAGGGGGCCATGCCAAAAAAAGGACAGATGGAACTTCAGGTGCAGGAAAAAGATGCCTTCGGCCATGTCAGGTTAGGGGGGATAGCCCAAAGGCTTGCTAAAGAGATAGAGAAAAAAACAGGCATAGAATGCAGGCACGTTGTTCTGGGTCATCTGCAAAGAGCAGGAAACCCAACAGTATTCGATAGGGTCCTGGGAACAAGGCTGGGTATAAAAGCAGCGGATATGATTGATAAAGGTGAATTTGGAAAGATGGTAGCACTTAAAGGAACTGATATTGTTGCAGTCCCTCTGGAAAAAGCTGTCGGCACACTCAAGACAGTCCCTAAACAAAGATACGAAGAAGCTAAACTATTTTTTGAATAAAAAAGGTGATAAATATGGTTGAACCGTTACAAGGAAGCAAGGTTTATGAAGCCTTAAAAGATGAGAAGAAGATAATTCTTGCATGTAATCCAAGAATAACAATCGGAGTTGCTAAAGGGGTATTCAGGGCAGCAAAAGACCTGGATGCAGCATTGATAATGGAACTGGCAAGATCAGAATGCAACCACAAGGTTGGTTATACTGGGTTGACTCCATCTACCTTCTCTCAGAACCTCTTGAAAGCCAATGAAGAAGTTGGACATGATGTATGGGTGTTGCATGCAGACCATATCCAGATCAAGGAAGGAACACCAGAGGAACTCACAGAGATAAAAGAACTTATATCCCAACAGATAGAGTCAGGCTATACAAGCTTTGCCATAGACGCATCCTACTTGTTTGATTTTGATGGAAAAACAGTAGAGGAAGAACTGGCCCCTAATCTAAAAGCTACAATTGAGATCGCAAACTTCATCAAGGAAAAACTACAGGGAAAGGAGTTTGGATTAGAGGTTGAAGTTGGAGAGATAGGAAGAAAAGATACTGGTGGAATGATACTTACTAAGCCAGAAGAAGCAGTTACCTACATCAAGACACTAAAAGAAGCAGGCATCTCCCCTAACCTGATAGCTATAGCAAATGGATCTACCCATGGAAATATCTTTGATGAAAACGGAAATCCTGTCCTTCAGACAAGCATTGACATAGAACAGACAAAAGCTGTCGCTCAGGCCCTTAGAGAGAATGGATTTGGAGTAAGGATCGCTCAGCACGGTATTACAGGGACCCCTCTTGAGATAATCAAGGACAAATTCCCGCATGGAGATATCCTGAAAGGGAATGTTGCAACATTATTCCAGAACATTGTCTATGATGCCCTAAAAAAGCATCATCCTGATCTCTGGCAGGAAGCCTATGATTGGGTCATGGAAAATAAGCCAATCGAAGGAAAAAAGCCAGAGGAGATATTCGGGAAGAATGTCAAATATGCTACCAAGATATTCTTTGATAGGATATACTCCATGTCAGAAGAATGCGAAAAAGAGATAGAGGAGAAGGCTTATCAAGCAGCTTCTGATCACATAAAGGCATTTAATGGTGAAGGTAGTGCTTCTATTGTAAGGGAAAAACTGAAATAAAAATCAGAAGGTGAGAAAATGACTGACAAGATAAAGGTAGGAATTGTAGGTTATGGGACAATTGGTAAGAGAGTAGCAGATGCTGTACTCTTACAGGAGGACATGGAGCTTATAGGGGTTACTGCAAGAAGCTATAATTACAGGATGATATCTGCACAGGCGAAGAATATCCCCATGTACAGATGGCCTGAAGCAGACGAGCTTAATGGTTTAAAGATGGAAGGGGAGTTTGATGACTTACTCCAAAAATCAGATATCATCGTAGACTGCTCTCCAAAGCCAAAAGGAGCAGAAAACAAAGAAAAATATTACATCCCTAAGAAAAAGAAAGCAATATATCAGGGTGGAGAGAAAGCAGGAGTTGGAGATGTAAGCTTCACAGCACAATGCAACTACAAGGAATGTGTAGGAAAGGATCATATAAGGGTAGTTAGCTGCAACACAACCGGGCTTTGCAGAACCCTTAATGCAATAAAGTCAAAATATGGTATTGAAGCAGTACACGCAACAATGATACGAAGAGGGGCAGACCCATGGGACATAAGGCACGGTCCGATTAACGCCATAGTGCCTGTACTGGAGCTTCCATCCCACCACGGCCCTGATGTAAAGACAGTCCTTAAGGATATGCCAATATTCACAACAGCATTGTCTGTTTCAAGCACATTGATGCACATGCACACTGTAACAGTAGACTGCAAAGAGACCCCTGATGTAGATGAAGTACTTAAATTATTTGAGAACACCTCCAGAGTGAGGGTTGTAGATAATGCATCCAAGGTAAGATCAACAGCAGAGATCATGGAATTCGCAAAAGACCTTGGAAGGAACAGGTCAGATATGCCGGAGATTGTAGTGTGGAAGGAAGCAGTTGGTGTAACAGGAAACAAGCTGTTATACGTTCAGGCAATACACCAGGAATCAGATGTTGTATGTGAAAATATAGATGCCATTAGGGCAGCTATGGGCTTTGAAGACGCAGAAGCATCCATAAAGAAGACCAACGAAAGCCTGGGCATTGACTTTTGCAAGGAGTGTACTGAATAATTCCTTCTTTTTATTTTTTTTCAGAATTCTAATTAGCCAAAGGATCCATTGGATCAACTTCCCTAAAGCTGCACAACTCAAGAAAATAACCAATGAGCATATTATCATAATGGCGTGCAGCACGTGGATTGAGAGAGGAAGACTGTGCCCCTCTCACGATCATATCTGCCATCAAGCGATGATAGCAGGATTCTATCAATTCAACATAGGGTTGAACCTCCTTAAGGATTGGAGCAAAAACCAAAAACTGGTCCCGAAACCTAAGCAACGTAGGATGCCCAGATGGGTTATTCATGTCGATATCTCTAACAGACTTTGATAGAAACTCACAAGCCTGCTCTATGCACTGTAGTGACTCATTCAAACCCAAGGATATCCTTGCATCAAGATCCTCTGAGAGACCGCCTTTGCGCTCAGATAGGCTGCTAAGTGCACTGAACAAGCCATATCCCTGTGCAGAAAATGCAAAGACCATTCCGCTAGACGGGGTTCTTCTGTATCCATCTGCCATAGTCAAAAAGATATCTGCTGTTTTCAGGTAATGATCAAGTATATCCTTCCTATAACGAAGTAGATTCCCACTTCTATGATAATGATCACCTAACGCAGAGATCCTATTCATGTAAGCTAATACCTGTTCCATTTCAGACAATCCCTCCCCTGAGGTCATAAGGAGTAACCTTCTCTATCCTTACCTTCACAAAATCCCCTAACTTTACATCCCCTCTTACTATAACCGGCTTATAGGCATAATTCCTTCCAACAAAACTGTCATCCTTACCTATCTCATCGATCAGGATCTCCCCTTCCCAGTTAAGCCATTTCTCATTGTTAATCCTGGAGATATTAGTGAATATGTCTGTCAGCAACCTGCTCCTTTCTTTAGTAATCCCTCCTGAGACCTGCCCTTCCATCCTTGCAGCTTCTGTCCCATGTCTTGCCTGGAACCTGGATATATTAAGGACCTCTGGCTCTATCTCCTTTACCAGCTCCAAAGAGTCCCTGAACTGCTCCTCTGACTCAGTAGGAAACCCGCAGATGATATCAGTACTTATGGTTATATCAGGAATAGCCTTCCTAAACCTATCTACAATATTCTTAAAATCAGAAACAACATACCTTCGCTTCATAAGCCCAAGGATCTCATCATTCCCAGACTGGACAGGCACATGAAGAAACTTAAACAAGTTCTTATTCTTATACACAGAGATCATATCATCAAGGATATCCAATAAATGCGTTGGATTCATCATTCCAACTCTGACAAAGTACCTTCCTTCCATAGATGCAATATTATTAAGCAAACTAGGCAACCTGCTAACCTTCTCCTTCTCCAGCATATAAGCAGCATTATCCTGCGAGGTGATCCACAATTCCTTACATCCGTTATTAAGGCATTTCATAGCCTCAAACTCAATATCCTTCATATCATAAGAGAATAATTTCCCCTTTACATACCTAACAGAGCAATAAGCACAATAATTAGCACATCCGTTAAGTATAGGTACTACCCCAATAACAGGATTCTTCCTTACCTTAGGAAGGTTTATCTTCTTGTACTCATCACTGCCGGTTGCCTCAATAGGATTATCATTGACAACCTCTTCAACAACCTCAACAATGGACTTTATATTATGTGTACTGATAAAACTAACATCTTCCCTAATGCCGCGTGCCTCCTTTAAGATAACCTTGGTTATACATCCAGCCACAATAAGTTTCTTACCAGGATATCCCTCGGATAATTTCCTGATATAACGAAGAGCTGTCTCCTCTCCTTTTACAGTACAGATATTGATCAGCAAGATATCAGCAGATTCAGCATCATCAACTAGCTCAAACTTAGCTCTTTCCAATAGCCCCTTCATTACCTCTGACTCGCTAAGGTTTGTGCTGCATCCATGTGTCTGGAAGTAGACTTTGGTCATAGTATGATGTAAAATGTATTGGTGTTTAAAAACCTAATCAAAACTACCCTTAACTATTCCTCGGATCCAACATAGCTTTAAAGACAGCAGTTTCTGCTTGACTTATTCCTAGAAGGTAAGCACTCCTCTTGCCATCAGCCACTGTATAGTTCACAGGCCCCAAAAATGGAAAATAGCCCTTAGGAAACTGCCTTGCACTACATCTTTCCCTCATCTCAGAGACTCTCATTTTAATGCCCCCGCTAATTTCTCTCCATTCAGGAGGATAACCAGCTTCAAAAGCTTGTGCAACAAGGCCATCAAATATTTTAGCAACCATCTTAGGATCAGAAACATTCTCTTCTGTAAGCACCCTGTTCTTAATTAGCTGCAAAACAGCTGGATTATATAACCTTTCGCCATTTACAACAGTAGAGATAAAGAACGGTGCTCTCTTTAGTATCTGTGGATCTGATTTGTTCGGGTCATAGTGTAACTTTTTCCCAAATCTATTAAGTATTTTTGAACTCATCGTAGCAAGAATTAGTGCAGTTTGGTATCCTTCAAGCGGCCTATAATCAGAAAGATCAGAAACAGTAAAATCCGTAGCTTCTGTATCTTGCACAGTAGATGAATACAAGACAGGCGTTGGATCAACAGGACTAAGAGCCTTAAAGGATTCGGCAAGCATACGGTAAGTGTTTTGGGATTCATCAATGATAACAGGTTCTTCTGGTTTGATTTTGGGCTTCTTTACCAGATCTGTTAATTCCACCCTTGGAACCTCTGCTGTGATTTGATTCTCCTCAAGTTTAAATTTACATGACCTATAAGCTAAAAGTCGCAACCTCCTGCTTATTGAAGAATAAGAATCCTCAAAATCCTTGGCAAGTTCTTTCCATCCATCATAACTGGTATCCCAATGTTTTCCTTCTACATAGAAGATTTGACGGTCTGTTGTAGCTACACTATAGGATAATTTGAATAAATCCTCAGCTAGCTCAACAAGTCCCCTCCTTATGCTTCTATTTATCCCATCGCAAACATAAGCCCTACTTAAAGATAGGTCTTTCCCTTCAAGAATAGTCTCAAGGATAGCATAATCCTCTAACAATAAACGTGGGACTACTGCATCCTTTTGGTGCTTGCTAACCTCCATACTTTCATAGTGGGGGTGCTTCCCTCCAACATCTATATGTTTAGAATGGGCAAAGTACTCTTCTGGAGTTCGTATGTTTCCTAATATTGCAGCAACAATATTAAGGCCAGTATGAACGTTTGTAATGTCCAAGTCAGGACTAATCCTACTATCAGGTAAATCTACATATCCATCCTTAATTGGAATATGGCCGCTATATTGGGAAAAAAGCTTTCTTAAAGCTCTGGGAATTTGGCTGCCTGTCTGTTTTTCACCACTCCCAATATTAAATGTGATTGGAAAAGATAGATGTACTAAGGATAAGGGTGAAAATTTCGGCTTCCTAATCAGAGACATCATTTTAAAAGTAGAACTCAATTACTATTTAAAAATCTTTTCATTTATTAGTAGTGAAAAACCTCAGTCTATCTCTTATACCTGACTCTCTCCCTGCTCAATATCCAGCTGGTTAATATCCTGGTCTCATATTCGTTATTAGTGTGGATAGCTTCGTGAACATCCACCATCTTTGCCATATCCCCTACAAGATCATCCCGTCTTGCCATAAAGTTCTCCCCAAGGTAGGTATATCCCAAAACGCCTCCCATTATAGATTTAGGCATGATATGAAGCGTCTTATCAAGTATCCCGCTAAAATCCTGCAGAGCATCCTCTCTCTCAGAAGGATAGTCCCTAAGCTTGTAGCTAACCTTCAAACTCTCTCCACCAGGATTATTTTCATAGACTATGGTAAATTCGTAGGGCTTATCATCTATAACCTCCTTCTCCTTAACAATATCAAAAGAGTATCCCTCTTTCTCAACAGTCAGTCTTTGCTCCCTCTCATTCTCGCTGTACTTAACCACGAAAGACAGAGCCTCATCAATCTCCTTCCTCTCTTTCTTAACATCAATAGAGAACTTCTTCTTATCCTTGTTTTTATCCAGCTCAACCAGGACCTCATCCAGACACCCCTTAGCTTTAGGTTTCTCCTTGCTTCTCTTGATCTTTTCTTCAAGTTCGCCTTCATTAGAATCAGGAGGATCCTTATCGATAACTATATATTTAATAATACTTCTAATCAAAGAAATCTCTTCTATAACCTTTCTTTCGTCATTTCGAACGATACAGAATCACCTATGAAAAAGAAAACCAGAACAGCTAATCGATAACAAAGCCGCACTTCTCGCAGTAAACCTCATTATCCTCTCTGATAATCTTGTCACTGCCGCATTCAGGGCATTTCTTTGCTCCCTGCCCTTCAACCCTTTGCAACGATACTTCGTTTCCCATCTTATTTAACCTGTCTTGCAACCTGATGATTACATTTATCACACTTGAGCATTACGTAGGCACTTCCACCTACCTCTTTTTCCTCTTTTTTGATCAGTCTCCCTTTCTTACAGAGACTGCACAGACCGTAATCCTCGGCCATATGACCACCCTTACCAGACATAGATGGAGATTTATTTATAAATGTTGCTCTTTTAGAGTATAGAGCTAGCCTCTGCCAACAGTTCACCACAAGTAGCTTCAGAATCAGAATCAACGATAATCCTCAAAAGGTTTGGCTCTGTCTTTGACATCCTAAACCAGACAAAACTGTTCTTGTCAATCATTATCTTTAAGCCGCCTTTTGAACCCCCTGTTTCCTGAAAGGAGTATTTTGAGTAATGTTTCTTGACCTTGCCTCTATCAAAATCCTTCTCTAGTTTGGTCTTTTTCTGGACATTACAGTACACTGGTAGCTCTCTGATCAGCTCTCTCAAAGATTTACCCCTCTCATTGATCATTTTCAACACATAAAGCACAGTCATTATCCCATCCCTGCATCTGGATGGAGGGATGATTACACCACCACTGCTCCCTTCCCCTCCAATTGGGCTGTCCAATCTCAACATCTCATCAACCACATTGATCTCACCGACCTCTACTTCCTTAACAGAACATCCATGTCCCTCAACTACCTTTCTCACAACATTAGAAGTAGCATCATTAGTAACTACAGTTCCCTTTTCCTTAACCAAAATATCATCAGCCACCAAAGCAAGTAGAGAATTACCATCTACTAATCCACCATCATTCAACAAAATCTGTGCCCTATCAGCATCACAGTCAAAACCTGCTGCAAATTCAGCATCCTCATTATCTATTAGGTCCTTGAGGTAGGCTAAGGATTCTGCATTTGGCTCAATCCTTCTTTTGAAGCTACCAGCATCATCATTAATAACCTTGATTTTGGCAACATCCAATTTGGTTATAATATCCTTTAAAACGATACCAGCACCACCATTAACATCAAGAATTACCTTAACCTTATTTTCGAACCTACCCCCAGCAGATTCTAGAAAATCACTATATTTCTCAATCAATTCATCCCTCCTGTTCTCTAATCTTTTAACCTTTTCCTTTAATTCCTCCTTATATGAATGCTTATCCAAAAACTCCTCTTCGCTCAACTCAATTATCTTTTTAAACCCTTCAATGACCCTTGCACTATCCTTAGGCCTAAGGACAGCTCCATCCTTATCCAAAAACTTGATTCCATTAAACTCAGGCTCATTATGTGAAGCAGTGATCATAATACCCCCATCAGCCTTAAACTCCCTAACCCCCAGTTCAACAGCAGCAACAGGCATTACACCAACATCGATGATATTAAACAAAGAATCAAAGATAGCTCCCTTCAGAGCTTCTGAACTATCCCTAGTATCGTATCCTACAACAACCATGGGCTCTTTCCCAAGTCTTTTCTTAAGAAACTCGTTAAAAACATAAGCGTATCTTCTCGCAGTATCCTCAGTCAGGTCCTTGCCATACACTCCCCTTATCCCTGAAAAAGATTGAACTAACATGTCAAAAAAGAAAAATAGGAAGTTTATAAAATTAATGGAGCAGGAATCAATTAAAACAACAACCTTTTTATATCTCCTTAGAAATACACACCCTATAGCAATGGAGGTAGATAGCGATGGAAGACACAAAGCCAAGAGACGAAGAATTGGCAAAACAAGACTCTGTTTCTTTAGGAGGGGGGATTCAACTTAATGGATTCAAGGGCATAGAGGCAGCAAAGATGATTGTCTTGAAGAAGATGATAGGCAATTATGTAAAGCAGATCCAGGAAAAGAGAGAGGACTACGAAAAGATATCAATAACCTTTGAAGGAGACAAAAACAACGTGAATATCAGGTTAGAACTGTCAGCAGGAGGCAACAATATAAAAGCTGAAGAAAGCCAGAATAACCTATTCACTACAACGGATAATGCATTCAAAAAGCTGCTGGAACAGCTCTAATGGGTTTTCTTAACAAGCCCTTCCTTGATCTGTAGCAGCTGCATCAGCTTTAAAGCCTTGATCTCAGCCTTCAGCTCATCTACCTGTTCCTTCAGTTCATAGATAAGCTCATAGTTGTGCTGTACATTGTCAACATTCTCTTCAACAATAGAAGAAACGTCAGTTATCTGACCAAACTCAGACCTAATCTGCTTTATCCAAGAATCAACATTCTCTATGAAATCTTTTGTTTCTGCTTCCATTGGAAATCACATTTTAAAAGAAGAGGCAATAGTGACGACGTAGATTTTGGATCACCGTTCTGATTTTTTTGTCCTCTCTTACGTCTCACTAGCCAAATCCTGCCTCTTTTTTCCCATTATATGATTCTATGATATAAATAAACTAGTATACTAATGTGTATATTAGTGATATTTAAAGCTTTTGGTTTTATAGCATACTGGGATATATATGTTGTAGTCATATAATAAGAAATAATATTTATTGAGAAAAACCAACAACAAGGACGAAAACACGAATGCAGAGGGAAAAATCATACGCAGTGTGGTTTTTTCCTCTGTGAGTAGGACTTTACCTGTAAAGTCCGTGTTTGAGTCCAATGTTGTTGTTGGTTTTTCTAAGATAACAAGAACTTAAAAATAGAGGAAGACAAATGTTAGTTATAATTTGTTTTTCTCCCTATATATAGTTGCAGTTATTTATTATAAATTATTTTGTCTGCAAATAGATAAAGATAAACTTTAAAAATAAGAAAAACAAACTAGAAAGCATGTCAGGGCCAGGAGAAGGAAAACTAGAACTAAAAGGAGCAAGGGTGTTTATCCACCAGAAAGGAAAGAGCAATGCAAGGATCACCCATATTGACGTAGAGCACCCAGAAATAAACAATATAATCAAACCCAAAGAAGCGACCTATGCTGCAGGAAAAGAGGGAGGATTCTTTGTGGGGCTAAAGAAAGAGATGATTAAAAGAGCAGAAACACTGACAAAAAGATGACTTTTTTTATATAAATTATTATCACAAACTATATAAATGACCACTTTAGACAATTTTCCTCAAGAGGATTGAACATGACAAGAGAAGATGATTTTGAAGACGAATTTGAAGAATCGAGCATATACGACGAGGAAGGAAGAGAGGATTTGGTAGCGGATGATGAGATGTCAGCAGAGGAAGAAGGATTCATGAAAGGGTATGAAGAGGCAGAAGACAGGGAAGACGAAGTTGACGCTGAACCCAGGGAAGAATAAAGCACAAGTTTCTTAATCTTAGAACAACGCTTTCCAAAAGGTTTATAAAAATATCTCGATTCTAGAGATAATTATGAATCTTATAAAAGAGAAAGCATCAGCCAGATTTCCAACAAAATTCTATGGTAACTTCATTATTCACATCTATGAAGATCATAAAGGACACCACCACATAGCCTTGGTCAAAGGAGAAGTCAGGAACAAAGAAGATGTCATTGTAAGGGTTCATTCTGAATGCATGACAGGAGACACCTTCCACAGTCAAAGATGCGACTGTGGAGAACAGCTGGAAAGCGCCTTAGAGATCATAGGAACAAAAGGAGGGGTATTGCTATACCTTAGACAGGAAGGCAGAGGGATAGGCCTCTTGAACAAGATCAAGGCATACTCCTTACAGGACCAGGGCATGGACACTGTTGAGGCAAACGAGAAATTAGGTTTCAAGCCGGATGAAAGAGACTATACCATAGGTGCTCAGATACTTTCTGACCTGGGTCTAAAAACAATAAAGCTGCTAACAAACAACCCAAGAAAGATAAGCGGGATAGAGAAGTACAACCTAAAGATAAAAGAAAGGGTCCCGTTAGTAATAAAACCCACTGAACATTCTAAGAAGTACCTAGAGACAAAGAAAGAGAAGCTAGGGCATCTACTTGACAAAGAGGGCATTATAAAAAGTTAAATTACACAATAGATTTAAAAAAAGCCACTAATTCTTATCGATTCAAAGCATGATAAAATGGCATGGAGAACATCACAGGCAAGAGGAGGACAGCGCAGACAGATTGCTCGGGCAGATAGCAATAGAAATCTGGAGTCCCTTACAGTTGGAGAAAGATACAAAGCAAAATTTAAAAGATTAGGAGACAAAAAAAATATAGATGGTTCATTCAACCCATTAATAGGGATTTTTCACCCGTATCATCCTGAATCTCAGGTTCCAGGATTGCTAGTACCAGAGGGAAAAGGGAAAAGTACACCATTATCCAGAGAAATATGGGATATTGTAGTTGAACAAGGAGAAGGGTGTGGTTTTTTCAATGTCACAATAATAGATAATCTAAAAAGCCATAGATATGTAGCTATAGCTAATGAATTTGAGATAGAATCTGAACAAGCATCTCATGTTGTAAAAGGCACTAACGTCTTCTATGCCAGATATGTCTCACAAAGAAGGGATATTAATGATGACCCCATAATGAAGTTCTATGTTTTCGATGATGGTCGTCCTAAAGGATCAAAAGGGTACTTACGGGCTGAAGATGATCAAGTGGATTATGACAGAAAAACAGGGGTGATTAGTAGAAGGGAGATTACCAGGAGTATCATTAAAGGTTCAGATGAAGTAAAACCATTAATGTTGGGAGACTACCTCCTAGTAAGGCGGGTTGGTAAACCAAGAGGTAGTTTATGCAGAGTAGAGCCAGTTGTGAATTTCAAAGAAGAAGACGATGTTAGTTCTCCTGATGGAACCTCTTTGGTTACAAAGGTAGATGGATCGGGGGGAAGTATGGTTATCAAAGACCTACCAATATTATTTTCATGCAGAGGGATGCTAGGAACTCCAGTTGGAGTAGGCTTTATCCCTTCTAAAGATGAAGGCTATCAAAGAGTTGAGGTAATTGGTGCTGCAGATGCAATAAAAAAATATGTAACTTGCTACCAGGATGGAAGACCAGGAGGAGTGATAACAGCAAGATTACAGAATAATTCTTAAAATCTCAACACACTCATCACCTTAGCGATATCCTCTTCTGAAACCACAAACAAGGTATCTGTCCACGTAGACATGGTCTCTATGATATTGACACCATTCTCAGCCAGCAAGGTAGTAAGATAGGCGATAACACCAGGGGTATCCTCCAGGTCCCCTGAACTCTTCAGGATAACCTCTGCAAGATCGTTTGTAATCTTTAATATCTTATTCTTAAACATTTTTTTGATACTATCCAAGAACTCAGATGCAGTTATCAAAGTGATAGTATTAGACCCCTCGATTACATGGAACACCTCTGCCCTCTTCTTTACTTCCTTATGCAGCTCCACAATATGGTTGAAGTAAACATCCTTCTCGACCACCACTACTATAATCTTGTTTTTAACCTCAAGCTTGCTGCTCTTCAGTATCCCAAGTATCTTATTCTCCAGGATATCTTCCTTCTTTATCTTTCTAAAGTATCTCCTGCATGCTATTAGGATCGCATCAAAGTTCTTTTTAGGATCAACACCAGAATCAGAGGCAATCTGCCTTGTAAGAGAGGAATAATTAATAAGTCCCTTCCTGATGCAATCCTTTATGCTAGGGTGCTCATTGATATACCTCTCCGCAAGCTTAGTTATATTCATTTACAGCCCTCTTCAATTTCCTAAGATTATACACGCACCATTTCAGGTTCCTGCATTCGTATGAAAAAGATAAGGAAGAAAGCAGCACTATCAGGCTATAGAGTTTCTTTCTTTCAGCAAAGATTTTTGACAAAGACCCATACCTTAAATAACCCTGTAAGAATGTCCTCTCAAGTTCAGGTTTTTTATCAAACATCCAAGAGCAAGATTTAGCTACATCAAATTCGTTATGCCCTGATATCGCCCACTCAAGATCTATAATGCCAGTTATCTCCCCCTCTTTAGTTATGATATGTGAAGAATGATAATCCTTATGCAGCAAAGAGGGCTTGCCTTTAACATTCAACAAACCCTTATTATCCTCAAGGATCTCCTTAATCCTTTCCTTCAGGTAAGAATACTTGCCAGGTATCTTCATAAACTTCAGACTAAGGTCATAATCAATAAAATCAGCCCATACCTTATACCTGGGTTTGATCTCCTTGTTTATGATCCAACCATAATCAGGAAAATTGATGGAATGGATCTTAGCCAGCAACTCTCCTGCCTTCCTCACAAGAACCTTATCCTTAACTGGCAATTCCTTTCCCTCGACCTTGGACATAAGAATAAAGTTTCTCCCAGTTTTAATAACCTTAGGTACTGGAACCTTAATCCTCTTTTCCAAAAGCCCATACAGATAGTTCTCCTTCTTTACCTTCCACAAATCCTTTGGGTATATCCTAAGTACCAAAGACCTATCCTCAAGCCTAATATCGTAAGTCTGATTAATCCCTCCTTTTTTGAAACGTCTGACAGAGATTACCTTGCTGTCAGGATAGATTCTCTTTATTATACCCCCAACTTCTGAACTCATGAAGATTAATATCTGATCTCGACTGCTGATTTCCGGATAGAATCAACTATCTCTGGCTTTATTACCACAGCATTTATGTCCATATATGATCCCAGTTCTGTTTGCATAATCTAACCTCAGAATAACTAGTATTTAAATGTTTTGTTTCGGACATTTATGTTTCTAATAAAAAAATATCTTAAATTCTAGACACAATGTTTCACTAAATCAAGACCCAAAAAATGGCCTTTTTCCCATTTTTCCCGACTGCCCCAAATACTAAAATTTTGCTATTACAGCCTTTCTAGAGCAAAAATTTTACCGAAAGATTTATAAAGGACCAGGTGTTTGAAACCAGTAGATATTATCTTCGAATCTACTCGAAATTAGATACAAAAATAAAAAATGGAATCAACAGAAAATAAAGAAAAACCAAAAGAAGATTACAATGCAGACGATATCAAGGTAATGGAAGGGCTATCTGCAGTCCGCAAACGTCCTGCGATGTATATCGGGGACACTGCACTTACAGGGCTCCACCACATCGTATACGAAGTTGTAGACAACGCAATAGATGAAGCGATGGCTGGTTTCTGCAAGAATATAAATGTAACAATCCTGGAAGACAGCAAGATATCTGTAAGTGATGATGGAAGAGGTATACCTACAGAGATAATGCCAAAATTCAACAAACCTGCAGTAGAGATAGTACTGACGAAACTACACGCAGGAGGAAAGTTCGAGAAGAATGCATACAAGGTGAGTGGTGGATTGCACGGAGTAGGGATATCATGTACAAACGCCCTATCAAAGGAACTGAAGGTAGAAGTTAAGAGAAACAGAAAGATCCACACACAAACATATGAAAAAGGGATCCCAAAAGAGGATTTGAAGACAGAAGGAGAAACCAATGAGACAGGCACAAAGATCACATTCATACCAGACGAAGAAATCTTTTCAGAAACAACCTTTCATTTCGACATACTGGCAAACAGGTTAAGGGAGCTTGCATTTCTCAACAGAGGGATAAAAATAATAATAGAAGATAAAAGGACAGATAAAAAACAGGAGTTCTTTTATGAAGGAGGGATAAAAAGCTTTGTAGAGTTCCTCAACAACAGCAAACATCCCATGCACAATGTGATCTATTTCCAGAAGGAGAAGGATCATTGCGAAGTTGAGATAGCAATGCAGTACAACGAAAGCTTCCAGGAAAATATATTCTCGTTCGCTAACAATATCAACACCATAGAAGGAGGAACTCACCTGTCTGGCTTTAAGACAGCCCTGACAAGGACTATTAACAATTACATCGAAAAAAACAAGCTAAGCGATATAAAGCTCAGCTCTGAAGATGTGAGAGAAGGCTTAGCAGCGGTTATCTCAGTTAAGGTTATAGAACCCCAATTTGAAGGACAGACAAAAGCAAAACTTGGCAACTCAGAGGTAAAAGGGATTGTTGATTCCATAATAAACACAGAACTAGGCCATTTCCTGGAAGAGAATCCGCAGATTACAAGATCCATAATAAACAAATCAGTCAATGCAGCCAAGGCAAGGGAAGCAGCAAGAAAGGCAAGGGAACTCACAAGAAGAAAAGGGGCTTTGAATCATGGCTCCCTTCCTGGAAAACTGTCTGACTGCTCCAACAGGGATCCCACAAAATGTGAGATCTATATCGTAGAGGGAGACTCAGCAGGAGGATCTGCAAAGCAGGGAAGAAACCGGGAGTTCCAGGCCATACTTCCGCTAAAAGGAAAGATCCTCAATGTTGAAAAAGCAAGACTGGACAAGATGTTCCAAAACCAGGAGATCACTGCAATGATAACAGCCATCGGGACAGGGATTATGGAAGAGTTCAATATTGAAAAAGCCAGATACCATAAGATCATCATTATGACAGACGCTGATGTTGATGGAGCACATATAAGGACATTGCTGCTTACCTTCTTCTATAGGTATATGCTTCCACTTATTGAAGCAGGCTATATCTATATAGCCCAGCCCCCATTATACAAGGTAAAAAAAGGAAAAGAAGAGGTATATGTCTATAATGATGAAAAACTCAGCAAGGTAAAAGAAGATATGGGAAAGGACTTCCATATCCAGAGATACAAAGGACTTGGAGAGATGAACCCAAGACAGCTATGGGATACCACGATGGACCCCTCAAACAGGGTCTTATTGAGAGTTACCCTTGAAGACGCTGTAAAAGCAGATGAGATATTCTCTATACTTATGGGTGACCAGGTAGAGCCAAGAAGAAAGTTCATAGAGGAGCACGCAAAAGAGGTTGTTAATCTGGATGTATAAAGCAGCGACAATGCTGCCTGGTGAAGCCCAGCAAAAAACAATAACATTTATAAACCAACTCCTTTTCTCAACACTAAGATGGCAGAAGAAAAAGTTGCTAAGACAAAGATTAAGAAGAAAAAATGGGTCAGGATAATCTCCCCTCCTTTGTTCAAGAACGAACAGATAGGAGAGATTCCGGTTATTGAGCCTAAAGCTCTGGTAGGCAGAGCAGTGACTGTTAATCTTATGAGCCTGACAAGGGACATGAGAAAACAGAATACCAGCCTAAAGCTGACCATATCCAGCGTTAAGGCTGATAATGCAGCTACTGACCTTTATGGATATTACCTGAATGCAACTTCTATAAAAAGATTAGTAAGAAGAGGAAAAGAGAAGATAGGACTGACAGTAATCTGTACCACATCTGACAAGAAGAGGATAAGGATAATGCCTCTGATAATCCCTCATTCCAAGGTAAAAGGGTCCATCGCTACATCCTTCAAGAAAAGCGCTGAAGAGTTCATAAAAGTCTATGCATCCAAGAGTACCTTTGAAAATATAATAAGAGACCTGATCACAAACAAGCTGCAGCGAGAGATAAAAGGCGCATTGAAAAAGGTCTATCCTGTTAGGATTCTAGAGGTAGCAAAACTGCATATCGAAAGGAGCAAAAAGCCTCACGAAGAAAAGGAGATAAATGTCATAGATATGACTGAAGAGAAGCCAAAGGAAGAGAAAGAGGAAACTGAGGAGAAGACAGAGGATAAAGAAGTAACAGAAACCAAAGAGAAAGAGGAAACTAAAGCAGAACCAGAAGAGAAAAAAGCTGAAGATAAGAAAGAGGCAATAGAGCCAAAAAAAGAGAAAAAAGAAGCAGAGAAAGAAGATTCTAAAGAAGATAAGAAATAGCTCCTTAAACATATATAATCCAGACTAATTCTTCTATTGAGATAATATTTATAAATAAAGTGCTGTTTTGATAAGAATAATATTCAATCTTAAAGCAAATAATGATTAAAAATGGCTAGGGGAGACGATAGTATATGGGCGTATAACTTACCTGAAACTATTGAAAAAAAGGAAAAAAGATTACCTCCGCAAACAGAAAAAGGGGAGCAACCGGAGAAAAAAGCTGAAGAAAGAACTTCTTTGTATGAAATACTAACTGATAATGACTTTCAACGTATTGGCAAAAATACATATGCAAAAGAAAGAATAGTAATCCAGTTCTTAGAAGGCCAGGCAGATATCATGTTTGGCTATGATCTAAGTAGCATAGAACAAGCAGTTAACATAAAAAGTTTAGATGCTGGTGGAAGAAAAGAATTGGAAGAGAAAGTTAGATCCTATAAAGGGTTAATATCGGCAGTAAACATACATATGAAAGGTGCAGGCCTTGAACCAGGTCCTCACCCTTACAATTACAAAAAGCGTAGATTGCTCTTTGAAGGCTCAATGCATTACGAGATGAGTAAAAAGGGTATTGAAAATGTGATTGAAACTGCCTCAAGAATCTTCCAAAATGAAAACAAATACATAACAGGGCAACTAGAAAGGGATAACATACCTCCAATAGCAGGAAGCCAATTATATGGTATATTATTAGGTCTTCCTGCGAAAAAGATATTATAACAAAGATTTATATATAACGGACTAATTCTTTAAGATTATATAGCCCCGTAGTGTAGTGGCCAAATCTCAATTTTTTGAGAGGCAATTCATCTTCGGTTCTGGGCCGAAGGACAGCAGTTCGAATCTGCTCGGGGCTACCTTTTAATTTCAAATAAACATGAAAAAAATAGCACAGGGAGCAGAAGCGAAGATATTTCTTGCAGATTCAAAAATAATAAAAGATCGGTTCAAAAAAGATTATAGGATTGAAGAGATAGACACCAGGCTAAGAAAATCAAGGACAAAAAGAGAGTCAAAGATATTTGATAAGCTGGCATCGATAAATTTTCCTTCTCCAAGACTTATTAGAACAGACAAAAAAGAGAAGATAGAGATGGAATTCATAGAAGGTCCAAAGGTAAGAGACATCCTAGAAGAAAAAGACTATAAAAAATTATCAGAAGAAATAGGCAAGAAACTAGCCATACTCCATAACAACAATATCATCCATGGTGACCTAACCACTTCGAATATGATCCTAAACAAAGAGATCTACTTCATTGATTTCGGCCTTAGCTATGCTTCCCATAAGATAGAAGACAAGGCAGTCGACCTGCATCTGTTGAAGCAGGCATTAGAATCAAAGCATTATAAGATATGGGAAGACTGCTTCAACTCTGCTATTGAAGCCTACAAGAAAGAATCAGAACAATCAGATGAAATCCTAAATAGATTAGAGACAGTTGAAGGCAGAGGAAGGTATAAAGGAAAGAAAAAAAGAGCAAAACAATAAAATATTTAAACCTGCCATACTGCAATCTGATTATGTGGATAGCCAACCTAAGATTAAAACATGAAGACTGTGTCATAGGAAGGAGATGCAAGAGGTTCAAGATAACCTCGATCGGCACTCCGTCCAGTTCTTATAAGGAAGAAGATAAGATATTCTTTTCGCATTTTGAAAACCTGATAGGAGATCCAAGAAACATAGAGATGTTCATAGAAGACCTAAAAGATGATCCTTCGATCCATAACCTTGAGGTAGAGGGAAACTCTCTATTCCTTGTAAATGAGACACACATCCAGCAGTCAATACCGACAACCCACAATAACAGCAGGATTTTCCTTACAAAACCAATAATAACAGACGAAAAAGGGTTTGAAAACTGGGAAGTAGGCTCCCATAATGAACAGACATTGAAAGATTTCATAACAGACCTGCAAAAAGAGCATTCTGAGGTAAAGGTACAGTCATTAGAGAACAAAAAGATAGACGAGATCTACTTTCCTCCATTAACGTCCTTAACAAAAGGCCAAAAAAAAGCCCTGGAGCTGGCAACAAAGAACAATTACTATGACTTTCCAAGAAAGATAGAATTGAAGGATCTTGCAAAAGAAGCAGGGATATCTCTTTCTACATTTAGAGAACATCTAAGAAAGGCGGAAAAAAAGATAATGCCCCATACAATCAGGAACGTATAAGGCTAGCCTTTTGTGTATCTTCCCATCAACTCTGTCTTAGCTATTGAATGCTCTAGAGCCTGCTTATAGAAATCACCTTTATCTGAAGCATCCAAAGACTCAACATCCAGAGCATAAAGCCTAAAGAAATACCTATGAACTCCAGAAGGAGGACATGGACCTCCATAATCATCCTTACCAAAATCATTACCAACTTGCTTGCCAGGAACACTATCCTGCCCTATCTCTCTGACATCAGCAGGGATATCCTTTACCAGCCAATGAACCCACGTCCCTACAGGGGCATCAGGGTCATCCACTATCAATGCAAAACTCTTCACACCATCTGGTACATCATCCCATGCTAATTGCGGGTTTATATTCTCTCCCTGACATGTAAACCTAGACGGTATCATGTCACCGTCATTAAAATCTTTGCTTTCTAGTTTCATCGTAACAACCCCCTCTTGAATTGGTTTTTCAATATCCTGGATTATTTCCTCGAACCTTTCTGTACTGCAGCCTATTAAAATCAAAAAAAGAACTAATGCAAATATCACACCTTTCATCTATGGGATCATATATCCCTATCATTAATAAGTTTTGCGATAAACTGGGATAGTTATTATAGAATACAAGAAAATTTATAAATAAAACATCATTGAGAGACTATAATGGCAACCGTGGATGACATAATACTTGAGCATGAAGATGTTTATGCCAATTTTGTGGATGCAGCTAAGCAAGGAGACTTTCCTTCCTATATCGGTGAAAGCTTTGCAGAATACCACACAAAAATTCTTAATGTCTTAAGGAAAAATTTTAGAGATAATACTAGAACTTCTGAAAAGGCCAAAAAAGCAGAAGAACCACTAGACTTTACACTAAAAGAATTTTATAAAAAATTCAAAGAAACAAGTTCTGATAATTTAATAGAGAATGTAAAAGCTGCATTCACAAGAGAAGAGTATGAAACAGCCACAGAAAATATAATAAAAGCGTATGAAGTAGCAAACACAAAGGTATCTAAGGATACCCTAGAGGATTTTGCACAAGCATATGATAGACTTACCAAAGCACGTATTATTGCTAGAAAAAGGATGGTTGACCATATCTATGGCACTAAAACTGAAGCAGAAACACCAATAGAGTTAGTAGATGACTCACCACCCTTAAATGAGAGATACGACATAAAGTGTATTTTTTATGTGAAGGCAGGCAAAGAATATGTCAAAAAGGCAGAGGGAAGCATGAACAAGTGCCTCACAGATCCAAACCTTACAACAATATTTGGCAAAAGAGCACCCAGTGACAGCATGTTCTACCAACTTAATAACATCTTATCTAAAGATAATGCAGTCTCAGGAAACCACGGAAGATTTGAAGTAGTCGCTGCTGATAATGATAGTAATAAAAAAGGAGACCTAATCTACTGTGATACCTCTAAAAACAGATCCACTATAACAGATTATAAAGGGAATGATGTATCTACATCAAAAGAAAGGGATGGTGAGAAAACCGAAGTGATCAGAACATTATTTCCAAATACATTTAAGGATCCAAACGGGTCATCAACTGTGGAGGTTCTTGGAAAATATAAGTGGGAAGTATCTTTGGAAAAAAAACCAGAGGAAACCTTAAGACTTGCACCAACAACCCCATAAGCAAATTCAAAACATTTATAAATAACCTTATCTCTCTAAGTATATGGTGGTAGACAAAAAATACAAGATTGCTACTTTAGCGTCTCATTCTGCATTACAGATACTCAAAGGAGCGCAACAGGAAGGCTTTGAGACAGTTGCTGTCTGCATCAAAGGAAGAGAGCAACCCTATAAACAATTCAAGGTCGCTGACAAGATAATTTCTATAAAGGATTTTGATGAGTTTGAAGGCATTCAGGAACAGCTGATAAAAGAGAACGCAATCATAATCCCTCATGCTTCTTTCATAGCATACATGGGATTTGAAAGGATTGAAAAGTTAAAGGTTCCTTACTTCGGAAACAAGAAGATACTCCACTGGGAATCTGACAGAAGCATGGAAAGAAAGTGGTTAAAGGCAGCAGGATTGAAACTTCCAAAGATATTCGAAAAGCCCGAAGACATAGACAGGCCTGTCATCATAAAGTTCCATGGAGCAGGTGGTGGAAAAGGATACTTCTTGGCTAAGAACTACAAGGACTTCAAGAAAAAGATAAAGCTCCATGCTGGCAAAGGCTATGTGATCCAGGAATATATCCTGGGCGTACATATGTATGCACATTACTTCCACTCCCCATTGACAGGGGAGACAGAACTGATGGGATTTGACAAGAGGTATGAGAGCAATGTTGATTCATTAGGCAGAATCTCTGCAAGAGACCAGATGGCCTTACCACAAGAACAGGTAGATCCAAGCTATGTAATCGTAGGCAACATGCCCCTTGTAGTCAGAGAATCCTACTTACCTAGATTCATAAGAAAAGGAGAAAACGTGGTCAAGGAGAGCAAGAAGATAGCCTCTCCAGGATTGTTCGGACCGTTCTGCCTTGAGACAATTATGACTCCAGAAGAAGACATAATCACCTTTGAGATATCAGCAAGGATAGTAGCAGGTACAAATCCGTATGTAAACGGATCCCCCTACTCCTGGCTTCGATACAATGAACCAATGTCAACAGGAAGAAGGATTGCAAGAGAGATAAAACTTGCAATAGAGAAAAACAACATTGACAAGGTGCTTAGCTAACATGGCAAAAAAGCAGAAAAAAAGAACAGCCTACAAAAAGAAGACCAGGATATCAAAACCCCCAAAAGGGATGTTCAACAAGTTCTTTAAAGGTGTAGAGATACAGGTTAATGAGGTAAAGGAAAAACAAGAGAACATATTTGATAAACTAGGAGAAGTAACCGAGAAAGTGCTAAAAGTAAAACCATCAACCCAGATATCAAAGATATTGGAAGAATACGATAAGACAGATATCAGCATAGGTGCCCTTGGAGGACATTCTGCCTTAGACGTCTGCAGGGGAGCAAAAAAACTAGGCTTCAGAACAGTTGTAGTCTGCCAGAAAGGAAGAGAACAGACCTATGCCAGATACTACAAATCAAGGGAAGATGGAAAAGGGATAATTGACGAAATTATTATGGTGAATAAGTTCAAAGATATTACCAAAAAAGAAGTACAGGAAAGGTTGAGGGAATTAAATACCATCTTCATACACAACAGGTATTTCTGGGTTTACTGTGACTTCAAAGACATTGAAAAGAAGTTCAAGGTTCCTATTTACGGGACAAGGACCATGGTAAAGCTGGAGGAAAGGGATGTTCCAAAAAACCAATACTATCTGATGGAAAAGGCAGGTATAAGGATCCCAAAGATATTCAAGACCCCAAAAGATATTGACAGGTTAGCAATAGTAAAGGTTGCAGAAGCAGCAAGAGGTTATGAAAGGGCCTTCTTCTTCTGCAACAATGAAGAATCCTATAAGAAAAAATCAGAAGAGATGCTAAAGAACAGGATAATAACAAAAGAAGCATTAAAGGTCGCTGTGATAGAAGAATACATAGTTGGAGCACAGGTAAATTTCAACTATTTCTATTCCCCAATAACAGAGGAATTAGAACTAATGGGAACAGACACCAGAAGACAGACCAATCTTGATGGGCTGCTAAGGCTACCAGCGGATGTACAGCTAGAGGTTCTGAAGTACCTAAAGCCAAAATTAGTAGAAACAGGCCACATCGCAGTTACCACAAAAGAATCTATATTAGAGAAGATATTCAGGATCGGAGAACAGTTTGTAGAGGCCTGCAAAAAAGAGCATCCTCCTGGGATAATAGGTCCTTTCGCATTACAAGGAGCAGTTGCCTCAGAAGAAGGAAAGGAAGAGCTTGTCATCTTTGACGTATCGATGAGGATACCTGGCTCTCCAGGAACCATCTCAACACCTTATTCTGGCTATCTCCATCATGAATCTATTTCATATGGTGAAAGGATAGCTATGGAGATAAAGAAAGCCATAGAAGAAGATAAACTTGATTGGATCTGTACATAATTACCTACTACATCTGGACTACATAAAATTTAAATAATAGGCCATTTAAAATCCTTATAAAGGGGGTTATTTAAATGGACACACAAAGCTTCATAGAACAAAAAATAAAGGAAATTAAAGAAAAAGTAGGGGATAAGATTGCAGTGAATGCATTATCAGGCGGCATAGACTCTTCTGCCGTAGCAGTCCTTGGGCACAAGGCTCTTGGAGAAAAGTGCAGGAACATATTTCTCAATACCGGAATGATGCGTCTTAATGAACCAGAAACAATCCAACAGAGGTTCAAGGAGATAGGCATTGATGTAGAGGTAATAGACGTCTCCGATAGGTTCTTTGAAGCCCTTAAAGGACAGGAGGATGGAGAAGAAAAAAGAAAGATTTTCAGAGACACCTTCTATAAGGTTTTAGGTGAAGCAGTTAAGGAATCTGGTGCTCAATGTCTCCTTCAAGGAACCATAAAACCAGATGTGGAAGAAACCCAGGCAGGTGTAAAAACCCAACATAACATACTATCCCAGATTGGCATAAATCCAGAAGAACAGTATGGCTTTACCACAGTAGAACCCCTAATTGACCTTGTAAAATACGAAGTCCGAGAATTAGCAAAAGCCCTAGGTGTACCAGAGACAAGATTCAACACAATGCCTTTCTTAGGACCAGGATTAACAGGAAGAGTTATTGGCGAAGTAACCAGAGAAAAGGTAGAGATAGTGAGAAAGGCAAACAACATTGTAGAGGAAGAGATAATGCCATTAAAACCATTCCAATGTCTAGCAGTACTTTTCAAAGACAAAGCAACCATGAAAGGAGATGAAAATGCACAAGGAAGAAACTATGGAGACATAATAGCAGTCAGATGTATAGAAAGTAAAGACGCAAGAACCGCTGAAGTAACAGAAATATCATATGAAATCCTAAAAAGGATAGTTAAAAGAATCACTACAGAAGTACCAGGAGTTATAAAGGTTGTATATGATATAACCCCAAAACCACCGAGCACAATAGAGTATATATAATTACTCAAAATTCCCTCTGGTTTTGGCTTGGTCAAAATCTGTAACAATATATCTCAACAATTTGTCAACACTCTGTACTCTCCAGAGATCATCGACCTCTTTAGGTTTTTCTACCTTAACTCCATCAGGAGAATGGTTAGCCAATACAAATCTTCCTCCATAACCTGCTTTTCTTATGTCAGCAAGAACCTTTTCCCAGCCATAGCTTGGATCCTGTATATCATCAACAACCACCAGATCAATTCCAGAATAATCCCCCATAATCTCAGATGCAGCTAGCCTCTTTTGTTTATAGCACACTAAACCTATATCCTCAGACCTTTCCAGAAATACCCTTACAGAATCATCGGGATTCTTCCCAAGGACAGGCCCATTATAACCTTTAAGATAAAAAGAAACAAAAGAAGAGCCTACAAGTTCTGCACCAGCTCCCTGTAAGGTAGAATAAAGGCTATCAGCCATACCTTCTGTACTATCCACAACTACAACATTATACCTCCTTTTTTGAATATCCATGAAAAAAAGGATTAAGCTACCCTTTTTAAAGTCTTTGTTTAGAAAAGAGCCTCTAACGCTCGTAGCTTCTTTTTCCGCTCTTGCCAGACCTAAACTCCTTCAAGGCCTTGCAATAGGTTGTTCTTCCGCAGGTAGTAGGATACTTGCCTGTCAGACAGCCCATACACAAATCTTGTTTCGGAAGACCAATGCTGTTAACCAGTCCAGGAATGGTCTGGTAGATCAGAGAATCAGCACCCATATCCTTAGCGATCCTATCTAGCACATTCTCAGAGGTCTTGTTAGGGTCCAGTTCCTTCTCATACTGTGGAAGCAGAAGTTCACTTACAGTAGACATGTCAATACCGTAGAAGCAGGGAGCCTTGACAGGAGGGCATGTTACCCTTACATGCACTTCCTTAGCACCGCCAAGCTTCTTCAAGAACTTTACAATCTGCTTTGAGGTAGTGCCCCTCACGATACTATCATCAACAAGCAGAACCTTCTTATCTTTTAATATCTCCTTAACAACAGTATACTTGTTAGCCACCTTGTCTTCTCTCTTAGTACCTTCGATAAATGTTCTCCCAACATATCTGTTCCTTATAAGGGCCTCCATAGAAGGGACCCCTAGCTCATAAGCATAGGCATCCCCTGCTGCCTTAGCAGTATCAGGGACAGGCACCACTATATGATCATTGGTAATCTTTTCCCTCTCAAGTTTTGCCAGTTCCTTCCCCAGTCTTGTCCTTGTAACATAGACAGATCTTCCATCAAGAACACTGCCTACATTAGCGAAGTATACCCACTCAAACATGCAATGTGCCTTTCTCTTTGGCCTGGAAAAAGTCTCAACTTTTATATCTCCGTTCTTAACAGAGATCAGCTGCCCTGGTTGCAAAGACTTAAAATCTCTTGCCCCGATATTAACCAGCGCGTTACTCTCAGAAGCAGCAAAGAGCTCCCCGTCCATGATCGCATAACACAGGGGCCTAAAACCCAAAGGATCCCTACAGACAGCCAGATCCCCATAAGCATCTATAAATGAGATATTATAAGCTCCGTCAAATATCCTGCTAAGGTTATGAAAAACAGCCTTAAGGGACGGCTTCTTATAACCCTTAAGCTCCCTTGCCAGGTAATGCATGATTATCTCTGTATCGTTGTTCAGTATAAAGTGATACTCTGTCTTCTCAACCAAAGGCTTCTTCAACTTCTCAAAATTTACTAGGTTGCCATTGAATCCAAAACTAAACCATTTCCATAGCCTGCCATGCTTCCTCTCAAACGGCTGTGCCTGTGTCCTTTCATTGGTGCCACAGGTAGCATACCTTACATGGCCGATGCCCTTGCTGCCAGCATATTTCCTGAAAAGCTCCATGCTCTTCTGCACATTGCTTGTCCGAAAAACCTCATTGACAGTGCCTATATTCCTATAGGTGTTGATGAGCTGAGGCCTTTCTTTGTTATATGTTGTAACACCTGCAGACAATTGACCCCTGTTCTGAAGGTTAAGAAGAAGCCTATAGAGATAGAATAACGCCTTGCTCTCTCTCTTCAGAGAAACAGCAGCAATACCGCATTCATCATGGATTTCACCACCCATTTTAATATATAAAGATTTAGCGCATATTTATAAAGGTTTCTATACATATTTTTACTACTCCTAGCAATAATAAATCTTTAAATATAAGTCTCTGAAAAAGCATATTATGAGCGGCATCTTTGGAGTGGTAAGCGACAAAAACTGCATTCCCTCTTTGTATTATGGCACTGATTACCACAGCCACCTGGGTACAGAATATGGGGGCATAGCATTTATCGATGAATACGGAAAGCCAGTAAAAGAGATACACAGCATCTCAAATTCTCAGTTTAAATCTAAGTTCTACAAAAGAGACGAAGTGATAAGCACCCAAGGCATCGGTGTAGTATCAGACAAGGACCCTCAACCACTGAGCTTTGAAAGTAAGTTCGGTGCATTTGCAATATGTTATGCAGGATTGGTAACCAATAAACAGAAACTTGCCGAGGAACTAATAAAGAAAGGCATATCCTTTAGTGAGATATCTCATGGTGAGATAAACACAGCTGAACTGATTGCCAATCTGATAAATCAGGGAGACTCCATTATCCAAGGGATAGAGAAGATGCAGGACAAGATACATGGATCCATATCATTGTTGATATTGACAAAAGAAGGGATCTTTGCAGCAAGGGACAGGAATGGAGTTACTCCTTTAGTCATTGGAGAAAAGGAAGATGAGATAGCAGTTGCAAGCGAAACCTGTTCCTTTCCAAATCTTAAGTTCAAGACAAAAAAATTCCTAGAACCAGGAGAGATAATCTTCATAGGTAAAAAAGGCATAGAGACAAAGAAACAAGGCATGACTAATAACAAGATATGTGCATTCCTATGGATCTACACCGGATTTCCAGCCTCCTCTTATGAGGGTATAAACGTAGAAAAGGTAAGGGAGAACTGTGGAAGATTTCTTGCTAAGAGAGACAACATTGAGATAGACCTTGTAGCAGGAGTACCTGACTCAGGGACTGCCCACGCAATAGGCTATGCAATGGAATCGAAAAAACCATTCAGAAGGGTATTGTTCAAATACACTCCTGGATACGGCAGAAGCTACACTCCTCCATCACAGGAGATAAGGGACAAGATCGCTCTTATGAAGTTAATAGCTAACGAAGCCATAATAAGAGGAAATAGGATGATCCTTTGCGATGATTCCATAGTAAGAGGGACTCAACTCAAGAACTTTACAATAATAAAGCTAAAGAACGCTGGTGCAAAAGAGATCCATGTAAGGCCAGCATGCCCCCCTCTGATGTTTCCTTGCATATATAATCTTTCAACACGAAGTATCCATGAGCTGGCTGCAAGAAAAGCGATAAGGTCCATAGAAGGCAGCGATATTGAAGACGTATCAGAATATATAGACCAAAGATCAGAGAAATACAAGAAGATGGTAGATTGGATTGCAGAAGACCTCGGTGTTACATCCTTGAGATACATGATGATTGAAGACATGGTAGAAGCGATAGGCCTTCCAAAAGATAAGCTTTGCAGCTTCTGTTGGACAGGCAAAGGAACACAAAAAAGCCTGAAAGGCTACTAAAGATGACTGGGGATTATGAGAGAATATCTAAATATAGCGACAGGTCTGGACAACCAGTAGAGATATTGGTTGGTAGATCTGCACCGAGTGGAATAGAGGAAATTATAGATAAGGTCCTGGTGCGTGGAGAAAGTGATCAACCGTTAATAGAAATTCCTGATAATGTATTTTATGATGCCGAGGGAAAGTGGGAACCAAAAATTCAGCCAGAGGAGGTAATTGATCACATTGATTACTGTACTTGTGAACAATATAGCGCTGAAGAAGCATACAATCAATTGCATAAGGTCCTTGTAGAAGCTTTCTATGAAGATTCAGGTGATTTCCCTGATCCTGAGGGTATTCCAGATCCAACTCTTGACCTAGACCAAACAGAAATCGATTTATAACTGAACAGGATAAAGTGTAGATTATAGCCAAACGCTCCAAAAATTATAAATACAACCTTTATTTCTCTTTTTTTTGGGTGATAATCATGAATATATTATTGATAGGTAATGGAGCAAGGGAGCATGCAATTGCAGAAGCGATCGTAAGAAGCCCCCAAAAACCAAAGCTGTTTTCTTATATGAAGGCCAATAATCCTGGAATTGCAAAGATGTCTGAGCAGGTACAGATAGGAAAATACAATAACCTGGAGGAGATAGAGAACTTTGCAAAGAGCTGTGCAGTAGAGTTGGCTGTAGTTGGTCCAGAAGATCCTCTAAGCAACGGAGTTGTTGATGCTCTTGAACAGGTTGGAATCCCTACAGTTGGACCGAAAAAGGAATTGGCAAAGCTGGAGACCTCAAAATCATTCACAAGATTGCTGATGAAAAAATACAATATTCCTGGAATGCCAAGGTTCAAGGTATTTGAAAGCTTGGAAGGTGTAAGGGAATTTATCCAGGAACTCAACATACGCATTGTCATAAAACCAGACGGGCTGACAGGCGGAAAAGGAGTCAAGGTGCATGGAGATCATTTCCAGACAGAAGAGGAAGCATACCAATACTGTGAGGAGGTGTTGAAGGATCATAATGCATTGGTCATAGAAGAAAAACTTATAGGAGAAGAATTCTCATTACAGAGCTTTACAGACGGAAAATCCCTGTTTGATTGTCCGCCTGTCCAGGACCACAAGCGTGCCTTTGTAGATGACAAAGGCCCAAATACAGGTGGGATGGGATCTTACTCGACCGGAAAATTACTTCCTTTCATGACAGATCAGGACCTCACCGAAGCTCACATAATAACAGATCAGATGAGGGAAGCAATATTCAAAGAATGTGGAGAACTCTATAAAGGCGTGATGTACGGAGGTTTTATCTGCACCAAAGAAGGAGTTAAACTTATTGAGTACAATGCCAGGTTAGGAGATCCAGAGGCTATGAATATCCTACCAATCATGAACAATGACTTTGTAGAGGTTCTAAAGGCAATAGTCGAAGGAAACCTCCACAAGGTAAGGGCAGACTTCAGGGAAGAATCAACTGTGTGCAAATACGCTGTTCCTGAAGGGTATCCAACCGATCCGGTCAAGGACCAAAAGATATTCCTCGGAGAGGTCCCGAGCAATGTAAAGGTCTATTATGCATCTGTAGACAGGAAGGATGAAGACCTATACATGTCAAGCTCAAGGGCCGTAGCATTTGTGGGTATCGCACCAAACATAGAGCAGGCCCAGGTTATTGCAGAGGATGGTGTTTGCAGTGCTCAAGGACCAATATTCCATAGGGAAGACATTGGGACAAAAGAACTGATTGAAAAGAGAATAAAACACATGGAAGAGCTAAGAAATTCTTAAATCCATAAATTTTTTAAATGAAACTCTATTCAATAGGACCTGTTTAGGGGGATTTATATGAACCAGGAAATAAAAAAGCTGAACCTGCAGGCAGAGAAATACTCAAAACAGCTGAACAAGATATTGAATGAAGTTAAAGGCATAATTGTAGGTCAGGAAGAGATACTGGACAAGTTGGTGATCTCCCTGATTGCAGACGGCCACATCCTCTTGGAAGGGGTCCCTGGATTAGCAAAAACATTGATGATCAAAACCATCTCAGACACCCTAAGTTCTAAATTCAACAGGATCCAGTTCACCCCTGATCTTCTTCCTGCAGATATTATAGGAACCAAGATCTATGACCACAAAAACTCAAGTTTCTCTACAAAAAAAGGGCCAATATTTACAAATTTTATATTGGCAGATGAGATAAACAGGGCCCCTCCAAAGGTCCAATCAGCCTTATTGGAAGCTATGCAGGAACGCCAGGTAA
Source organism: Candidatus Nanoarchaeia archaeon (assembly GCA_028279655.1). Classification (GTDB taxonomy): domain Archaea; phylum Nanobdellota; class Nanobdellia; order Woesearchaeales; family JACPBV01; genus JAHWHQ01. The sequence continues at coordinate 149,328 of JANQNH010000001.1, read as the reverse complement.
CTATTCAGGGAGACACCTTCCAGCTGAACAAACCATTCCTTGTTCTTGCAACACAAAATCCAATTGAGACAGAAGGCACCTATAAGCTGCCTGAGGCACAGGTAGACAGGTTCATGTTCAAGCTGATCATAGATTATCCCAAAAGAGAGGAAGAAAAAGAGATAATACGAAGAAACACACAGGGAAAGGAATTCAAGACCAACAAGGTATTGGGCCCTGAAGACATAATCAGGATCCAAAGGTTTAACCGGCAGATCTACGCAGATGAAAAGATAGAAGACTATGTTTCTTCCATAGTTGATTCAACAAGAAATCCCAAGAGATATAATCTGGAGTTTGACGGACATATAGACTATGGTGCATCTCCAAGAGCCTCCATATGGCTTATCCTTGCAGGAAAAGCCCATGCATTGCTGCAAGGAAGAGGCTATGTGATGCCAGAGGATATAAAGGCAGTTGCCAATGATGTTTTGCGCCATAGGATACTTCTCAGCTACGAAGCAGAGGCAGAAGAGATAACAAGTGATGAGATAATCAAGAAGATCATAGAGAAGATAAAAGTCCCTTAAAATGCCTCAGACCAAGCAGATACTGAAAAAGGTAAAAAAGATAGAGATAAAGACAAAACACCTTGTTGATGGTCTGCTGCAGGGAGCGTATCATTCTGTTTTCAAAGGAAGAGGGATAGAATTCTCCGAAGTCAGGGAATATATTCCTGGAGACGATATCCGGACTATTGATTGGAACGTCACCGCAAGGATGAACTCCCCTTTTGTAAAAGAATTCATCGAAGAGAGAGACCTTACTGTATATATAGTGCTGGACATATCAGCATCCAACGATTTCGGCTCTGAGAAAAGTAAGAAGGAAGCTGCAGTAGAGCTAGCAGCTTCTCTTATGTTTGCAGCCCTTAGAAATAATGACCGTGTAGGGCTCTGCCTGTTCACCAGAGAGGTTGAAAGGTTCATAGCTCCACGGAAAGGAAGGAAGCATATCCTTAAGTTAATCAGGGATATGATTGAGTTCAACCCAAAGGAAAAAACCACAGAGATCACCCCAACATTGGTATTCCTCTCGAAGGTAATTAAGAAGAGAAGCATAGTCTTTATACTCTCTGATTTCCTGGCTGAGGCAAATTTCGAAAAAGAGTTCAAAATGCTTAGAAACAAACACGATGTTATTGCTGTCAATATCAACGACATCAGGGAAAGCATAATCCCGGATGTTGGATACATAGAGCTTGAGGATGAAGAAACAGGGGAACAGCTCCTACTGGATACCTCTGATGAAGAGTTCAGGAGGGAATACTCTAACATAATAAAAAAAAGGAATAAGGAGCTTAATAACAAATTAAGAAGGCTTAGGATAGATCTTGTTCAGTTAAAAAGCGACGAACCATTTGAGATCCCTCTTAAAAGATTCTTTAGGATGAGAGAAAGGAGGATGGTGAGATAATGGCATTCACATTCCAGAATCCTCAGCTCCTTTGGTTGCTTCTACTCATACCAATATTATATTACCTATACAATCTAGCTACACAAAAGAAGAAAAAGGAGGCGATCAAATTCTCCCACCTTGCTATAATCAAGAAAGCGATGGGGCAGAAAAAAACATTAAGGACAAAGATGCTGTTCTATCTTACTTTAGCAGCCATAACCCTTATGCTTCTTGGGCTTGCAGATCCCCACATACCCCTAAAGCAGACCAAGGAAGGGGTAAATGTAGTCCTTGTAATAGACAACTCCGGGTCCATGCAGGCCACAGACTACAGCCCGAACAGGTTGGAAGCTGCAAAAAGCTCTGCTTCAATCCTGATAAAGAGCCTGAAACCAAAAGACCACATCGGCATTGTCATCTTTGAGAGCGGAGCAACTACAGCCTCATACCTGACCCCCTTTAAGGACAAGGCCCTCCACAGGCTGCAATCGATAAAACAGAGAGATGGAAAGACAGCTATTGGAGACGGCCTTGCATTAGCCATTGACATGGCAACCTCCATCCCAAACAAGAAGAAGGTCGTCATCTTGTTAAGCGACGGTGTGAATAATGCAGGGGTTATATCACCAGAGGAATCGGTACAGTTTGCAATAACGAACAAGATCCAGGTCTACGCAATTGGTATGGGCTCTGAAGGAAGAGTTGTCCTAGGATATGATTGGTTCGGCAATCCCCAGTATGCAGAGCTTGATGAAGATACATTAAAGGCAATCGCACAGGCGACAGGAGGAAAGTACTTCAAATCAGTAGACACCCAGACCCTTGATGAGGTATATAAGAACATAAGTGAGGATATAAAGAGGGAAAAAGAACAGACAAGCATCAAAAACTGGTTCTTCATTGCGGCAATCCTGACTTTATTGATCGAATTGTACCTAAGATATGGAAGAAAGAGGATAATACAATGAAAGCATTGAGAAATATGCTCTTGATCCTGCTAATCCTCCCAATTGCAGCAAGCCTAGCATCTGCAAAAGACATAAAGATGTCTGTAAATCAGACTGAATACTATTTTCTTGTAGGAGAGCAAGGCGCCATAGATATCGAATTTGATAATCCATTCAATATACCTACAGAAGGGATGATAACATACACAGTAACTCAAGAGACAAATCAAGGGGGGATGCAGTACTCCAGCACCAATACCCAGTCACAACCATTTACCGTACCTCAAGGTGAAGAGACCATTACCTTCAATTTCGGTTCATCAGACTCCCCGATGAAATCCACAGTTGACCTAAGCTTCAGCTACCAAGATACCATTATAGAACTAAATGACCTGGAGATACATTTTGTACAGGAAGAATCGCAAAAACAGAATCAGGAAAACAAAAAAAAGAGTTCAAAGAAGAAAGAGCCCAGCCAACAGCAGAAAGAGAACCAAAAAAGACAGCAAGAACAGCAACAGCAGCTACAGGAGCAGATGCAGCAGATGCAGCAACAGATGAACCAGGTATTCCAGAACCAACAGTCCCCTCAAAAGGTAGCCCAACAGGATGCCCAGGACAAGGTCCAGAACAACCAGATGGCACAGGACAGCTCGGCATTGAAGCAGCAGATGCAGCAACAGCTCAAGGACCAGGAAGAGATGAAAAAAGCCTTTCAGGAAAATCTGGGAAACAACCAGGATTTCCAGGAAAAGCACAAGGAACTGTTGGAACAGGGCTATAATCTGAAATCAGGAAACCTGGATCCTACTAACCAAACATCCGGAAGTTTTGAACTGAACTATGAAAAAGAGGGGGAAACAGCCTCTCTCAAAGGAGCTATGGAAGACAACCAGTTAACAGATATACAGAAGACCAGCTCTGAAGAAATTAAGGAAGCTATAAAGGCCCTTGAACAGGATCCAAGATTCCAAAAGCATAACATGAACCTAGCAGAACAACAGTTTACTCCTTTAAAACCAGAAGTAGAACAAGACGGAAACACAACAACCATAAAGATACCATACGAAAACAAGGATAACCAGACAGCGACCATAACAGCCAAGATTGAAGATAACCAGATAAAAGATGTAAAGCTGGAGCATTCAGGAAAAAGAAGATGGTGGATATGGACCCTACTAACCGCATTATTATTAATAACCTCCTATATCTTATACAAAAGGTATGTGAAAAAAAATACAGAAAACAAAAAAGACAAGCCTAATGAAAAACCAACCAACTTTAGGAAAGAAGCAAAAAAGATCTTAGAGAAAGCAAAGCTGCTGTTCAAGAACAAAAAAGAGAAAGACGCCTATGGAAAAGCTGCAGAGGCCATACGTTTCTATTACAGCCACAAGCTTGATCTAAGGACAGAACTAACAAATTCCGATCTTATCAAGCTGTTAAAGAAACATAAGATACCCTACGAACAGACACAAAGATGCCTTAATCTCTGTGGACTGGTGGAATTCGCTAAATATAATACAAATAAGGGTGATTTCAATGAAATAATAAATCTTGCAGTTAGCATTATAAAATAACAAAATATTTATACAACCCTCTACTCTTTCTTCCCTATGGGGGATTTTAATCTAACGTCTTTAGTCTTTAGTATTGTAGGGGGATTGGGCCTGTTTATCTTTGGAATTAAAGTTATGGGAGATGGCCTTCAAAAAGCTGCAGGCCAAAAGATGAGAGATATTCTTTCCCATCTTACAAACAATCGTATTATAGGTACTGGACTAGGAGCATTAGTAACCTCTGTGGTACAAAGCTCTTCCGCAACCACAGTCATGGTTGTTGGATTTGTTAATGCCGGTCTAATGACTTTAGTACAGGCAATACCAATAATATTTGGAGCAAACATCGGAACAACCATAACAGCTCAGCTGATAGCATTCAAGCTTACAGATTACGCCCTCCCTATAATAGGTGTTGGCGCGGCCATGCACCTGTTTGGAAAAAGGAAGAAGACCAAGCAGATGGGTGAAGCAATACTTGGTTTTGGTGTCTTGTTCCTTGGATTAAGTATAATGTCCTCAGGTGTAAAACCGCTTGGTAACAGCCCAATAATAAAAGAGTCATTCACAAGATTCAGTCACAACCCTTTTCTGGGCATCCTCGTAGGCACAATCGCAACAGCAATTGTCCAGAGCTCCTCTGTAACTACAGGGATTGTCTTGGCATTGGCCAGCATTGGACTGCTTGATATAAACGGTGCCTTGCCAATTGTTCTGGGAACAAATATTGGGACTTGCGTAACAGCAATGTTAGCGAGTATTGGCACAAATCTATCTGCAAAAAGGGCAGCTGCTTCTCACGTGATGTTTAACGTTTTCGGGACGATGATTGCAATTATCCTACTTCCCATATACAGATTATTAGTCCTACAAAGCTCAGCAGACCTGATGAGGCAGATTGCCAATTTCCATACGATATTTAATGTCGTAAACACAGCAATATTCATTGGTTTTACAGCCTTTTTCGCCAGATTTGTAGAAAAGATAGTCCCTGGCAAGGAAATAACCGTAGAAAGAGGACCGAAATATCTTGCTAAGAATCTGTTAAACACTCCAAGCATTGCGATTGATGCTGCTAGAAAAGAGATACTAAGAACACTAGGATTCGCAAAAGAGATGGTTGAAAACTCGACAAAGGCATTCTATGAAAGAAACAGAAAAGAACTGCAGAAGGTTGTTGCAAGGGAAGATATGATTGATGAACTGCAGGAAGCAATAACAGACTACTTAGTTAAGATAACGGAAAGGGAGATAACAGAAAAAGAAGCTTCAATGATCCCCTCATTGATCCATACTATAAATGATATAGAAAGGATAGCAGACCACGCCGTAAATATTGCAGAACTTGCTGAGAGAAGGATAGATTACGGGCTTAAATTCAGTAAACAGGCCTATGAAGAGGCAAAAAGAGTTGATTCAATAATAAAGGAGATGATAAATGACTCGACAACCGCATTCCAGAATAATGATAAAAATCTGGCAAAGAGTGTACTCAATAAAGAGAAAAGGGTCAATAATCTAGTTATAGAGTACAGAGGCACACATGTCGATAGGCTAAGCAAAGGGATATGCAAGCACACATCTAGTGTTGTCTTTATAGATCTACTGATGAACTTTGAGAAGATAGGCGATCATCTAACAAATATAGCTCAAGCTACATTAGGTAAGTTACAATGGAACAGCGATGATGTGTGGTAACCAAACAATAAGTTTATTAACCTACTATCCAAACAAATCTACATATGGATAAGAACAACTTGCGAGAAAAGCTATTGGAAGAGAGAAAGAAACAGGAAAAGAAAGATATAGTAAAAAAAGGAAATACAATCAAGGATAAACTCTTTGCCTTGGAAGAGTACAAGAAAGCCAAGACAGTCATGTTCTTTGTGTCATTTGGAAAAGAGGTATATACCCACAACATAGTCCATGAAGCCTTAAATGACAAGACCAAAAGAGTAGTTGTACCCAAGGTCATAGACTTTGAGATAGTGCCCTGCCATATAGAGAATTGCTTCGGTATGCAGAGAAGCAGCTATGGAATACAGGAACCCATCGAAGTAAAGAAGGTAAGCATGCGTGAGATAGATATGATCCTTGTACCTGGGATAGGTTTTGATAAAAAAGGGAACCGCATAGGATTTGGAAAGGGATATTATGATAACTTCCTTAAAAATATATCTGCCTTAAAGATAGGGCTATGCATGGACTTTGAGATCATAGATGATATACCCGCCGACGAATGGGACGTCCCTGTTAACATCATAATAAGCGAAAAACGGATAATAAGAACCGAAAAAGAACATAAAATATAATTTCCGAAATATATTTAAACCAGCTGATTTCTTTTCATATCGGGGTGATTGTTATGTTAGAGTCTTTAAAAAAACAGGACACCGTTGTTTATGATCTGGTGCAAAAAGAGATAACCCGTCAAAAAGACGGACTTTGTATGATTCCTTCTGAAAACCATGCCTCTGTAGCTGTATTGGAAGCTATGGGAACTCCATTATCCAACAAATACGCAGAAGGTTATCCTTCAAAAAGGTACTATACTGGTAACGAGTTTATAGACCAGATAGAGAACCTGGCAATCGAAAGGGCAAAAAAGCTCTTTAATGCAGACCATGCAAATGTACAGCCTAACGCAGGATCTACAGCTAATCAAGCCATATATTTTGCAATGCTAGATGTAGGTGATAAGGCCATGGGCATGGATCTCTCCCATGGCGGGCATCTTACCCATGGCTCACCAGTAAACTTCTCAGGAAAACTGTATAACATGGTACACTACGGTGTTGAGAAAGATACAGAAAAGATAGATTATGATAAGCTGGCAGAATTGGCAGATAAGGAAAAGCCAAAGATGATAATCTCAGGAGCAACTGCATACCCTCGGGAAATAGATTTTGACAGGTTCACAAAGATAGCCCATGATATAGGTGCAGTTCATATGGCTGACGTATCCCATATTGTAGGACTGATACTTGGGGGGGTACACAAAGACTCGAAAACCGCAGACATTACCATGACAACCACACATAAAACCCTAAGAGGTCCAAGAAGCGCCATTATTTTGTGCAAGGAAGAATTCGCAAAACCTATTGATAAGGCAGTATTCCCGGGACTCCAAGGCGGACCAATGGAGCACATAATAGCTGCAAAGGCAGTTGCATTCCAGGAAGCCATGGAACCAGACTTCAAACCATATCAGACCCAGATAAAGAAAAACGCTGCGGCATTAGCCAAGGTACTGATGGACAATAAAATAAGGGTGGTCTCTGGAGGAACTGATAATCACCTGATTCTTATGGACGCTACATCCATGGGAATAACAGGGAAGATAGGGTCCACAGCCCTGGAAGAAGCAGGGATATACTGCAACAGGAACACCATTCCTTTCGAACAGAGGAGCCCTTTTGATCCTTCTGGAATACGTATGGGCACCCCTTCAATAACGACAAGAGGGATGAAGGAAGATGAGATTGGGCAGATAGGGGAATGGATAACATCTGTACTGAAGGATCCAGAAAACTCAGGCCTCAAGGAAGAGATAAAAGAAAAAGTTAAGAAGCTATGTAACGAGTTTCCCCTCTACAAAGAGTTTGAATAAGAAGATTTTTATAACAACATTTATATAACTCAAAACAAAAGACACAACTATGAAAGCCAAGATCATAGATGGAAAGAATATTGCTGAAAAGATAAGACAGGACCTCAAGAGCAAAACCTCCAAACTAAAGGAAAAGCCAGGGTTGGCTGTTGTTCTTGTAGGGGACAATCCTGCTTCTCAGGTTTATGTAAACATGAAAGAGAAGAAATGCAAGGAGATAGGATTCTATTCAAAAAAGATCATACTCCCTGAAGACACAGAAGAAGAAAAGCTTCTAGGAATAATAGATGAATTGAATCAGGACTCTAAGATCCATGGAATGCTCGTTCAGCTGCCCTTGCCAAAACATATAAGCGAATCCCTGATAATCGATGCTATCCTGCCGTATAAGGATGCAGACGGTTTCCATCCCATTAACATGGGCAATATGCTCATAGGCAAGAACATAATACTTCCTGCAACCCCAAAAGGAGTCATCAAGCTTATAGAATCGACCGGAATCAAGCTGGAAGGAAAACATGCAGTTATTGTAGGAAGATCAAATATTGTAGGAAAACCAGTATCTATCCTGCTCCAGCAGAAAAACTGCACAGTTACGATGTGCCATTCAAGAAGCAAACCATTGGAAAAGTACACCAAAGAGGCAGACATCCTTGTAGTAGCTATTGGCAAACCCAGAGCCATAACAAAAGACATGGTAAAAAAAGGCGCTGTTGTTATAGATGTAGGCACCAATAAGGTATATGACAAGCTGGTAGGAGATGTTGAAGAGGAAGCCAGAGAGGTTGCTGGTTATATCACTCCTGTCCCAGGAGGAGTAGGCCCGATGACAATTGCTTGTTTGTTAGAGAATACCCTTGAGTGTATGGAATTGCAGAAAAGGACAAGATTGTGATCATTATACCTAGACTGATATATGATTCTGTAGTAAGTTTTATAAACAACCCCCATTTTCTCTTTATACGGTGATATGAATCTTAAAGATTGCCGTACTAGGAAGCACAAGAGGGACTGACCTTCAGTCAGTAATTGATTCTATAGAGTCTGATAAACTTAGAGATGTGGAGATTTCTTTTGTTTTGAGCAATAAGGAAGATGCTTTTATCCTTGAAAGGGCAAGAAAACATAGTATAAAAGCGATATACCTTGACCCTAAAGGAAAGGACCGGGAAGAATATGATAAAGAGGTAGATCAACTCCTACAACAACATGACATCGACTTAGTCCTTCTTATAGGTTATATGAAGCTCATGACTTCCTGGTTTGTACAGAAATGGCTCAACAAGGTAATGAACATACATCCGAGTTTGCTTCCTAAATACGCAGGAGGGATGGATCTCAATGTCCATGAAGAGGTAATAAAGAACAAAGACAAGGTAACTGGCTGTTCACTTATATTTATCGATGAAGGAGCCGACACAGGCCCTATAATACTACAGAAAGAGGTAACGGTTGAGCAGGATGATACTGCAGACACACTCAAGGAGAAGGTACAGAAAGCAGAGCAGGAAATCATTATAGATGGGATTAAACTGTACCGAGACAACAGAATCACTGTTGAAGGGCATAAAGTTCGTATTGAAGAAGGTGATTAACATGATAAAAAGAGCATTGATATCAGTCTTTGACAAGACAGGAATAGTAGAGTTCGCTAAAGAGCTGGATAATCTTGGAGTAGAGATATTATCAACAGGAGGAACAGCCAGAAAACTAAATGAAGAGGGGATCAAGGTAAAGGATGTTTCTGATCATACAGGATTCCCAGAGATGATGGACGGAAGAGTAAAAACATTGCACCCAAAGATACACGGGGGCTTATTAGCTTTACGTGATAAAGAGGAGCATATGAAACAGGCAGCTGACAACAACATAGAGATGATTGACCTTGTCGTTGTAAATCTTTATCCATTTGAGGAAACTGTAAAGAAAGGAGTGAGCTTTGAAGAAACCATAGAGATGATAGACATCGGAGGACCATCAATGGTAAGGTCTGCAGCAAAAAACTTCAAAGATGTAATTGTACTGACTGATCCCAAGGATTATCCAAAGATTCTAGACAAGATAAAAAAAGAAGAGTCAATCTCCATCGAAGAGAGGAAGGAGCTTGCCAAGAAGGTCTTCCAGAGGACCTCTGTCTATGATAGCATGATCTCTAACTACCTGGAAAAAGAAGAGTTCCCGGATAGCATGGTTTTTCCATACAATAAGCTACAAGACCTAAGATATGGGGAGAACCCTCATCAAAGAGGGGCATTCTACAAAGAACCTTCATTGAACGAGACATCCATAGTAAACGCAAAGCAGTTATGGGGAAAAGAACTGAGCTACAACAATATATTTGATGGAGATGGAGCACTGGAACTTGTCAAGGAGTTCAAAAGACCAGCAGTGACAGTGATAAAACACGCAAATCCCTGTGGTGTAGCTGAAAGAGACACCATAGAAAAGGCATTCGAAGACGCATATAATGTGGATCCTATGTCTGCTTTCGGATGTGTTATAGCCATGAACAGGCCATGCACCCTAAAGGTAGCAGAGATGACAAAAGGCAAGTTTATCGAACTCCTGATAGCACCAAGTTTTGATGATGATGCCTTAGAATTTCTCAAAGAGAACAAGCAGAACTGCAGGGTATTAGAAGTTGGAGAGCTCGAGAGCTCAAACAAGGGATACAACATGAAGAAGGTGGTAGGGGGTCTGCTTGTGCAGTCGAGAGAATGGCCGGATATAGAAAAGGTTGAGCTAAAATGCGTCACAAAAAGAAAGCCTACTGAAAAGGAGCTGGAGGACCTTAAATTTGCATGGAAGGTCAACAAGCACACAAAGTCTAATTCAGTAGTATTTGCAAAGGACAATACTGGATATGGGATGGGAGTAGGTCAGATGTCAAGGGTGGATGCATCCATAATTGCAAAGAGAAAATCCCAGGGAAGGGCAGATCAGGGCTCAATGTCCTCTGATGCTTTCTTCCCGTTCCCAGATGCAGTAGAGGCAGCAGCAGAAGCAGGCATAAAGTCAATAATCCAGCCAGGTGGAGCAAAAAAAGACCAGGAAGTAATAGCTAAATGCGATGAATTAGGCATAGCCATGGTTTTTTCTGGCGTAAGGTTGTTTAAGCATTAGTCTGTTATAACAGATTATAATGCTCAGTCTTTCTAAATAGTTGATTAAATTACCTATAGGCTAAGTAAGCGATAATTACAGAAAAGGTGCTTATTGTCCCTAAAGTGTAACTCACTATTATCGGAATATCCATAACACTAATGCCATAGATCAACCATATCACAGCCCCAAACCCCAATATACCATAAGTCATCAAAGAGATATCCTTAGAGCTCTTTCTCCTCATTATCTTGATTGTCTGAGGAAAAAAACTAAGAGAGGATATAACTCCCATAATTGTTGCAAGTATAGCTATGAATTCCATTCAATTCTACAAAGTTCATCATTATTTATATCTTTCGCCTTACAATAGATTTATTAATAACCCTAAGAATCTATGATTATGAACTATCATAAGGCTATAAATCAGATATACAAGCTAAAGGGCTCAGAAAATAAGGGCAACTTCAATCTAAGCCTTAAGAATATGAAACTCCTTCTGAAGAAACTGGAAAATCCAGAAAAGGACCTTAAGGTGATCCATGTTGCAGGTACCAATGGTAAGGGTTCTGTATGTGCAATGCTGTCTTCAATATTGATGGAATCAAATTACAAGGTAGGGATGTACACATCACCTCATCTCAAGGATTTCAGGGAACGTTTCCTCATAAACAACAAGAAGATCTCAAAAAAGGACCTCGCAAGACTGTTCAAAAGAGTAGAACCCCACATTGCATCGCAAACATTCTTTGAGGTTATTACAGCAATAGCATTTCTGTATTTCAATGAGAAAAAGATAGATTATCTGGTCTGCGAGGTTGGACTTGGAGGAAGATTGGATGCAACAAACGTAGTAAATCCGATGATATCAATTATAACAAATATAGGCCTGGAACACCAGGAGTATCTTGGAGAAACAATAGAAGAGATAGCTTATGAAAAAGCAGGCATTATTAAGGATAAGATCCCTGTTATAACTGGAGCAGAAGGCGCTGCACTAAAAGTGATAAAGGAAGTAGCAGAAAAAAGATCATCTCCCTTATATGTGGATGGAAAGCCGATAAAAGCATTGCTAAGACTACAAGGAGAGTTCCAGTTGAAAAATGCATCTGTTGCCTTAGAAGGTATAAGGGCCATGAACATACATTACAATACCAATATAAGCCATGGAGCAGTAAAAAGAGGGTTGTTAAATACTGTCTGGCATGGAAGGATGGAGTTCCTTGCAGAGAACATCCTGGTTGATTGTGCTCACAACCTTGACGCAATAAGGGCTCTAAAGAGGGAGATTTCAAAGATTATGAAGAACTATAGGCACATATACCTGATTGTTGGCATTCTGAAGGACAAGGATCATAAGAAAATTCTAAGAGAGATTGTACCGCTGACAAAAAGGACGATAATTGTAAGGCCAAAGATCCAAAGAGCCCAGGATCCAAAGTTGCTGGCAAGAGAGATTAAGGATCCAATAATTATTGAAGACACGAGAAAGGCGCTTTACCATGCTAAGAAGGTGGCTGGTAAGGAAGACCTGATCCTGGTAACAGGATCTATATATGTTGTCGGTGAAGTGATCTAAAAGCCAAAAATAGAAACATTTATGTATCAGTTGGATGTAAAAAACATAACAAGAAAAGAATGAGGATAAACCACAAAAAGGAAAGATGATCCATATATGAATCGAAAAAAAGAAGAGATAAAAAAATTGGATAGGGCAATACCTCCAACCTTAAGGAGCTGGGAAGTTCCAAAAGGTAAGCAAGCAGAGGTTATGAAGCCTGATGTTGAAGTTGATTGTGGTTGGGGTAAGCTGATATTTGCACATACATTCAAGAGGGTAAAAAAACTAGCGAAGACTATTTCTAATGAGAAAGAAGGGAAGAGGAATCTTGCCTTGTACATAAGGGATCCGCATGTAGTTATAGCAGAAGCACCTCAGGATCTTTTCCTAGATCCTTCCCACACATATAGGATATGGTTTGATGAGTATGAAAAGACCAGAAAAAAGAAGGAGTTTACAATACGCAAAGCAAGATCTTTAAAGGACTCAAGGGAGATCAATAGGATCTATGAAAGCAGGAACATGATAAAAATAAAGCCAAGCTTTCTTATCAAACATAAAAATTCAAGAACTATAAATTTCTTTGTTATTGAAGACATAAAGAAAAAAGATATCATCGGAGCAGCACTAGGAATTGACCACAAATTGGCATTCAATGATCCAGAGAATGGGTGCAGCCTATGGAGTTTAGCTGTAGATCCACAGGCATCAGCTCCTGGCGTTGGAGAGGCATTAGTACACTCTCTGATAGAATACTTCATGGAAAGAGGAAGAGATTTCCTCGACCTTTCAGTGATGCACTACAATAAGCCTGCGATAAAACTCTATGAAAAACTGCATTTTAAGAGGGTTCCTGCATTTTGTGTCAAACATAAAAGTTCGGTAAATGAAAAACTATTCTCTACACCAATTATAGAAAAAAAGATAAAAAAATTCAATCCTTATTCCAAGATAATAATTGAAGAAGCTAGAAGAAGAGGAATAAGAGTAGACCCAATTGATATTTCCCACAACTATTTTTCCTTAAGCTTTGGAGGGAACACAATTATATGTAAGGAATCGCTTACTGATCAGACAAACGCTATTGCTATGAGCAGGTGTTCGGACAAGAGGATCACAAACAGAATTTTAAAGAAAAATGATATAAAGGTACCAAAACAGATTCTAGCAAGATCAAAGAGAATCAAGAGTTTCCTCAAGAGATATGACAGCTTCGTGGCAAAGCCAAGAAAAGGGGAGAAAGGAAAAGGAGTTTTAGTAGATATAAAAAACAGCGAGCTGAAAAAAGCAATAGAGCTCGTATCTGATTATCCTGGCGGGGGCATTGTTGAGGAATATATAAAGGGAGAGGATTTAAGTATAGTTGTTATTGATTTCAAAGCAGTAGCTGCTTCTGTAAAGAAACCGCCAGTGATTGTAGGTAATGGGAAGCTGACAATAAAGGAATTGATCGAAAAGCAGAGCAGAAGAAGAAGGGCAGCAACAGGAGGAGAAAGCAAGATACCAATCGATACTGAAACAAAAAGATGTATCCATAATGCAGGGAAAAAAATGAGCGACGTCCTAAGAAAAGGAGTTAATATAACCATCCGGAAATCAGCAAACCTCCATACAGGAGGCACTATGCACGACATTACAGATGAGATAAATCCGGCCTTAATGAAAGTAGCTGAAAAAGCTGCTCAAATCCTAAACATCCCAGTGGTAGGGATAGACATGATAGTCCCAAACATAAAAAGTAATAAGTATGTTGTTATTGAAGCCAACGAAAGGCCAGGATTGGCTAATCACGAACCTCGGCCAACAGCAGAAAGGTTCATTGACTTTCTTTTTCCACAAAGCTCCGGTACCCTATCTAAGAAAAAGGTAATATAAAAGATGTATCCATAGTAAAGCTAAAACCCCTATTGATTAAAATCCAAAAAATATTTAAACCAACGCATTTAAGCTTTTCTCAGGGGTGATAATAATGTCTAAAATTTTAGTAATCTTTGGATCAAAATCAGACGAACAGGTATATAAAGAGATAACAAAAGGCCTTAAAAAAGAAGGCATCGAGACTGAGCTCAGGATAAGCTCTGCACATAGGACACCCGACGAACTGGAGCATATTATAAGTGGAGACTATGACCTTATAATTGCAGGTGCAGGATTATCTGCAGCATTGCCGGGAGTTATAGCTTCTAAGACAATAAAACCGATTATTGGAATACCTTGTCTTGGTTCCTACCAGGGACTAGATGCGTTACTATCTATAATGCAGATGCCCTCAGGGATTCCGGTGCTGAGCGTAGGCATAGGAAAGACAGAGGTGGCTGTAAGAAATGCCGCAAAAATCCTGAAAAAACGTGTTTCTGTAAATCTTATTAGCGAGATACCAAATGAAGCTCTTAGCAAAGCTGAGAAGATATTTACAGAGTTTGACATCCCAGTAAAAAGATCAGAGGCTGTAGAACCAGACGCTATAAACATAGAATTCGTATCCTTGGATGAACCAACCCCAGAAAAGGACGCATTGGTGATATACTGTCCTGTCCTTACCAAGGACGACGATAAGGCAGAAGCTGCACTAAACGTACTCAAGCACTCCGATCATGGTCTCTGGGTAGGACTTAACAATGGTAAGAATGCCGCTTTATCTGCTATAGAGATCCTGAATTTTGATGGTAAATACTCCATAAAAATAAATGAGCATAGGGAGAAGCTAAAGAATAAGGTAAAAGAGAATGACAAACAAATACAAGGTGAGAACAATGCAGGACAATGAAATAAAAGAACAGATAAACTTTACATTAAAGGAAACGAACTTAGAGAACCTAGGAAAGAAATACAAGGGCAAGGTAAGGGATGTATATGTCTCAGAAGATAAGGTATTCCTTATATCGACAGACCGGCAGTCGGCCTTTGACAGGAACCTGGCAAACATCCCGTTCAAGGGACAGGTCCTCACCCAGACATCCGCTTTCTGGTTTGAAAACACCAAAGACATAATCCAAAATCATATAATCGATGTTCCTGACCCAAATGTGGTTGTATGCAAAAAACTAAAGGTCTTCCCTGTTGAGTTTGTCATTAGAGGCTATATAACAGGTGTTACATCAACATCAGCATGGACCGCCTATGAAAAAGGGGAAAGAAACTTCTGCGGAAACACCCTTCCTGAAGGATTGAAGAAGAATCAAAGGTTCGAAAATCCGATAATAACCCCCACTACAAAGAGCGATGAACATGATGAAAAGATCTCTGCAGAAGAGATCGTAAAAAGAGGCCTGATGACCCAGGAACAGTGGGACTTAGTTTCAGATAAGACACTGAAACTCTTTCAGAGAGGGACAGAGATAGCAGCAAAGAACGGGTTGATCTTGGTTGACACAAAATACGAGTTCGGATATGATGAACAAGGAAACATCTTCCTGATTGATGAGATACACACCCCAGACTCCTCGAGGTACTGGATCAAGGAAACCTATGAAGACAGGCTTGCTAAGGGAGAAGAACCAGAGAACATAGACAAGGAGTTCCTCAGGCTGTGGTTCAAGGAGCACTGTGATCCCTATAATGATGAGACGTTACCAGAAGCGCCAGAAGAGCTGGTTACTGAACTCAGCAAGAGGTATATCAAGCTCTATGAGATGATAACTGGGAATGAATTCAAAGCGACTGTTGGAGATGTAAAAGAGAGGATTGAAGAAAACCTAAAAAATGCAGGATACCTATAAGGAGACGGCAATAAAGGCAGCTAAAGAAGCAGGAAGGATACAGCTTAAATACTTTGAAAGTAAAGTCAGGAAAAGGTTGAAGGACGGAGAAAGCTTTGTAACCAATGCTGATGTTGAATGCACTAAAGCCATTAGAAAGATAATTCTAAGCAAATTTCCGGACCATAACATTATAGACGAAGAACTAGGGAACATGAAAAAAAAGTCTGAATATCAGTGGATTATCGATCCGTTAGATGGGACCCACAACTTCATCATGGACAATCCGTTGTTTGGAGTTTCTATCGCACTACAACACAAGAATGAAGTTGTATTGGGTGTAATCTACCTTCCAGTCCTTAAAAGGATATATTACACCAGGAAAGGAAAAGGGGCATTTTGTAATGGAAAAAGGATAAAGGTAAGCAATAAAAAGGACCCGGCCAGGTTCCTGTGCATCTATGACGCAAAGCTTAGGGGGAACACAGAAGAAAAGATAAGAAACCTGGGAGAACTGGCAAAAATGCTCTGGCGTTTTCGTGTGTTTGGGGTTGCTGTATACAATAACATCTTAGTTGCAGAAGGCAAGGCTGATATCAATATTGACCATGGATCCAATCCCTGGGACCACTCGGCTGCCCTATTGCTGGTTGAGGAAGCAGGCGGAACTGTTACTGATTTTAACGGGGAAAGGTGGACTCCCCAAACAAAAAATTATGTGGCTTCTAACGGCAAGATCCACAATAAGATTCTAAACGTTCTTAAAAAATAAACAATCTATATAATAGACAACAGAAAAGTTTATAAATAACGAACATTTACTCATTTTATTAGATAAGACTCATATGGAAAAAACCACCAAGAACATAGGCACCCATGAGCCACCCCGAGGGGGAATACCCCCGGCTCTGCGGTGCCGATGTTGTTGGTATCCTGACTTATCAATAGAAAAATACCAAAAAAAGGGTGATAAAATGGAACTTAACAAGATATTTACAAAGAAGAACATTGAGATTCTCAACCTTTTACAGAAAGAGTCTTTGCATATTAGGGATATTGCTGATAAACTTAAGATTAGTCCTGCAAAGGTGCATGGGACTATACAACTTTTTAAACAGCATAACATAGTCAACGAGATAAAAGAGAAGAATAAGAAGATAATAAAGTTAAACAAGAACAACAGGCTCCTTAAGAGTATTGAAAATCTTATGGATACAGAGGATACAAAACAGGAGAAGGAAGATTCAATCCCGTTGTTTGACAACATATCTCCCCTTGACTTCAGATATTATGGAAGAAGTGAGAAGACAAAAGAAAAACTTAAGCCATATCTGTCTGAAGAAGGAGCTGTAAGATATATGGCAAGAGTAGAGGCTGCCCTTACAAAAACCTTGGCCAAAAAAGGGGTTTGTAGCAGAGCAATAGCCCAGGAAGTAGAAAATGCTACGAGACAGGTAACAGCTCAGGAAGTTTACCTTGAAGAAGACAGGATTAAACATAACATCAGAGCACTGGCTAACTCAATAAGGGAAAAAGTTACAGAACAGGCAAAACCGTACGTTCACTTTACCACAACCTCTCATGATATAATCTGCACAGCAGATGCTGCTAGATTCAAGGATTTCTCAAACCAGGTGTTATTACCAACACTGATAAACCTAGAAAGGACCCTGATCTACCTTTCCTTAAGGGAAAAAGAAACCCTGCAGATAGGAAGGACCCATGGCCAGCACGCAGAGCCAATAACCTTCGGATTCGCAATCAGCCAGTATGTATCTAGGATAGGAACAAGGATAAAGGCAATACAAAAGACCTCTAATAACCTAAGGGGAAAGATTGCAGGAGCCGTAGGAGCCTATAATGCCTCTTCCCTGTTCTTTCAGGATCCTGAATCCTTTGAAAAAGATGTCCTTAAGGAGCTTAAGCTAAAGCCATCCCCTATCTCAACCCAGGTTGTAGAAGCTGAATACATGGCTGACTTCATTCATTCAATCACCTCCTGTTTTGGAGTCTTGGCAAACCTTGCAGATGACATGAGGAATCTCCAAAGAAGCGAGATAGCAGAAGTAGCAGAAGCGTTCGGAAAAAAACAGGTAGGTTCATCGACAATGCCGCATAAAAGAAACCCTATCAATTTTGAAAACGTTAAATCCATGTGGAAAGCCTTCATGCCGAGGATGAATACATTATACATGGACCAGATATGTGAACATCAGAGAGACCTTACAAACTCAGCAACATCAAGATTCGTACCTGAAATCCTAGCTGGATTATATACATCAATTACCAGGATGAACAGGGTAATGTCCAAATTAGTGGTTGATAAAAACAATCTGAGGAAAAACTTCAACCAGAACAAGGAGATGATAACCGCAGAGCCAGCATATATCCTATTGGCAGCCCATAACCACCCTGATGCCCACGAGTATGTAAGGGAACTAACCCTTAAGTCACAGCAGACAGGAAAACCTTTCAGAGAATTATTGTTCAAGGATGAGGACCTAAAAAGATACATAGAGAAGTTCACTCAAAACCAGATCAAGATCCTAAAAGACCCAGAAGAGTACGTAGGGATCGCTTCAAAAAAGGTTGAGAAGATCTGCCGCTTCTGGAAAAAGGAACTGAAGATCACATAGATACAATTTTTTAAATCCCAACCCTAAAAATTCAATAATTTTATAAACAAGATAAAATTCTATAGTGATATGGACAAAACCGACTACCAAAAAAGAGAGGCAAAGGCTGTTTCTGCAATAAAAAAAGCAATACCAATAGGATTGAAGAAAAATATGAGCTCAATCTCTGAAGGCATGTTCGCTGAGTTGTATGAGAACAAGGAAGTCTTTCCAAATCACCTCATGGCATGCACAATAGATGGTGTAGGAACAAAGTTGATATTAGCAGAGGCCATGAACAAGTATGACACAGTAGGGATAGATCTTGTTGCAATGTCTTCCAACGACCTGGCTACACTAGGGAAAGTATCTCCTTTCCTGTTCATTGACTATTTTGCAGTTCAGGACAGATTCCAGGAAAAAGGACTTACAGGAGAACTCATGAAGGGGATTGTAAAAGGCCTAGAGGCATCAGAAGTAGGAGACATCCTAAGAAACGACATCCATGTAAACATAGGAAAAGGAGAAACAGCATCTGTAGACGAATTGATAACCGGATTAAGGCCTGGTATGGGATTTGATATAGCAGGGGGCATGATTGGATTCATAAAAAAACAGGACATCCATAATGAGGTTAAAGTTGGAGATAAGATCATAGCTTTAAAGAGCTCAGGCCCTCACTCGAACGGTTATACTGATTTAAGGTTAAGACTGCTTAAGGGGGATTTTGAGACAAGAGAAAACTTTAAGAGAAACTACAAAGGAAGGTTCAAGCTGGACGATAGGTTCGAGAACTCAACAATAGGAGAGACATTACTGGAGCCTACAAAGATATACTCAAAGACAGTTGCTGCAATCGCAAAAGAGATAGGGGCATTCGGCATCAACAACACAGGCTACGGCCTTAAGAACCTTAACAGGATAAAAGGATTTAATTTTGAGGTGAACAACCCGATTACACCTCAGCCAATATTTGGGTTAACAAAGAAAGAGTCAAACTTCACAGATGAGCAGATGTACAGAAAATTCAACATGGGTATGGGATTCTTCCTGATCGTAGATAAAAAAGAGGCAGACAGAGCGATATCGATAGCAGAAAAATACAAAGACAAAGCTCAAATAATAGGCGAAGTGAAAAAAGGAAAAGACACCGTATTAATAAAGGAAGGAAAGAAGATAGTCTTTGAGGGCTATTAGGTTTCTTAACCCCCACCGATAAGGGTCCTTGCGATATACTTGATTCCAGATACCATCTCCTTCATATTCTCAAGAACCTTGGTAGTTGCCCCGCAGGCAGCCCTAAATCCACAGACCCCTTCCTTATTACCGTTCTTGTACTTCAGTCCTTTGTGATTATGCTTAGAAAAGAAGCTATCGCACATATCCAGTTTCGCACTTATGTTCCCCTCTATCTCTAGAGCAATACCTTCATCATTCGTATAATATGCTTTCATGACATCAGCATAGGCATCCCTTATATTCTGGAATACCTTCTTTAGTTCCTTAGACCACTTATCATCTAATTTTGTCTGTTTCAGATATTTGCACAACCTTTTGGTATTATCAGCTATCCTCTCGATCCTCTTTGTAACCGTATGAGCCGAATGCAGCTTAAGGGCACTCATCCCAAGGGAGTTAGCCATTCGAACATCATTAAGGCCACCACGAATAACCCTATAGGTAAGGAAATGTAGTCTGTTTACCTCCTCATCGATATGTGCAATAGTGTCTGCATCTCCCTTTCCATCAAAACAATCCGCAGCATCCCCCATCATGGATCTTGCGATATTATCCATCCTTCGGATCAGGGTAGTTATAGAGATCTCATTGATATTGATAAGGTCCTTTGCTACTATCCTTGTTGAACTCTGGTTGATGATCTCAAGCCCAGCAAGATCACGAAGCATAGCCCTTACCTGAGGAGCATTCGTCTTCAATTCCTTAGATGAAACCTCTATGATATCATAATTATTCAGATAAGCTGAGACTATCTCTGTCCTCAACTGCCTAAGATCCTTATTGTCTGCTCCAATGATCTTCCTGCTAGGATCAGCCCTCCTTTCCTCGCTGGACAAGGTTTTTAAGAGTAATCCCTCCTTGCCCTCTTCGAGGGAAATCAAATCCCCTTTCTTTAGCTTATTCTTATCCACCCATAACTTTGGAATAGACACCACAAAAGAATTCTTCCCAAAACCAATTAATTTCCTCATATTAATTTGAACCACCCCATCGGTTTTTATTAATATTCTAAATATTATATATAAAACCATATACCCCAAAATCAACATATATAGTATATATAGTATATGCCAAGGTTATATATAAATCTTTCGACTATATAATATATTGTGGGAATAAGGTGTAGAAAGATGATAGAAACAATGCCTGGAGGTGAACAGATTATCCTGGAAAAGGTTCCAGCCATTTTGTATTGCGGAGGATGCATGACAGAAATGAGATGCACACGTGGAAATTCATTTGCATGCCCATTATGCGGCATGAATTATGAGAGAATAGCATAAAAATGACAGAAGTGATGGAAAACAAGTTCATCTTCAAGAACAAACAGGACTTTGTATTTTGCTATAACTGCAGGACTGAGATGAGCTTTGACGGTTATGGATATGAATGTCCAAGATGCGGCTCTATCTACAGGAAGAAAAAGGAGGTGAAGGATATGAAAAGGATAAGATGTCTAAGATGCGGATTAAATATAACAAAGAGTTCACATAACGATCCTTACCTATGCAGGAGATGCGAAAGAGAGATGGAGCCAGAAGAGAGGTTTGCCCATTTGGATGAATAAAAGAGGTGAAAGACATGGAAGAAGAAGAGGCATATTGGTTTTTCATCAACTGTGATACAGAGGAGAACAACAAGACAAGACCATTCAAAGAGGTGTACTGATGATAGAATTTGATAAGCCTATGGATGAGGATTATGAAGACTTCTTTAAACGATACTATGACCTTGGTCATCCAACAGATAAGATGTTGGAATTTAGGGAAAAATGAAAACCAAAATATGCCAATACTGTGGAGAGAAATTCAGTGACATAGATTTCCCTGCACAGTTCCACAGGATGGTAACCTGCGGCAGGACAGAATGCATGAAGCAAAGGAGGTGGGAGAGGATAGGGATTGAACCAGATAAGGAAGAGTATGACTAATCTTCCCCTAATATCTCCTTGATATTATCATAGACCAAAGGGTACTTATCGATATCAGTAAGGTCGTTATGCAGCTCTGCCTTAAAGAGGTCTTCACAGACACCTTCAACAAAATAAGAAGTAGCGTATGGGAGCAAGGAATTCTCTAGAACCACAACACCATCACCATCCTTCCCGTCAGTATCGCATCCCTTTCCGGAAATAGTATAGATCTTAACAGATCCTGGTCTATAGTAAGGGTCATTTAACTTCTTCATCAGGATACTGTCAACATACATGTCCTCGCATTCTCTCTTCTCTCCAAAAACATTACAATATTTTTTTACAGAGCCATCAATACCTTTGTTGGGTGTCCCGATAAGGATTGCCTTGTCTACTGAAGTATCCCCAAAAACCTGAAGATATCTCCTCGCAACCAGACCGCCCATAGAGTGAGCGATTATATTTACTTTAGGTTTTCCTGTCTTGGACTTTATCAGGTCCACAATATCCTTCAGCCTAATAGCATAAGTATCAAGATTATCGCTGTTCCTTGTTAGATAAATATACCTGCCAAGAGAATAAAAATAATCATAATAATAGCTTGCCTTAACGACAACAGGCGAATTTGAAAGCCCCCAATCTCCGATATATTCTTCAGGATCAAAATCAAACCTGATTGTTCCTGTATTGATATAGCCATCATCCTGCAGTTGATATTGGATCTTATTCAATACATCTAGAGAAGGTTCTGCAGTTTTTTGCCTGACTAAAGAATGTCCATGGATAAGTATAAGGGGATATAGGCTAGGATCTTTCCTGCACCCCTCATCCTGACAACAAGGCAGACATTTACCATAAACACAGCACAAAGGAGGATTTTCCGTAAGTTCATTGGTCAAGGCCCTTGTGGTAGTAATATTAAGATTAGGAGAATCTATCTGTTCAATATCTGGGACAAATAAAGGAAGGGCCCCGCTAAATCTACAGTATCTATCATAATGCTCGGTAGTATTGGAAGAAACAAGGATCTTAGTTACATTGCCCATGACCAGATAATCGTTCGAGGGTGTAAAATTACTGGGCAGATGAAAAGTAGAATTCAGATATTCCGTAGATATCTTCCAAATGTCCCTGCAGGCATCTCCAGTAGTGTTTTCGCAATATCCTATGATGCATTTTTTTGTAAACTCCATATCAGACAGAGAATTTCCATCTGAAAGGACAATAGTATAATTTTCCTGAACCTTTCTATTAAATTCAACAACACCTGCAGAAATAGTCCCTACGTCCTCTTCAAACAGGTCTACAGAAGAGTAATAATCAAAATTATCAGATATGCCTACAATAACATCATAAAGCTTATAGAGCTCAGAATCTATATCAGAAGAGTTAAGGATCAAAGCCGTCTCGCTTATATTAAAGAATAGGCCCTTATAAAGATTATAATCCTTAGTCACCTTGATCTGCCTATTGATCGAATCTACAGCCTCTTTTAATAAGCCCAAAGAAAGTTCTGAAGACTTACTAGAACTGTTCACCCACTCATTAAGATGTACTTCTTTGATTGTAACATAATATTCCTTTGACCAAAGGTCAAGAACAGTATCTGTCCTCTTAAGGTCAGCATCCAGGGAACTGTCAATATCATAATACTGACTAAACAGCATCTCCTTTCCAATAAAATCAGAAACAAGCAAAGAATACGCCTTCTGAAGGTTGCTGCTGGCATTGTTCAAAAGGATCATATTCTCTCTTACCGAATTCCCAAGTTCACTTTTCAAAACCGTCTCTTCTTCAGTAAGTTGATAATTGAGGGTTATAAAAGAAGATTTTCTCTTGACAGGGCTCTTTGTACTGCATAAAAAGGACTTAAGATTAGAACATTGAATATCGAAATTAAAGATCTTTTGGCCACTCCCGTGTGCAGGAGGATCTATCTGGTAAGTCTTTCCCTCTATAGTCTCGCGTTTAAGAAGTATACTCCCTTCATGAAGCGTCTTCTCCTCGCTCCGGTCATAGAACACATAGGTGCAGCTGGCAGTACAAAATCGACTGTTATCCGATGATATCAGGAAGGTAATATTCTGGCTTTGCCTGTTTCCTACATTAAAGGATTTCTCAGAAGGCTGAAGGTTAACTATCAAGGCATCACCGAAAGCGAACCTTATCCTAAGACCTGTTATAAACAGCAAAAAAGAAAAGATCAATACCACCAGAAGAGTTATGAGGATTATCTTTTTCCAGTTTCTCTCTATTGTTTTGGTCACTTCTTTCTTGGCTTTCTTAACGTCTTTCTTTATTTCCTTAACAACAGGATTCTTCTTCATATCCAAAGATACAGATAAATCTATTTAAAAGAGTTTCTGTAATTAGAAGATATAAATGCCCCCGGAGGAATTTGAACCCATCTTAAAAGCATTGATTTAGATATCCTATAATTCTTTCAAACTCCAGTTTAAATGAAGACTTTAAAATTAGCTGTGGCCCATATAAGTCAGAGTATTAAATTCTTTGGTTCTCATACTTTGAGCAATCCCTCTTGGATTAAGGATCTGATGTTTATATAGGTTGATTACAATTCCATCTAGTTTTAAGAATGCCGGCTCGTGTGTTACAATGAAAATCTGTCTATTATGTCTCATAGCATAGCTGTATGCCTTCTCTACTAAGCTGGGAATTTTGGTAAAGTCCAAACCGTCCTCAGGTTGGTCTAGTACTAGGATAGCGTTATCAGGATATTCCCTGCTGTCATCTAAGGCTTCATTAAGAATATGCCATCTGAACTCGCCCCTAGAGAGTCTTGAGAGTTCTTCTTTTCTTGCATCATATTTTGTAAAAAGCTTAACATATGGTTCTGGTTGCTCCACATCTAAGATATATTCTATGTATGGGACTTGCCCTACATGGTCTATCATGAGATACTTACCGGTATTAACGTTTCTTCCTAATGTAAGCTGTCCAAAAAGTTTGCGTACTAGTGAACTCTTTCCTGAACCATTGTCCCCCACTATTACTACAATATTTGCATCTGTGTTATACACCTTGCTCATTTCATAGGAATTAATATCATAACCATCTAAACATTGGTCAATTCTCTGAATCCCATTGAAACTTTCATGGATAGGACCAGTGTATGTATAATGATAAAAATCACCTAGTGTAGCTAAAGATATAATTCTGGAATGTCTTAAATATTCTGCCTTTTCGGGCTTTAGATCCGGTGTTATTCTCAGGGGTTTAATGTAGTCCTCAAGACTGAATTCGTTTGCGGGAATACACTCTGCTTTAGCCTCTGGACTTCTATCAGTATTTTTTAGGAAATTTATAACTTTTGCATTTGGCAATTTTAGGAATGCAGGATGATTAGTTGCTATGAAGAACTGAATTCCTAACTCCTCATTGTATTTCCTGACTAAGTCTATTGCAGAAGGGAGTCTATGCAAGTCAAGGTAGTCTTCAGGTTGATCCATAACTGCAATACATCTTCGTCCAATTGTACCACTCTTACGGATCCACCCACCCAATTGTTCAATTATATGCTCTCCACTTGAACGAGTTGCATCTTTCATTCTATCTTTTAATTGTTCACCCCACCTGTAATACCCATAATGACGTAGAAAAGCCTTTTCTTGACTTGATCCTTTGACTCCCATAAAAGTAGGTTCGTCACCCTGATCCCATCTGAGTTTAAACATGTTTCCCCCATGGATTCCTAATCCTTCTCGGGCCTGTAATTTTGTAAGTAGCGTACTCTTTCCGCAGCCAATTCTTCCGTAGAGTAAGTTGAAAGGGGCATTTGTATCTAGTGTTATCGGTGGTTTAAGCGCAGGTATTGGATAGCCATCTCCTCCTTGAGAAAGGTATATATTTGGATGATGCAAATGAGAATCTGGCCAGGGCATACCTTTAAGTTCAAAATCATGGAAATCTGGCCTAATTTCTATGGATGTTACCCATGTAAATGGATTAGCCTTCCTTTTTAACATTCTTCTCCTTAAAAGTACGAATTAATTTATAAAATTACCTCTTTTGAGTGAGAACAATAAATGATATATTTTTCAGGAATTATAAATAAATACTGATATAACTCAGAACTATAGAGTCTGCTTAGGTATTTTTCAACTCTTTCTAGTGAAGTTTTCTCTTTTGCCCTTTTTATTTGTTCTTTGGATTCGTACTGAAAAAACAGAAAATGCCCCCAGCGGGATTCGAACCCACGTCCTAGCCTGTTTTCGATGAAATCGAAAAACGCTTTCATCACGAAAAGGCTAAATGATTGGCCGGACTACACCATGGGGGCATAAGACTTAAAAAATAAGGCTGGGTTTAAAAATATATCTATTTAGAGTAAGTATAATTAAGGCAACTTCTTATCACATTTCTTACAAAAGCACTCTACAGCCCAGTCATTTCCCTGTCCATGACATACACTATCCAACTCTTCTTTCCTTGCTTTCTTCCCACAAATAGGACATATGGATTTATTCTCCATTTTAACTCTTATAAAAGTAATACATTTATTTATAAAAACTTTACTGCTTCTTCAGTCCTTTCCTGCATCGATAGCCCCTCAACCAATCCTTAACATAATCAAGAGGTATTTCCTTATTTAGGATTCTCTCAGCCTCACCATGAAATTTCCTAACATTAAAGGGAAAGATAAGGTATGGCTTCTCTTCAGCTATCTGCCTAAAAACATTCTCTCGTTTCTTATATTTTAGAAGCTGTTTTTTTATTATCATAAAAAAGTGGGCCCAAGGGGATTTGAACCCCCGACCTCCGGCTTTCTAAGACCGGATTTGCGTAGAACGTGGCCATATAAGACCGGCGCTCTAATTGTCCGCGAGTGTGCGAGCAAACCCACAACCTCACCCCAGACTGAGCTATGGGCCCATTAATAGGTTAGAGAAATTAATTTGTTTATAAACTTTATTGTTGTCTTAATCCGTATATTTATGCTACATATTAGTCAAGTGATTCGTCCAACGATTGCATAAGATGGGTATAAATGCCTAGATCAAATGGTATCCTGATTATATGTCCTCCCTGCTTCCAGAACCTATGCTGATTGCCTCCAACTGCGAGGTTATACTGATCCTTAGGCATAGCAACAATAACACCAACCTTTCTGGGACGATTAGATATCTCTCCTCGATCATACATCTCCTGGAAAAGCTCCAATACAGGATCTATGGCCTTGATAGACCTAGGATGCTTAACAATATGGGTCAAATCAGTCCAAGCACCATCAGTCTCTTCAGAATGGCTCAAGTAACCATACCTTGACATCTTAACCTCTACGATATATGGGCTCCAGTCCATACATCTTCTACCAAGATGCTTTGTCTTACCGATCGCAATAAGGCCGTCGATCTCAGCAGCTTCTTTTCCAGTGTCTTTCCTTATAGCAACAGAATTTCCGTAAGAGCTCCCTCTAAATATGTAATTTGTTGTTTCAAAACCCTCAGGAATATTGATAACTTCAACCAACTCAGGTATTATCATTGCAGCCTGCCTAACGCTTTCCATAGTGAGTACCTCAGACAATACCTGTGATCTCAATCTATAATCCCCTAGAAACCTTTGCCTAAAGCTCCCTGGCATTCTATCTAAAGCTATAGCTATAGCATCCTCTACGCTAGGTACCTGAAATTCAGCTGTCCTGCATAGCTTGTTAGCCACATAATTCATATATCTCATAGTGCTCTCTCTTAGGTTTTCTTTTTTAAAAAAATTGAGAACCGTCCTCTAGTAAGAGTAGTAAGGTATATCTCAAAACACAAGATTCATTATCCATTTATAAATCTATCTTTTCAGTAAGATGTTAGGCCTCGTTAACCTAACAGCCCAGCAAAAAAGCCATGATTGTACAGGCAAGATCTAACTGATACAAAGAAAAGACATGCGCCGGCCGAGATTTGAACTCGGATAAGAACGTCTTTGCTTTTATATTGGCAACGTCCTATCATAGCCATTAGATCACCGGCGCATATGAATAGTACAGGCCCATTCGTCCTATTTAGCGAAGCGAAATAGGACTAATTGTACACAGGGGTCTATCGGGTGAAACCCTTAGAGCAATTAGATCACTTCCGCATTAAAAATAATGGGCCCACCCAGGCTTTCAAAGCGAAGCTTTGACCTTCACTCAATCGAACTGGGGATCTACACCTTGTAAGGGTGTTGTCATAACCACTAGACCATGGGCCCTTAGCAGTAAGAAATTCAATTACTATATAAAAAGCTTTTTATATTTGATACCTCTAGTATTACCCTATGGAACAGATACTGACAAATAATCCAGACAAACAACCTCACGAGCAGATCTTTGAGCTTCTATTTGAAAAAGACGAAGTGACCTGGCAGTCAATTATGCAGGAGCTTGTTAAATCAGAAGATATGAATCCATGGGATGTAAACGTATCTGAACTTACAAAGAAATACATAGAGACAATAAAAAAGCTGAAAGAACTGGACTTCAGGTTATCTGGGAAAGTATTATTGGCTGCAGCAATCCTGCTCAAGATAAAGTCAAACAAGCTTGTAGGAGAAGATATTGAATACCTAGACAGGCTTATCCAGGAACAGGATCAGGAAGAACTTCTTGACTTTGAAGAAGACCTGGAGCCTAGAAAACAGGAAGATATACCAAAGAACCTTATACCAAGGACCCCTCAGCCAAGAAAGAGAAAGGTATCTATCTATGACCTCATGGGTGCCCTTGAAAGAGCACTGGAAGTCAAGAGAAGAAGGGTTCTCAAAAGCATTCCTCCCATGAACGTAGAGATCCCAGAGAAGAAAAGAGACATATCTGACGTAATTAAAGAGATATACGGGAAGATAAAGGCCTTCTTCTGGGAGAACAAGAAAAACTCATTGAAATTCTCAAAACTGATCCCTGAAGAAGCCACCAGAGAAGATAAGATATATACATTCGTTCCCCTTTTGCACCTCACAAACCAGAGAAAGATAGACATCTTCCAGCAACAGCACTTTGGAGAGATCGATATTATCCTAAAGAAGACAAGTGAAGAGGTCAATAAGGAGCTTGGAATAACCTAAAGGTTTTAATAAGGGAGTTATTTCCTCTAGAAAGATGACAGCTCCACAGATAACGATAAATGCAATCGTAGGGTTACAAGAGAGTATATCTAATTCTATGCCCTGCCTGGTAGATATTGTAAGAAGCAGGCGCGATGTAGTTAAGGTGGTTGGACCGCTAGAGTTCCAAAGAGCTTCTGTTGGGTTGCTAAGGGTTATAGAAGCATTTAGAGGCAATGGTAATGATACTAATAGACTAAAAAAAGAAAAAGAAGCATTAAAAACACTAAAAAAAGATTCAAAGATTGAATTAAGCACCGATTCTGTTGTCCAATCAGGCAACCCAATCTGGGAAAGACTAGAAAATCCAGTGAATCAAGGAAGCGTAAATGACCTGGCTGAGAAGTGTTGGAGTACTGCTGCCTACGTAGGAAGTCTTGAAGATTATGCAGATCAAGCAGTTACAAACAGGAGCGGCAAAACATACGTATTAGGCAAAAGTTTCTTCTATAAAGTGCAGGAATATTTATTAGATATAGCAGTAGCATATAGGGGAATGGCAAAAGATCTACAAGCTATTGGTATTGTAAAAGCAAAACATTCAGATTATGAAAGAGAACCATTCAGAAAAATCCAGCTAGCAAATGAAGCAATACATGAATTAGAAGAGACAATAAAGCTAAACTATGACTACAGGGGAACACAGCATTATCTTGGATTGGCATACTATGTTAAAGGAAAAAATTCGGGTTGGGGAGAAAGAGAAGTTGATTACATGGCTTCACTAGATCACCTAAAAGAAGCTCAAAATAGAAGTAGAGAAAAAGACACCCAAGAATTGATAGTAGACATACAATCTGAATTCGCTGAGGAAACAATAGATCCAAGAGCGCAAGCTGATTGGTACAGGGAAGCAATAGAGAGTGCAAAGAAACTAGTTGGGATGAAAATGTGTGGCAATGCGTCGAATTACAACAAGCTGGGCATGCTCCAGCTAGATTTTTCAAAACAACCTTGTTGTGAATTGGATAGAGAAGTCCTAAAAAGAGAAGGGATAAGAAACCTTAAGATATCCTATGGCCTTGAAAAAGACGAGGATGTTCTGGCAGAGATCCAAGAATCTGAATCCCCCTCCTGGTAACCATAACATTTTTAAACCCCAAATAATTCTATAAGCATTAGGTGGTATCGTGTCAAAGAAGATAAGTCTGATAGCTGGAAGCTCTAACATAGAGTTAGCTAAAGAGATCTCTTCACATCTTAAGACAGAATTGACACCTATAGAGATCAAGAGCTTCAATGACGGGGAAACATATGTCCATATAGAAAAGAGCGTCAGAGGATCAATCGTATTCATAATCCAGCCTACCTCTCCTCCTGTCAACGACAAGCTGATCGAGCTGCTGCTTATTATAGATGCCTGTAAAAGAGCATCCGCAAAAGAGATAAACGTTATCATACCCTACTATGGATATTCCAGGCAGGACAGGAAGAACCTTCCTCGTGAACCAATATCAGCAAAGGTAGTAGCCAACCTTATAGAGACAGCAGGCGCAGACAGGGTAGTAACCTTTGACCTTCATATAGATCAGATACAGGGCTTCTTCAACATCCCTGTCGACAACCTTGAGGCAATATCCCTTGTATCCAACTATATACTGGATAAGAAGCTTAAGGACCTTGTGGTAGTTTCACCAGATGTAGGCGGCGCAAGAAGAGCCAGAAGGCTTGCAAAGATATTGGACACGAATATTGCGATAATAGACAAACGAAGACCAGAGCATGGCGTAGCAGAGATAATGAACATAATAGGAAAGGTGAAAGACAGGAATGCCATAATAACTGACGATATAATCGACAGCGCAGGTACAATAACCGGTGCAGCCAAAGCACTGAAGGAAAAAGGAGCTAAAGATATCTACATAACAGCCACCCATGCCTTGTTCTCAGGTCCAGCTGTAGAAAGGTTGCAGGATGATTCAATAAAAGAAGTTATTGTAACGAACACAATAGCTATTCCAGAAGACAAGAGATTCCACAATCTAAAGGTTATATCCCTGGCAAAACTGCTCGCTGACTCAATAACAAGGATATATGAAGGTACCCCAATGGGGGTGCTGTTTGATGATATTTATAAGAAAATAGAGCAAAAAAGGAAGAAAGGATGATATTATGAAAAAAGAAGAACAGGAATTGCAGGAAAAATACATGGAGATGAAGATGATAGAGGAGCAGATGAAAGAGATCCACAAGCAGGGCCAGGCAGTAGAACAGCAGCTCATGGAACTCATAAATGCTAACCAGAGCCTGGAAGACTTCAAGAAGACAGAAAAAGGAAAGGAGATCTTGGTCCCCATAAGCTCAGGAGTATTCGCAAAGGCAGAATTATCAGAAAACAGTAGTTTCCTGGTTAATGTAGGATCAGATACTGTTGTGGAGAAAGACATCGATTCAACAAAAGAACTCATGGAGAAACAGATAGAGGAGTTGAAAGGTCTGCATGAAAAGGTAAACATGCAGATGCAGAAACTGGCCATACATGCTTCAGGGATAGAACAAGAGCTCAAAGAGATGGCATCTAAAATTCAATAAAATGTTCAAATTCTTAAAAGAAAAGTTAAAGAAAGGGATAAAGAATATTTCTAGCAAGATTGAGGAAGAAGGTGCTGAAGAAGAAACCGTAGTAGAAAAACCAGTTGAAGAAAACACAGAGGAGCCGCAGAAAAAAGGATTTTTTTCCAAGATTAAGCAGACCTTCACAAAAAAAGAGGAAGAGATAAACGAGGAAGAAGCAGTTGAGCAGAAAGTTAAAATCAAAGACGAGGTCAAGGAATACCAGAAAAAACAGGAGATAGTCCAGGAAAAAGAAAAACTGGAAAAGAAGGAAGAGAAAGTAAAAGAAAAGATAAAGAAAAAAGAAACTCCAAAAATCCAGGAGCTTAATGAAAGAAAGGAAAAGAAGGAAGAGATAAAAAAGATTGAAGAAGATATTGAAGGTCCTAAAGAAAAAGAGACAGAAAAAGATAAGAAGGGATTCTTTGGAACAATCAAGGAGAAGATATCAACAAAGAAGATAAGCAAGGACCAGTTTGAAAAGATTTTTTGGGACTTAGAGATTGCCCTACTGGAGAACAATGTGGCTGTTGAGGTAATAGAGAAGATAAAGGACGACCTAACCCAGGAGATAGTAGAAAAACCTCTTCCGAGAGGGAAGATAGAAGAAACGATCTCAAAAACATTGACAGATTCTATAGAGCAGTTATTAAGTGTTGATTCCTATAGCCTGTTGAGCAGGATAAAAGATAAAAAACCTTACGTAATATGTTTTGTAGGGATTAACGGCTCTGGAAAGACAACTACTATTGCAAAGGTAGCAAGATTATTTCAGAAGAACAAACTGACAGTCGTATTGGCTGCCGCAGATACCTTCAGGGCAGCTTCTATAGAACAATTGCAGCTGCATGCTGACAAGCTGGGGGTTAAACTGATAAAACATGATTATGGGTCAGATCCTGCCGCAGTTGCATTTGATGCAGTAAAATATGCAGAATCAAAATCATTTGACATTGTCCTTATAGACACAGCCGGAAGGATACACTCAAATGTAAACCTACAGGATGAAATGAAGAAGATCGTAAGGGTTGCAAAACCAGATCTGAAGATCTTTGTAGGTGAGTCAATTACAGGCAACGACTGTGTCGAACAGGCAAAAAAGTTCAACGAAGCTATCGGGATAGACGGGATAATACTATCCAAGGCAGATATTGATGAGAAAGGAGGGGCAGCGATCTCTGTCTCCTATGTAACTAAAAAACCGATCATCTATATCGGGACTGGACAGGAATACGAAGACATAAAAGAGTTCGACACCTCAGTTGTTATGGAAAGTTTGGAGATAGCATAGGCTAAAAGTATAAAAATGAAATTCACAGAATCCATCAAAAGAGCAATAGAGATTATCAAGCTTGACACCAAAGTAGTAGAAAAGGTAGCCAAAGACCACAAATCCACAACAGCCGGAATACTAATTCTCATAATAGGTGGGATCATATCAGGGATTGCTGAAAAAGACATAGTGCTTATTACAGTAACCCCAATAATGGTGCTTATCACTTCTTTCATAGGGATTGGGATCCTCCACTTGATAGCAACGCTTTTCGGTGGAAAGGAGGAGTTTATTGGCCTCTATAGGGTGTTAACCCATGCAAGCATATTGAATTGGATCAGCATACTAAATATTATCCCTCCGATAAAGGTCATAGTAACTATAGTTGTATCCATCTGGAGCATCATAGTAAACTACGTTGCTATAATGCATATCTATAAACTTTCTAGGGTAAAAACAGTATTTGTGATCCTTATACCTATAATACTTTTCCTTATAATAGGGGTTGGGATAGTATCACTGATTCTAATTGTAGACCCCGATATATTAGCAACCATTCAATAGAACTCTATCTCATCATCGAGATATATTCCTTTATGCAATCTTACAGGCCTCCAGTCATCAACTACCAAATCCGCACCAAGCCATTCAGCCAGCTCTTCTGGATTCCCTATGGTTGCAGAAAGTGCAATCAGCTGCATATTCTTCAGAAGTTTCTTCAGGATAGTGATCAGTATCTCAACAGTAGGGCCTCTGCTGACATCATTTAGCAGATGAATCTCATCTACAACCACAGTCGCAACAGAACTCAACCATGGACAACTATGCCTGATAAGCGAATCCAGCTTCTCTGCAACTGTTATGATAATATCATAATCAGCAAGATAAGGGTCAGAAGAATCAAGATCACCTATAGACAAAGCAACCCTCATACCAGGATACCTTTTCTTAAAATCCTTATACTTCTCCGATGCAAGGGCCTTCAAAGGTACAATATAGACCATCTTCCCCTTGCCATCAAAGATATTCTTTATACCAGCCAATTCTGCAATGAGTGTCTTACCAGAAGCAGTAGGGGTGCATACCAGTAGATTCCTACCTTCCAGCAAACCGCTCTTGACAGCCTTTTCCTGAGCAGGCCTCAGCTCCTTAACCTCTCTTCCAAGTATCTTATATAGTTCAGCAGGTATATCTTCCCTTATAGAATCCAGTTTCATCATAAAAAAGAACAAACCAATTATTATAAAGATTTCTAAAATAATGCCAAAATCTGTTATCACAAAACTACTAGACATTTTCAATAAAGTAATTCTGAAAGAGCAAAAAACAACAATGGTACAGACGAGGAGGGGGTTGCCCCCTTCGGGGTGCCTCGTAGGACATTTTTTGCTTGGCAAAAAATGGCCGTCTGCTGCCTTTATTGTTGTTTTTTGCGACGTTTAATCATTCATATGTGTATCTAGTTAAAGGTGATAGCAAAAAAATAATGCCAAAACATAACATTTAAATATATTTAAATCAAAAATCTAGATATGCTAGAACTAAGAAAAGACTATATCTTAGACAGGTGGGTTATTGCTGCTTCTGTTAGAGGTAAGCGACCAAAACAGTTCAAACAGAAACATCATAGGATAGAACCCAAGGTATGCGTCTTCTGTCCAGGAAATGAGGCATTGACGCCTCCAGAGATAGGCAGGGTTGAAAAAAACAATAAGTGGATTCTAAGGTGGTTTCCAAACAAATTTCCTTTTGTAGAGCAGAAAGGCTCCCCTAAGTTGATTACCAAAAACAGGTTCTTCACCCACTCCTCAGGTTATGGAAAACATGAGGTCATCGCAGATACGAATAAGCACAGCGTACAATTATGGGACACAGATGAAGAACACATAAAACTGCTTATAGGGGTCATGAAAGACAGGATAAAAAGCCTAGAAAAATTAAAGAACATAAGATATGTACAGGTTTTTAAGAATCATGGAGAGAAGGCAGGCACCTCAATAATACACTCCCATGTCCAGATAACCGGCCTTGGATGGATACCCCCGGCAGTAAAAGAAAAAGTAACAGCAATCAAAAAGTACAAGAAGTGCCCTTACTGCGATATAATTAAGAAAGAGAGGAAGAGCAAAAGAAAATGCTTTGAGAACAGAACATTCATAGCGTTCACTCCTTATGCTTCCAGGTTTAACTATGAGGTCTGGATCTTCCCAAAAGAACATATAGAACGATTGGATGAATTAAACGACAACCAGATTTCAGACCTTGCAGAGACATTAAAGAATATCCTTGACAAACTGAAGGAGATTGATATGTCCTATAATTTCTACATACACTACTCCCCTAAAAAAGGAAAACTCCATTTGAGTATTGAAGTAACTCCCAGAATGGCAAATTGGGCAGGCTTCGAATTCTCCACCGACACCACCATAAACTCTGTAATGCCAGAGGTTGCAGCAGAATTCTATAGGTCTAGATAGTTCTACAGATATAGAGAATTAGGCAATAAGGCTCTCTCCAGTCATCTCCTTCGGTTTCTTTATTCCCATAATCTCCAAGATAGTTGGAGCAACATCCTTCAATCCCCCATCTTTTTTTAGTTTCAGTTTCCTAAGCTGGTCATCTTTACTAACTATACAGAAAGGGACTGGATTTGTACCATGGGCAGGGCATACCTCCCCATCAGGGTAGAACATTATCTCAACATTACCATGGTCTCCTGTAATTATACTAGTATATCCATCCTTAAGACCAAGATCAACAATCTTCCCAACGCATTCATCAACAACCTCACATGCTTTGATCCCTGCATCTAGACGACCTGAGTGACCGACAAGATCTCCATTTGCAAAATTAATTATAATAAGGTCGTACTTCTTGGTTTTAATCTCCTTCATAACCTTATCTGTAATTTCAAATGCGCTCATCTCAGGTTTCCTATCATATGATGGAACCTTTGGGGAATCTACCATAACCCTATCTTCTCCACGATAAGGTTTCTCGATCTGGCTATTGAAGAAAAAAGTAACGTGTGCATACTTTTCAGTCTCAGCAATCCTAAGTTGCTTAAGGCCCTTCTCCGATATTATAGTACCAAGGTTGTTCTGCACAACATCCTGTTCAAATGCAACAGGAAGGTCAAGGTTCTTATCATAGTCACTCATACATACAAAAGATATTTCGTATCTCCTTATCCTTCTGAAACCATGAAACTCCTCCTTTGTAAGAGCGTATGTAAGTTGTCTTGCACGGTCTGGTCTGAAATTCCAGAAGACAACAGAATCTCCATCCTTTATTGTAGCCAGAGGTTCTTCATTTTTATCTACAATCACTATAGGCCTGACATAGTAATCAGTGGTATCTCCTGCTCTTCCTTCCTCTAAGGATTTTTCACCACGTTCGTATGCATGCTTGATAGCTTTAAGCGGTTCCATCTCTTCAACACCTAATCCCCTTGTAAGAAGAAAGTAAGCCTTTTCGGTCCTATGCCAGTTAGAGTCCCTATCCATAGCATAAAACCTCCCTATAATGCTGGCGATCTTACCAACACCGATCTCCTTTGATTTTTTATTGAACTCCTCTATGAACTCCTTGGAGCTCTTTACAGGAACATCTCTTCCATCAAGGAAGGCATGCACAAAGACCTTTTTGATTCCGTTCTTCTTTGCCAGCGTTAACAATGCATAAAGATGTTCCGTAGTTCCATGGATGCCCTGATCAGAGAAAAGACCCATTAGATGGAGTTTTGAATCCTTTTTTTTACAATTTTCTATGGCTTTCATCAAAGCTTTATTGCTATAAAAGCTTCCATCCTTTATCTTCCGGTTAATATGTTCATATGGTTGCCAGACAACCCTCCCAGCACCCACTGTAAGGTGTCCTGGTTCTGATCCTCCCTGAGTTCCCTTAGGCAACCCTACTGCATTGCCGCTACACTCAAGAATCGTGTGAGGATAATCCTTTTCATACTTATCATCATTAGGTGTACTGGCCTGCAAGATAGCATTTCCCTTAGTCTGCTTACTGTAGCCCCACCCATCCCTTATTATTAGTATTACCTTCTTCATTTGTCTTTTAGCCCCAAGTACTCATTTATTAAACTTTCCTTTTATATACAAAGGGATAGTATCAATCCAAGTATAACACTCATATCCTCATCATAACTATACCTGTAGGAAGTTTCTGATAGAAATATGTTGATTTTTCAGGCATTACAGTAACTCCATCCATAAACCCCTTATAAGCTACATCCAATAACTCCCTAACACTAACAGGATGTAATGCAACAGCCATCTTATAAGCTCCAGAATCAACAAGCCCTTTCATCCTATCAAGGGCAGTCTCAGGATAATAGTCAAGATATGCCCTCAATGAGATCATATCTGGCACCAGTCCAAGATGAGGATATACCTGCCTCTCTAGCTTAGTTACGTCAAGTTTACCAACAACGTCATCAGCAGCACAAAAATCACTAGCCCTGACAACATAGATTCCACCTTTAGTATATATTGAAAAATGACCTTTCTCAGGGGTCTTAAACTGATCTACTTGAGAAGTATCCAACTTGCACTTTATCTCCTCAAAAACCCTAGATGGGTTTATAACCCTATTATATGCTAGTATCTGTGCACTCTGTTCTGGACAAACATAAGCAAAGAACTGTTTCTGTCCTGTACTAAAACAAGCATGATACCTATGATGTCCATCAGCTATATAGAAAGGCCTGGGATTTAATTTTGCAGCCAACTGCCTCCCATAATCGCTGGAAGCCGGGATCCTAAAAACCCTATTTCTCATCCCATGCATCTCAGAGACCACAGCACTTTCAAAATCACACGTAAAATCAGCATCGGGGGTATTTTCTCTGACAATTTCTCCTAGAAGTTTTTCAAAATCATTCTGCCCGTCCCTAACAAGACACCATACAGGTCCCATCTGAAGCTCAAGTTCCTTCCTTAAATCTACTCTGCCTTCAACCTTATCATCAAAAGTCTTTTCATGCCTGATCACCTGTCCCTTGTCATAGTCGGTTACCTCTCCTGAAACTAAAACACCAATTCTCTTTCCTCCATCCCACTCCTGCTCCAAAACATAATAGCTAGGGGTCTCATCCTCTTTTAGAACCCCAGTAGTAACCAAACTATCCAAGACCCCCCTCCTATCTGTACCTTCCCATATGCCTGGTAAATTCTCATTCAGCCTGATCAAAGGATATGCAGAATTAAGCCTTTGACTCAATAAATCCTCTACTTCTGATCCAGGCTGGATAACATCATAAGGAGGAGAGACAAAAGTTCCAGGATCTGCAGCAACTAGACCAGTTATACCTTGTATTCGTACCATTTTACCCAATATTACATGAAACTCCCTATTAAAATCCAAAAACTGATAGCAAAGAACACCTCTTTCTAATGATTACGGCTTACGGAAACCCTCACCAGCATACCTGCAATCACTACCAAGCTCCTCTTCAATCCTCATCAGCTGGTTATACTTGGCAAGTCTCTCTGATCTGCATGGAGCGCCTGTCTTTATCTGTCCTGTCTTCAACCCAACAACCAGATCAGCGATGAAATTGTCTTCTGTCTCCCCGCTTCTATGACTAACCATCACACCCCAGCCTGCAGCCTGAGAATCCTTGCATGCCTGTATGCTTTCTGTAACAGAGCCTATCTGATTAACCTTCAAAAGCAGGGCATTACAGGTCTTCTCTTCAATAGCTCTCTTTATCCTTTTAGGATTTGTAACTAAAAGATCATCTCCAACGATCTGCGATTTCTCACCAACAGCAGCAGTCAATTTGGGATAAGTTTCCCAATCGTCCTGGTCAAAAGGGTCCTCGATAGATATAAGACCATACTCCTCTGCAAACTGCTTGTAAATCTCGATCATCTCCTCTCCTGTCTTCAGATCAGGTTCCTCCCCTTTAAAATTAAGGTCGTATTTCCCATCCTTGAAGAACTCTGAAGCAGCAACATCCATACCTATCCTTACCTTCCCAGTATAGCCGGCTTTCTCAATAGCTTCCTTTAGCAGCTCCAATCCTTCTTTGTTATCCTGTATGTTAGGTGCAAACCCGCCTTCATCACCTACATTAACAGCATCTTGCCCGTACTTTGCCTTGATAACCTTCTTTAGGTTATGATAGCATTCAGCACCCATCCTCATAGCCTCCCTAAAATTACTGGCTCCAACAGGCAATATCATAAACTCCTGCATAGCAAGCTTATTACCAGCATGACTACCGCCATTTATAACATTAAATGAAGGCACTGGCAAGACCATCTCATCAACACCTGCAAGGTCCACAATATGCCTATACAAGGGAATCTTTTTTGCAGCAGCACCTGCCTTACATGCTGCCATAGAAACAGCAAGTATTGAATTAGCACCCAATTTACCCTTGTTCTCAGTACCATCCAACTCTATCATAGCCTTATCAATTCCCTCTTGATCTACAGGATCCATTCCAACAACAACCTTAGAAATATTACCATTCACATTCTCAACAGCTTTCAAGACCCCCTTGCCTAGATATCTGGACTTGTCTCCATCTCTAAGCTCCAAAGCCTCATGAACACCAGTAGATGCTCCAGAAGGAACCATTGCTCTGAACATGCCTTCCTCTGTACAAAGATCTACCTCAACAGTAGGATTGCCTCTTGAATCTAGAATTTCTCTTGCCTTTACAGATTTAATTGTTGACATATTAACCCCTCCATTAATAATAAAAATGATGTTGAAGACTCATTTATATACCTTGTGGTTGGAGCGAAGTGAAAAACAGAATAGGTTAGAAACCTGTTTCTAAAAGCTCATGGTTAAAAATTCAGAATATCCTCTAACTTTAACCGATATAATTAACTTGCCCAGAACCTTTCTTAAGTCCCATCTTTGGGAGATCCCCTAGCTCCTTACTTCTCTTTGTTATCTGCTTCTCGATATATGCGATCTCCTTCTCCAGCTTATCAACATTCACTCCAAGACTTAGATTTTCATTAAGTACTCCCAATACTTCTTTGGCACCCTTGACCCCAAGATACATAGGATGGCCATAGGTCTCTGCCAATAGCGCAATAGCGTTGATCTTCCTCTGTGAAGCTAGCCCCAAAAGAAGGCCAGAGACACCAACGATAGGGCCAACGACCCCATAAAGCTTGCTCTGCACCTTACTACCCTTGTACTTCTCAATCATATCCTTTGAATTTCCAGTACAGTAAATCTTTGGCTTCTTTGGTATCTCCCCTAACCCGATACCTCCTAAGGTTATAATCTCCTTAGTGCCAAAATCCTGTATAAGGTCAAGAACCTTCTCAGAAAAGTCATAAGAGCTGGTCTCATCTATTGGCTGAACATCCCCACCCATAAACAAAAGATCGCGCCCTTCTATTCTCTTGTAGAAAAGCTCAATCTTAGGTAGCTCCACAAGATTCTCTTCATTAACAAAAACAGAATGAGGAAAAGTATTTGAAGTTATCTCACAGATTTTTTCAGCCTTAAGTTCATCAACAATAAAGTCTATCACAACCTTACCAACATTCCCTATGCCTGGAAGTCCTTCTATAAAGATAGAATCCTTAAGCTTAGGTTTACAAAATTCATTAACTCTCCAGTTGTTCATATTAGACCTTCCTTCTTAAACAAAGGAAACTTAACCCTTCTCCTATACCCCCCATATTTATCAACAGGACTATACTTTGGAGGCAAAGGCCTCACCGCACCTTCGCCACAACTAGGACAGATTTCTTTTAATGTATATTCACCACAGAATTTACACTTGAGAATGTGCTTCATTCTGCTTTAACAAACTCTCCTTCCCCCCCTTCTTTCTCAATGAAATCCAATACCTTTCCAGTAGCTTTCTCTAAGATCTCCTCAGCATCCTTATACTCCCCTGCCTTGGCCCTTACCTTATATTTACCAGCACCTTCATAAAGCAGGGAGGTCTTACCTTCATCCTTAGCCTTACCCAGGGCCTCTTTGATAATTTCAACCCCTTTCGGAGAGTAGCTCTTTAACCTTAATTCCCCACCAACAAAAACCTCTGCAGGTTTCATCCTCTCTTTCACAAATTCTGTAAGAAGATCTGATATTTCCTTACCAATGCCTAACTTCTCAAGCGAAACATTCCCCTTTACAATATCTTCAAAGCAAAAGTGCAAAAGTTCATACTTCTCGAATATCTTTGAAGAAAGCTCCTCATAGAGCTTCCTAGGATCTTTATTAAGCTTCTTTGCAGCAAACTCAACTATCTTCTCTGCCTTCTGTTCCTGCTTTATCTCATTGATCTTTTCCTTCTTCTGCCTCTCATTTACTCTTCTCAAGCTAAGGTCTATATGTCCCTTTTCTAGATTTACCCTAAGAACCTTGCAGACAATCTTCTTTCCTTCCTTGACAAAATCCCTTATATTCCTGATCCTTCCAGGACTAACCTCAGATATATGTATCATCCCACCCTTCCCATATTCGTCAACATTGACAAAAACCCCATGGTGAAAGGTATTTGTTACCGTACAAAGAACTAGCTCGTCTTCCTCTGGAAAATCTTTTTTCTTTAGGAACATCTTATTCTAAAACTTCGAGGATCCTGGCCTTTATCTTGGCCTTGCCCCCTGTAGGCTCAGCTATCTTCTTTCCGCATACCAGGCAGATCACCTGAGAAGTGATTTTCCCAAACACTATCTGCTCATTCTTACACTTAGGACATCTTACCTTGATAAACTTGCTTGATGGTTCTTTCATTGCTTTCATACAAATTCAACCCTTTTTGCTCTTATTCCCTGCCTTTGTATTGTGGTTTTCTTGCACTCCTTGCAGGTGTATCTCCAGTCGGTCTTCTTGGTCATCTTCTTACCAGTCATCTTGAACTTAGTGATGGCCTTCTTGGAATACCTGCCCCTATTGCCTGTACCCCTTGCCGCTCCTCTCCTCCTAGCTCTAACCTTGCTCCCATAACTAAGAGAGCTCGGGCTGCCTTTCTTGGTCTGACCAACCTTCTGCTCTGTATGTTTCTTGCAGTATTTGCAGTATCTTTTTACTATCTTAGGTAATTTCATTTTTGTTTAACGAAAAATGAAAGATTAAGAATCTGTGATTCTTAAAGTTTCATAACAAGGGGAAAAATCATTCTCTTTATAAACTTTACCAAAAAGCTTTTATATATCTGTACTTAAAAACAGTAGTATGAAACAATATGCATTACTGCTACTCATAATCCTTCTTAGCTCTTGTGCTCCAACAGTAGAGGTTGACACTGCTAAGCCAGTTGAAACACCAGCAGAAAAACCCACAGAAGCAATAGAACAGCCAGAATTGGAAGAACCAGAAGAGACCAAATTGGAAGAACCCGCAGAGACAAAACTAGAGGAACCTGTTGAAACAGAGCCTAAGGAACCTATATCATCCAACATAATAGAGATACTGGAAAAAAACATAAAACCCAATGAAAAGACAATCGATAAAGACACAGAGATAAAATGGGTAAACAAAGATAAGAAAGAGCACAAGATAGCCTGTTACCTTAATGGACAGAGGGTCACAACAAGCGAAAACCTTAAGCAAGACGATTTCTTCACCTACTCCTTCCTCAAAGAAGGAGAATATACATGCATTGATGCAATATATGGATTAAGAAGCAAGATCACAGTAGAACCTCAGGCCCTTTTATCCCCTACCGGAAACGTTATCCTTAATAGTACAAAATTAACGCCTGCACCATTTACTACAATTGCCATGATTGGGATAGTAACATTGATTTTCTTCATTTATGGTAGGAAAAGAGTTTAGGAATACTATTAGATTTGCAATTTTTAGAGTATATATTTAAAAGTATAAAATCATTCTTATAGGCAGTGAAATCGATTATAGAGCAGGAATATGAAAGATACAGAGAGTTGGTAGATAAATCCAGGTTTGCACATAGGATAAAATTCCTAGTAGAACACCAGGATTAGCAGAGGTAGAATTAGAAGGGGGAGACGACCAGGCTATTAATCCTTCTTGTTGGGGTACTATCGTTTATGTAGTAGGCGCAAATCCCATTATTAAGAGTCTGTGGGCAAAAGAACATAATCTAGAAGACCATACTAACGCATTAGGAGATTTTGTGTGCATCCCAAATGAAGATTACCCAGGTTATGTTGGAGAAGAACCCATGGAATTATATCAAGCTACTCTCCGTAAAGGAGATTATAATCCTGATACTGTTATCTCTTACTATTGGGATGAAGAAAAGGGCCAGGTTGAGGCTCACGGTCTTAGGTTAAGGCATTCTGCCCTGTTCCTTGGAACACAAGATGGAGAAAAGATTATATTTGATCAGATAAATATGGGGGAAAGATTCAGAATAACAACCGAGAGGGAATTTGTGGAAAAGCTTGCTCAGCATAAAAGAGAGACCTTAGAAAGAAGGTTTTATACCACATAAGATACAGGTTTATTGTCATTATTAACAACTTTTAAATAAATCCAAACATTCTATAAACCTATGAAAACATGCCTTGTCTTTCCTCCACAGATAATACCCACCTCTGCTCCCTTAGGGATCTCTTTATTGAAGAGCTATATCCAGTCAGAGACCTCCCACAAGGTAAGGAACATAGACCTCAACCTTTACTTCCACAACAACATAATCAATAATTTCATCGAAGAAAAGTTTAACCTTCACCAAGATCAGGAGAAAAATGAGAAATCCAGAAAACTAATAAAAAAAGCCATAGAGATATTCAAATCCCCAAATAAAGACTTCTTTGATCCACAGACATATAATCCCTGCGCTAATGAGTTTCTCTATTTGTTTGAAAACATATTCAACGCAAACAAACCTCTCCTAAAGAGATACATAAATAACCGACAGGACATCTCAGAAGCCCTATCTCCATTCACCAAAAGGATATCCAAAGAGAGTCCAGAGATTATAGGGTTCTCGATATTAACAACAGAACAGATCCCTTACACCCTTGCCCTGGCAAAAAAGCTGAAGCAGGATCATAACCCGACTATAATATTAGGTGGCGCTACAGTAAGACTGTTCCCGGAAAGATTCCTAAAATATGATTTCATAGACTATGTTATAACAGGAGATGGAGAAGTGGCGCTTCAAGGTCTGATAGAAGGAAAGGATCCTGGAGAGATTAACAACCTGTCCTATAAGAAAGAAAAGATAATTAGAAACCAAGAGGAAAATGTAGATATCAGCATAATTCCTCCTCCGGATTTCTCAGATTTTGACCTTGATGATTATTTCTGCCCTAAAAGAGTAATAACCACCTTGACTTCAAGAGGGTGTTATTGGAAAAGATGCACCTTTTGCGCAGATTATGATGCCCTGTGTATGCAGTACAGGCAAAAAGATATCCAAAAACTTATAGAAGAGCTAAGATTCCTAAAGGAAAGGTACAAGACAGGATATTTCTACTTCGCAGATGAGATGGTCTCTCCGGCAATGTTCAGGAAAATAAGCGACGCAGTAATGAAGCAAGACTTGCAGATCAGGTACTATACCCAGGCAAAGCCAAAAGAATTCAGTCCGCAGCTTCTCAGGGATATGCAAAGGTCAGGATGCACTTCAATATTGTGGGGTGTAGAATCTGCCTCCCAAAGGGTTCTCGACCTGATAGACAAAGGAACAAATATTGAGGAGATACAAAGTATCCTAAAACACAGCCACGAAGCAGGAATCAAGAACGCAGTCTATGCCTTTGGAGGATTCCCGACAGAAACAGAAGAAGAATACCAAAAAACCCTTGACTGGCTGAAAAAAAACAAAGAATTTATCGATCTTCAGTTCACAGGACTTTTTAGATTAACAGAAAACTCAAGGATTGCAG
The DNA here is from genome assembly GCA_028279655.1 of Candidatus Nanoarchaeia archaeon. Lineage (GTDB taxonomy): Archaea > Nanobdellota > Nanobdellia > Woesearchaeales > JACPBV01 > JAHWHQ01. Next base: position 104,896 of record JANQNH010000001.1, on the reverse strand, counting down.
AAGATATAAAAAAATTCAAAATAACCTCTAAGAAAAGAAGTACCAATCCATTTGATCCAACCTTTGATTACGAGGTAACCGAAGGAATTTCACAGGAAAGATCGATGGAACTTTTTTCAGAGAATTACCCCTTCTTTCTGAGCTTGAACAAATTTTCTCCGTTCCTGGGAAAATTCAGGGACCATATACTTGTATATTTTTCAGAAGATGAAACCCACAATTAGCCTTTGCATGATTGTAAATAATGAAGAAGCCCTGCTTGGGAATTTTCTGGAAAAGATAAAGGATTTTGTCGACGAGATAATAATAGTAGACACAGGATCCAGAGACAGGACAAAGGAGATTGCAGGAAGATTTACAGAAAAAGTATTTGAATTCGAATGGAAGGATGATTTCTCAGAAGCAAGGAACCTATCGATTGAGAAAGCCAAGAAGGATTGGATATTGGTTCTAGATCCTGATGAAGAGCTGCAAAAAGAAGATAGTGAAAAGATCAGGAAGATTGCAGCTGAAGGAAAAAAAGAGATAATGGGATACAGGCTAATTCAGCACACCTTTCACAAGGATAAACTGATATCTATCAGAGGAATATGCAGACTATTCAGGAATGATAAGGAAATCAAGTTTATCTATCCAGTACACGAAACAGTAAGGGAATCAATTAAAGGATTAGGTGGAAAGATAGGAAAGACAGGCATAATAATAAGACATTTCCCAGAAATAAGCAAAGAAAAGCAAGACTATTACCTAAAGCTGTTAAAGAAAAAGAAGACAGAATTCCCAGAAAGCAGTGTAGATAAGGAGATTGAGAATGAACACCGATTATTCAATCCTCGCTGATTTCCTCCACTCTTCCTTTGTTAATAAGAACTGTAGCTATCTCCACGGGTAATGATGCTATATCCTCCTCCTCAAATGGGCCATACTCCTCCAGCTCCTTGCCTACGAACTTAGGTACAGCACTAAGGAACCTTACAAGCTTTGTATCTTTCTTCTTGAGATCCATGGTCTGTTCCTTTTCAGCAGGCTGTTCATCTACTCCCCCAAAAGAGACAGGCTCCTTCAAGTCAATAACATTAAGCAACACATTATCCCTGCCAGAATCAAGCAGCTTTACAAAACTGTCAAAAAGCTCTTTCTCCTCCTTTAGAAAGACAGAATTATCAACAATGACAGATTTGTTCTTGCTTTTGTCTATAGCCATCCCGACTATCTTCTTCTCTCTCTTGCCATACAGGTCTCTGAGTATTTTCTTGACATTCCCTATCTGCTCTTCGGTTTTTTTCTTCTCCTCTACCGAAGCCAAATCCTCTTCTTTCTTACTCATTATCGCCTGCTTATCCTTAAGATACCTCAATACATTTCTAAAGAAAGAAGGATCTAGCTTCTGCAATTCGCTTCTCTCTTTCTCCCTCCTCAAGAGCTCAAAAAGAGTCTCATAGGTTATAGTAACCTCGTCCTTGGATTCTTCTTCCATCTTCCCCCATAAGCACAATAATTTCCCCATATTTAAATATTTAGGAACTTAATCATAATATTTTTAAATATGGTAATAACTAGAGTAATAATGGCAGAACTAAGCTTTCAGGACCTATCCTTCGAACAGGATGGGAATAGCATCAAGGTACATTTCCTAAGGATATTCCATTTCTACATCCAAAAAGAGGATATAGGCCAGATAGGGGACTTCAGAATAAAGAAAAAGAGTCTAGCCTTTGAAGATACTGCTCAAAAAAAGGCAGAAAGAAGATTCTATTCACTTTTAAATAAAGGATTTGAGAACCTGATAAACAGCCTGAACAACAAGCCAACAGTATACATCCATAAAAATTCAGGAATCCCTTTGATAGGTAATGTTGCATTTGGTCTTGTGGACAGAGACACCAATATCATAGAGGTTAAGCCAATAACCAGTTGTAATATGAGATGCATATACTGTTCTGTGGATGAAGACAGAAGACCTGTAGATTATGTAATTGAGAAAGATTACCTTATTGAAGAGCTGAAAAAGCTAATGGAATATAAGAAAGTTAATAACATAGAGGCTCATATCGCTTCTCAGGGAGAACCATTGCTGTATGAGCCAATAACCGGGCTGGTAAGGGACATCTCAAGGATAAAACAAGTAAAGACTATATCAATCGACACCAATGGCACCTTGCTGACCAAAGACAAGATCGATGAGCTGGTTGAAGCAGGCCTCACAAGATTCAACTTCTCGATTAATTCTCTCGACGACAAGATAGCAGGGAAGATAGCAGGCATACCTTACAACACCAAAAAGATCAAGGATCTCTGCAGGCACATTGTTAAAAAGGCTAAACTGATAATTACCCCTGTACTCCTAAATGGGATAAATGAAAATGAGATGGAAAAGATAATAGGATTTGCAAAAGAGATAGGAGCAGACATCGGAATACAGAATTTTCTAAGTTATAAGTTTGGAAGGAATCCGGTGAAACAGATCCCATTCAAAGATTTTTACAGTAAATTGGAAGAATGGCAGGCAAAATACAGCATAAAGTTGGTAAAAACAGAGAAAGATTTCAACATTGAGAAGACCACTCCTCTCAAAAAACCTTTCAGAAAAGGAGAAGTAATAGAGGCAGATATAATCTGTCCTGGAAGGATGCAAAAAGAGAAGATAGCAGTTGCAAAAGAAAGGACAATCTCCATCCCAAACTGCCATAAGGAGAAAGGCAAGATAAGGATAAAAATAACCAGAACCAAGCACAATATCTTTATTGGGACCCCTCTAAATTCTTAGAAGAATAATAGGTTAGCATAACGTCTCTCAGATAAGTAAGGCATTGCTTCTTTCCGTTGATTCTGCTGAAAAACCTCTTAGCTTCATCAACAGAACCTTTATTGACAGAATCAAGATCATCATAGGAATAATCATTCCCTACACCCTTGGGTGCCTTAATTTTTATTCCAAACTTGTCAGGATTCAGGAAAACATAAGAATCTCTCTCCAGGTTAAATTTTCCATAAAAGACCAGCTCGATAAACTCCCTGTTATCCTGGATGAACATTTTTGTGTCCTCTAGCTCCTCTTTTGTCTCTGTAGGAAACCCAATAACAATAAAACAACAGTTCTTTATGCCTGCTCTCGAACTTGCCTTTAAGAAAGATCCAATCTCTTTGATATCTGTGCCTTTATTCATAAGATCCAAGATCCTCTGGTTGCCGGATTCAACACCCAACAGAAGGCACCTGCACCCAGAATCATAAATCGCTCCGAGGATTTCAGGAGAAAACTCCCTTGTAGGTTTTACCAAAGCATAATAGTATATCTCCAGTCCTCTTTTTATTATGGAATCAGCTATCCTCTTAAACTGTGCAGCAGAGATCATCTCGTCGACAAAATAAAAATGCCTTACACCATATGCCTTGGTATAGTGCTCCAGTTCATCAACAAATCTATAGACATCCTTGAACCGATAGGTGTTGGAATAGGAATGGTGATGGACACAAAAAGCACATTTCTTCCAGTAACATCCCTTTGAGAAAAGCACCGGAAGTACAGGATAAGGTGTAAAATAATCATCAAGATTAAAGTCAGAGAAGTCAGCAAAAGGTAACCTGTTAAGGTCCAATAGTATCTTCTCCTTATTCTTCACAATTCTGCCTCCTTTTTCATATATAAGGTTAGGTATGCTATCCAAATCAGTACCTCTCACTAACTCCAGCAATGCTTCTTCTCCCTGATTGTAGATGATATAATCAATCCCTTTCCCTATTACCCTGTAAAGATCATCACTGATCATACTTACATAAGCGCCACCAAAAAGAATCTTAACCTTGGATAGCTGCCTTATCCTCTTTGCCATAGCCAAGGATACCCGAAAATTCTCCCTATAACAAACCGAAAAACCAACCATATCTGGTTTCTCTTTCAGGATAATGTCTGCATACCTGTCCAAAAGTGATAGATCTCCACGTTTTCCCTTGATAAACTCCTTTGAAACTGCCTGGGCTTTCTCCTTCACATCCTCAAAACCCCCTACAAACTCAGATATGTTAATGCTTAACTTCTCGAGATCCCTAAGATTCCTATCTTCCTTTATGTAATCCTGAAATCCAAGCATTGCCTCTTCCCTATCATTAAGTTTCCTCCCATCCTTTCTTAGATACTCTATGAAGTCCATATAGAACAACAGGTTCACATCTATACATTTTACTTTTATATCAAAATTCTCTTCAAGATAGCTCTTAAGGCTGGAAATACCCAAAGAAGGACTTGTAGGGCTAATAAAAGGCATAGTTACTAGGACCAATTTCTTCATCATAATCCAACAATAACAAGAATATCAAAAGGACTATATAAAATATTTGCCAAAAATTTAAATAAACTCGTAGAAACTTGGATACTATATGCGCCAAAACAGCTTCTTAAGAAGAAACAAGCAGATTATGTTGGTCTTCGTTTTCCTCCTTTTAGTCATCTCCATAATGCAGTTCAGAGTTAGTGAGATCATAGGATTTGACGGATGGCTGCATATAAAATCAGCAGATATGATAAGAGACAAGGGATTTGTTAAGGAATTTCCTTACATCTCAGAGTCTATCCTCTCAGAGAACTACGCTGATATCCAATTCATGTTCAGAGTTTTGCTGATACCCTTTACTTTCCTAGGGCTGACTAATGGGGCAAAGGTAGCATCTATTCTCTTTTCATCCCTCTGCTTTGCCTTCTTTTTCTGGTATCTAAAAAAGAAGGATATACACCTTCCACTGTTATGGACATCAATATATGCAGTCTCGTCTGTAAACCTCATGTATCGTTTCCTCCTTCCACGGGCCATGCCCCTTGCAGTCTTATCCTTGATACTAACCTTTTATTTCATGGAGAAGAGAATGTACAAATCATTGCTACTCAGTTCATTACTATTCGCATGGCTCTACCACGGATTTGTCTTTCAGTTAGTAGCAATCTCTATGTACTTTATCCTCAACCTCTTCATAAATAAAAAAATAGAGCCAAAGCTTTTGATATATCCATTCACAGGGGCAATACTTGCCATCATAATAAACCCCTACTTTCCAAACAATCTAAGCCTGTTGTATACTCAGCTTTTCAAAGTGAATCTTATAGGCAATCTTTTCAACCAGGAATGGAGGTCCTGGAACCTAAGAGAACTTCTTATGTTCAACTACCTGTTGTTTTCCCTATTGATAGCATCATTTATAGTTACAGTTAAGAGGATGAAACTAAAGAAAAACACCCTTTTCTTCTTGGTGATCACAATTCTATCCCTGATTGCTATGATTAAGACAAGAAGGATGCACGAATATTTCGCTCCATTTACAGTAATTTTCGCATCTATCTCTTTAAATGATTATACAGCTAAACTCAAGGAAAGAAAAGCCCTGAAGGTTGCATTGATCATCCTGGTGGCTCTGATAGCGATTTTCAGCCTAGTAAAGCTTGACACATATACAAAAAACAACCATATACTGCCCTGGTACAAGGAAGGCGCAGAATTCACAAAGGAAATACCAAAAGGCTCCAAGGTATTCATCAATGGGTACACCTTTAACTATCTGTTTTTCCATAATCCAGACCTAAGATACACGCATGGGATTGACCTAACATATTCCTTTCTGCATGACAAAAATAAGTTTAGCAGGTATATGTCTGTACTCCAGGGAAATGATCCTGGTTTCAATATAATAAAGCAGGATTACAATGCAGATTACGCAATTGTAGGAAAGATCAAGCAGGACATCAAACTATTTGATCATGTAGTGAAGTATAAGGAAGACTTTGAGTTAGTTTACGAAGACGAAAGCGTTGGAATCTTAAAGGTCAGGAGATAGTTATAAGGTTAGAGAAAACACAGATCTACTCTAATTCATCCCAAATAGCTTTCTTATTTTCAAGAAAAATCCCTTCTTATTTAATAACCAAACCTTACATGAATAATAAATAACCGCAACAGAGATTACAGTAAGTAAAAAAGACATCGGCTGACCCAATAGGCTCTCAGCATTAAAGATGCTCAAAGGCTTGTATATTACAACAAAGTGGAACAGATATGCTATTATTGCAGTCTTTCCAAATAAACTCAAAAAATCAGCTATCCTACCTTCTCCATACCTTTGTAAAAGATACTCTATCAGCACAAATAGTAAAAACGAAAAACCGATAAATCCTATCTGATAGGAAGGAGACCACATATAAACATCTATCCTATTAAAGGATAGATGCATGATCAGCGCTGAGAATATCATGATAAGCCCTATAAATAAGGATGTGCCCATCACTCTTTTTTTCCCTGAGCCAAAAAGTATGGATGCCAAGACTACCCCGAACAAGAGCAGGGGTAAGGTATGCGTCAAAGAGAAAAAACCCCTGATAGTAGAGTTCAAGAGAAGGGAAACAAGACCTGACACCAGACCTAATGATGCTGGTTCAAGAGGATAATTAATTGCAATAAAATCATTTTCCAGAAGAGCCCTTAAAAAGGGTTGGACAAGAGCAAAAACAACCCCTAAAATAGCAAAAAACCACTTTGACTTACAAAACAAGATAAGTATTGCACAAATCAATGCTGCAAACCCTATTCCCTGCACAGCCTCCTTCCAGACATAGAATATCTCAAATCCAAAAACGTACGTTGTAAAGACCAGGCTGAGCATAATATATCCGCCGTATCTCTTGATAGAGTGAAAAACTATATTCCTGATCCTGATCTTCCTCTCTAGTCTTCCAATAACCGATATATATAAGCTAGCGCCGCTGGCAAATGCGAATAAAGCAAGTCCAATCCCATTTATAGGCATATTGAACATACTAACAAAATAAGGCGAGTCTGAAGTGTATATATCTACTCGTGAAAAGAAGTCAAAGATCTGCCAGAATATCATCTGCAGAACCGCAAGCCCTCTCAGAATATCAATTGACACTATCCTCTTTGTCATAATCCCTGGATATAAGTATAAAATTAATAAAGTTTGTGATTATGGAAGCCTTAGATCCTTAAGCAGTACAGGTATGGCCCCATTAGAAATGGCTGTCAGTAGGAGGGACCTGTAATTATGCAGTATCTCAGGCTCCTCTTCCAGTATGATTCCATCCTGATAGACCATATTCCATGGATGATCAAGGGTTATCAGATACTCCTTTTCTGCCATCATCTCCTTAAGTTCCGCAGATGTAAGATATGCAAACTGTTCACCAGTATTCCAGGGTTTGTGCACAAGATCATATCCAGGAACCTTCCCATAGTAATCCATTATTTCAGAAGAATAAGCGTAACCTGCCTCTGACAGAATTCTTGCGTGTGTCTCATCATCCTTATGAACGCTCAGGTATGGTGCTCTAAATCCATGAACTTCGACCATAAAAAAATCCTCTAAAAAGACCTTAGACTCCTTCAGTTCCTCTATTGCAATTTCCTCATCAACAAGCCCAAGGTTAGTATGATATCTTGTGTGGGAACCAACTTCAATTATGCCCCTATCAACCAGCATTTTAGTCCTGTCAACAAGCTCCTTGTTTAATGCATCAAATGCGAGTATATCCTTCTTGACGATAAAATTAGTAGTAGGAACACCATAATCCTCAGAATAGCTCAATATAGCCTCAAATCCAAGGATCCCAGATACCTGAGGATAACTATATTGAGTATATGTTATCTCGTGGCTTCTCGGACTCATCCACGCAACGTATGCTGGATTATCACATACCAACTCTTCCTCATCAAGACCAAGAGAATAATCCTCTCCCTCACACGGAGATATTCCAACCTCACCAGCTTCAGAAACATACCTGCCAGACTCTATGTCAAAGGTAAAGGCAATATCAAATACACGATTCGCTATATTCAGGTCCCCAACCCCATATTCATAGTTACCCTCACCAATCAGCCTCTGGTACACAAAATCCTGCAGGCTTATCCCTGATATCTCCCTTGGAATATCACCTTTTAATGATGATTCGTAAGCCTCATTAACATCAGATGCACTACTCACAAATTCAAAAACCATGTCATCAAGTATAAAATAGGGATCAGAAATCCCTTCTCTTTCATAAGTTTGCTCCTGGAAAAATAGGAACAGCATATCACCTAAGGATAAGACCATATCCTCTTCATAGAGATAAAACTGTTTTGGGAATCCCATGTCCTCAGTATCAAGTCTTCCTTCCTCTGAATATCTCATATAATCAGCCAGGAAATTAGATACATGTCCTGCTTGCTCTTCCGTTATATAGATGCGGTAATTAGAAGGAAAACCATATTGGGAGAATATATAAAGCAAAATACAGGATATAAAGATTATGATATAAATAGTCACGATTTGTATCCTTTTTTTCATAGGACTACCTGTTAAGTTCAATTTTTATAAACTTTGCTAATTTAATATTGAGATTATCAAGAACAAGTATATAATAAAAAAATAAAAAATAAAAAAAGGTTTTAGCCTTTTTATTCAGCTGCTGGTTCTTCTTCTGCTGCTGGTTCTTCTGCTGCTGCTGGTTCTTCATCCATCATCTCTTCTTCAGCTGCAGGTTCTTCAGCAACAACTGCTTCAACTTCCCTTACGGTGCTTGTAGCAGTTACAACTTCCATTGCATCGCCAGCTAGTTCATAATCGCCATAGTTAGCAATTATACCAGTAGCAACCCTTGTATCGGCTGCACTGTAACCAGCTACCATCATAGCAACGTTTCCAGCTCCTGTATCAACAAGTTGTATCAAACCTTTTCCAGGTGTTACACCCATTGTACAATCTGCTGGGTTTCCAAGTGCTTCTGCTGCTGCTGAGTTAGCGCATGGACCTCCAACCATAATCAAGTTCTGTGCTCCTACGTCAGCAATTTCGCTTGCTAACTTGGTTGCACCAACCTCGATCTTGTTGATGGTCACTGACTCAACAGATTCTGATGATCCAGCTACCGTCTTTGTTGCACCAGCTGTGATGTATACCAATGGAGTTCTTTGCTCTACTGGATACTCAACTGTCAGCTGATCTGGGTCGTTTGTTGGGTTGTCATGCTTTACATATGCACCCATCGCAGTGTATATATATCTGACATTTGTCTCTTCAGAGGGTGATACCCATGCATTGACTGCTGCAGTTGACTCGGCAAATCTTACCTCTCCGCCAGATGCTGTTATGTTCACCAAGACGTTATTTGGTGGTACATTGTCATAGTGGTTGCTGTTTGGTGTGCTTATGGTAACCAAAACCTGGTTTGGCAGGGTAAGGTTGTCCAGAGCTACCTTCATACCGTTCTTGGTATTCAATGCAATCTCAGTGGTACTGATTGACGCAGCTGCAGATGTTAATGAACCATCAGCATTCAGGTCAACATACACATCAAAGTCGTCAACATCTGGGTTAGATGCGTTAACAACTGCAAATGATGCTCCGCCTAATTTAAGGGTTGCGTCTGCTGTTGCTGCTGTATTGTCGCTATATGTTTGTTCGATTCTCTTTCCTGTTCCCAGGTTATCGAACTTAACAAGTGCAGTTTCTCCAGTTGCTACCTTATCTGCTCCCTTATACCTAAGTGCATATGTGTTCCTGTTTCCATCATCACTGCTTGCATCTGTTATGATCAGATAGTCGTTCTTTTCTATCTTCTGAGATTCATTGATGATCAAGTCATCATTGTTGTCTCCCATCCTAAGAGCTGATGCTCCACCTGTATAAGCCAAAGGAACTGTTGCCTGATTTCCATCTCCATCAGTAAATTCCATATTATACTGATCAGATCCAGAGGTCTTTATCCTAAAGGTCTCTGTCTCTACAGGGTCAAGTCCTTCGTATTTGATGTCCCATGCTTCAAGGAAAGCCTGTGGCTCATCCATATACTCGGTCAAGGTATGTCCAGCTGCTACAAAATAGTCGTCATCTGCAGTTATGTTTATCTCGATTGTATCGATGCTGAATGTTGCGTTATCATCCGTTCCTGTTATGATAACAGCTGCATCATCGATCTTCTCAGAACCAAACTCCAGAGCATTGCTGCTTTGTGTATTGTATATTAATGTATCCTTCAAATATACCTTTGAAGCTCCAAGATAGAACTCAACCAAATCCTGAGTAACATCTCCTGCCTCGTTTGGTATGATATCACTAATACCAATCTGAGTATCGTCTGATAGTGTTGCAGAATCTCCATCCTTTAAGCTTCGTGTTGACTCGCCGTTAATGTTGAACTTTGCATAGATTGTTCCAGTATCTGTGATTGCAGTTACTGTTACTTCATAATCTTTGCCATCAACAGTGTAGGTCTTTGTCTCCCCTTCACTTAAGGTGTCCTTAACAGCTCCTCCCATTAAGGTTAGTTCTGCGCTGCTACCGGTTGCGCTTGTTCTTCTTGCCTTAACAACACTGAATTCTCTTCCTAACATAGCTATCTTTTCATCCTCAAGATCCCCTAGATAGGTTCCTGTGGTTGTTTTGGTTCCAGTGCTATCTTCAACATCGCTCTGCAGAGATGTCTTAAATTCAAGGCTGTATCTTGCGATTTGTGCTCCACTTGCAAAATACAAGAAATCAGCAGCAACATCGTCATCATTCTCTGTAAACTTTACATATCCACCATTCAATGCATCATCTTCAAAGTTGATGTATTGGTTGTATCCTGCTGTGCCTTTCTCTGTCGTAATAGAACCATCTGCTAAAGCATCAAGCTCATCTTCATCGATAGAGGTAGTTATGTTCCTTATGGCTTCTCCTCTCAAAGTGTCTGAGTTCTCTACCATCTCTAACTTCTTGCTGGATGTACCCACTAACCAAGCATCTCCTTCAACCGTAGTTGATGTTGTCGTGGTTCCAGTGCTTGTTGTTGCAGCATATTGCAAACTCATTGCAATATCACTCACACCAATCACGTCTTCCGCTGCTGCTTTGTCTCCCACAACGAGCATACCGCTAAACTTACCATCCGCTACAAACGGAGACGGGTACTCGCTCAGGTCAGCTGCAGAAGCTATCATCGTAGCTCCTAAAAGGGTTGTTGCCCCTAAGGCCACGATCTTCTTTATCGCCTTCCTCAATTTCATGTCCTAAACACCTCCTTGTGTTTATTTTATTGGCTACCTTTACACTAAGAAACCTAGCTTTAACTCAGGCTTCTTATTGCATAAATCCATAGAATTCATATTTAAAGGTTACGGTATTCTATATAACTACAAAATATATATTGCAGGATATAAATACACCCTTTTTGCAGCTTTTCAGGAATATTCATACTATCTTTTATTATACCAGCCATAATCTAAAGATAAATATGCCCAGGATTTATAAAGCTATCCATTCACTAAGAACCAAATCCAAGACTGTCTGCAATCCCCAACTCCCTCTTAGATTCCTCTTCTCTCCCAATCATTCTATACAATATCCCAAGATTATAATGGATATCAGCTATCTCTGGATTGATACTCAGAGCCTTGTCAAATTCTAGAAGAGCCTGTTCAAATTCATCATTCTCCGCATACACTACACCTAAGTCCATATATGCCTTTGTCAGACGAGGGTTAAAGTCTATCGCTTTCTTTAGCTCCAATATACTCTCTTCGGGATACCCCATCCTATTGTAGATCAGTCCAAGATTATTATACCCCTTATATGATTCATGGATAGAAAGAGACCGGTTTATATACTTAACAGCTAGACTATAGTTCCCAATCTCCCCATGCAATGTACCAAGATTTAACCATGCAACATGGTTATTTTTGTTCAAGCTTATGGCTCTCTCGTATGACTCAAAAGCCTTATCATAAAGCCCTTTCTCCTGATAGAGCTGGCCGATATCATTATGGGCTATAGAATTATTAGGTTGTCTCTCAATCGCTTTTTGGAATAGGATATCATCACTTTCCCATTCAGTATTACGAATGATGGTGAGTGAGGAATAGAATATGATCAGCATCACCAAGATTAAAAAAACAAAAGTCCTTGAGTGTTTCCGAATAAGTTCCAAGAGATATGCTATTAGAAGTACAAAACCAAAAGAAGGAACATACAGATATCTGTCAGCCATGAATGTAAACATCGGAAGTATATTGGAAAATGGCAGAAGAGTAACAAAAAACCACCCGATAGAAAAAAAGGCAATCCTGTGGTTCTTATATAACCGCAACCAGGAAAAGATAAGAAGGGCATAAATAAGAATAGCTCCAAGAATCTTCAGAGAAAAAAGGGAATCATACACAACCACATTATACTCTATCGTTAGGTTCATAGGCCAAACCATGATATAGATATACCTTAGGAAGATTACCAGGGTTGACAAGATTCTAGCCTGAAGATCACCCAAAAAATAAACCTCTGACCTCCCAATTCCGCTTAGTACTGAAAAACGAATAGCAAGATAGACCAACAAAGAAACAATATAAAGCCAATAATATCTAAACCTTGATTTTATCTCAGCTCCAAGTTTCCTGAAACTCTCGAAATTTTCCATAAAACAGAGATCATACAGTAGAACCAATAAGGGAAAGACAACAGCCTCCTCGGAAGATAGAACCCCTAGAATAAAGAGGATTACAGAATAAAAAAAGGCCTTCCTGCTGTCATGCTTCCTAAAACATACATAGCTGTAGAAAGCCCAGAACAAGAACAGTATGCCCAAAAGGTCGAATCCTGCAGTCATATTCGAAACCCTCGCAGTATGTATTGGGTGCAGAACAAAAAGAACAGCAGAAAACAAAGATATCCTCCTCTTTCCAGTGATCTCAGCAACAATCAGATAAACAAAAACGCTGATAAACGTATGAAGCAGGATTGCGTTAAGATGGTATCCTGCTGGGTTGAACTCCCATAAAAAAAAGGTAAGGGAATACAAAACAGCCCTGACCGGCCTGTATAGGTTTCCTACAGAGGGCTCTGAAAAAAAAGAAGGGATGTTTCCCAAGGACCTTATCTTAAAGTTATCCTCAATAAAAAATTCATCGTCAAAAACAAAGGGGTTCGAGAAAGTATTAGCATAGACAATAAAAGATAGGATGATTATAATAACCATATGAAAATGCCTTATCTTAAATCCCATAGAACAATAGGTTTCCTCTAAAATATTTAAATGTATTGAACCTAATACATTTAAAAGTTTAAGCCCAGAAAAATAAGAGAGTATTTTCTATTGTTTAAATCTGTGGAATCCTTGATTGACTCACTCAGAAGGAATACAAAAACTTTATATATACTATCCCAAAATCAGACCCTATGTTAAAGGTACTCAACTGTAAAAAGGACAAGATAATAAGAGGAAAAATTACAGATATCTGTCAGACTGAATCGTTTACTTGGGTAGATGTTTTTGAACCCACAAAGAGCGAGCTGAAGGAGATATCAGACATATCTAAGATTCCGTTAACTGACCTGAATATTACCTTAGAGGAGGATCAAAGGCCAAAGGTTATTGACATTGAAGGGCCGTTCTCACTGATAATTTTCGGAACCGCTTCCTTCGAGACTGACGAGATCACAACAACACCAATCTTCATCTATATTTCTAAGCAGCATAACTGCGTAATTACAATACGAAACAGGGAAACAAGATCAATCAAGAAGCTTGAGAAATCAGTAGAAACCAACAAGGCCCTGTTCCATAAAGGATCTGGATATTTTGTCTACAGGCTGCTGGATGAGATCCTGAACATATACTTTGAGGTCCTGGATGACATCGAGAACAGGATAGACAAGATAGAAGACAGCGTAGTAAAGACGCCCGACATAGAGATAGTGGAAAAGATCTTCGAGACAAAAAAAACATTGATCTACTTCACAAAGACCATGTCTGCTAACAGGGAAGTGATAGCCTCCATAGAAAAAGAGTATCTCTCAGAGATTGACAGGAAGATGGCAAAGCAGTTCAGAACCTTATACAACGATACTGTCCAGTTGGTGGACATGTCCACAACCTACAGAGATATCCTTACAGGCACTCTGGACACATATCTTTCTTCTGTTTCTATGAACCTTAACCAAATCATGAAGACGCTAACGGTTGGGGCATCATTTATATTGATCCCAACATTAATCGCTAGCATCTATGGCATGAACTTCCGAGGCATGCCCGAACTAGGCTGGAAGTATGGCTATCTATTCTCCATAGGCCTTATGATAGCATCCATATTTGTTACCTGGATTTTCTTCAAGAGAAAGAAATGGATCTGAGTCTATAAATCATCGTTCCTTGATTATTGTTCCATTTGTATCTATAGTTATGCTCTTTGATCTTAGATCAAAACCATATCCATATTTTTTCATCACATAATTAATAGTAAGATTATTCGAAAATTGAGGCTTTTTTTCTCCAGGGTTATCCGCAGTCATGTGTCTTTTTATTGTTTCGCCGCTTTTAATCTTGAGTCCAAGGTGCCTGTTTGTCCTAAACTCATATTCATAATCATCCTCATCATCAGAAAGTGTATGCACATCAAGCAACAGGCTCCCCCACAATATACTGGGCTCATAATTCGTAGCGGTAAAATTAATTCTTGTTAATAAATATTTGCCTGCATTTTTACCTTCCTCGATAAGTTCGACCTGTGGTGTAAGGTTCATAGTAAGATTCCAGTAGAATCTATACTCTGTTTTCCAGTAGTTAGCCAATATATCTGTGCTTCTGAATCCCTCATCAGGGAGCGAATCAAAAAAATCCTTATCTACAGGACACTCTCTAAGTATCCATTTAGCTCTCCGGAGCATCTCACTTCTAACCTTGTTCACAGACTCGTTCCAATTATCATACGCATCCATTTTTTTTGATGCAGGCAGGTATATGTTAAATTCTGTCCAGGAAGGTCTAATAAAAACAACTAACTTAGGAGAACAGTATATCTTATATATCAATAAAGTCTCCTCATAAGCCCCGTCAAAATAATCATTCATAGAGAACTTCCAGTTAATACCCTGATATTCCAATACCCTCCCTTCTTCTAAATCAATAGTGTTCTCAATAAATGTCTGATCAACCAAAGTTCTCTGTTGGACATACTCTTTATAATCCGCAGGATCATCGAATCTTTCCTCAGATAGAGGTTCCCTTAATCGTCTCATTGCGGTCCTGTTCAAAAAATGCAAGTAACCATTCCAATTCTTAGCAGAGTACCTCTCATAGAATGTTTTAGCATCATGTATCTCATCCTCAACAACATGTATAACATAAAACTTCATGTCATTGCTATTGTAGTATTCAGAATCTGATTTATCCTGATTGAAATGATACCCAACATCTGTAAAATTTATTAAAAATTCTTTCAGGTCTTCAAGTCCATATTCAGAGGTTTTACTCTCTTCACCAACATCTTCATCAGTACTATCATCAGCATTCGCTCCCTCTGATACATGGATACTTCTATCCTCAACAGTCACAGATTCTGCAGCAACCTCACCGTTTATATCTTCAAGATTCCCCTCTGGCAAATCCACAGAAACCTGCGCATCTTCTGTGGCACAACCAACTACAACAAAGAGCAAGAACAAGCTAAAAACTATTTTTTTCACTAAAATCCCCCCAATTAACCACCAATAATGGAGGATAGTATTTAAATATTTCTCAAATTCGCCTCGATAAAACAAAAGTCCAATTCTATAGATAAATTCACCGTAGGATCCTTAAAAGAAAATCATCACCACCCATAACCTTCAAAAAATCTACTCAAGAATCCTATAAAACGCATCAAATATCGGAGTGTCGGTAGTTATCTGATGGAACTTCATACCAAGCTTGTTGCATGTGTCCTCTATCTTCCCAGCATGGCCATTAAGCATATCCTGGTACTTCATCCTCAGCCTTGGACTGATGTGGGTATGCATCCTGCTTCCGGTCTCGCTGTCCTTCAACCTGAAGTCTCCCTTTAACTTGAGTTCTTTCTCAACCGGATCGAGCACCTGGACTATCTTGATCTCATTATCTCCAAGCATATAGAGTGCCTCATTTATCTGCTCGATAGGCATCAGGAAATCAGAGATCAGTACGATCATAGCCCTGCTTCCGATGGTCTTCTTATATTGATGGATAGCCTCTTTGATGTTGCTCATACCCTTGGTCTTTATGGTATTTAGATGATCCACCATAGCGACCAGCTGGCTCATCCCTTTCCTGGGCTGGAATATGGAAAGCTCATCAGAGAATGTCGAGAACTGAACCTTCTCGTTCTCCTTCATAGCAAGATATGCAAACCCAACACCCAGCATAGATGCATAATCAAACTTCGTTATGTTTTTTCCAAAATTCATAGAAGCTGAATAATCGACGATTATATGGACAGTAAGGTTCCTCTCCTCCTCATAGGTCTTCACATAAAGGTCGTCTGTCCTGGCATAGACCCTCCAGTCTATGCTTCTGATATCATCACCGGGTGCATAGATCCTGTGTTCCTTGAACATTACCCCTCTTCCTGTAGCTATGCTTCGCCTGGGCCCTGTATAGTTAGATGTAACTCTCTTATGCACGAGTAAGCTAAACTTATCCAGTTGCCCTAAAAAACCTGTATCGATCATTTTGTTCTTTTCAGTAGTTCTCCAATGGCATCATCAACGCTCATCCCCTTCCTCTCAGCTTCAAAGTTTAATATCACCCTATGTCTCAGTATGGGGTAAGCCATCATAGAAACGTCTTCTGAACTGACGTGGTTCCTTCCCTTAAGCAGAGCTCTTGCCTTGGAAGCTAAAATCAATCCTATAGAAGCCCTTGGTGACGCCCCGTACTGCATTATCTCTTTCCTCGTACGGGTAGCATTGATAAGATTTATCACCTTCCTCTTAACATCGTTTGCTATAGGCATCTGCCTGGTTATCTGCTGTAGATGTATCAGTTGCGCCTTGCTTAACAGCTTCTTAAGCTTTTGTTCCACCAGAACCTCTGCATATTTGTCAACTATCTTAAGTTCCTGTTCAGGTGTTGGATACCCTGCCTTTATCTTGAGCAAAAACCTGTCAGCCTGCGCCTCTGGCAGAGGATAGGTGCCCTCCTGCTCTATCGGGTTCTGGGTCGCCAGGACAAAAAAAGGAGGGTCAAGCTTATACGTTGAATTACCCACAGTTACCTGTTTTTCCTGCATGGCCTCCAGCAATGCGCTCTGGCTCTTGGGTGTTGCCCTGTTGATCTCGTCTGCTAGGACAATATTGGCAAATATAGGCCCTGGCTGGAACTCAAAATCCCTCTTGCCGCTTTTCTCTGTGATTATATACGTTCCTGTAATATCAGAGGGCATCAGGTCCGGAGTATTCTGGATCCTGCTAAACTTCAGGTCCAGTACTTCCGACAATGTTCTTACTGCCAATGTTTTTGCCAATCCCGGATAGCCCTCAAGCAAAGCGTTGCTGTCACACATTATTGAGATCATCACCTGCTCCAAAAGCTCTTCCTGTCCGACAATAACCTTACCTACCTCCTTAAATACAGTATCAAACACAACCTTATAGCTCTTTACCATCTTATTTCACCTCAAGTTTTTCTTAATCAACCGATTACATTTAGCTTTTGCTCAACTCATTAAAATAATCTTTAACTAATTTTTGGTTCTCTATAGTAATCTTCTCCTCGTAGCTCCCAGAGGATACGGCAAATATCTCATCAGGGAACGTCTCCTCAAACTCCTTATCAGGAACCTCATAAACCTCGCTTCCTATCATCTCTATTGTTGGCTGCTTTATCCTTATCTCCAGCTCGTTCATGCCAAGCTTCGCGATGCTCTCCTCTCCAAATATCTCGCCGCCTTCCCCTTCTCCTGTACCTGACACAAGCTCATCACCCAGACCGCTGCCGCCTCCAGCTCCCCCCTCCTTATAGACAAAATCCTTCACAGTCTCAAGAGCCACATTAAAATCCCCGAAACTTACCCCATAGATAGAAGCGAAAAGTATAAGCAGACACAATATCACGCTGCCAAGGACCTTATAGGATACCCTCCTTATCTTGACGAAAGAACTAACCCTTACGTTCTTAAGATCGTCAATAACCTCTTTATCCAGCTCCTCCACTACCTCGTTCTGCACATTGACATTATCAGCCGCCGTCCTCAGTTTTTCGTATAAAGGGGCATATTTGTTCTCTACAATCTTGTATTTATTCGTATTGAGGTCTATGTACAACAAGAAAGCAAAATAGACCAGCGTAGGAAAAAGTGCATACCATGGATTTAGGTTGATGAGCATAAGACCAAGATAAAAACCTAAGAATATCAGCACAGAGGTGAGTATTATATCAAACGCCATTACCTCATCTACGATAACGTTCACTTCTTTCAGTACTGATTTAAAGTTTTTCATCATTCTTGCTCGCAGCTGTCCAGGTCGGCTTTGCACTCATCCAGGTCTTCATCACAAGCCTTATAATCGCCCTTCCATCTCTCGGCTTCAGCCTGTGCAGCGACCACCTGGCTGCTCAGGCTCTCAACCTGAGACACCTTTTGCTGCAGCTCTGCCCTTGTCTGATACAGGCTCTCTTTGTAGGTATCCCTCTCATCCTTAAGGGTATCTCTCTCATCTCTAAGAGAATCATACTTCTCACCAAGCTCCTCTCTTCCTTTCTTGGTAGAATCAAGTTCTTCGCTAGTAGTTAAGAGAGCAGCCTTCTTATCAAGAAGGTCCTTTGTAACCTTATTAAGTTCGGCAAGCTTGGTATCATACTCAGAATTTATATTTCTGAAAGATACCTGGTAGTAAGCAGTGAATCCTGCAAAGCTAACCACAGTAGCAATTATAAGTATAAAAAACACAAAGTTCACATCCCTTTTCATTATCGCCATATTGACTCACCTCTCAACTTAAAACCCAATATTCATATTCTCTCTTATCCTTCTGATTAAAACATCGACTAAAAATAATATTATAGCTAAAATCGCAAAGGGCCACCTGTAGTTGACCGTCTCAACCTTAACCCTGCGGGACATGCTTATAATTGTATCCTTTATGCCATCGATATCATTGGCATCAAACACGAATCCGCCGGACAATGCAACAAGCTCATCCAGCTTAGGGTTCATCCCTAGCCGCTCATACTCGTCGTTATAGCTAACTGCTGTGGTTGCATCAAGGATATTATAGAATCCTTCTTTGCTTGGCCTAAACTTCGCTGAGTACAATCCTGCATCCACCTTTACGAACTCCAGGCCTTCAAAAGTAGGTTTTTCATTCGATATCACATTAACGTCTGTGGCCTTTCCTAATGTGGTATCTCTGATCCTCACATCAAACTCGTTATCCTTTGTAAAATCACCGATTGCCCAGTTTATCATCCTGGTTATCAGTTTTGAGTTCTCTCTTCCGAAGAGATCGCCTGACCATTTGCTGCCATCGTCGGTTGAAAGGACAGCGACCCTGCCAAGGCCAAAACGGCCGGTTGCCATGATGGTCCTGTCACAATCCGTTGCCACTATCTTTCTCCCCCAGAGCTTAGGGACAACCAGGTTATAACCAGTAACCTTACCACCAAGAGCGATATCCCCCTTTGCGATCCAATGTGCATTATCCATCATGAGGATCCTTCCAGCCTTTGCCTCTGCACATCTTTGCTCATCCTCATCGCCCATAAACAATATCTTAAGATTCTCAGTCTCATCAGGCTCAAAATAAAGTCCATTTCCAGCTGCAGCCATCTTCTGCAGTAACGCGCTGTTCACGAACTGCCCAACTCCTACCGTATAGAGCTTGATCCCGAAAGAGTTCATTACCTGTATAGCCCCCATAATGCCGTCTTCGTTAGTGTCAATTCCATCCGTCAGTATAACGATGTTCTTTCCTCCCTCTGCCTTCTCCAAAGATCCTCTCGCCCTGTTCAAGGCAAGGGCGATGTTCGTACCTGTATCCCCTTCAGGGACTGTCAGGGTGCTTATCGATGTACTCAAGCCAGGCATCATACTGATAGGGGTCAAGATGCAATGTAGGTCCTTTGGAACGCAATAGGGTCTGGATACAAATGCAATTATCCCGATCTTATCATCAAGGTTCAGGCTGTTTATCACATCAACCAAGAATGCCTTTTCAAAATCAAGAACCGTCTCATCGCTGTCTGGCCTGAATGGAAAGTTCACCGTACCTGAGAGGTCGATGACAAACACAACATTATAAAGCTCTTCTCTCTTCCTCTCACCAACACCCACCTTGACAGGAAGTATGCTCTCAAGATAAGAACCCTTATACCCCCCGTTATCAAAGGAATTCTCTCCACCAATAAAGACAACACCATTGCCCTTCTCACTCATATATTCGCTCAGAAGATCAACCTTGCTATCCGAAATCTTGTTGATATTGATATCATTGATTATAACTGCATCATAGGTGGATAGGTCGCTTGGGATAGCGCTCTCCACAACAACCTCATAAACCTTCTCCAGAGCCTCCTGCAAAGGTCCTTTTCCCTCTGTAACATACAACAGTTTAGGTCTCTTAAGTGCTTTTACTGATTTGTAGAATATATTATTCTGCTCAAAATTATCCTCCTCTGGAAATAATATCCTTGCCATTATCTTATGGTAGCCCCTGGTAAATCTCCATGTGAATCCGCCGTTAGAATCTAAGGTAACAGGAGAGCCATCGACAAAAACCTCGACATTATTATAGTTTACTCCATCTACATTGTTCGTATAAACATTAAAAGAACTCTCGCTTTGCTCAATAACCTGGGATGGTCCGGAAACAACAACAGATATATCATTCTTAATAGGGGCAATATCTATCGTGTGTATGGTTGTATTAAGTATAGAGGTAAAAAGCACTATATCTCCAAGATCCCTCCCATGGTTGTTATAACCGTCTGATATCACAAGTATGTGGTCGTCTCCCTCTGCATTCTGGAGGATGCCGTCACCAATCGCTGATCTTTCACCAGAGGCTATATAGCTTAGGGTAGTGGGGAAATACTCCTCAAGCTTCTCCTGAAGGTCTGAAGCAATACCCTTATCAAACATATCAAAGCTGCTGGAATTATCTGCAAGTATTGTAAGGGAAGGATTGCCTTCTGTTGAAGTCTCCCTGATTTTATAAGGGGATGCGATAGCTATCAGCAGTAGAAGAAATGTTAGGGACCTTAGGACAAAGAACACCACTCTGTCTTTCCTGTGCTCCTTTACAAAAGCCCCCTTCTCCTCGGCTTTCTTAAACCTGACAAAGGTAACCCATAACAAGACCATCAAGACCAAGATGAGAGGAATCGCCAAAAAAACATACTGAGAATTGGCTAGACAATATCCTTCAAGACATATCTTTTCTGAGAGAAGCCTTATCATAGGTCTCCCCTCCTCTTGATATATATGAACTCCAAGAAAAGCATAACAAGGGCAGCTACCAGTAAAGGGATCTCCAGCTTAAGGTCATCAACATCCTTTACCTTCTCCTCTGAAAATTCCTGCAGTGCTGCCTTCAGCTCGATATTCTCCCGGTTTACGTCAGATTCCTTCTCGTTGATAAGGTTGACAGCGATCTTCTTCTTATCAAACTCATAGATACCGCTCTCATCCAGCAGGATTTTACTCGTTGTAAGTTTGCTTGTCGGAGTCTTTACTTCCTGCTCGTTTACAACTACCATCTTCCCACCGGGATAATTATAATCTCGTATGTCTTCTGTCTTCATAAGATAATTTATCAGGTTGTTCCAGAATATTGGATAGAATGGATCAGAATAGAATCCTGAGTACTGATCGATTACCCCGTAATAGATCACCTCTCCCAGATCCTTTTTCATACTTACAATGATTGGGGTTTCATCAACATTTGCGCTTACCAGGGTCACACTATCGTTATGCGCGTTTCCCTTTAGGTACTTGCTTACAGTATTGAAACAGGGCTCATCAGAATAAGGGTCCTTTGGAAATATGGTCCCGATTATATCTGCACATATAGCAGTGGATTTCTCTTCAAGGCTCACAATGCTTACAGGCAACAATCCCTTTGTGTCCACATCCATAAGGTCCTCCTGACCTCCGATAACTACTATTCCCCCTTTATCTGCATATTTCCTCAGATCCACAAAATCAGTAGGAACAAAGAGATCTTTCTTGAAATCGCTGACAAAAACGATATCATGATCGATATTATAGGCATTTACTATGGGTGGTTCCCTTATCTCAAGCTCCACATCAAGGACATTCAGCACAGACCTTATCTTATTCTTATCCGGATCGTTTGCTATCAGCAGTACCTCGATGATCGGTTTCTCAGGTGAGCTTATATACGCAGAATTATCAACCAGAAGATCGTCATTGACATCCAGGCTTATCTTACTCACACCATCAAGGGTATCAAATATTATCTTCTCCTTCGATCCGCCAAGCAGCTTCAGTTCCTTCTCGCTGACCTTGCTGTTCCCCTTGCTAAGGGAAACCTTAAATTCCTCATCGGTTTCCATATAGTTCTTTATCTCCACAGTTATCTCATCCTTATCGACAAATAGGTCTGTGATCGCAATATTCTCAGCCTCATTGCTTACGTCTATAAAGTTAACAGTATTTCCTTTTGAAGCCAGTTCCCTCTTGACCATCAGGATATCTGCACCCTCTGTCGATATAAAATCGCTTATTACAGTAACTATCCCTTTCTTTTCTCCCAAGAGGTCGCTTGCCAAAAGGATTGCATCCCCAAGGTTTGTTGACGTTGCCCTGGGCGTAAGCTTATCCAGTAAACCGAGGGTCTCTCCGGAACTCGCATCCTCTAATATGATAACAGGCGTATTCTCTGCAAGGATAACTGTATTCCTAAAGCCAAGATTGTCCTTGGCCTTGCTAACTCCCTTTGAAAGCCTCGTTCCCATTCCGTCCCTAACCCCCATGCTTGCGCTTACATCAATCACGATTATGTTATTCCTGACCATTACTGTGTGGGGTATCTCAAGATAGGGGGCAGCAACAGACAGGGCTAAAAGAAGGATTACCAGAAGCTGTATGATAAAGAGCAGGTTGCGAAGCAACTTCCTTAAGAAAG
Source organism: Candidatus Nanoarchaeia archaeon (assembly GCA_028279655.1). GTDB lineage: Archaea > Nanobdellota > Nanobdellia > Woesearchaeales > JACPBV01 > JAHWHQ01. The sequence goes on along the minus strand of JANQNH010000001.1, from coordinate 82,009 downwards.
AAGCCTTCCTGAACTTATTCTTTTCCTCCATGATGAACATCAAAGAAGGGATTACCCTCTCAAAGCTCTTGGGCCTTATGAGATATATCAGGATAAATGGGACTACTGCCAGCAATGCATATAGCCCCATAAGATTATCAAATACCATTCTCCCTCTCTGATAGGTCCAGTTCAATAATCCCCTGCTTGTCAAGCATCTCTCTTACTTCCTGCATGCTCTTTCCGGTTAGCTGCGCCAGATCTTGAAGATTCATTTTCTACCTCTCAGTTTAACGCCCAGGTCCTTAGGATTTACCAACTCCTTGACCGCTATCAGGTTATCCCCAAGCTCATACCAGAATATCTCAGAATTAACCTCGATGTCAAGGTCCTGTCTCGCCTCGTTAGGCAGAGTAACCTGTCCCTGCTTTGTAAGCTTCGCTTTCCCCACAAACTTAGGCGCTGTCATTTTATTAATTTTATTAAAAATACTATTTTTATTAAAATTAATAATTGATATTTATATACTTTACGGTTTTGGATAGGAAAAAGGTTAATAATAAGGATTGCAGTTGAAATTCAAAACCAACAACCAAGAAATCACCAAAGCTTCAATCTATAATCAGAAACAGGATAAAAAATGTAGATGCCCTTTCCCTTTAAATCCATTACAATATGCATTACAAGGTTAAGCGTAGCTAAAGAAGCTACAAGTGGATCAGTAAGATAAAAGACAATTAATGAAGAAAGGATAATCACAAAAACATTATGGAATAATTTACTATGCAACTCTGCATGAAGCCCGGTAAGTTTCATTATATAATCTATAGTAGGTATAAAATGGAAAAAAACTATGATAAAAGCCTCATCAATTCCCAATAGGATAAGCAGCAAAAAAAATAACACCACTTGAACAATGAAGTGGGTTCTCAATTTCATAGACATAGAAATATAATATATAATATTTAAACCTTACGAAAACCAACAATGTTATATGTGCCAAATAAAACCTCATTCTATTATGATGTTTCGGTTTTATACCGCTTATTAATTTTATAACAACTTATTAGTAGTTACAAAAAGGAAATATTTATAAACAGAATAATACCCAATTTTAGTATATGATAAAAGAACCTTTCATAGTTAATCTAGAAGATTTAACAGAGCAAGAAGAATTATTTCCGAATATTGAAGAACAAACTAGAGTTGCATCTCAACTAATAGAGAAATCAGCTAAGTCAAGAAAAGCACTCATTTTCCTACAAACTACTGACAAAAGGAAATATTTCCCTGCTACTATTGAAAAAAATGAGAATATTTGGAGGATCACACCGGCTGTTATGCTTCACGGAGTTAGAAATGAAACAACAGGTGAATCCTATACAGATTTACAAAGAATTCTAAAAATGGGTTTTAAATCACCAACTAATAGAACAAATACAGTTATTGCAGATTATGATCCGAGCGGATTATATAATAAAGTTTGTGTGAGCAAGAGGATTGGAACTTATGCTTCATTAGGGAGACCGTCAATGTCATCCTTCACGTTTGGTGATTACTATTTACTAGAGATCTTTCAGGCAATTTTAGGTTCTGATGAACAACTTCCACCACCTAGATTACTCACCGGAGATTTGAGACAAGTACACAGTGTAAGGCGTGCACATAAAAAAGATATGGATCTTTGTATAAAGTTAAGACACACTTATAGAGAACATCTATTAGACACGGTAAGATTCTATGAGGCAAATAAAGGAAACATCCTTGTCAAATATTTATAATATAGTTAAGCACTAATTTCTTATGAACTCACTAAAACCAACAATTTTATTTAATTATAAATTCAAAGAATTTTTAAGATATAAAAACGAAGTTTTTATATATGCCTAATAAAACCTCCCCCTATTATGAAAATACTAACTTTACATTCAGACTTTATAGAATTCGAAGCTAAAAAGAAAGCTATTAAGGATCCAGAAGAGCTAAAAAATAAAAAAGAAAGAGTAGATGAATGTCTGGTTGTCTTTATCTCAGTTGAAAAGCGAGACGAGGCAGATCCACAAAGCGCTTCAAAAAACCTCATCAAAAACATCATAGACATCTCTGCCCAGGTAAAGGAAAAAAACATAGTTCTGTATCCCTATGTCCATCTTACAAACCAGCCTAGCAGTCCAAAAACAGCATTGCAGGTCCTGGATATAGCTGAAAAGGAGTTGAAGAAAACATTCAAGGTACACAGGTCTCCTTTCGGCTACTACAAATCATTCACCGTAAGCTGCAAAGGTCATCCTCTTGCAGAACTGTCAAGAGAGTTCGGACCAGAAGAGGCAAAGCCAGCACAAGAAGGAGCAAAAGAGGAAGAGACAGAGTCCCTTAAGAAAGAGAGAAAGCTTACGAGCTATTGGCATATCCTTTCAGAAGACGGAAAGCTTCATGATATTGATAAGTTCAGCTACAAGGGTCACGAAAAGCTGAAGAAATTTGCATTCTATGAAAAAGAGAAATCAAGGGCAGTAAAGAGCGAACCCCCTCATGTTACTTTTATGAAAAAATTAGAGCTTGTGGATTACGAGCCAGCCTCCGACGGAGGAAACCTAAGGTATTACCCAAAAGGAAGATTGATAAAGAAGCTGATAGAAGAATACGTAACCGACAAGGTAGTTGATTATGGCGGAGTAGAAGTAGAAACTCCTATAATGTATGACATGAACCATCCTACCTTAAGCAAGTATCTCCAAAGATTTCCTGCACGGCAGTATCAGATAGAATCAGACAAAAGAAAATTCTTCCTGCGTTTTGCAGCATGCTTTGGAGGATTTCTGATGGCCCACGATGCAACCATCAGCTACAAGAACCTTCCATTAAAGATCTACGAGCTTACAAAATACTCCTTCAGAAGAGAACAATCTGGAGAGTTGACAGGATTGAGAAGACTAAGGGCATTCACCATGCCAGACGTCCATGCATTGGTTGCCGATATGAAGCAGGCTATGGAAGAATTCAAGGTAAGATTTAACCTATCCCTAAAAACCATAAACGGAGCAGGCATAGAAAACCAGGATGTGGAGATGGCATTAAGAACAACAAAGAAATTCTATAAAGACAACAAAGAGTTCATCCTAAACCTTGTTAAGAAGCTTGGAAAGCCCATACTGTTGGAGATGTGGGATGAAAGGATCTTCTACTTCGTTCTGAAGTATGAGTTCAACTTTGTGGATAATCTCGATAAAGCATCTGCACTAAGCACAGATCAGATAGACATTGAAAACGGAGAGAGGTATGACATCAAATTTACAGACAAGGATGGAAAACAAAAGCACCCGTTGATACTTCACTGCAGCCCATCAGGGGCTATCGAAAGAGTCATGTATTCCCTTCTTGAGAAGGCTGCTTTTGACCAGAAAGCAGGAAAGGTTCCAAAGCTGCCATTATGGCTCTCCCCAACTCAGGTAAGAGTAATCCCAGTTTCCGAAGAGCAGTCAAAATACGCTGAGAAGGTAACAGATGAGATCAGGCAGAACAACATAAGGGCTGATCTTGATGACAGGCAGTTGCACGTAGGAAAAAAGATAAGGGAAGGAGAGATGGACTGGGCACCATTCATTGTGGTGGTAGGAGAAAAAGAAGAAAAAGCTAAAAACATCAACGTAAGAATAAGAGAAACAAAGAAACAAGGAGAGTCAACAGTAAAAGAGCTTATAGATAAGATAAAAAAAGGAACGCAAGGCAAACCATACAAACCGCTGCCTCTTCCAAAACAGCTTTCCAAAAGGCCGATATTTGTAGGATAGGTTTATAAACCTTCTCTCATTTCTCAAAGTAAAAAATTGATCAGGGGGTTAACTAAATTTTTTTAAGTTAGAAATACCGTTTAGCAGATTATGGATAAATAGAAAATGTTGGAAAAAAGCATTACAGGACCTGAATTTCAGTTCATTGATCCAAGAAAACTAGAAACTAGCCTAGACAGACATGTTGATAAGGCGATGGACAGTTGTATAACTATAAATAGTTACAGTGATGCACCAAATAAGTCTCGTGCTAGAAAACTAATAAAAAGAAACTTAGAGGGGGGAAACTACAGAAATCAGAGGGAGGGATCTATTATTTGAATCAGAGAGTTCCTACATGTTGCAGAGACGAAGACTATTCCTTAGGTATGATATATGCTGAAAAGGGCTCCATTGATTACGGACCTGGAGAAGAAAGCGATACCTACGAATTTATCTCTCTAAGGACTAATGGTCCTTTGACCTTCAAACAGAGGGGCACAGTTAATGAATGCAGGGTCAGCCTATTTGTATTTAATGGTTACAATACTGGATTAACTGCACTCTATAGAAAAGATGAATCTAAAAGAATGATTTTCCGTAATGATAAATTGGATGAGGTTATCCCAAAAGAATGGTTCTTAACTAGTGATGCATTAGCTCAAATAGATAAGAATAGTGTAACAGAGAGATATGTCTAACACCTAGCAAGGATATTTCATGAACCAATCATAGATAGTCAGTAAAAAAGATAAGCTTTTTAAACAGAAAAGCAACCCAGTATTATAATATATTAGAATCATTCTAAGGATATTAAAATGGTTTTTGAAGGAACAACAACCGGCAGGTTGCTTGCTGTAACTAATAAGTTAGGCCCTAAGGAAGGGACCAAAGAGATAGCTCATGCTGCATATGTAACCCTAAGAATAAACCGCAGTCTTGAAGATCCTTACAGAACTGAAAGGATAACAGACAACCAAAGAGCAATATTCAGGGAGTATGGAAAACTATATTTGTTAAACGGAGCAACAGAAGGTATCTGCTTGGCTCTTGAAAACATGGTTGGAGACCTAAACCATGATGCCATGAAAGCATGGAATGCAAGAAACAATCGGGTTCTCCCAGAGAATATCTTTTACCATCCCGATTATAGGATGACCAGTAAGGACGCAGATGGGCTTATGCACAATCTTGTAGATGTTGTAAAAGATGGGTTTTCCCAATACGAGGCAGATGCAATTATGGCTTGTCTTAGGGTAGAACTTGATCCAGACAAAGAGGAAAAACTAAACATATTTAGAGTTAGATGTGAAGAACACCTGATAAGATTAACAGGATACAAACCAGGAGTTTATATACCACGCCCAACTTAAGAGGTTAAATTTATAAATAATATATAATTTCTCTAGATTTATAAGTCTCCTACATAGGTAAGGTGAACAGATATGCACGCAAAAAGAGAAGAAAAAGAAGAGCAATGGTTTGATATCTCAAAGATAAAAAAAAGTCTAGAGAAAATTATTATCCAGGAAGGCAGCAAAGAATCTCCCTTAGACAAACAAGATATGCCTACAAAAACTACTATGAAAGCTGTTCTCCATAAGGAGAAATATAGGAGAAAAAAGTACAAGCTTGAATCCCAATTATCCCCTTTAGCAAGCGACGCATCTGCCCATGATGATCATTACACTGGAACAACATTCACTTACGGAAACACAGCAGGAGGGCTGCCCGCTAATAGAAGAGAATATGTAGCAGCCCACTGTTATATTGAAAGAGGAAAATTCACAAATAACTTTACAGATGATATGGGGATAGGAAGGTACGAAAGGTTAATAATCGAATTAAAGAATTTTGTTAAAGGAACAGAAGGACAATTAATACCTAATCCAAAGATAGAACTTCTAATTGCTGAACGGAAAGGCAACATGCTAGTATGGAGGAGAGACCAATCACTTACAAGAGCAGGAGGATTTTTGTACGAGGATTGCAATCCAGGCAGTGTAATCGATACGATGGATATCACAACCGATGCTTTCCGGAATAAGATAGGATACGAGGGAGAAAATCCAAATATGGTTGCCCAACGAGCCTCAAAATACTCCATGATCTTTAAGCCGCCTACTGGTTAACTTTATATATAACCTCTCAATCTTCAGGATATATACTTATAGGGGGAATAAAAAATGAAGAAAGAAACATTTAGATGGATTGTCGTAATAGCAGCATTGATAATCCAGTTATGCTTGGGAGCCATATACTCTTGGAGCGTATTTGTAAAACCATTAAAAGATTCATATCTATATACTACAACACAGACTCAGATAATTTTCTCAGTCGCATTGGCAACATTCGCCATCGTCATGGTCCTTGCAGGAAGGCTGCAGGACAAGATAGGTCCAAAGAAAGTGGCTATCACAGGAGGCATCCTCCTTGGACTAGGATATATTGCAGCAAGATTCGTCGGATCCTCGTTTCCAGGACTCATCCTCACAATAGGGATAATAGGAGGAGCAGGGATAGGCTTTGGCTATGTATGCCCTATAGCTGCCTGCGTTAAATGGTTTCCTGACAAGAGGGGACTTATTACAGGGTTAGCAGTAGCTGGCTTTGGAGCAGGAGCATGGATTTTTGCACAACTCGCATCCTCTTTGATAGAATCAATAGGCCTTCCAGCAACATTCATGAGCCTAGGACTGATATTCCTACTGGCAGTAATACCAAGTTCATTTCTTATGATTAACCCACCAGAAGGTTGGACACCAAAAGGATTCAAGGCAGAGGTTAAGGCCTCAAAAACATCAAAGACAGATGACCTGGCATGGAATGACATGCTAAAGACTAAACAGTTCTGGTTCCTTTGGATCATGTTCACCTTTGGTGCAGCAGCAGGACTTATGGTGATAGGAAACCTAAAGCCTTTTGGGATATATTCCGGATTGCCAGCTGCAGTAGCAGGCTCTGCTGTAGGTATCTTAGCCTTATTCAACGGAGCAGGAAGGATAATCTGGGGCTTCGCATCGGATAAGATGGGAAGGACCAAAGCAATGACCTTGATGTTCATTCTACAGGGCATAATGATGCTTGCCTTGATAAGGATGGGTGCATCAGGATTGACATTAGGGATCGCCTCTGCATGGGTAGGATTCAACTTTGGTGGAAACTTTGCATTGTTCCCTTCAGCAACAGCTGATTTCTTCGGCACAAAAAACATCGGCATCAACTATGGATGGGTTTTCACCTCCTATGGTGTAGCCGGTATCTTCGGCCCAATACTTGGCGGAAAGATATTCGACTTGACAGGCTCCTACATGTATGCCTTCATTCCATCTGGCATACTATGCTTGGTTGCTGCAGGATTGGCTGTAATAACAAAAAAGCCAAAAGCATCCTAAATCCTTTCTTTTTTAATTAAGTTTATAAATAAAAGTCTTCTTCTGTATGTAATATGGTACTAGAAAAACTAGGCTCTAGCCTAAAAGATACCTTGAGCAAGATAGCAAAGTCCATGTTCGTAGATGAAAAACTGATCAACGAACTGATTAAGGACATCCAGAGAGCCTTGCTTCAGGCAGATGTCAATGTAAAGCTGGTCTTTGACCTGACAAACAGCATCAAGGAAAGGATAAAAAAGGAAGATCCAGCAAAGGGCCTTACAAAAAGAGAGCAGCTTATCAATATTGTCTATGAAGAACTCGTAAATTTCTTAGGCAAAGAAGCCTACAAGATAGAGATCAAGGAAAAACCATTCAAGATGATGCTCGTAGGTCTGTTCGGATCCGGCAAGACTACAACTACTGGAAAGCTTGCCAGGTTCTTCACAAAAAGAGGATATAAGGTAGCATTAGTGGGCCTTGATATCCATCGACCTGCAGCCATGGACCAGATAGAACAGATCGCAAAGCAGGTCAATGTCCCTGTCTACATCAACAAGGTAGAGAAAGATCCTATAAAGATATGGAACCAGTACAAGGATGAATACAAGAAGTATGATATTCTTATAATAGATACTGCAGGAAGAGATGCTTTAAGCAAAGACCTGATAAAAGAGATAGAGGCGGTCAACAAGGAGATAAAGACAAATGAGAATCTTCTGGTTATATCCGCAGATATTGGTCAGGCAGCCCAGAAGCAGGCCCAGCAGTTCCACGATTCCTGCCATATAACAGGAGTAATAGCCACAAAGATGGATGGAACCGCAAAAGCAGGAGGCGCCTTATCTGCATGTGCAGTTACCAAAGCACCAATTAAATTCATAGGGGTAGGAGAGAAGATAGATGACCTAGAGCAGTTCAATCCTCCTGGATTTGTAGGAAGGTTGCTCGGTATGGGAGACCTTGAAGCCCTTCTGGAAAAGGCCAAGGAAGCCATATCAGAAGAGGAAGCAGAAGACCTGGGTAAAAGGTTGCTCAAAGGAGACTTCACACTTATAGATCTATACGAACAGATGGAAGCCATGTCAAAGATGGGTCCTCTTTCTAAGATAACAGAGATGATCCCTGGCTTTGGACAGTTGAAGATGCCCAAGGAGATGTTAAAGGTGCAGGAAGGCAAGCTCAAGAAATGGAAGTATGCTATGCAGGGAATGACCCAAGAAGAGCTTGAAAAACCAGATGAAGTTTTGGACTCCAAAAGAATTGAGAGAATTGCAAAAGGCTCAGGAGTAACAACAGGTACAGTACGGGAACTGATCAAACAGTATCGGCAGAGCAAAAAGATGATGAAGATGATGAAAGGAAAGGGAGACATCAATAAGTTGATGAAGAAGTTCCAAGGCAAGATGCCAAAAGGAATGGGCAGGTAAGACTATTTCTTATGCATATATTACGCATATAGTATATCAAAAAGATCCACTCCTTCAAGATTCGGACAATCTATATATTCTTTGCAAGGATCTGGTCTTGAGCCGTATTGATTGCAGCCACCGTCCCTGTTCAAACTAGGACACGCACTTACAACTAGACCATCCGCTAGTACAAGATCTACTGATTTCTTTGTATCTGGATCTGATCCACAACAATACTGGACCTTGAAGGTTATATCGCAATCAATACATGCTCTCATAAAAATTGGAGCTAGCGAAAAGCATATAAACCTTTGCATCAAGAACAATTAAAATAAAATCAAAAGAATTCTTCCTATTTATCTCAACAATGCTCTTCATAAGTATATGTCTTCCCGGAATAATTCCTTAGGACTATCTTCTTATCATCTCTGGAAACAATAAAATTAGGCAGGATTGGTATCTTCCCTCCTCCGCCGGGACTGTCGATAACAAAATGAGGGACGCACAATCCAGAGGTCCATCCCTGGATCTTCTCAATGATCTCTATACCTTTCTCAACCTTTGTTCTGAAATGGTTAATCCCCATAGTCATATCTGCCTGATAGATATAATATGGTCGCACCCTTATCTTCAGGAGCTTCTGCATAAGGTCCTTCATGACCTTAGGATCATCATTAACACCCCTAAGCAACACAGTCTGGCTACTCAACAGGATACCTGCATCAGACAGCATATTGCATGCACTCTCGCTTAGTTCAGTTATCTCATCCGGATGAGCAAAATGGATATTTACATATAAAGGATGGTACTTCTTTAACATGTTGCACAACTCAGGAGTTACCCTATGCGGAAGAGCACATGGTACTCGTGTTCCAATACGAATAATCTCAACGTGAGGTATGCTTCTTAGTTCCTTCAGTATCCATTCAAGATAAGAATCAGAAAGCAGGAAAGGGTCTCCTCCTGACAAAAGCACGTCCCTTACCTCAGGATGTCCTTTTATATATTCGATACCCCTTAATATTTGGGCCCTTGTAATCCGTTTGAAAGGATCACCTACCTTTCTTTTCCTTGTACAGAACCTGCAATACATTGCACATTGGTTACATACCAGCAGAAGGACCCTGTCTGGATATCTATGTGTCAAGCCAGGGACCGGACTGTCCCTTTCTTCGCAAAGGGGGTCCTCAAAACCCTTAGGATCATCAAGCTCACGGACATCAGGGATGCATTGCTTCCAGATTGCATCATCCTTCTTTTTCACAAGACTTAGATAATAGGGGTTTATCCTCATCGGGTATTTCTTGATTACAGCCTTCAGCTTCTCTTTATCGATATTTCCTTTGCAGATTGCATCAAGCTGCCCTTCATCAACAATGCTTTTTCTCAACAATTCTTCCCATAATTCAACCTGTTCAATCTCTTTCGCATATTTCTTCTTTATCAATGTTTCTTCTTGTTGTCCTGGCATTGTTGACCTCAAAAAAATTCTTCTCTCAGTTTATAATCATGGATAAAATGGAGAAGAAACAATGAATTTTTGGTAATCATCTCTTATTTCACCAGCTTTTTTTGGAAAAAATTAATTTTTTTAATATTTTTTACTGAAATTAGTAGTATTTAAAGCTTATTCTTTTTTGAATTTACCGTCGACAAAATGGATAAAAAAAAATTTATTTTTTTTTATTTTTTTAAAAAAAGTTTTTATTTTTTTAATTTCTCGTCGAAAAAAACGAGAAAAGTTTTTTAATATTTTACAAAATTTTTATTTTTTTAAGAAAAATAATTACAATTTTATAATCTAGAAATTATTCTTTAATTCTCAGAAAAAATCTTTTTCAGAACTTGCAGCCAGAATACCTATCAGAAAATTTTTCTTTCTCTTTTGCTAATCTCAATTTACCGTTGGATATAACAACGTATGGGGCAGTCTCTTTAATGAATCTCCACGCCCTTGAGAATGTATAGCTTCCCTGCATCAATACGATCACAACATCATCTTTCTTGCAACCCTCTCCAAAAAATGAATAACCCCAAAGGTCATCCGCTTTACATAGACTCCCATAGATTGTTTTCTTTCTTAATTCCAAGGAAGGATTAGAAAGGTTGACAATAGGTGCAAAAAGATATTGTGAAAAATCCAGGCTTCCTATAAGGTTCATGCCGCCATCAACAATCACGTTCTCTCCTTTTTCACAGAGTACCTTCAGCAGAATATGGGTTGAATTGTTAGAGACATACCTTCCAGGCTCAAGATAGATATCCATATCTTTATTGAAGGGAAATATATATTTCTCTAACGCACTCGAAATCTCTTTCCCAAACACCTCCAGAGAATCGACATCATCAACAACAAACTCACTTAAGTCAAAATCAAGATGCTCTTCCTGTACCTCTGAAACAACCTCTCTTAAGACATAGTTATGGCTGAACTTTGTCAGGGTTGCCTGGTCCTCTGGATATATCCCTCCACCGATATCAAGGAACTCAAACTGAGATAGGTCTTCCTTCAGGAATTCTCCGATCAGTTTAATATTCTTACAGTAACGTTCTGGAGTATCGTTCCATGAAGAATGAAAATGTAGACCGACCAGTGAGACCTTACTGCTAGTCCTGGCCCTTGAGATAACCTCCTTCAATTCATCGAAGTCAACCCCAAACTTGCTCCAGGTCTTCATCACCGAACTATCCGGATTGACTCTAACGCTGATCCTAACTCTGCCATCATCCACCAAACCTATCACCCTATCAAGCTCATCCTTGTTGTCCACATTTATTACCACCCTGTTTCTATTTTCGATAGCTAACAAAAGCTCTTCCGTACTCTTCGCAGGCCCTGTAAAGATTATACGCTTAAAATTCAGTTTCAAAGCCAGTTGCAGCTCAAACAAACCAGCAACATCAGCATTAAACCCAAGATCCCTCAAAAAACCACATATGTAAGGAAGATCGTTAGACTTGAAAGCATAGAAAAACCTGGAGTTAGGTATAAAATTCCTGAAGTTCTGCATAAAACCAGACGCCTTCTCCCTAAGGACATCCTCATCAAGGATATATTGGGGGGTGCCAAATCTAGAAGCGCTCTCAAGCAACAAATCCTTCTTTTTTAAGACGCTGTTGACTATATCTTCATAGTAATTCCCGTCATCCTCATCAATATCTTCATTCCATCCTTCCTTTAATGGACCGATAGCATCTTCCCATCTCATCCTAAGCTCTCCTTATCCAGCTCCTCTCTATAGATAGAATTGATCCCTGCCTTGATCCTCCCATCCATAGACACAGAATCATGCACCTTGAAGAATTTATTGAATAACTCATCCTCGCGTTCTTTAGCTTCATCCAAAAACCTATCCGCAAACTGGTCAATAAGATAACCCTTGCAATCCGACTTAAAAGCAAGGTAAAAACCAAAAAGCTGCTCATCCCTTACAGCAGCAGGCTTCTCATAGATGCGGGTAGGCGGGGTGAACAAAGGATAGTGTCTTTCAAATTCCTTGTCAAAAAAGTTTTTATTGAAACCAATGACCTTGGGATCAACACCTATGGCCTTTAGGTATAGGAAGGCCTTGCCGCACATAGGACAGTTATAGCACCACATCCCTCTCCCCCCTTTAGAGTATGAAAGATCACAGGACATCTGATATCTTGCTATAGACTGATACCTGCTGAACAATACCTTCACCTCAGCAATATTATACAGGGGCTCAACAAAACTAGTGACCTTAACATTTCCTCCTGTAAACTCATCCAAGGCCTTGTTCTGTTCCTCCATCCAGTCGCTCGACTGTTCATAGGAAGGATAAACCTTAAATCCCTCTTCATTTAAAAAGTAATCATTAAAATTTTGTTCATTCCCAAAGACAAGCGTATCTGCCCTATGCCTCACTGCCAATGGAAGAAGCATGGCAATATAGGAATTTATCGCATTAGCACCAACAACCCCCTCTGAACCAAGCTTATTTATCCGCTTATAGGCTGATACATCATCCATGTAATCATAAACTATGTATATCTCCTCATCAAACTCATCCTCAAATCTGTCTATTATGTCAAACTTAAAGTCCGCCTCCTTATCCCAGAAATCCTGTACCATAACAAGCTCAGGATCTAGTCCTAATTCCTTAGCAACTGCATAAGACAAAAGACTATCCTTCCCAAAAGAAATCCCGATCAAGGGGGTATCTTCAGTCTCTATACCACTCATGGATGCAGAGCTACCTTCACAAAAATCAACATGTTTATTCCTAAACCTCTCAATCATCTCTTTAGCAGAAACCTTATCTTCATATGCGATTCTTGGAATATCCCCGATAACCCCCTTGTCCCCCAATTCAGAAAGAAAAGGCTTAGGGAAATCAAAATGCATTTCCTGGAACATAGAATAAGGGGATAGCTTCAGATAGACTAAGTTATCCATAATCGCCTTCTTATAATCCTCAGAAATATTCTCCCAGACATCCTCCTGGTATTCTATACTTGCATCTTTAAATAGATTTACAGAAAAACCTCTTTTCTCAAGCTTATTCTGGACTATCATCCTTTTCTCTTTTCATAACATTGGTGATAATCTTGTCGATCAGATCCTTATAGCTATAACCTTTTGCCTGGGCCATAGCAAAAAGACCTGCATCCTCTGAGATATCCGGGCTCTGATTAACCTCAAGGATAAAAGGTTCATCCCCCCTAACCCTAAAATCTACCCTAAAGTAATCCCTGCATCCAAACAAAGAACCCGCTTTCAAGGCAAGTTCCCTAAGCTTATTTCCTAATATCTCATCAACCTTTGCAGGACAGCTCCTTCTGGTTTCCTTATAATCGATAGAATCCTCCTTCCACTTAGCATCATAATTCACAATCTTGGGCTTATCGGCAGGCAGACCATCAAAGGTTATCTCAGAAAGTGGAAGTATCTCATTATCACCTATCACTCCAACATTAAACTCCCTTCCATCGATAAACTCCTCAACAAGCGCAGGCTGCTCATACTCCTTGATAACGTACTTGACCCTTTCTCTCAATTTCTCTTCATCATATACAACAGACTCATCTTTAATCCCGATAGAAGCGTCCTCCAGAGCAGGCTTAACAATCAATGGAAAGCCCATATCAAAAGATTCATCTCCGGTCTCAAAGAGTTTAAACCTTGGCGTAGGAAGATCATGATAGATAAGTATCTTCTTTACCATAGCCTTCCTTAAGGTCAAAGCCAATGTTAGATAATCTCCCCCGGTATAGGGTATCTCCAGAATATCCAGCATGGCAGGCACGTGTGGCTCTAACTCAGGATCAGAATAAAAACCGTCATCACACATGTTAAAAACCATATCTATGTCTTTCTTATCCCTCTTAAGGCTCTCGAACAGGTCAAGATCAACATAATATACCTTAACCTCATGCCCTAGTTCCTTTAAAGCCTTCATAACAGACTCAGCATCATCATTAGTATCCCTGCCTTCCCAATCCTCATGGTATGATTCTGCCATCTCTTCTCTCTTGGTATATATCACAGCAATTTTCACAGATTCCACCTCCCAATAGCGCTCTTCAAAACCTCTCCGATAAGCTTCTCATAACTCCATCCATTAGCATAGGCAGCCTTTGGCAACCTTGAATTTTCTTTAGGATCCTTCATAAAACCAGGAGGGGTATTAACCTCCAAGATATTTGGAACTCCTTCCTTATCCAGTCTAACATCAATCCTTGCCCAATCCTTGCAATCTAATACCTTATAGGTCTGCAAAACTATATCCTCTATCTCCTGTCTCAGCCTATCATCAAGAATAGCAGGACATTGGACAGGATCAACATTATGCTTCTCATTATATTCAGGACTGTCATATATCCACTTTGCTTCATAACTATCCATGGGGTTGATATCAGGTGGAAGATGATCAAACTTTATCTCAACAATCGGAAGCACTATTGGGTTCTTATAGCCAATAACAGAAACAGTAAATTCCCTGCCGCTAAGAAATTCCTCCCCTATGGCTGGCTGTTTATATTCCTCGATAATTTTTCTTACAATTCTCCTAAGGTCCTCAACATTACTAACTAGGTTCTCATTAAATACACCCCTAGAGCTTCCTTCGATCAAAGGCTTGATGAGTATGGGAAATCTCAGATCAAATGCTTCATTTCCAGTCTCAAAAACCTTATATCTGGGAGTTTTGATATCATTCTTCATCAGGACATCCTTTGCCTTTGCCTTATTTAGCACAATCACAGAGGTCTTGAAACCAGCGCCGGAAAAAGGAATGCCTAATTCCTCGCATACTCCGGGAACCAGTGCTTCTCTCTCCTCCCCTTCAATTCCCTCTGCAACATTAAAAACAAGATCAATATTGTCCTTCTTAGACATCAGGACATCCTTTATATCTTCTCTTACATCGATAATCTCAACTTCATGCGCATTTGATTTGATAGCTTCTGAAAGATCATCAATGGTTTCCTTAGAATCAAATTCAGCATACTTCTCCTTCTCCTCTTCACGAACATTTTCAGGTTTTATGCTGCAAGTTATTGCTATTCTCATTTTCTCCCATTAACAATCAAAAATCACTATTATTTAAAACTTTGTAGTATAAAAAATATATTTCATAAAAACAACCATAGGTGAAAACACGAGTGTAGAGGGAAAAAGCATACAACGTATGGTTTTTTCCTTTGTGGGTTGGGCGTGCGAAGCACGACCGTATTTGAGCCCATTGGTGGTGGTTTTTCTTTTTACATATCAATCAGAAGGACTAACACAGTAAACTTTATAAGTATCAATAATTTTGAGAAAAATATGAAAACACTATTGGCAATAGGAGACTGGAAGGACTTCGACACCTTCAAGAAGGTCTACAAGCAGAGAAAGTTCTTCAGAGGAAGCAACATCCAGGTAAAAGCCACAAATTACTGGTCTGTAATAGACCAAAAACTCCCAGAGATAAAGACAAAAGAGATCATAATATTCCTGTGCTTCCCTTTTGAGTATTGGGATAAATATATTGAACCAAAGAAATACAAGGGCATCTATGGAAACAAGAGCTTCTACACCAAATTCATTAAGTTCTGGAAGGAGATAGATAGTAAGCTGAAGAATTTTTACAAAAACAATAAGATAACCTATATCAATCACCCAAAGAATCTGGCAACCGACAGGGATAAGGAGATGACCAAGAAGAAGGTTGCAAAAGCAGGGGTCCTGATTCCAAAAACATACAATACAAGAAAGGTAAAGGATATCTTAAAGCTGCTGGAAAATGGACGCAAACTTTTCATTAAGGTCAGATATGGTTCCATGGGAAAAGGCATAACCTATCTTGAGAAAGGCAGGTGGATGACGAATTTCAGGTTCAGAAATGGAAAGATCCTAAGCAGAAAATCAGACTATGGCTGGACCTTTATTAACATAACAAACAAGACCAGATTCCTGAGTGAGATCCTAAAGAAGGACATCATAATAGAAGATGCCATTGACCCGTTGCTGATAAAAGGAAGAAAGTTTGACCTTAGGATGTATGTCTTTAAGGACAAAGTCCTTTACACCTATGGAAGGAGTAATGACGAAAAAGCAGTTACAACAAACATATCCCAGGGCGCCATAGGAGAGAAACTAAGCTTTGAAAAAACCCTTCCAAAAAAACAGCTGGAATTTGCCAAACAAAGCGCCATTAAGGCGATAAAAGCATTAGGCCTGAACTTTGGAGGGGTTGACATGATGCTCTGTGCTGACAAGAAGAAGGCAGAGTTCATAGAGATCAATGCATTTCCAGGATTCCCAAGAGTGAGAAGATACAACCTAAGCAGATACTTCATAAAAGACATTATAGATAACTATGGAGATAACATAGCCATAAGGAAAGCGACAATAGATGACTTTGACGAGCTCTTCAAGCTAAGGCTTATGTCAAAAAAAGAGGAGCTGAAATACTCAAATACCCTTAAACCGATTACCAAAAGCAAACATTACTACAGGGAATACCTTCAGTTTGATCTTACAAAACCAGACAGGATCCTGTTTGTAGCAGAAGATAGAAACAAGATAGTGGGGGCTATCCTTGCAAAATTCTTTACCCCTCTGAGGATCTCAAGGTATCACAAAGAAGGAAAAGGCCACATCAGCAACCTATTTGTTGACAAGGAACACAGGAAAAAAGGAGTAGCAGAGAATCTTGTAAAGAGCGCATTAGAATGGCTTAAGTCAAATAAGGTGCCTCATGTATCATTAGAGATACACATGGACAACAAAGCTGCAATAAAACTATACGACAAGATGGGATTCAGGCATTTTACAGTTAAGATGGTAAAAGAGGTTTAAGCTGCTTTCTGGTAAACCTTAAGCAACATCTTATACAGCATATCTTGAGCATGTCCGGGTCTTGAGGCATGACCCTGAGAAGAAGAGTATGGCATATCTTTATGTTCTACAGCTTCAACTATATCATGAGATGTACCTCCAGAATCCTCTACTGAACTAGTTGCTATTATCTCTAGATTAGGGGCACTTTTAAAAGCGTGCTTATGATGTTTATGGGATTTTACCATACTCTTATCTTTAAGGGTTATGTCCTTATCCCCTTTGATATATTTCCCTAGTTCAACAAATTCAGCTTGTCCCTTACCATGATAATGGATCAAAGCCTGATGCCCCAGACAAGCACCATATAGATCTATCTTTTGATCAGGAATTTTTTTGTCAGGAGCATTCTTGCCTTTATTGTAATCATCAACAAATTTAATAACATTCTGGACATCTTCATTATCATATCTTCTTTTAAAACTTCCAGATAATATAACCGCATCATAAGGCGCCTCATCTTTTAGTTTACCTATAGCATCCTTAACATGAACTTTATCAACCTTGACTTTTCCATTAGCATTTGCTTCAGCATGAGCTTCAACAGTCGTCTTCAAGTCCGCCATATATTTACTTTCATTATCTACAATTAGAATACGTGCTCCTTCCCCCTTAGCATTTACTGGAGTAGAGCCTACCTCTTCCTCAGCATTTACTAAATGGGGTGCTGCTTTTTCTTTAGCATTTCCTTTAGCCATAAATCAAAATAAACACCAGAAATATATAAACTTTCTTATTAAGAGAAGCGAAATAATAAAGGTTTAAGAATTTCCAATTCTTAAAAACTATTGTAAAAAAATCAAGCGCTATCCTGGACAGGAGCCAGGATCTCCTCAAAGATCTCTGAATGCTCATTATTCTTAGCATACTCAAAGATACCGTTCTTTGTCATAAGGCCGGTAGCAAGCTCTTCGCCATTAGCAACCTTAAGGACATGAGGTATTATCATAGAACTCAGATGGATTGAAGAATCTCTAGGGACAGCAGAAGGAAGGTTATCAACACAGAAATGGGTGATTCCGTTAAAAACATAGATGGGCTTCTGCCATGTTGTTGGTATGCAGCTTTCTATAGAACCGTTCTCATCGCAGGATATATCAACAATCACTGCAGATCTCTTCATCAGCTTAAGCATATTCTTTGTTATTATCCTGGGCTCATCAGGATACCAGTCAACAGCGTTAAGTATGATGTCTGCCTTTGGCAAAAATTCCTCTGCATAAGATGTCCTGTCTCTATATAGGACCTGCGGTTTGATATCTGTATAAGAAAGGACCTTCTGTGCTCCAGTACTTACCCTTCCTTTCCCAAATATATATACATTGACATTATTATGGACATGGGCTTCCTTAAGCGCCTTATAGACATCCTCGATACAGAAATAGGTCTTTATAGGCTTCAGTTTCTTAAACCTGTTCATCCCCCCATTCTTCTCAAGGGTTTTTCCATACAAACGTAATCCTTCATACATGCCAACTATGCCTGCTTCTACTCCAAGATTTACCAATCTATTGCTCTTATCGTCCCTTATCTCTTCATAAGCATAAGTTGTAGAGTTCTGATCAAGGAATTTGTTCAATAATACCAGGTTTTGACCTTTCTCTATATGCAGATAACCCATTATTACCTGGTTCTTCTTTATTGTAGCCAGTGGAGGCTCCTTTACCCTGACAATCATCTCACAATCATAAACATCATCAACGATTACAGCACCTGCTTTCTCATAATCCCTGTTGGAGAACTTGCACCTCTTACCAGCATCCTTCTCAACAAAAACCATATGACCAGCCTTAGTCAATAATCTAACATGATCTGGTATCAGAGATACCCTAAACTCTCCCATCTTTGTTTCTTTTGGTATTCCGATGTTCATTTTATATACTTTAAACCCACATTGATATCTATGAGAAAAAATGTGAGATTGTCTTTTTTATACTAGTAAAACTACAGGTTATTTATAAAGTTACTGCTTTTTTCAAGAGAATTAACAAATTAATGCAGGAAGAATCTGATCTTAAGGAACACAAATAGTATATATAGCATGATCAACACCGAACCATGAACCTTATTCTCCTTTCCTACTTTCTTATTAACTGCAAAGAATGTCAGAGCTATGATCGTTACAATAAACCAAAAGGGGAGATCAAACAAAAGAAGATTCCTGTCAAAGTTCAGTCCAACTCCTGCAGCCATAGCCCCTACAGGAAGAGCGAACATGGGATCTGTGATATTGCTTCCGATCAGAGTTCCTAGAGAGATACCGCCTGCATTCTTGAATGCTGCCCTGATAGCAGTTGAAAGCTCAGGCAATCCAGTGCCAACACCAACCACCATCACCCCAACAAAACTCTGTGCAACTCCCCAGACCTCTGTAAGCTCCAGGGCACTCCCAACCACCAGGTCAGAAGCAAAAACCAATATGATCATCCCCAAAGTCATAAGTACAGCATCGGCAATATACCCCCTTTTGAAGGCCCTTTCCAGAACACTCCTTATGTATCTTCGCTTATCAATCTTGCTCCAGTCAGTCAATTTATCATAAATCTTTCCAATCACCCTTTCGTGCTCGCTGGTAAAATAAAGATATGCAAAATATATGAGCAACATTACCAGGCCCTCCCAAAACCCAACTACAAAGCCTGTAATCCCTGCAATAAAGACAGCTATTATGGAAAACAAAACCATGGGACCATCCCTCCTAAACAGCTTCTTTGAAGCATACATCGTGCCAAACAAGGCAGTAAGTCCTAGGATAAAAGTGATCTGCGTAACGTCAGAACCGATATTAGTCCCAACAGCGATACCAGAAGCATCTATCCCCTGCCTAATCTTAAGCCCACTAACTAAGTTAGTCATTATCTCAGGGATGGATGTTCCTATGGAGATTATAGTAAGCCCAACAAGAGTATGGGAGATTTTAAGCTTCTCAGCGATGTTCTTCGCGCTCTCAACAACATAATCTGCCCCAAAATAAAGTCCTGCTATTCCGATAAGAACAAAAAATAAAGGGATCATTCTCCAATCCTCGGATTGAACTTCTTCAGCATACTTCTAACCTTATCCAAGATAGGCCTCTCCATAAATCCTATCCCAGACAAAATACTATATACGTCACATTTCCCCATATCCTTAACTGCATAATAACCAAGGATCTTAAACCCAGGAGAACTAGGATTCCCAATATCTTCATCAGCATGCAGCTCTACCATATCCTTCCGCTGCTCCAGATAAACCGAAGATTCTGACTGCTCAACATAGGAGATGAATAATCTATCCTTAACTTTTTCGATAACGTCAGAGAACTCTGGTTCCTCAACCTTAACCTCTCCAAAGTCCTTCAGCCCAACAGCCTTAAGGCCGTTTAGCTTAGAAGCAACATTAGCAAAGACCTCCTTAACGCCCCCATCTTTTATAAAAATACTCAGGTTCAGCTTCTCTGTTGTTGCCCTAAGATTAATAACCAGGTTCTTATACTTCTTGTTAAACTTTTTAAGCCCGTCTCTAAACCTATCGATATATCTGTCAGTCTCCTTCCCAGGCATAGCATACTCTTTATTTATCCCAGAGTATACCCTCATTACCTCTCCGAAGTCCTTCCCAAATTCCTTAAGGTCTCTAGAATTCAGCTCTCCTGTTATGTCTGCTGCCATCTGCCCACCATTAGAAAGATAGGATATTTAAAACTTGTGATTACTCAACAACTATCTTTCCCCTTAAAGCATTCCTCTCTTTATACAGAACATCGATATATGTAAAAGTGCCTTCATTTTCAAAAGTATGCTCAAAGGTATCTCCATAGAACAGGATTGAACTTCGGAATTCGTTGGTATGTGCTGCGATATAATGCCTTGTGGACCCTTCATCCTCCCAGGTATCCTCGTGCTCCCATACCACAGTATCCCCCTTTTTGATAGTCAGCTCCTTAGGGTTTAACTTAAGGTCCTTTATTATCACAGTATGTACGCCGGTAACATCCTCACTTTCATTTAGGTCTGGTTCATCTATGTCAGGTTCATCCATATCTATTTCATCAGTCTCAGCATCTTCTTCAACCTCAGCATCTGTTAAATCATCAACAGCCTTGCCTGTGATATCAGTTACCCCGGAATCAACAACCTCCTCTCCAGGCTCAGAGATTATAGGCTTTGTCTTATCCATAGAACAGGCACTAATCAGAATCATAAAACCTACTAAAAAAACTAAAGTTTTAACCCCCATACTATAGTCTACAAATATACCAGACTATATAAATTTTTCTATTATGACTACTAGATAGTTATTAAACAATCCAAATAACAAAACAAAGTTTTTATAAATGTACTTTCAACACTTTTAGGCATGAAACTGATATCTGATCTACATATACACTCACGGTTCTCAAGAGCAACCTCAAAACAGTTAAACATTGAAAACCTGGAAAAATATGCTAAGATAAAAGGCGTCGGTCTGCTAGGCACCGGAGATTTCACCCATCCAGAATGGGTAAAGGAACTAAAACAACAATTGACAGAAGACGAAACAGGGATTCCAAAGACCAAGGATAATTTTCCTTTCATACTGCAGACAGAGGTTTCTTTGATATATTCACAGGACAACAAAGGCCGAAGGGTCCATATAGTCCTCATGGCAAAAAGCTTTGACATTGCAGAGCATATAACAGAGTACCTAAAGTCCAAAGGAAGGATAGATTACGATGGCCGGCCTATCTTCAAGATACCCTGTGATGAGTTTACTGAATCCATGAAAAAGATTGACCAGGATATTGAGGTGATACCTGCCCACATATGGACCCCATGGTTCTCGTTGTTCGGCTCAAACTCAGGATTCAACTCCGTTGAAGAGTGCTTCAAGGACCAGACAAAGAATATCTATGCACTAGAGACTGGGCTGTCCTCAGATCCAGCCATGAACTGGCGATTATCCCAGCTTGACAGGTATTCTTTAGTCTCATCCTCAGATCTGCATTCCTTCTGGCCATGGAGGATAGGAAGAGAGGCAACCATATTCGACCTAAGCCAATTGACATACAAGAACATAATCAAGGCCATAAGAACCAAGGAAGGATTAGAAGGTACAATTGAAGTAGATCCAAACTATGGGAAATATCACTTTGATGGACACAGGAATTGTAAGATATGTATGAACCCAAAGGACTCTATAAGGGTCAAGAACATATGTCCCAAGTGTGGAAGAAACCTTACCATAGGAGTATTGCATAGGGTGGAAGAACTGGCAGACCGTGAAGTTGGTTTCAGGCCAAAAGAGGCAAAACCATTCACCTCATTAATCCCCTTATCAGAGATCATATCGACATTGATAGGATCTCCAATCGCCTCCAAGAAGACATGGAAGATATACAACGACCTTTTGGAAAAATTCAAGGATGAATTTAACATAATGTTGGATGCAGAGAAAGAAGAACTGACAAAGATAGCAGGTGCTCAGATAGCAGACGCAATCATCAAGAACAGGGAGGGAAAGATTACAATACAACCAGGATTTGATGGTGAATACGGAAAGCCATTATTCCCAAAGGCAGGCAAGCTGGAAAAAGATACTATTCAGGAAGAATCTCCAGATTCTTTTGAAACCCACAAGCCAAAGTTCGAACAGAAAGGATTGGATGAATTCTAAGAAAGGTTTTTAAACAGCATCCCAATATAGGTTCGAAAAAGATTCTCAGATAAGTAGGTAGGAAAATGCCAGGAACAATCGAATACACATTGAAAGCAAGATCAACATTAA
This sequence comes from Candidatus Nanoarchaeia archaeon, assembly GCA_028279655.1. Classification (GTDB taxonomy): domain Archaea; phylum Nanobdellota; class Nanobdellia; order Woesearchaeales; family JACPBV01; genus JAHWHQ01. The sequence continues at coordinate 59,382 of JANQNH010000001.1, read as the reverse complement.
GCAAAAAACGTCTTGTATCACAAAAACGGGTGTTTAATAGCTTTCTTAAAGAACCAAGAAGATATTCCCAGTTTCCGTTATTCACCATAGACCTTAGTAGCACAGGACACATAAGTCCTGATGGACTTGTAACACTCCTGGAGATGGCTGAAGAGGCTGAAAAAAGATCAGTCATCCTCCAGCTGGTTAACGTATGGCAGATACCATATCTGCAGTGTGCAAACGCTATTGACCAACAGGATGTTAGGCTCCCAGCCATCCCTTCTGTGGAGATATACACCACCAGAACCATAGATGATATTACAAAATGGATGAAAAGATGCAGAAGTAATGCTGGTTCCATAGGATTAAATCAAAGAGGTGTAAAAGAGGTAATGCAGTTGTATGCAGCTAAACACAAAAAAAATCATGGACCATATGAAAAGATAAAAAAGAGGGATGAGATGTTGAGAAGAAGATATGAATCACAGATTGGCCAGGTGCAAAGAAAGGTCTATCAGAATGCAGACAATCCGGATACAATCATAGATCACATGGCATGGGAGTTTGGAAACCCCACAGGTATTATAAGTACCGATGATATTAGAAGAGGCATAGGCGGTGCTAGTCTAGAGCTGTATAGAAGAGACTTAAGAAATGACACCCAAAGAAGATATATACCCCATAGAGAATATGAAGTTATGTATATGGACTGGCCCCAAGACAGGAGTTATGGGTATGTTTGGGGAAAAGGAAAGAAGGTCAGGGCCTTCCTGCACAAGTCTGTCCTACAAGGAACTAACATTACAAGATTGACAGATAAATCAGGGTTCTTATTTGAAGCTGAACTCCAAGAAAGAGGCTACAGGGTTACTAAAGTAAGGTTTAAGTGATTTTTCACCACCAACTGATTACCCTTTTTTCCGTCGACAAAACGAAACATTTATATATAAGCTGTCTTTAATTCTCGTCTATAAAACACAGATTTTATGACGGGGGAACCGTATTGTCAAGAACCACCTGTCAGAAACCGGTGGAATGAAGCGAAGGCTTCATCTCGAATTTGAAGGGGCAGTGGTTCTTGAGCATGCTCAGGAATTTTCCACAATCCAAATGAGGATTGACTCTTATCCACCAGTTTTAAACTGACAGAAAATTCCTGACATTTTAAAAAATAGGAGGTAGAATAAAAAATGGCAAAAAAAGTAGCAAAAGTGGGTGTTAAGAAAAAAGCAGGCTTTCTATACTTTGTTGATAAAAAAGGAAATGTAGCCTGTGCAAAGATGGCAAGAGGCAAGAAGAAGAAAGGAAAAGCCAAGATACAGGTTGTCGCTAAAGTAGGCATCAAGAAGGAAAAAGGCTATCTATACTTCATCGATAAGAAAGGAGATATCTCCTGTGCAAAGATGGCAAGAGGAAGATAAATTCTTTTTTTTTTATTTTTATCAAAAGATCAATAAAAAAACAGATAGTTCTTTAACACACTCAAAATCCCTGATTTCTAAGAATAATAATTATGCACCCCTCTGCTTAAGGAGAATATCATAACAACAAAGAGGAATATGATCATTGCTAGCTTACCATTTGCCTCCTCACTATCAAGTCCTACAACAGCAGCTCCTGTTATGGGCAAGGGCTCTTCCTTCACTATGATGGTGCCCCTGCCTATCTTAGGGAAAACTGCATCAAAATACCGATGAGTCCCTTCCTTGGTAAAAGTGAACGAATACCTATCATCTGTCTCCATCCTGGAACCATAGAATAACCTATCATAAGCTACCACCTTATGCGAAACAGAATCCTTATTTACCCATACTACTGTAGTTCCTGGAGATATTATGACCGTATCAGGCTCAAACCTCAGGCTCTTGATGTTGATGATAACCTCCTCCTCTGCCTCTATAGTCCCCTCTGCTTCCAAAGGCTCCTCTGCCTCTATAGTAGGTATCTCATCATCACCAGGTATGTCCGATTCTGTCTCTATGACCTCTTCCGCAGTATAATCTGTTGTAACCTGTTCCCCTTCACCATTACGTACTGAAAAACTGAAAAGCACAATGAGTATAGCAATCAGAACTACCAGAAGGACAATAAGGTGTTTATGCCTTACTTTAGACTTCATACTATTAACCTTGATTCACATATATAAATATCTTTGGATTTGTACAAGCTGGATAAAGTAACTATTGAAGAGTAGAAAAATTTATATATAGCAATACCAACCCTAACAGTATGGGGGTATGATAGAATGAAATTGATAAAAACATTGTTGATAATTGGTATTTTGTTTGCAACTGTAGGTTGCCAGACAGAAGAAGCAGAAAAGACCTCAGTTGGTGAAGTAGTCACATTGACTGTTGATGGTGAAGCAAAGGGATATTGTACACTTACTGTCTCTGAAGAGGAAGATGGATATTTCCTTATGGTTGACAGGCTTTTTTCCACAGGGATAGAGTGTGAGACAAAGGATGACTGCTATAACTTCTTGTTAGAAGACGATGATTTCAGGTCTTTGGTTCCTGAACTGCACCCTTACATTGGTTGTGAGGAAAGGGTTATAGAGCCTAACAAGATGAGAGCATAGATTTCTGTTTTTTTATTTTTTATTTTATTAAAAAGAAAAAAAGAAAAAGATTAATTATATCTCTTCTCCAGCAACTTCAACCTCTGCAGGTTCTTCTGCAACAGGTTCCTCAACAGGCTCTTCTGGAGGCCAATCGATGTCGTATCTGTTCTTAAGTGCAGCGCACAATCCTGCATTTCCTCTTTCACATGCAGTTTTCAATCTTTCAATCTGCGACATATCTGCTTCAGTCAGTTCAGGCTCCTCTTCAACAACCTCTTCTGCAGGTGCTTCCTCAGCTGGAGCTTCCTCGGCAGGTGCCTCTGGTGCTGCTTCAGGAGCTGCTGGTGGTGTCTCTGGTGCTGCTGGTGGTGTTGGCTCTGGTGCTGCTGGTGGTGCCTCTTTTGTTGCACATCCTACCATTAGAACGATCATCAATAGTGCAACAATATATCCTAGTTTCATTTTCTCACCTCTGTCCATTATTTATTCAGGATAAATCCCCTTAATCCCTAAAGATGAAGATTATTCTTTAAATAACTTTTGGTTTTTGCCTCTCAGAAAGATATTTTTCCTTAACCATTCTCCACTCACAAATCTGTATTCGCCAATATCCAGATTTAGCTTCAATCCACCAATAGCTATCCTTTTTAGTTCATTTACCTTATACCCCAGCACACCAAAGAGTCTCTTGATTATATGCTTCCTCCCCTCATGGATGCTCAGCTCCACTGCATTCCTATCACTTCTGAAATCAAAAACAGTTACCTTTTTCCCATCTATTTCAACTCCAGATTTGATCCTTAGGAAATCCTCCTTATCAAGGACCTTATCAAGCAATACAGAATAGGCCTTCTTAACATTATTCCTTGGATGGATAACATCATTTGCAAAATCCCCATCATTAGTAAGTATTATCAGTCCTTCGCTGTCCATATCCAGTCTACCAACCGGAAATACCCTTTCCTTACATTTGACAAGGTCAACTACTGACTTCCTGCCCCTAAAGTCACCAACCGAGCAGATAATGCCCTTTGGCTTATTCATGATAACATAAGTCTTCTTCTCTAGTTTCAAAAGCTTCCCATTAACCGTGATTCTATCACCCTTATCAGCCTTGTCACCAAGCTTAACAGTCTTACCATTCAACTTGACTAATCCCTTCTCTATCATATCCTCACACTTCCTCCTGGAAGCAACCCCGGAGTGTGCCATGATCTTTTGGATTCTTTCCATAACCTAAGAAAAAGTATTTGGATATTTAAAGGTAGTGGGTAAAAAAGAGAATACCAAAAACAATTTAAACAACCATGATGTTGTGATTTTATGGTAGAATTCAATCCGGATGGGAGCATCAAGCTCCCTACACAATTTGCAAGAAAAAAAGAGGAGAACAAAGAAAAGCTAAAACACCAGAGATGCATAAAAATAAGAAGGGATGTAGTAAGCTTCTCTCCTCCAAAAAAGTGTTCACTCCACATAACCCTATCCGAAAGAATAAATGACAATAGGTTCATAGAGAATATCTACAGATATTTCAAAGGAAGAGCAGCAGTCCCAAGTAAGATAAGGAAGATCGATGAAAAAAAATTTGAGATTGAGATAGGGACTGACTTCAGGAGATGCACTGACTGCAATTCCCTGATTAACCAGTACAGGGAATTCCTGGATGGGAATATCATAGAAGAAAAAAGCAGCTGCACGTTCGAGGGAAGGAAGAATTTCTGTTACGAGGATTATTTTGATTAGACAACATCAACATCCTTCAGGCATGTTAATATTAATGTCTGGCAGCTGCCGAGCATCTGCCTAAGCCTCTCATCTCCAGTAGCCTTCTTTATCTGCCCTATCTTATCCAGTATCTGCCTAAAGAACCGGATCAGATCCCCTTCCAGCAGGTTTGTATTAGGAAGGATCTCAAATACGCTTCTGTTATTGTAACATGGATGGATCAGCGCAGTCAGCTTATCAAGGCTCTTGAAATTCCTTAAGAGATCTCTTCTCCTCAATGCACCTTTAAGGTCAGAGACAAACTTAGAAGGATAGTCCTTATAGAACTCTGTCTTTGCCCTGGGCTCGTAGGCCAGACAGGCAAGTATCATGAGGATCTGATACTCATTAAGATCAAAGTAAAAATCAGTTGCAAAGATCTCCCCTATCAATATTTCGTCTGAGTATATCTTAGAAGAAAATTCTCCCTTGGAGGTAAGCTTCCCGTTTTTTATGTAACCCATCCTGATCAGCTTCTTCTTTGTCTTCTCAAAGCTATATGAAAAAACATTTCTTCGTATCTTCGCAAAATTCTTGCCGAATTTCTGGTATGTAAAGAAGTTATTTTTCAGAATAACATCAATCTCACCAGGAGTATGATTCTTTACAAGATTAAGAACAGTATTGACAGATAATCGAAACTGGGATTTGATAGGGTCCTTATCTAGATCAGTAATGCCCCTTATCACCCCATAGTCAAAATCCCTCCTGTCTATCATAGCATAAGAAAACCCTTCCTTATCTATCCCCCTCCTGCCTGCCCGACCGGCAATCTGAAAATACTCCTTGGAGTTCAGGAAACGAAAATTGATCCCATCATACTTCCTTAGGCTTTCAAAGCAGACAGACTTAGCAGGCATATTGATTCCAACTGCAAATGTCTCAGTAGTGTATAAGACCCTGATCAGGCCCTGACTGAAAAGTTCCTCTACGATCTCCTTAATCAGAGGTATAAGCCCGGCATGATGGAAAGCTATACCAAAAGACAGGGTCCTAAAGAGCAGTTGCGAAGACTCAAGCTCCCTGATCTCTTTTGGCGCTCCTTCTAGTTTTTTACGTACAAAGGAGGTTATCTTGGGGTTGTTATCAAAGATCTTAGCGTTCATCAGCTCATTGGCATTATCCTGGCATTTCTTTCTGGAAAAATTAAAGAACAGGCATGGAAGCTTATCCTTGATCTCCTTGATAAGCTCGATATGGGATGGTGCCTTGATCCTTGGTCTTCTAAATCTTTTCCTGCCCCTTATGTATCTGTAGTCTGGTATATGGGCAACGTCCCTTATCTGCTCCAATGTAGTGATTCCAAGCTCAGAATCATAGAACTTCTTTGCCAAAGGAACTTCCCTTCGGTTATGCTTGATCACATCTACCTTGTGTTTCTTTACAGCCTCTATCCAAGAAGCAAACTGCTTAGCATTAGGGATGGTAGCTGATAGGCAAAGAAACCGTATCTTTGGATTTGAAAATATAATTGACTCTTCCCAGACATATCCCCTCTCAACATCATTGATATAATGTATCTCATCAAAAACAACATAAGATATGTTATCCATCAAAGGGTCATTTGTAAGGGCCATGTTCCTGTAGATCTCAGTAGTCATTATCAGTATGGGAGCATCATGGTTCCTGACAATATCTCCAGTAAGAAGCCCTATCTTATCTTCTCCATACTCCTCACAGAAATCCTTATACTTCTGGTTGCTCAACGCCTTGATAGGTGCAGTGTATATAACCCTGATGCCTTTCCTGACATCTTTGTTTATGATATAGTCTGCTATCAACGTCTTCCCTGACCCTGTTGGCGCAGAAACAACGACCGAATGGTTTTTTTCAATAGCCGCAATAGCATCTTCCTGGAACTTATCCAATAAAAGGTTCTTATACTTCATAATATTTAGAAAATTTGCTTGTTTATTAAGTTATTGGGTTGGAATGAGATGGAAGTATAGGTTTATAAAGTATATTTCCTTCTTCTAGGTTATATGGCCTTAGATGAACACTGCAAAACAGTTTTGGTTCTGGAAGATGATGTACTTGAACTAATGGACTTAGAAGATGATTTAAAAAAGTTAGGATATAATATAGTTAGTTCTGAAGATAAAAAAACCTTCCTGCAAAGACTAGATGATACCGATTTTTATGCAATTATATTAGACAACAATTGTCCACTTTACCCAGGAGGAGTACCTTACCGAGACACAGGAATTAAGGTAGCCCAAGAAGTAAAAGACCAATATCCAACTGCAAGGATAGCTTTACATACCAAACTTGGATTAGAAAAGGACATAGCTATGGAAAGTAGATGCGAACAGATAGGGATAACCTTATTATACAAGCCAGCTAGCATGGAAGGTCTAAAAAGTTTTCTGGAAAATTAACTTAACAAATAATAAAAAAGATATAATTTGTCGTCATTAAGCTGTTAAAAAAATCCGAGGAAAGATTTATATAGATAGGACGCATGTAACTATAAATAAAGCTTTTTAGGGGGGATTACTATGATTAATCGTAGGCAAGTTATAAAAGGTTTAGCAGCTGGTACTATTTCTTTGCCAGCATTAATAGAATTTTTTAGTGCTGAAGCTGCACATGGACAAGGTCCTGTGATATACCATAAAGGAACACCGCCAATTCCACCTGGCATAGTAGATATCAATACTTGGTTAGGTAATGGTCCGGCAGATAAAAATCACGATGGATTAAAAAGAAACCTTGAGCTTGCATTAGAATCTGGAGTTGAAAAAGGAGGCTCGTATGAGATAGCAACTGTGCCTGGTAATTCGGGGCTTAATTTTGATAATTTTGATAAGGCACAGGTTAGATGGTATGAGCAGGCAGGGGATATAGTTAGGGGGTTTGGTCTGGAACCAATACTGCTAACGTTTGTAGGTCCTGCTAAAGAAGGAATGTTATCTGCAAACTATGCATCAAGCAGGCATCCTGAGAGCAATAAGGGGCTGCAGTGGGCACATAACTTCTTGGAGCTTGGAGGTGCTGCCAAGGTTAAAACAGTAGTTGGTCCTGGCATGGTGGATGAGCACTTTAACCCGGATGTGAGTGGACTGTATGAGCGATGGAATGAGAGCCTAGGTACTATTATCCTTCCTAAGGCAAAAGAGATGGGTGTAGTATGTGCTCCAGAGGCTCTGAGAACAGATGAATCAAGGGCGCTTTCGGATGTTAGAAGGTATATGGAGTATGTCCAGAGAACAGGAAGCCCGTATTTTAAGATGCATCTCGATACTGCTCACTTAAGGGCACTCTATGGCGATAAGTATCTCAATATTCTTGAGGAAGCGATTAAAGCTAATACTGTTGCCCATCTGCATATTAGCGAATGGGGCCCATGGAATAGTCCTGGTAATAGGGGAGTTATTAATGAAAACACCCCTGTTGGTAAGGACATGAAGGAGTTATTTGGTATGCTGCGAAGAGTTGGATATGGTGGCACTATAGGCATTGAAATACCCCACCCCTTGTTCTGCGAGGCTATTGGAAGGGATCTTGAAGATAATAAGAAGTATCTCAAAAATGATCCAACCGATGTGCTCGGCAAGCTTGCCAAAAGGGAACAGAAGATAAGTGTTGTGTATGTTATGAACCACTATAAGGCAATCATGAGATAGGTAGGGGATTAGTATAATAAAATTAAAATGGTTTGACTATACCTATTATAACATACAGGATAAGAAAAAATAATAAAAATAACGAAATCAGTAATATTATTATAAAAGCCAAAATACTTAAAACTCTTTTCCGAGGGTCATCTTTCTTTTTCGATAGTAAAAAAGAGTAAACAATACCCATAATAGACCCATATATTAATGGAATAATTATAATTGGCAACAATAAAGCAAACAAATTTGCCTTTTTTATTATATCCAAAAAAGTATAACCTAAGTTCAAACCTACCCTGATTGAATTAATTGTATAAAGAACAAAAATAATAAGAGCAGGAATAAACATGATTATTGCCCCCCTATGCCAATATTTCAACTTATCCCATAAATCTTTTATCTTTCCCACAATAAACACCTTACCATATAAATAAAATCACTCATATTTAATATTTTTCATTTAAACTCTCCATTAAAAGTCCAATTCATAGTATCGTTAACTTTAACTAAATAGCCATAGCCATATTTCATACTTTCTAAAGTATTGAGAGGATTCAAAGGATTGTATGATTTCCACAAAGTATTAGAAGCATTATACATAAAAACAGATTCTATTTGACTTACATTAAAAGTCTTATTAACTTCTTTTTGAATCAAGCTAGGATAACCAATTAAATTCCATCCTTGTTTCATCATAAACAAAGGATTTCTTGGTAATGTCCCATTTATTGTTATTGTGTTATTATTCAACATCTCAACCCACATTCCCCATGTTGTATTGACATGTGATCCATCATTTAATTCGATCAAGGATCCTTGTAAATAAGTAAATGCTTTTAAATAACCAGGAATTAAAGAAGGAATAGAATTATTATTCGCAATTAAAGGTATAGATATTAGATTCCAACCCGGAACTAAAGTTATATTAATTGATTCAACATCACAAACATCTCCTACACTATCATTATCCCAATCTCTTTGATCTGGATTAGATGTGTTTATACAATTATCAATAGAGTCTGCAATACTGTCATTATCAAAATCTGTTTCATTATTTGAATAATTTCCAGATATCTCTACATTATTTGGACTTAAGGTAGTATCTGTTATACCATCTCCATTGACATCTATTCCCATAATAAAATTTGGATTGGTATTGGTAAATTGCATTGTTGCTCTAGTATTCTTATTAATCTGTACATCTTCATACTGTAGATTGATATAGTTACCATCATTCTGAGTATTCAATGAAAAATCAAACTCTCCTTGGTCTGTTGCTTCTATCTCAAAGGTTAGGTCTTCTGAATCTAATATAACGATAACCTCTTTTTCATCATCAGAAGGAATATACATATAAACGCCAGGAATCTCTGCTTCAATATCACCTGAACTACTTAAACCTACATGCCTACCTTGTGAATCATAAGCATGAAGATTTACAGGGCTTCCCGTTGCTGCACTGGTTGAATCTGGGGAGGGATTATTTGCAAAGCCGATTGGATCGTTCCATCTAAATGCTTGATTTCCGTATCTAAGATTTGCAGGGCTGCTTGGACCATTATATATAGAAGATTTATTTTTTGATTCTCCCCACCTACCATTAAAATGCGCCCATTCGGTAGCATTCAGAATAGAATTTAATCTATATTGTGTTGAACGATTATTAACAAACTGGGATGTATCTGTATTATTGCAATAATACACTATACTATTGTTCTCTTCACTAACTGACTCAAGTAAAAGGTATCCTGGAAGCCAGATAACTACTGGATCTTTATAACTCGCATGCCCACCCTCTGCGACAAAAACCTTTGGATGTGTAGAATCAACCTTATTTATATCACTCCAATTATATGTTCTTCCATCATAATGATAGGAATAAGTAGATGTTAATGGTTTTTCATCGGTTTTGTTTAATATTATCTGTATCATCTCCCAGTCCCCTTCATGACCTCCCCTAAAATGATTATAAGGATAAAAGAACCAATACTGCAATACGATGTGCTCATCATCAGGCTCAAACACTCTGCCATATACAGTATTCTCATACCTATCAAACCTGCTTGAGTTTGGAACTGATGGGAAAAAGCCAGGACTGGCATCCTGCATATCCAGATAGGAACCGTTTTCTTTTCCATCCAGATTATCTTGAGAAACAGGCCTGCTAACATCAATGGACCTATTACCAAGCATAAGATCGCTCTCATTCAGCATACTATAAATACTCTTAGGGAAAAACTCTTCGTCTGGATGGAGATAAAGAACAGGAGCATATTTCTCTAATAAAGAGTCAACATCCAATGGCTTTTCCAACCTCAACGTAGGGTAATCATCTGAATGGTTCTGCCATATATGAATAAAATCCCATAAAGGTGATAAAACATAAACATCATGTTCATTACCGTAAAAAACATCAGATGATACTTCCCTAGTACAATCAATACATGACCCTAGACCGCAGCAATCACTTACATTACCATAATAATAAACGTTAGTAATTCTGCTGAAATTGCTGTCAACCCTTCCTATCAACCCTCCAACATCATCACCGCCAACATATCCAGTAGAATACGAGTTTATCAACACAGGTTGCACTGAATAGTTGCTGATAGTACCGATGAGGCCGCCTACACCCCCACTTCTAGCATTTACTGTTCCAGTGGCATAAGAATTGATCACATTAGTGTTATGGAGTTGCCCCACAAGGCCGCCTACAAGGCCGTTTCCTCCAGTAGTATATATATTACCGGTTGCATAAGAATCCTTAAGGGTTTCATTAGCATAACTCCCTTGGAGGCTTCCAACCAAACCTCCAACGAAAGAGTCACCAATAACATCACCTATTGCATAGGACTGAGATATGTTGGTCTTAGATGCAAGAGCGATTAGACCGCCCATATAGGCCTGATCAGGCTTAGCATTCACATCCCCTGTTGCATAGGATTTCTCAACCATGATCTCTTCGCTAGTTCCTATCAAACCACCACAATGATGGCTGCAATTATAGTATCTTCTAGATACATCACCTGCAGCAGAGCAATTATACACTAGATTATTTCCAGAATTTCCTTTTCCTGCCTTTCCGATCAGACCAGCAGCATAATATGGTGAATCTACGGTTCCTATAGCATAAGAATCAATGATGCTTCCTGTAAATGAACCTACCAACCCACCAACATACATATATGACCCAATAACAGTTGCATTAGAGTGAGAATTTCTTACTTCATAATCATACAGGGAACCAATCAAACCTCCTACATTGCTTCTTCCTTTTACAAGACCAGAAGAATAGGAGTTAGTAACATTTACCCATTCAGCACGACCGATCAATGCCCCGATATCATCACCCGAACTCGGGTCTGCATAGATCGCAACATCAATAAAACCAACATTCTTTATTGTTGCATGTTGGACATATCCAAATAACCCAATATAACTTTCGCTTCTATTCATATATAACCCGGTGATTAGATGATTTTTTCCATCAAAATAACCAGTAAACCTTTCTGAAAGATTACCGATAGGATTAAAGCCTTTCCCCTCACCCCATGTTCTTGTTGCTGAGCAATCTATATCATTAGCTAGTTCGTAGCTTCCGCTTAGGTTCTGGTTCATATTCTGCAAATCATCACAATCATATATCTCAACATTCACAGCAGATACAAAACCACATAGGACTATCCATAAGAATACATACAAAACAACCTTCCAAGCCCCCCAATACATTTTAACTACTATAGAGGAATACTCTAGAATATATAAATCTTTAGAAAACTTGAGCTGTAAAGTAAACGTCACCTAATAGAATAAAAAAATTATTTTCTTCGTTTCTTTAGTTCTTCAAAATAGGAGAATAAATCGTTAAAATATTCCTCTCCTTGATACTTAGCTTTTACATAATCTCCTTTTATGGAGTTAGTAAATATAACTTCTAAAAGTTCCCTATCTGTTAAATTTGGAATCTCTTTTATCAATTTATTTACGCAATTCTCTGGCATTGCTTTTCTTTTTATATTTATAGTATTAATCTTTCTCGATGACAAGTTTATCCCCTTTAACCTCAGCTTCCAATTCCTCACCACCTTTCCACTTTAGTTTATCAATAAGTTTAGGTGGCACTACTATAACATATTTAGCATACTCCTTATCACCAATCTTCTTAGAAAGTTGTTTTTGTAGATACATAGGGAATAATAGGTACCTACTCCTTTATAAGCTTTTCGGTACCCCATTATATACATTATGACAGTATTATTTCGGTACCGAAGTATTTATATACTTTCGGTACCTACTATATTACTATGAAAAAAATAAAATGCGTTCATTGTGGAGAAAGCGATTATATAAAGAAGGGCTTTCGTAAGACAGAGAACAGGGGAAGAATACAAAAGTATAAATGCAATGCTTGTAATAAATATTTTACTAATGATGATGGCTTTTACCGAATGAGAAATAATGAAAAAAAGATAACCTCTGCTATTGACTTATATTTCTCTAACCTTTCAAGTAGAAAGGTAAGAAACCATTTTAGGAGACATTGGGAGCATAACGCCTCTCACGTTTCTGTTCTTGATTGGTGTAGAAAATATGTTTTAAAGGTTCAAAAGTATGTCGATACTCTGCCCTTAAACTTATCAGGTAAGGTCTATGCAGACGAGACAGATATTCCTAGAGGATGTACACCAACAAGGAAAGGTGGAGATATATTCTGGTGTTCTGTTGATTGGGACACAAGATATATTAATGCAACACTATACAGCCCAAAATCACAAAACACAAAAGACGCTGTGGATTTTCTAAGGAAAACAGCAAAAAACGGACTTCCTAAATATATCCAAACTGACGCCGCACAATTCTATCCAAAAGCTATGAAAAAGGTCTTTGCCTCTGTCCGTTGTAAGGGAAAACGAAACATAAGCGGAAGTAAACGAATGCTTGTAGAACATAGGATAAACAATGTTCAAAAGACAGGGAAGCATAACGTTAGGATTGAAACTGTTTTCTCAAAGATAAAAGATAGGGTAGATGATTTTCGTGGCTTAAAGGCTCTTTGGTCTGCTCCTATTCTTATGGCAGGGATTATCTTACAGCATAACTTTATTGAGGCACACACTACAACAGGAGTGGTGCCTTGTGAGTTAGCAGGATTAAAGTTAGAGACAGGAGTTAATAGGTGGTTGGGGTTGATTAAGTTAGCTTCTAATTAATTCATTTTATATTCTTTTGTTGAGAAATCAGGCATATATTTTTTACTTACTGTTAGCCATGTTGGGTTGGTGGAGTTGGATTAGGTTTAATAATACCATAGATTAAATACAAAATTCTCAATACCCGATACACTCTAACTAGAACTAATGTGCAAAGATAAAAAATTAAAATATCTACAATCCTAATATTCCCTGTTAGTTTTGATAAGAAATAATAAAATAATACCGCAATCAATGAAATAAAAGTAATTACAATTGTGCTAATAAACCTTTCAAATATTTGGCTATATAATCCTGCATCTTTTATTTTCTTTAGTATCTCGCTTTTGTCTATATCAAACATAAAAAGGATAGTGACTGCTGTTAGTATAAATCCCAATAAAGTCCCAAATAAACCAACTAAAATTTCTGTGAAATTATCTAGATTCATAACAAATTTAGGAAAATTGAAAAGTAAGACAAAAGTAATGGGCAAAAATATGACAAAAACCGCAATAGTATCCCACAATAAAGAATTTTTTTTAATGTTCATTTGATTATCCATTTAATTTTCCATCAGCATATTTTTGTACAAAATCAGCTTTAACTGAATTATATAGTTCATCTTCGTGTTCAAAATAATATTCTTTGTTTTCTGGTGGAGCATATTTTATTATATCATCCTTCATATTTATCTTATCATGAGCCACATTATCAATCTTAAACTGTAATGTTCTTAAGAAACTACCATAGTCTACTGTTGAAAGTTCCGATATGTTACCTATTTTAAAGAATTTATTTACAAAATCTTTTAATTTCTCTGTTTTCTTTTTTGACCATCTAATTATTAGTTCACAATCCAAATCCTTTTCTTTTAATTTCTCCATTGCTTCTTCAACTATACCGATTCTCTTTACATCATCAATACTAATGTTTTTCTTAAATCTTAATTTAGCCAAAATCATCTGGCTTTCTCCAGTTGCATTGATGATTGAAATTATATCCCTGCCCAATTTTTGTTTTGTTGTTATGTCCTCTTGACCAATACCCAATTTATTTACCAGATATTTTATAAAACCCCCAATATTTAATGCAAATGGGACATCTTCTAAAATTAGTATTCTTTCATTTTTTTCTTCATTTAGGTACAATACAAAATAAATAATCCCTCGTTGAGGTTGGCATATTCCCGAATCTTCATCAAGGTCAATCTCTATTAATTCTCCCTGTTTTTCCTCCTTAAAATCTGCTGTTTTGTGAGATTGAATAAGTTTTCCATAAAAAAATATCTCTTTATCCACATGTTCTTTTTTAACAATTTGAATATGTAATTTTGATGAATCTATCTCAATATAAGTTCTTGGCTTATCTTCTTCACCAGTTTCTTTGGCTATTTCCCCAAATAATTCAATTATTTTATCATTATTAATATCTTTTATCTGTAAATCGTGGAAATAGAAACGAGTTTTTTCCATATAATCCTCATAGATTGTTTTTATATATAAATATCTTTCCATTTCTTTCACCTCGTTTAAGATTGTATTCAACAAACCTTAAAGCTCAGAGTAGGATGACTAGGTGACGCTAACTTAACAGCACAAGAAAACTTAATATGTAGATTCAATAAACATATTAAGCATACAGATTCTATTTTTTATAGAAGTAGACCTTTCCTTCACTCTCACAAAACACTACATCAAAATTATTGAATATTATCTTCCTACCGAGTATTAGATTATAGTTGCATTCCTTAGGATCATAGGGTGTAGTAAGCCAGTAAACTGGAACATTCAATCTATACTGCCCTATCCACAAATCCGTATGGCAAGGCCAAGCTGATCCCTTACTGAATAAACCACCAATTGACTCAGGTTCACCTTCAATATCATCCAAAACACCAAGCAATTTTCCAAAAGGATAAGCATAGGAGACAGTTTTATCTGATCCAGAATCTATAAGGCCAGCCATTTGAATTTTTTTCTTACCAATCTTTATTAAGGCGATTGGTCTAAGAACTTTTTCCTTTCCATTTTTTGTAGTAATCTCACAAAGCTTGTAAGGGAAGACAATTGGTTCTTTCTTAGAATAATCTAACATTTTTAGATACACATAGTAGTCTTTGAACTTGGTATACATATCAATGCTACTTGGTTTTTTTCACTCAGTGCAACAACCTTCTTCATAGCTTTTGTAGCATCTTTCTCTGTAATGACTACCTTACCATTTACCATAGCAATACACTCCCCAGCATGTTTTTTTAAGTCTAATTTAGAAAAAGCTACCTCATTTAGGTCTTCCTTTGCAATTTTTGAACTGTCCATATTCGCCAACTCAATACACTCCGGCTGAGGAATTATATATTTAAAGTTATTTTATCACTAATTAATGGTCGGATATTGTATTTATTTTTTTACAACAATATTCTATGCCTTTAATATGGAATAACTTACATATTTATATAAACATTTCTAGTCTAGAGTATACTGTTCCTTAAGCAATATGTACGGATTGATTAGAATAGTTAAGAACAAACTTACTTCCTCTTAAGATCCTTCCTTAGTAACTTTAGCTCTTCAGCCTGGTTGCTTATCATTATCTTCAGTTCCTCTTTCATGTTCTCATTGACAGCAGCCAATATAACCAGCAGGATCATCAGTATCCACAGGAACAAGGTCTGCAACAAAGCCCAGGAAAGAAACCCCTCAACAGCATACATCCTGTATATAACAACATATCCCAGAACTATCAACACCACACCTATTATCAAAAGTATTGACTCAAAGATGTTTGGCTTCCTGGTTAAGTTTACCATACCTGTAACCTGATAACAGTAGTATTTAAAGTTTTCTCTAAATCAGGAATTGTATTTCAGATGATAAAAAAAGTTAGCATATTGAGGTGATATTCAATCAGGAATTAGCGCTATATGGGATTGAAAAAAAATCATAGATATCCATGTCTTTTTAAGAACTTTCTAAGTTTTTTATATTCGCTACTTCTATCCAGAATACAGAGAACTTTCACCTTTGGTTTATCAACAAGATATACTACACGTTTTTCCTTTCTTTCATCTTCAAATCTAATTCTAAAAAGGAATAGGTTGTATCCTTCAATACGTTTAAATCTAAAGGGATTTATTTTTGCTAAACGTAACTTATCTTCAATTAACTTTGCAGCTTCATCACTGAGTTCATCAATCTGCTCCAGAAAAAACTGAGATGGAATAATTTCATATTCCATTACTATCTTCTCCTAAGTTTCTCAAATAATTGTTTCTCAGTTCCATATAGTTTCTTCTTTTCAGTAACTTCTGCAAGTTTTTTTACAAGTGCCAATTCTTCTTTACTTATCTCAGGCTCATCAAATAGTTTCTCCCTAACTGTTTCCTTAATAAAATCTTGTACTGAACCATATCCATGCTCATCACTGTAAGATTTAACTGAACTAAGCAATTTTTGTGGCATTCTTAGATTAATTTGCGTATTCATGATACCAATAGATACCATCTGATATATAAATGTTTCTATTTTTTGCCAACCCATTATTCTAATTGATGCTCCACAATCAAAAGTGAGGGGGATTTATGCTAAGCCATTTAATGTAAGGGGTAAATATCGGTGGGGGGTTGATGTTTGTCACTTCTACCGCTTCTTCCTGGTCTGATGAAATGTCCCAAAAAATTTATTGTACCTTCAAGTATTCTATACCTTAATGGGATTTTGTATGCTTCTTTTATTCTCAGAAATTCCCTTAAAATTAATTCATTTGTAGGTTCTAATGGATGGCAATAATCACAAAAAAATTCCCCACTTTTATGGAAAGGCACATCTTTTTGGACATCAATAATGTCCACATTCTGTCTTTTAGCAGTTTTTATTAGCATTTCAACATATATCTTCTTGATCCTAGGTAAGAAAACGTCTTTTTCATAAGCTTCTTCTAATCTATCTTCCCAAAATAATTGGCTTGCTTTTTCTAATTCTGTCCTTAATTCAACTGGTTCAAGTTCTTCTATACCTACTTTACGTTCTTCCTTATATTTTAGTGAGCGTAGAGCTGGTGGCCAGTCATATCTTCTAGGCGGAATAATGATTATTGGTATCGCACCATAGCATCTGATAAGTCTAATCATCTCTTCCAGATTACGCTTATAATCAGCAAGTAATACCCTTTTGTAGGTATTGTTTCTGGTCGGTAACATGCCATCAATTGCGGTTTTATCCTCAATACGACTAAATACTGAGTCGTTGTTTCCAAAGTATAAAGTAACATAATCTGGATAGATATTATGCTTTGCAAAATCTCTTAAAATAAGCGCTAGATATTTCTTCCCTTGTAAAGTAGTGTATTTTGAAACTCCTGCATTTATTACTCTCCCAAATACTTCTCGCATTAAATCAGAATAAGTTTTGTAATGAAAATATGGATCGGTTGGCTTGTTATCTCTATCTCTGGATAGCATATCGCTATGCCAGCCAGATGTTGAGGAATCCCCCATATTAATTATTACTGGACCAGTGCCTTCTTTAAGCTCTTCAATAGCAGAGCTTCTGCTAATAAACCTATCCCTACCCACAAAACCTCCATTGTTCACAATAAAACCCAATCCATCATGAGGTGAGAATATTGCGTTGTCTCTACCTATTACAAAAGGATTTTCCATACATCTAAATGCAAGGTTATCAGGTTTCTCAGCCATAATAATCACTTCACAGAAAATACAGGCTATTATAATAATATTTGTCCTCCTTTTAAAAGACTACAACATAAAATTTATATATGAATAAGGTATCTTCTTAGTATGGACGAAAGACTGCTCCAAGAAATTGGATTAACCAAATCAGAGATCAATGTATACTTAAATTTACTTAAATCAGGATCGATCAAAGTTGGAGAATTAATGAAAAAACTAAATCTCCATAGAAGCAGAATCTATGAAGCAATAAACAGATTAACTGAAAAAGGTCTTGTTTCTTATGTTATAAAAAATAACATAAAGTTTTTTGAGGCAACTGATCCTGACAGATTATTAGATTATATTGAAGGACAAAAAGAAAAGCTTAATGAAAAAGAATCAAATATTAAAAGAATAATCCCTGAGCTTAAAAAACAAACTCCCTCATCATTGCCTCATGCAGAAGCTCATGTCTTCCCGGGAAAAGAAGGATTTAAGACTATAAGAAAAGATGTCTTAAAACAAAAACAAGACCTATATCTAATTGGAGCAGTAGGAAAAGAAGATAAGAATCTAAAATATTTCTTTCCAGGTTTTGACAAGCTTAGAGTTAAAGCAAGAATAAAATGGAAGATTCTTTATGATGCTGAAACTAGGGGAAAAAAGATTACAAAGCTTCCACTAATGGAAACTAAATTCCTACCTAAAGAATACTCAAGTCCTGCTGTCATTAACATTTATGCAGATAGAGTTGTAAATGTTTTGTGGAAAAGTAACATTCCTACTTGTTTTATGATCATTAATAAAGATATCGCTGATTCTTACAGAAAGTGGTTTGAATTATTATGGAAAAGTGCGACCCACTGATTCTGAAATCAAAAAATTTATAATTCCTAGATAAACCCCCCCAAGCATGTACATTCGACAATATAAAGATCCAAGCGAGGCTTATAGGTTTATGAATTCTTGGACCCTGATGCAAGTAAGTTATGAAACTCAATTTGCAGGAAGGGATGTAACTATGGTCGAGATAGCATTTAAGGATTCTAAACCTAAATTTGCATCAGTCCATTACAGATCAGGAATACATACTGGAGTAGATTTCATTGACTTATCTAAAAAGGTTATTTTAGATGAGCCTAGAAAACACACATTAGATACAAGACTTATTGCTTAAAGTACCTATTTCCATTTAATCTTTTAACACATCATAACGCTCAATCTTTGTAATATATCTCAAGAGAATACCCCTTAACTAATAATATATGCAAACAATTAAATATAAAATAAACCAAAAACCACATTATGGACCCAAAACTCCAGCAGAAGATTGAATTAACATTGCTTACACTGATAATTATTCTGCACGTAACAGACTTCTTGGAAGTTCTTCCTGGAGACCTGGATTTCATCAAAAAGCTCATATCCTGGGCAGCCCTTGGCTACCTATTCGTCAAAGCAAGCTTAAGCACAATCCTAATAGGCTACAGGAGACACAGGTTCGATATAGCTATTGTATTAACCTTCTTCCTGTTTATCACAAAAAACCTCATAGGATATGTCAGCGTTGCCATAGAAGAAGCACACATGTTTGAGAAGCTATACACATATCTCATAACCAACGCAGTACTCATAGAGAAATACTCCTTCTACCTCGGAGGATTATTGTTAATATTCATCTCATTATACATGGCCCTAAGGTTTGAGATAAGGCAGCCAAGCTTCATGGCAGTCCTCCATGAGATAGGGCCTCCGGCACAAAACTGGACTCAGCTTTTTATCAGGTCATTAAGCTTCCTCCTTGTCTTAGTAACATTCTTCATAACAATATTCAACCTGGCCACTGAATGGCTTGCTATAGCTCTTGACGCACCTTTAGCAGTAATTGGAATCTTCATATACCTATTCTTGATAATAAGGCACCATGACCAGTTAAACCCGACAAACTTCATCTACAAGATAGGTCACTTCGGAGAGACCTTCTACGAAAGGTTCATGCAGATGTTCCATTACCCTCAGACCATCTTCCTGGGCATCATGGGTCTTCTTGCTCTCCACCTTTTGTCTGAAGTGGGCCACTTCATCCTCCCTTATATAATAGGATTAAAGGATATCCTCTACTTCGGACAGCTGGGAGAAGGCCATACTCCATTGTTCCACCTCTTTAGGGCAGATATTGCAGCAACATATCTCATAGGAGACTTAAGCTTATTTGTAATATATTTCCTGAATGCAGTAGCTATGATATTCCTGTTGGTTCTGCCGGCATTCGTCTTTTACAGGTTCTTTATTGGAAGGCCCTTGCACGTTCCTAGAACATCATTGGCCTTTGTATTCTCATCCCTATTGTGTTTTGCACTCACCCCTGCTTTCTTCATAAAAAAGATCAGCCAGGCAGGGTTAGCAGGTGTTGATATATCCACAAAAAGTATCCTTAACTCCTCCTCAATAATAGACGCAATAATCCAGAACAGAACCACAGCAATAATAGTAGTAGCATCCATATGTCTGCTCTTAGGATTGGTAACATGGATTCTTGAATACAGCCAGACCATAGAGAAAGACGCATTCATAATCGCTGTCCTTATAGGAATGGTCTTTTTTGCATTCTACATATGGTTCTACTTCATAAGCCTCTACCAGTACTACATCAGCACAATAATGTTCCTGCTTAAATCCTCAGAATACTTCATTACCTTCTATTTCATAATATTCGCCATGATAACGATCCTTTTCTATGTAGGAGGATACCTGTTCTTCATATATGAGCTTTTCAAAAGGCATTTCCTGACTGCCGAGGATTTTAGCTAGCTTGGCTTTATTTCCATTAAATATTTAAAATAAGCCTTCTTAATCTCTCAAATGGCAAAGATTACCCTTAACCTGGACAAGACATTAGAGCAAAACGCAGCTATATATTATGATAAGGCAAAGAAAATCAAGAAGAAGATAGAAGGAGCTAAAGAAGCATTAGAGATAACAAAAGCCAAGCTAAAGAAACTAGAGAAGGAGAAACAGAAAGAAGAGAAGCAAGAGGTTAAGGCAGCAAAGACAAAAAAAGAATGGTACGACAAGTTCAGATGGTTCTTCTCCTCAGATGGCCTATTGGTAATAGGAGGGAGAGATGCAACAACCAATGAGATTATAGTGAAAAAACACACCGATAAAGGAGACCTTGTGTTCCATACAGACATGATAGGCTCTCCTTTTTTTGTGATAAAGGCAAACAATAAAGATATTCCTCCTAAAACACTCCACGAAACCGCAGATGCAACCGTTACATTCTCAAGAGCCTGGAAACTAGGCATGCCCTCTTCCTCGGTATTCTACTGCAGTCCAGAACAGTTGACAAAAGAGGCCCCTTCTGGAGAATATGTGCCAAGGGGAGGATTCATAACAAAAGGAAAATTGAATTACATCGAAAACAAGATAAGCTGCGCAATAGGATTATACAAAGACAGCATAATGGCGGGCCCCTTGGCTGCAATCAAGAAGAACTGTAAAGCGTTTGTCCAGATAGAACAGGGAAGAGAGAAAGCAAGCAAGATTGCAAAATTCATCCAGAAGAAAGTCGGAGGCAATATCGATGATATAATCCGGGCCTTGCCCAGTGGCGGCTGTAGAGTTAAGAAATAGAAAAATTTATATAATAATTTCCACTTCTAGTGTATTAAAAGTAGTAAAAAGGTGGTAGAAATGTTAAAGACTATAAAAATACCTGAAAAGGCATATAAGGATGCAAAAAAATTAAAAAAAGAGTTAGAAAAAGAAGAAGTCATAGATGGATTATACAATGTAAAACTATCAACAGCCGTAGGATATGCAATAAAAAGTGCATTGGAAAACCTAGAAAGGAGAAAGAAGTTCTTATCATCTGCAGGTGGCTGGGCAGACATCGATGGAAAAAAGCTGATAAAAGACATATATGATAGCAGAAAAATAGGTATGGGGAGGGACATAAACCTGGATTAAGATGTATCTCCTAGACACAGACATATGCATCGAATTCATGAGAAATGAAGAGAAAGTTGTCAATGAGATAAAAAGACTAAAAGACCTCCACATCTCCATAATAAGCCTTGCAGAATTGTTCTATGGGATCTACAACTCAAAAAATCTAGATAAACATAAAAAGAATCTAGTTCTTTTCCTCCAGGACATATCCATATTAGAATCGAGATTCTCTGTAGCAAATAATTTTGGGATGATAAAATCAAAACTTAAGAAAAAAGGGACCTTAGTAGGAGACTTTGATATCCTAAATGGGGCATTTGCTTTAACATATGGGTTGACATTGATAACAAGAAACATAAAACACTATAAGAATATTGAAAAAATAAGGATAAAAACAATTTAATATGATACCTAAATTCCAGTGCATTCAATGCGGTCAGTGTTGTTCCCATATAAGGGGAATGATATCTGAAGAGGAGAAGGAATTTCTAAAGGAGAATGCCTATGGAAAACTGCCTTTGGTACAGCTATTCCCTATTGAAAGGATGTCCTTTCCATTGTTTGACTTCGAAGCCAAGAGATTCAAAGAATGGCAAAAAGAGGTAGACATAGACGCAAAGATACTTCCTTCAAGGGTCATTCTGGACCTGAACTCAAACAAATCAATCATCGTAACCTACTATATGGATTATGACAGTTGCCCATTTCTTAAGAACAACAAGTGCCTGATATATGACAAAAAGAGGGCATTTATCTGCAGGCTATTCCCTTTCAACAAAGGCCCTTTCCTGAACACAGGAGAGAATCTAAAGAAAGAAGAGATGTTCGGTTCCTGCCCTTCGATGAAGGATATAATACCCAAGCTTAAGGACAATAACAAGAAAGAATTGGTAACACAGCTGCATGATGCGTTTGGTGAGGATTTCCTGGACATTATAGAATATGACTATCTTACAGAATGGATAAATCGATTGATAATCACCCTGATGAAAAGCAAGGAGATAAAACCAGCCATGAACTATCCCTATAACTTCCTGCTTAAGAGAATAAACAATTCAGAGAAGGTTGACCTCATGGATTTCCTGAAGGAAAAAGGCATAAAAAGCACCGACGAGATAGAAAGATTAATAAAGAGATTCGACAACAATATAGACGCTAAAGAGAAACTGGAAGGATTTTTAGCATGATAACCACAACCGATATGAAAAAGCTGGAAGATACCTGCGGCATACCTAAGATTACCTTGATGGAGAATGCAGGCAGGGGCGTATATGAGACAATAAAGGAGAGATTCCCTGATATAAAAAATAAGAGAATTCTTATAATCTCCTACCATGGGAATAACGGAGGAGACGGATTTGTTGCAGCTCGCCACCTGTGTGAAGAGGCAGAAACCGACGTCCTGTTCATTGGTGATGAATCAAAGTTCAAGGAAGAAGGAAGGACAAACTTCAAGAGGATTGAAGAGAACAACAAGATACAGCTATTGATAAGTCCAGAGCAGACAGACCTGGATGATTATGATATAATAATTGACGCCGTGCTTGGGACAGGGGTTGAAGGTGATCTGCAGGAACCGATAAGTTCCATAATAGAACTGATCAACAAATCAACTGCATTCAAGATATCTATAGATATACCAACAGGGATAAACCCTGACACAGGAGAACATGCAAACAAAGCCTTAAACCCTGACCTGATTATAACATTCCATGATATCAAGAAAGGACTTGACAAGGATAAGACTAAGATAGTGGATATCGGAATAAAGAACTGATTCAAAAAAGAGGTGATTGATATGTGTAAGAGTTGTGCTGGAAAATGTGTGATATCAGGATTGGCAACATGGGCATTCTTTGCTTTGGTGCTGGACCTGCTGGGAGTGGTAAACCCGGGGATAAATGGGTTGTTTCTTACGGTATTGATGTCAGTGGCAATGGTTACATGCCCGATAATGAATCCAAAGATTCCTGATAAATGTACATGTGTTGGTAAAAAGAAGAAGAAAAAATAATACATAAAAGGTGATTAACATGGGATTGATCAGTTGGGCAGATGGAAAATTAAAGAACCTTAATGTCTGGGACATTGGATGCATCAAGTGGGCTTCCTTGTTATTGGGGGTTATTATAGGAGCATACATAGCTGATTTCGTAGTACAATACCTATGGGTATTTATAGTATTGGTCGTACTGTTATCAGTTAGGGTACTCTATAAGATGTTTAGATGAACATAACAAAAAGGCATATAAAACTTCCAAAAAGGAGTTCTAACTCCCATAAGGGAGATAATGGCAAGGTCCTTATTATAGGTGGCTCTAAGGAATATGTTGGTGCAGTTGCACTTGCAGGCCTGGCTGCATTAAGGTCAGGTGTTGATTGGGTCACAATAGCAGCCCCAGAAAAGGTTGGATATGCAATCAATGCTATAAGCCCTGACCTGATTGTTAAGAAGTTCAAGGGAGATGATTTCCGCTCATCAAGAGCTAAAGATATTCTAAAGCTGGAGAAAGACTTTGACGCAGTGCTTATAGGAAATGGAATAGGGATGCACTGCAGCTCTTTTGTTAAAAAGTACATAAAGGAAACAAAAAAACCATTAGTTATAGACGCAGACGCCATAAAACACATCAGATTACAGGACATCAACAACGCCATCCTAACTCCTCACAAAAGAGAGTTCAAGACCCTATTAAAAAACTCAAAACTGGACGAAAGAATCCTAAAAAAACACATAAGAGACAACATCATCCTGCTAAAAGGCCAAACAGACAGGATAATAACAAAATCAAAAACATACATCAACAAAACCGGAAACCCAGGTATGACCAAAGCAGGAACAGGAGACGTATTAGCTGGCCTTTGTGTTGGTTTCCTAGGCCAAGGCCTGTCCCTTCTGCAATCTTCAATCAACGCAGCTTACTATAACGGATTAGCAGGAGACATATTGCTAAAAAAGAAAAAAGGATTTACCTATCTTGCTTCTGATCTCGTAGAAGAGATAAAAAGAATTCTAAAGTAAATTATGGAAAGAGGTCTAAACTGATCTACCAGGGGGTCTGGGTCTGAAACCAATATAATCCAACCAGACATTTTCAGGAGACGCATCAGTTACCCTAAAGTCAACCCAGCCAAAATTTCTTCCACCGATACTAAATTTACCACGTATCGGTTTCTCGGTTTCCGAATGATAGACCGATTTACAACCCCCGCCCCCTCCAAAAGGACTCGAGTAAGACAAAGCATAGACAACTTCAAAAGGGGGTTGATTGGTGTAGGTAAATCTAACTTTTTTGTCCCCCATAACTGGAATAGCTACTGTCTCATTAAAAGGTATTTCATAACTTTCTGCCATTATAATTGGGAATATCCAGGTTTATTTAATATTTGGTATTATCAAGAAAAACACAATATTTAAATACTAGTATATAAAATAGTATACTAGATATCATAAAATAGAGTAAAAAAACTATCAAAAATACTAGTATTATCAAATATCCCAAATAAAACAAAGAAACAAACAGGACTCAATACATAGATAAGCAACATGGTAAAGATCCAAAAACTATATTCAGGTCAGCTCGTGATTACTATACCTAAGAGGATAGCAGAATACGAAGGCCTTGAAAAAGGGATGAACCTGGACTTTAAAAAACATAAAGGGGGATTTATCTTAGAGATTAAAAAATGAACCTGATAGAATTAGCACCAAAGTTGGAACAGTTCTTCACAAATACCCATGTTAATGAAGCATTTTTCCAGATTGGAGCTGTAATAATAATCGCAACAGTGCTAGCATTCATATCAAGGAAATTAAAACAGCCCCTTATCCCAGCATATATAGTAACAGGGCTGCTGATTGGACCTGTTCTTGGACTTATTGACAACAAAGAACTGATAATAAATATGTCTGAGATAGGCATTGCATTCCTCTTGTTCATAGTAGGCCTTGAGATGAACATAAAGAAGATAAAAGAGGTTGCCCTGGTCTCTGGCCTAGGAGGCACGATAAGAAGCCTCACGATGTTTACACTAGGTTTCCTGATCGCATTGATACTTGGATTCGTTACAAGAGAAGCGATATACATAGGGATAATAATAGCATTCAGCTCAACCATGGTTGTAATAAAGCTGATATCTGACAAGAGAGAGCTTGACACCCTTCATGGAAGGATTGTCGTAGGCATATTATTGATGGAAGACATCCTAGCTATACTTGCCTTATCCATACTTGTATCCCTTGAAGGTAACTCCTTCTTGGCTGTAATCCTTGCCCTCGTAAAAGGTATCTTGTTGCTGCTTGCCATAATGGCCCTGACAAAGTCTGTACTTCCAAAAATCTTCAAGACAGCAGCAAAATCCCAGGAGCTTTTGTTCCTTGCCTCAATATCTGTCTGCTTCCTGTTGTCAATAGCAGCCTTCTATCTGAATTTATCCATAGCTATAGGTGCCTTCCTGGCTGGACTAAGCCTTGCCTCCCTCCCATATAACTTCGCCATAATCGGCAGAGTAAAATCACTAAGGGATTTCTTTGCAACGATATTCTTTGTTTCACTGGGGATGGAATTAGTTGTAGACGAGATCATCCCTATAATCGCACCTATGATCATACTCCTTGTTCTTGCAGTATTGGTAAAGCCGTTCATAACCATGTTCCTGTGTTCCTTCTTCGGTTATAAGAGAAGGATAAGCTTCATAACCTCTATATCCCTGGCACAGGTATCAGAATTCGGCCTTATAATAGTCAGCCAGGGCCTGATGTTGGGTCATGTATCAAGGGGGATATTCACCCTTACTATATTGGTTGCTATAATCACCATGATGATCACATCCTATTTCATAAAGTTTGAGGACAAGCTATACAACAGGTTCAAGAAATCATTAAAGGTATTCGAAAGGTTCAACCATGGTTATGAGGATCTGGAATATATGCCAAAGAAAAAGATCAACGTTATCATGTGTGGACATAACAGGATAGGATATTCAATATCCAGGACAATAACGAAACTGCATAAAAAGATGCTTGTCGTAGATTATAATCCGGAGATAATAAAGATGCTGATCAGAAAAAAGATATCCTGCATATATGGTGACGCAGGTGACGTAGAGGTCCTGGAAAGGCTGCCATTCGATGAAGCTGAGATGATAATCTCAACAATCCCTAGCAGCAGGGTGAATAAGCTTCTGATAGAGAAGATCAAGGAAGTAAACAAAGATGCAGCAATATACGTTACTGCATCAGAGGTTGAAAAAGCCCTAAAGCTTTATGATGCAGGAGCTGATTACGTCATCCTCCCACATTTCCTTGGAGGAGAGCATGTCTCCCTAATGATTGAAGAATTCAGCGAAAACGTAGGGAAGATCATAGAGCACAGGCTGAAACATATAAAAGAACTGAAACACAGGCAGAGGATAGGCCACGACCACCCAAAACACCATGACCATGTTGATTAAGATGAAAGACCCAAAAGATATAATAAAAGTCCTTGGAAAAGATGGAAAAGAAGATGTGGAAGTAACCAGAGATGAGAAAGACAAGTTACCTACTGGTTACCCTAAACCCCTTAGGAGATTAAGGCTTTTTGTAGAGGGATACAACATCTCCATTGAAGAGCCTTATTTCTGGATACTCCATTATATGAGGTGGTTCCATGCCTTCAATAGGATAGACAAGATAACAGACATATTCTCAGCTGCTGAAAACTCTGCCTTCTTTGGGTCAGCCCAGCAAAGGTTAGGCCTGCAGCAGGATAAGGTATCCCAGTTCCTGGCAACTATCGGAAAGATGGTAAAGGAATTATTTCAGTTAGTTAGGGAACTGAGAGTACTGGATGAAAGGATGGGATACTATCAGGATTCCTATCAGGAAGCAAGCCACAGCAGGGAAAGCGCAGAGATAACCCTAAAGGGCATCTGGGTAGACATGGTTGAACAAGGCGCAAAGAACCCTGCCTCTGTATATGGTATGGCTCGAGAAGTTCAGTTCACAACCCTCCCTGATCTTTTCTTCAGCACCCACCCTCTTAAGCAGGAGGATGTAGATCTTGTAGTAGAATCAGAAAGAGGAGAGTTCAACAGGAAAGTAAGGGAGGTCCTGAAAAGAAAGCTAAGAAGCTTCCTTGCCTGGAAAGAAGCTACCTTTGAAGAGCTCAAGAACAGGAGGATATTCACACTAAAGTACCTAAGACAGCATTACGAGATAATTCGGATGTACATGGCCTGGGTCAAGCCCTACCTTAAGAATATCCAGAGGCTTATGATGGACCAAAGTAAGGCCGAATCCCCTGATATACTTGCTGCATTCGAGACATCCATGATAGAGGTTGAGATATTGGCAAAAAAACCGCAGGGAAAACCAATGAAGATTGCCGGAAAGGATCAGCAGATATGGCAGGTAATACTAATGCACTTCTGGTTCAGAACCCGCCCAGAGATGAGCTATGTACAGGAAGGATACCAGAAAGGACCACTGCACGTTGGAAGAGTACAGATGACCTTCAGGTCATATGCCTGGACGGACGACGAGATCCTACTCTATAAGAAGATGAGGGAGCAGGAGGACTTCCAGCTTTTAGGTCTTATAGACGGGTCTGTAAAGGCTGCTATGGAGGCCTTGGGAGACGAACTGATGAGATACCTGGACGAAGCAGGAGAGCAGATCCCAGATAAGAAGGAAGAAAAGGAAGAGAAAAAGCCACCGAGTGCAAACCCCTTAGCTGGAATGTACAAAGGATTCAAGGATATGTTTACCTCGTATAAAGGAGCAAAAGAGATCTCTAGCAGGATAAAGAAGCCTTCAAAGGCAGAACTATACAAGATAAAGACCACTAAAAGTAAAGCAGGATCTGACTGTTCAAAGTCAATGTGGGGGATCTACCACCACTTCAAGAAACATCACGGTATGTTAAACTGGTAATTAAAGAGGATAATAAAAAATAAAAGAGATTTCAACAACATGGATGAAAACACGCCTGAAGAGGGAATTCCCATACGAAGTGTGGGAATTTCCTTTTGGTGTAGGATTTTACGAAGTAAAATCCGTGTTTGATTCCAATGTTGTTGAAATCCTCTTAATATAAAAATAAGGAAAAAATTAAAATGGAATTCAGATACTACACCCACCATCCAATGGTAGATTATGCTAATTCCATGGATCCTGAGATGTATGGCCAGGAAAAAACAGATTCTCCTGGTTTTAGCATAAAAGACATAGGACTGAGTGTCCCTATGGGGATAGCAGCGCAGAATGTAGCAGGATTATACTCTAAGATAAGGATGGGGGTTGGCTCTATAGAGATACAGTTCCCACAGGCAGGGGGCTCCCAGAGAAACGCACAAACCCCGGGAGTCTATGGTGAAGACCAAAGGCAGGCCATAAGAGAGATGGCCAACATCAACGAGATCAAGCTCACGACACACTCGGCATTCACAATGGGCATGATGGGCTCTGACCAGAGAGGGAACTTCTCTGTCAACAATGCAAGCCAGAACCTACAGGAGATAAGAAGGGCAGTTGACTTTGCAGCAGACACTGCCGGCGGAGGATCTGTCGTTGTACACACAGGAGAGTGGGAAAGGCCTATGACAGACATGACCTTAGATGATCCATTGATGAAAAAGAACCTTGCTTATGATGAGAATGGAAGGTTGATGTTCAAGGAAAGGCACTCACAGGAGGCAGATGCAAACTTCGTTCTTCTAGACGACAGGACCTCTCAGAAGATGGAGACAGTCCAGAAAGATCGCTTCGTATCAGTACCTAAATGGAGGAGAGCAGACCATGATTATGATGGTGAATACCAGGGGAAGAGTGACCCGGAATTTGAACATCTGAAAGGAAAGCCAACAAAGATAAAAAAAGGAGATTATATAGATTATGAGGGGAATAAGATTATTAATCCCTATGACGCAAAATATGGAAGAGTCCCTCAATATGATCCTGAAGCACAAAGATTTAAGGTTGAGTATCATGATTTTGACTATTTCAGAGAGGAAGCAGTAGAGCATACAGAATGGAACAAACAACATTGGAAAGCCCTTACAGGAAAGGAGTGGTATGACGATCCTGAGTTCTATTACGAAGGAGAGGTCCATCCAGACGAAGCTTTCATACATGCTACTTTAGAGACCAACGAAGGACATTCTAGAGGGTGGGCAGGTCAGTTTGGTCAAACTGCAAAGGAAGAGATCGAAGTACTTGAAAAACTTAAGGAAGTAAGAAAGTTCTATGAAAAACTCGACAAAGACGTTCCACCAGAAGAGAAATGGAAGATAATGAAGCAGGATACATCTTTATGGAGGCACGCCCAGGAGATCCTTACTCCGGATACAAAAAACCCCCTTGAAATAATAGATGGTAAAATAGAAGAGATGAGGGCAAGAATCGATTATTCACGGCAATCATCTGCCTCCCAGGAGCAGCAGGCAGAAGACACCTTAGAAACAAAAAAACATATCGTTACCCCTGTGAAAAGATTCAAAAGGCACATCGCAAGGCTATATGCCGAAGCAGGGATCAGGACCTGGCAAAGATCCAAGGATGACAACAATCCTGTCTTCCTTGCAATAGAAAACATATTCCCAGAACGCTTTGGTGGCCATCCTCAGGAACTGAAGTTTGTTATAGACCAGGCAAGAAAGCAGATGGTCAGATTCCTCACTGAAAAAAAGATAACACATGGAGCTTGGCAAGAAGGAACAAAGATAAAGGACTGGGGCCCTACAGATAACCTATACTATCAAAAAGGGATGTCCAAGGAACAGGCTGAGAAATTGGCAGAGAAGCACATAAAGGCTACCTTTGACACAGGACATGCAAACGTTTGGAGAAAATTCTGGCAGGTTAAGCCAGGCCAGACCATAGAAGAAGCAGATAAGGACTTTAAAAAATGGTATGTTCAGGAATTCGATAAGCTTGCAAAGGGAGGTTACATTGGAAATGTGCACATGTCAGACAACTTCGGCTTTCAGGATGACCATCTTGCCCCAGGACAGGGGAATGCCCCCCTAAAAGAGGTTATGAACATATTGTCCAAGTATGGATATGATAAAGCTTTAACAGTTGAGCCAGGAGCAGACGCCTCCACTGACCTGTCGGATTTCCATGGATTGATGAAAACCTGGCGTTACATGGGCTCCCCGATATATGGCGTTGGAGGAGGTGGAGCCAGAGTGCCTCAGACATGGGGCCAGGTACAATACTCCTACTTCGGTCAGAACCAACCCCCTTATTTTGTATTTGGATCCTATGCTCCAAGCAATGACTGGACCCTATGGTCCCAGGTACCAATGGAATAATTACCACACTACCTGATGAAATCCAAGATAGATTTATTAACCCGATAGCATTACCAGATAAATATGGCAAAGATAAACAAAGAAGAGCTTGGAAAGCTGTCCGCTGCCGAGAGGATCAAGAGACTAAAATCCCTTGAAGAAGAGAATAAAAAGGAGATAGAAGAAGCAGAAAAGCTGATCCATGAGACAGAGTCCCAGATAGAAAGAGATGGGATTGCAGAATCAGTAAAGGTCCCTGAGACAAAACCGATAGATATCAGCAGCCTCTTTGCCGAAGAGCAGAATCTGGAGGCCACTGTAAAAAAAGAAGCTACAGAAGAGGACCAGGGCCCGCTTTACGAGCTAGCACAGGACTATGAAGCAGCAAAAGGCATCGCTTATGGAGGAGAGTCCCCAAGCGAAGACCAGATGGGGTGGATTGACCAGCTAGGAGAAAGGGTAGAGAAGATCAAATACCATGGAACCAGCGATGAGATAGCAAATCTTGTCGTCGCAACAAAATCACTTATACACAAGATTAAGAAATACCAGATGCAATGAAACCGAGGAAATTCAAAGAGATAAAGCAGGAGTATGACACTTATTATAGATCTCTCTTAAAACAGGGAAAGCTTCCATTAAGATCGACAGAACTGGGTTTCTGGAATGCAGCAATAAGTGATGAGGTATACGCTGCATTCAAGAAGCTCAACCTGCAAAAATACAAGAATTTTATGGACCTTGGAAGTGGGGATGGAAAGATAACCTTGATTGCCTCCTTGTTCTGCAAACAGGCAGAAGGTATCGAGATAGATGATGAGCTTCATGAGAAGGCCATTGAATACAAGAGAAAACTAAACATAAAAAATGCAGATTTCCATCATAATGACTTTACCCACCATTCAATTAAGGACTATGACATAATTTTCATCAATCCAGACAAGCCGATGGAAAGAGGTACTGAAGAGAAGCTTCTAAAAGAGTTGAACGGCAAGCTGATAGTGCATAGCAATCATTTCCACCCAATGCATCTCAAGAAAGAGACTAGTTTCAATGTCGAAAATACATTGATATCATTATACTCCAGATGATTTGCAGGTTAATTATAAAGATAAATCACATTTAAGATTATTATCTAAGAAAACAGCATAAAACCAACATTCTTCATCTCTAATCCATCTAATCTTATCCGGTTCTTATTCATTATATCTATATACTCGGCATTCTTCAGCATCTCAGCCAATTGGCTGCTCCCAGTACCCATCACCCCCTTATAGTATAGCCTGTTATGCTCAAGCTTACATTGTCTCAGCAAAAAAACCCCTTCGTTCTCTGTATAAACCACAGCCCCCTTCAACATGCCCCTTATTATCTCTGCAATCTCTTTATCATACCTCTCAACTACCTCTAGATGGTTCTCTGCAATCTCAACAGACTTTTCACAGTTGAAACTGCAGGGGAAATGGCTCAACAAAGACAGATCAAAATGCCTTGCTGCAATATTAGAGAAAAAAGGAAACTCAAAGCCCTCAGATTTTCCTAATGCCCTCAATGTATAATCATTGTCCTTCCTGCTTTCTTCCTCAAAATGATCTGAAAAGAAGACAGAGCAACACCTGGGATAGCCGAGCAATACCCCTAATTCCTCATGTTTCCCCTCTCCCTCAAGCCTCTTCGCCTCTGTTGTTTTCTCTTTATCCTTGGATATATAGACAAAAAAATACCCCTTCTTATCAGAATCTATAGGAACCTTTATGGCCTTATCTGAATATGGCTTTTCCTTATCCTGCTTTATAACCTTAAAGTCAGACACAGAAAAACTAAGCCCCTTATCCTCAAGGAATGAAAATATCCCTTCCTTATCGTCTTCCTTCACCATTATCCTCCCAGCTGGCTTTACGCCTTCCAGGATATACAGGATCTCAAGGGCCTTTATGTTTGAGCCAAATATCTTTCTTAGACTATGCAGCATAAGAACATCTAACCTCGTCCACTATATAAAATATACCATTGTAAAATAGTCAATAAGGTTTAAATAACTATCGTATAGATATTACCTCAAGGGGATATTATGAAAGTTGAGATAGATAAAAAAGTAAATCCAAATCTTGAGCTCTACAGGAAACAAGATCTTGACATAGCCTATAAGTTTACCAAGGATATGCATAAGGAATTGGGGACCTTCCTGAAAGCTGTAGTTCTATTTGGTTCCTCAGCTAAGAAAAAGAGAAAACCAGGATCAGATCTTGACATCATGATAGTTGTGGACGACCTGGCAATAAATTTCTCCCAAGAACTTGTAGAGGCATATAGGGTGATAGTCCAGAGGATGATTGCAAAGAACTCTACGAGACTGCACATCACCTCCTTAAGGTTCAGCTCTTTCTGGGAGTATATAAGAAACGGAGACCCGATTGCAATAAACATCCTTAGGGATGGAGTTGCACTGATAGATACCGGATTCTTTGAACCGTTACAGGCATTGCTGAGAAGAGGAAGGATCAGGCCTACAGAAGAGAGCATCTGGAACTACTATATAAGGGCCCCAAATACCCTGCACAATGCAAAATGGCACATATTGCAGGGGACTATAGACCTATATTGGGCTGTGATTGATTCTGCGCATGCAGCTCTGATGAAGCATGGTGCTGTTCCCCCATCCCCAGACCACATATCTGACCTTCTTCAGGAAAAGCTTGTTAAGCACAGGCTCCTGGAAAAAAAATATGTCACCATGATGAGAAATTTCTACAGGCTAAGCAAGATGATAACCCACAATGAGATCAAGGAGATAAAAGGACAGGAATTTGACAGGTACTACAAAGATGCAGAAGAGTTTGTAGACAGGATGAGAAGGTTTATTGGTTGGAAATAAGTTATGACTCAATAATAGTAAAATTTATATAAAATATAACATTTTTCTAGTATATTATGGGTGAAGAAGCGAGCGAAGATACGTGTGATTCTGCTGAAGCAGAAGCATGTCATAGTGGAGAATCAGAACTCTCATTAGAAGAGATAGCAGACGCTAAGGATCCGGATGATACGTTAGACGCAGCTATTGTCATAATAAGGAATGATAATGGAGAAGAGACAGAATTCTATATGGAGATTACGCCAGAAGATTACTTCGCAAAAGAGCATGCAGGAAAGATAAAGCTGGTGGGAGGCATGATCAAAAAAGGAGAAAGCCCTCTTGAAGGCCTTGCAAGGGAGCTTGAAGAAGAGATGACTGACAAAGAAGCTGCAGAGATAATCACCAGAAATGCAGTTTTTTATAAAAAAATACCTGGTACTATTTTCAAGAAAGGATCTGTATTCATATATGAAGCTGTGATCAAAAATCATGCAGAGTGGAACACAATAAAGAAGAGCGACCTGACTCACGATGCAGGCTCAAAGACTATTGTATCCATAAAAGACATGCCTAATCAACTATACGCCTTTGATATGGGAAAAGTTCTAAACAGATACATAAAAGAAAGATTACCTCAATTGCATAATAATCCAATAATAAAGCTTAAGGAGTATTTTCCAAAAACCATGTACGTTGCTGCTTAACCTTTTTTCCCAATTATGGACACAATTCTATAGTAAAAATTAAATACATTGTAAAATTCCCTACATCATGTTCGACAACGAGAAGAAAAACTGCCTCGCAAAGATTGACAAGTCCAATAAACAGTCCATTGATGAAGATATAAGGCCTTTGATCGAACTTATCAATTCTCACAAAGACTATTACACGACCTCCTCCTGTTCTGGAAGGATCCTGTTGATAGAAAAGAAGACAGAAAATAAACAAGACGCAAGGTTTAAGTTTGCAGAGCATAATAAAGCCGAGTTTGAAGCTATAAGGCAAAGCCTAGAACATATCCCTAATAATGATATATGGCTCAGGCAGGAATCAATAATAATCCATGTTTGTTGCAGGCATTTAGAAGCTGCAGAAAAACTGCTGAAAACAGTAAGAGACATAGGGATAAAAAGAGCAGGAATAATAAACATTAACAAGAGGATAATGCTGGAGATCATAGGTACAGAAGCTATGGAGACTATAATTGCAAGAGAAGGCAATATGCTGATAGAAGAAGGCTATCTAAAAACAATAGTTGCAGAGGCAAACAAGAAGTTGGGAAGAAACCAAGAGAAGATTAATGGAATATACCATGAGCTAAAAATAGTATTCGAATCAAAAAACAAAAAAATCCCTAAAAGCAGAGATAACAGTGCTTTTAAGGGGTTAGAAAAATCATAGATTTTTCTAAATTATAAATCACTTTCCACCAAGCATCATAGCCATTGCCATGAACAGGAATATCACCGCTCCTAGCAATATTATAAACAGTACAACCAAGAGGGTTATGTATTCCGAGGTGTTTCTGAATGTTATCTCTGTTACTGGTGTCTGGACTGGCCTTATCTTGGTAGGTTCGCTTGTTGTAATGACCTCGACAGGTTCCTGTTTAACAGGCACAACTAGATCTGCACAGTCCTCTACAGTCAGGTCAACAGTCTTTTGGTCCCCGAGCCTGCCATCATAATAGGCCTTGACAGATATTGGATAGACTCCTGTCTTTGTATCTTCACTTATTCTTAACCTATAGATACTGTCATACTCTGAATCGTCAGTATCCCCTTCCTCCAGCTCAATCCCTTGATCATTCATTTCTATGTCGAGCAGATCGCTTCGGATCTCTATGCTGACATCATCCTCATCCTTGCTTCCGATATTAACTACCCTTACATCAACAGAAGGGTTCCTGTTGCATCGTACAAGAGAAGGGGTTAGATCAACCCTGTCCAAAAGGAGCTCGTGGCTGTCCTTGTTTACCTCAAGGATTAGTTCCCATCTTATGTCCTGGTCATTTCCGTCTTCGTCCTCTGCATCAACCTCTATGATAACATCATAATCGCCCTCGTCAACAAGGGTAGGCACCCAGAAGTCCAGCTTGACTGAATCATCCTTGCCTGCGTCTATGTCATCCAGAGTAACATCATCCTCAATGTCATCCCCGTCATCAATATCCTTTATGGTTACAGTTACCTCGATGTCCTCTATCTTTATAT
Organism: Candidatus Nanoarchaeia archaeon; assembly: GCA_028279655.1. Lineage (GTDB taxonomy): Archaea > Nanobdellota > Nanobdellia > Woesearchaeales > JACPBV01 > JAHWHQ01. The sequence goes on along the minus strand of JANQNH010000001.1, from coordinate 23,289 downwards.
CTGAAGATCTGGAGTAAAGGTTCTCAAGCTCAATATCAAACTCTACCTTATCTCCTGGCTTTGCCTCTTCCCCTATCCTGTCTCCATCATTCAGGTCTTTGTCCTTATCGCTGCCGACCTTGATGTCCAGATCGCTGATTATCAGCTTAGCGCCTTCAACAACATCTATTGTCCAGGATTGTGTGACAGGAGCATTGACATTATCTGTAACGCTGATAGTGACGCTCTCGTTAGTCAGGTTGGTAGTAGGGGTCCAAGTCAAGATATTTGAGCTTATAGACATCCCTGAAGGTCCGCTCAGCAAAGAGTAATCCAAAGAATCACCATCCTCATCAGTTGCTGTTATAGCATAAGAATAACCTTCATCGATCACCGCCGTAGTGCTTGGTGAAGAGGTAATCCTAGGAGACTTGTTTGGAATCGGAAGGAAGAACACTGTAAAATGTGATACATCAAAACTAAGAGTCCCTGTAGTTGCATTATAGACTATATTGGTGCATGAAGGGTCTGTAGTAGAAGTACATTCCGTAGTTCCTGTTGCTGTAAATCCATTATCATAGTAGATTGGTGGTGTCGATTCGTGTTCCAGCCCATACATGGTTATGGTTGCAGGTATCTTAAAGACATCATATCCTGGTTCGTCAGTATCAACAGCTACAACACCCTCATCCAGGGTTACAAAACTGTCCAGGTCAACAACATCTTCAAGGTTGATGACTGCATTGCCGAAATCAATCATCACATTACCGTTGGATATAGTAAGTCCGCTAAATCCGCCTACATTTGTATCATCAACATCATTTATCGTCCCACTATAGCTGGTAACAGGAACTGAACTAACCTCAATCTCCCAATCTGCACTATCATATTCTTGCGTGCCTCCGATATCCTCTAGTATAACCTCGACATCATAATTGCCGCTCACTGCCTCATTGAAAGTATAGGTAAGCCCGCTTCCAACATTAGTTCCGTCAACATACCATTCTGCAGTATAAACCATTGAATCAGGATTAAGAACCTCAATCTCTAAAAGAACATCCTCTCCATCCCCATAAACGGTCCCTGCAGTCAATAGGGTTGGATTGGTTATCTCAGGCCAGTCATCCTGGAGCTGGTTAACAGTAACAACAACATCCTGTGCATAATGATATTCTCCGTCACTTACATTAAATGTTATTGTCTCAATACCATAATAATCCTCATCGAGTGTTCCAAAAGTGACAATGTGCAAGGAGTTAATATCAACTGTGATATTAACGTTTCCATAGTATGTCCATGTAAGTTCATCGTCTGCATTATCCATGTCCTCTACATAATCGTCTAGATCGATAGTGCTGTCAGTCTGTCCTTCATCAAAGAACACATTAGGTATTGTAGGGATTATAACAGGTCCGTCATTGTCCTCTTCAACAGTAAGCCTGAACGTATCATAGTTTACATGCGCTCCGCTGCTTACACTAACCTGTATATCCGAATACCCGCTCTGGTCTGGAGTTGGATTTGCGCATGTTAAGGTCATAGCAACCAACTCGCAGTCAATCAAAGCAGTATCTGTCTCATCCTCTATAGCATAAGTAAAATCTGAGTCTGCCTTTACAGGGTCATCCACATAATCGCCTAGGTCCAGGACCAAAGGAGTTGTTGAATCCTCCTCAATCGATTGGTCCTCTATATCAAAGCAGTCAACAAAGGTTAGGTCCACACTGGTGCTCTGTGTCAGATATCCTCCCTGTCCATCATCATATTTAACTCTGATATCAAAAGGATATGTTCCCAAAGTAACTCCTAAAGGCCATTTAAGTGAATCATTAAAGGTCTTGTTTATCGTCTCCTTAGCATTCATTGGAAAATCCCTTGTCTCCATAATTCCCAGATCAAGGTTCTCTACTTCCAGATTAACGTTCTGGAATGTCTCTCCGGTGTTCTTCAATGTTATGTCTAGCTCTGTTTCCCTAAAGCAGCCTAGCTCATCATCGCTGAAAGCTGCTTCAGTAATCCTTATCTCCCTGCTTAAGGTAACATAATCTATATAGACGAGCCAACTGACTCCTCTGGGCATCCCCATATGATCCATACCCCATGCATCTATGGTAAGATTATAGCTGCCCTCTTCTACTGTTAGAGGAAGGTCATTGAATACAAGTTCCTTAGTAGCAGTCTTAGTACCATCCAAGGTAAAAGAAGGGCTGATTGTTGTCTCATCATCAATAGTACTGTCAATCTTTCCCCTTAAAACTATCCCTTCGACCCACTCCTCAACCAAAGGATAATTATTGGTTAGGTCTATGCTAAAGCTTAATGTGGATCCAGGTGAAGCCGGTCCAACAGTATCCCCGTTGCCTGCATTATGTTCTGTTCCATCTATCGTTACAACCAGGTTGCTGAAATCCAGTATGCTCTGGATATCTACTGTAACCTCGATATCATCAGTAGCGCCACCATCGTCAGCAGTCATGGTAAATACCTCCCTCCCGTATAATGTAGGGGAGACTGTAGAGATATTCATCAGCTCATTATCTATATCTACGTCAAGATTTACAGTTGGAGCTGCACTCCAAGTGATGTCCTCATCAGCATTATCCACATCAGAGACATAATCGCTTAGGTTCAATACAAGGTATTGCCCCTCCAAAAAGCTAAGCGAAGCTATCGATGGATCTATGACAGGAGCGTCATTAACAGGGATAACAGAGACTGTAATGGTCTGGTCGCTGCTTAAGCTTCCGTCTGACACTGTTATCATAACCTCCTCTCCCAAGATACCATTTGGGTAGTTGAATGTAATGATCTGTCCATCCACAGTTGCATAAGAGCTGTTCTCTGTAATGATCAAAGTAGAGACATCATTATCAACATCACCTATATATGGGCTTACGTCAAGCTCAAAATCAACATCCTCTGTAGGGCTTATATCAGGTACTCCTGCTATTGTAGGTGCATCATTGACCGCACCAACCGCAACAGATATGGCCTGCTCATCAGTCAGACTTCCGTCTGACACTATTATCATAACCTCCTCTCCCAAGATACCATTTGGGTAGTTGAATGTAATGATCTGGCCGTTTACAGTTGCATGTGTACTGTTTTCAGTGATCACCAAAGCAGAAACATCATTATCAATATCCCCTATGTAAGGTGTGATATTAAGCTCATAATCAACATCCTCTGTAGGGTTTATGTCAGGCACCCCTGCTATTGTAGGTGCATCATTTACATTTGCCACAACAATATTGAATAACTTATCGACAGTCCCATAAGTATCATTCACCCTTATTGTACAGTTGGTTGTTCCATACCAGTCAACAACAGGCACCAAAGTCACGTTAGTATCATTCAGTATACTACAATCCACTTTAGTTGCATCCTCATCAACTACTGTAAAGACCAAAGGGTCTCCATCAGGATCAGATATATCAAGGGATACATCAAAATATCTACTGTGCTCTTCATTAATATTTTTATCAGCTATAGAATCAACAGAAAGCCTGTTGTTAGCTGCATCTGGTGTAGGTTCATCAAAGGTTACCCATGTTCCCATCCCATCATGCATCCTTCCATAGGACTTGTCTTCTCCTATCTCAGTTGCATAGGTCTCCTGCGCAATGATAAGTCCCTCATCATTTATCAGGTATATTGTATCTCCTCCCTTGTTCAGGCTGCTCCCCATATCTACCAATGTTCTTTCCCCAGGAGCTAACACAACATCAGCTATGATCTCCTTGTTCCCTGCAGTATCGTTTACCTGCCAGTTGCTAAGGTTGATAGATTTTGTATCATTATTATAGAGCTCGACCCAGTCGTTTCCTGTTGTAGGATCTGCCAAAAACTCATTGATAAGCATCTTTTCAACTGTAGCAACAGCAACAGTTCCATTATCTATAGAAGACACAGATACTGCAGATCCTGAAAAGTCCCCAAGGATTATATTATCAATAGTAATATCTGAATTATCGTTCTTCTTTACAGCTTCAAAGGTTATGTTCACCAGATGTCCTGTTCCATTGAATCCCTTGTTAGGCGTCCCTGCCATCATGTTAAAGGTAACCTTTCCGTTGGTATTATCTATGCTGCTTCCGCCATCAAAAACCGCAACACCATCCTGGCTGAGAAAACCCCCATCTACCTGAGACAAAGCCTGTAGGACAGCAGGATCAAAATTAACAACAAACTGTCCCCCGCTTACAGAATCGTCAGTATCTATATCCACATTGATGAGAAACTCATCATTATTGGAGACAAGGCTGCTTGTTGGAGCAACATCCAGGTCTGTAGTGGCAATAACCAAAGAAGAAACCATGGCTGTCACTAAAAAAACAGTTAATATATAAACCAAAATTTTATTTTTCATGAAAAAAACCCCCGTGTTTTGGCCTTAGTTTCAGGCCAGATTATTTCTTATTAAAATAAGATCCAAAATATTGACCGTACCATCATTATTGACATCTGCTTCCTCGTTCCAGTACTCATCCCCAGGGTAGGTGCCCATTGCATTTCTTGCTGTTATCAGGTCAAGGATATTGACCTCATCATCTCCGTTTAGATCCCCAAAAAGCCATTGGTCAGGGTCAAATGGATAATCATCTTCAATATCCAGCTTCCCGTCATTGTCATCGTCATCATCGCAGACATCCCCAAGGCCATCTCCATCATTATCCTCCTGGCCAACGTTAGATGCCAGAGGACAGTTATCATCTCCATCAAGTACGGTATCGTCATCATCGTCATCATCGCAGACATCCCCAAGGCCGTCAAGATCAGTATCCTCCTGCAGAGGATTTTCCAGGCCTGGACAGTTATCATCTGCATCTCTAATCCCATCCCCATCCAGATCTGAAGGTCCTACAATGATTGAATGATCATCAGAGACCACAACATTGCCATAGTTATCGCTTGCCCTTATATTATAGTCAATAGTAGTACCCAGAGCAAATACTCCAAGTTCAACTAAATAAACATCATCTAAAGTCATAGGAACCAGATGTTCATAGGTTCCATTTATAGTATAGTTCAGGAATACCTCATTTACCCCATCATTATCAGTAACATTAGCTGAAACATTGATCTCTTCTATCTCAGTTGGATTTTGAGGATTATGGCCTATCTGGCTTATAACAGGAGGGATCCTGCAGTCCAGCTCCAGAACACCAACAAGGAAATCCCCATTACCACCATTAGCAAAGACCCCATCTACAACACCCACACATTCAGATGAACTTATCCTGAAAGAGTCTCCTGTATTGAATATTATCTGCTCGTTAGTATCAAGATACCCTTCTCCATGAAGATGTGTAGGAACATTATCATCATCTATTGTGCCGCTATGTGATCTTCCGGTATTATCCCCAGACAATACCTCAACACTATAAGAAGTACCAGCTGGAGCAACAACACCGTCTATGGTGATCCTTCCCCTAACATAGTTAACCTGAAGGTCCTCAGTTATCTCAGTTTCACATACTGCAGAGCATCCGTCACCATCAACCTTGTTTCCATCATCACACTCCTCGCTTTGCTGGTTGATCTCCCCGTCTCCGCAATAGGTATACTCACATACGCAACTGCCCAGGCAAACTCCATTAGCATGATCATCACAATCATCATCTATTTCACACTCAGCCCCACAGTTCACTATATCACATTCATGGGTCAAAGTCTGGCTTCCCACTGTACATGATTGGGTAGCCTCTACACAAACAGAGACGAACTCTGCCCCGTAATCATATGTAAATATATTATTATCAGGATCATTATCGCATGTATCCACCAATGCAAAATCATTAGCAGAACAGTCGATGGGATCTGCAGGCTCACAATCATTGACAAGGCTGCAGGTCTCTGCTCCGTTGCAGTATATCCCGTCATCGCAATAGCTGTGGTCTGGTGTATGCACCTCAACATGGGTAGCTTCATCGCAGACATCTACAGTGCAATCGATGCCATCATCAACATCAACCGGGGTCCCTGGCTGGCAGATAAGGTTAGCATCACAGTACTCTTCCCCGTTGCAGTATAATCCATCATCGCAATCAGCATCTACCTGGCAGTCTATGCACCTTGCATCATCTGTAGATATTGTTGGTTGCCCGCATGCATTGCTTGTACAGCTGCAGTCACCAAGGCAGGTGTTATCAACATCATCATAATCATGATAATCATTACCTACACAACCATCCAGATTATCACAGTCTGTTGCTGCACAATCTGCATCTTGGTCGCACTCAGCTCCGCATGCTCCATCGCTCAGTCCATCTGTAAGATCATCATCCCTGCAATCATGGGTTAATGTCTGGCTCCCTACTGTACATGAATCGACATCTTCATCACAGACAGATATAAAGCCAGTCCCATAGTCATAAGTAAATATATTATTATCAGGGTCATTATCGCATGCAGCTATCTCAGCTATATCATTACCAGAACAGTCTACATCTGCAGCATCCTGGCATATTCCCCCAACACACTGTTCAGCCCCATTGCAGTAGATACCATCATCACAATCTGCTGCTTCAGTACAGGTAGGTACACATGGTTGCTCAGTATCATTATTTGAGTTTTGAGGATTTGGATTGCTCTGCTCGAAGAAATCAGCAGAATTATCATCAGTATCAACAGTATTGCCGCATCCTTCCCCATCCTTTCTTTCTATGCTGTTTCCATCTCCCACAGTAGTAGGAAAAGGGGTTCCCTCATAGATCTCAGTATTTGGTGGATCTATCCATCCGACAGCATCCACATGTTGAGCTAGATCATCCATCAAAAGAACACCATCCCCCCCATTGGCCAAAGGGCTGACAGCAGCAGTATAATCAGGATTCAGGTCAGCTGGTAGCGTCCCATCATCCCCTATCAAAAGATATCCATATGATTTTATTGTAGTGCCACCTGCAAAGATAATAATCTGATTAAGGCCTATCCCTTTCTTATGCAAAGACCAGGATTCTAGATCAACATCAGAATCAGTAGGGTTGTGAAGCTCAATCCACTCTGCTCCTGATTCAGAAGACCCTTCTGCATTATAAAGGACCTCACTTATAACAACATGGTCAGTAGCGTAAGCAATACCAGCAAAGCTAATAAAAACACAGAAGACAATACAAAAAGTAATAACTAGTCTTCTGTTCATTAAGCGCTCACCTCTAGAATAAAGTCTTCGTTCGCCTTTACCCAGTAAGCCTTACCTGCCTCAACATCAAAGATATCAGTTGAAAACCAGGAATCTTCAGAAGGATAGTAGGTTGCAACAATATAACCATTGTCATAACCACTTATCTCATCCGCACTATAATCAGCAGGAGTCTGGTCCAGGACATCACTGATTGTATCATCAGAATACAACCTCATGCCTACAAGGTTCATTCCAGCAACTAGATTAACATCCATAGACTGGATTGGATAACCGACAATCGTAAACTCATTGTCCAGATCAGCCCTGAAAAAATAACCCTCTAAAAGATTAAGGTCAAGATCAGCAGACCACTGCTCTAATCCCTCATCAAAGAAGACAGTATCATATCCGTTTCCATTATAAGCCATAACCTCAGAAACAGGATTATAAATAGCATCCTGGTGCATCACTGCACCTATATCACTATTAAAAGGAGTTAAAGACAGAGAGACAAGATTATATCCTCTGGACAAATCAAGGTCAAACTTACCCACAACATTCTCATTCCCTTCCTCATTCCCGTAAGCATCCTGGGCCCTCACAACATAATATCTCTGCCCATGATTAGCTGCATCACTATCTATATACTCTGTTCCATGGATAGCATCATATATGGTCCCATAGTCAAAGCCATCAGGCGTATCTGATATATAGATATTATATACATCAACATCTGTATCAAGATCCCAACTTGCCCTTATGTCATTTTCATCAAGGACCTCCAGCAGAAGATTCGAAGGAGCCAAAGGATCTGTATAATCCTCAGTAGTGAAATCAAAGATAGAGGAGTTTGCGCAGTTATCAGAATCGTCGCACATCTCCACCTTCAGGAAATATTGGGTGAAATCATCAAGATTAACCAGGTTAAGCTGCCATATGCTGTTGTAGGATGTAGTTTCAATTATATTGTCAAGTGAAACAGAACCATAGTATAAGGTTACCATAGCCTCTTCACTTATATCCAGGTTGATTGTAGCCTCTGAATCAGTTATGCCTTCGATTGAATAAGAGATAAGGGAAGGTGCTGTGATATCCAGAGTCTCGAAAGTGCCTGACTCATCCCTGCAGTAACCCCCATCATTACAGCTCACAATCTCATAATCATAGGTGGTTGCTTCCTGCAATCCGTTAAGGGTTATGCTATGGTCAGTAACCAGGGCACTATCCTCAACCACGCTGCTTAGCCCAGGACCATAAAACACAGAGCTGTTGGCAAGCATATTTGTAGTCCAGACTATTCTCGCTGAACTTGTAGAGATAGCCTCAACCGAGATGTCAGAGATTACAGGTGAATAGAAATCAGTAACCAGCCATGTAACACTATTTCTGAACAATTGCTCTGATTCAGGGGTCCAGTATTTTGCCTCTTCGATACCAAAAAATACGCCCTTTGCATCTGTATATTGGCCATTTCTTAGTTCTGCACCAACCTCGACAGCCGCTACAACTGCATTCGAAGAATCATAATAGGTAGATGCGATAACCTCTACGCCAGCCCCTCTACGCCAGGATGGGATATAATTATAATGAAGGTCGCTCTCGTTATGTACGCTGATCCAAAGTGGAAACCCGTCTGTAATAAAATGAGTAGGATCATTGATAAATGCATTTAAAAATCCAGACCCAAATGTGGTTCCCATAGCCTCGACCCAGTCAAAATCATCCATATAATACTTGTTAAAGATCAAACAAGGATGATCATTGATAGGAAGATATTCCCAGTTCCCAAAAGCATCGTTATTGATCAAAGATAGGTCATATTCTGAGAAATCAGTACTAGGAAGATCATTATTTCCGATGATATCAACAGTAAAACCCATATCCTCCAGGATATCAGAATATCTCTGCTCAGATCCGTTAAAGTGTGAAACAACAAATGCAGCCTTATCTCCATACGCTACAGAGCTGGCTACTAAAAGCGCAAATAAGACTATTAATATATGTTTTCTCATCATTTTTTCTTATTTATGAAAAAAAACCCCGCTAATCCAATTCCTACAATAACCACAACGATTATAACTCCAATAAGGGGCTTGACAATATCGAAATCTGCACTCCCTGATACAGGTTCATTAACATCTCTAGTATCGGATTCAAGTGCTGGTTCAGGATCTTCTCTCCCACCTATACCAACAGTGACCTCCTGCTCTTCCACAGGGACCATCTCACTATCCTCAACATTATCCACCTCAGAATCTCTTTCAGATGGATTCTCTTCCTTAACCTCCTCTTCAGGCTCCTCATCATCACCCATAACCTCATAGTAATACTCATTAACAGGACCTTCTGCTATTATTATCATAGAAGAAGATCCTGCAGCAGAATTGGTCTTTATCTCAGGATCCTCAGGCATAAACTTTATTATGATCTTTCCCTCATACTTACCGCCGCTTTTTAATACAACCTTAAACCGGGCTAGCTTCATCTCCTCTGGCTGTAGTATGATCTCCTCATCGATAAGCTGGATTATCTTCTTGAATCTCTCAGTAGGCTCAAAAGTGACCTTTACAGGGATGTCATTAACATTCTTAACCCTGATTGTCCTGTCTATAGTAACCGTCTCTCCCTCAGGCACTACTGGCCTAAGGATAACCCTGCCTTCACCATATGAAGCAGCAAGTCCATAACAAGGAGGCACAACTAATATAGAGAATAATAATATCAATAACCAAAAATTACGCATTTTTTTACCCCCAATTACCCACTAAAAGGTGATTTACACTAAGTACTACTTAACGCTAACAACTAGTTACAGACTATGATATTTAAATATTATTGTAGTAAGAAGTATATATTGTAAGGTAAATTTATTTTCGACACTGAGTCATAATAAAAATAAGAAAAAAATAAATCTTATCCCACACAATCCCCATAGGCCTCTTGATCGTTGCTTTTATAAGGGTCTTTTGGCTCATTGGAAAGTTCAATTCCATTAGAAGATCTGAGTGAACTAAATGTAACAGCTGCTCCCGCTGGATCACAGACAGATACTCTATAGGAACTCCCATAATCAATTATCTGGTATCCTTCAGGTGTTGTTCCAATAACATCGCCGTTGCATATCCCGCCATGAAGCTCAAAACCTAATGCATCCAACACGCAGTCCCCATCAATGTCAACAGCAATCCAGCAGTTATCCCTGGCATTGCACATATTGTAGTTACCATTCCCCACGCTAGTCCTAAATATTACCTCTTCTTCAATTTCTTGCACTTCTTCGTAACAAACACCATCCAAGCAATAAAATCCCTCTCCACAAATAATCCCAATCTTATCATAACATCCATCATTTTGTAGATGACAGCTCCATTTAGTTTTCTCATCCAAACAACCAACATCTAACTCATTACAATCATCAACACATTTTCCCCCACAATTACTCTCAATAGCAGTGCAAACATCCCCCTCACCTAAAAAAAATATCCATTGTTTCATAGCATTAATAGTGTTATCTATTGTTACTTTCCATTGATCAAATAAACTTGCCCTGTTCTCCAAAGCAGCAACTCTTTGCACCAGTTGTTTGTAAGGCGGAAGAGGTTCCCAATATGAAACAACCCTAGACACAACATAAACCAAAGGCAACCTCTGTTCCACCGAATAGTCAATTACTAACTGGTCTGGATAATTCAATGGGTTTTCCCATGTGAACTTTGAGCCCATACTGGTATATGCATATTTAATCTCTGGTTCTTCTGAAGGAACCACCCATGAGATGGTAGAATCATCTGCTTCTTCAATGTAAACCTTTCCATTATGTGCACCCAGCTTCAATTTTACTTGTGTAGGAATAATATTATCATAATCATCTTCATTAGGTGTACTGAAAGTGGCTAATATGTGATCTTTGATTGTTTCATTATCAAGGGAAATTTTCATCCCAGCGTTTGTATTGATTACAACAATATCCTCATCGTTTTGAATGTTTCCATCTCCATCTAAGTCAACCCATACATCAAAGTCATCACTTCCTGCATAAGATGCGTTTATAACAGCAAAAGATGCACCACCTAACTTAAGGGTTGCGTCTGCTGTATTTTCTCCAGAATTATCTGAAAATGTCTGTTCAATCCTCTTCCCAGTTCCCATATTATCGAATTTGACAATTGATGTTTCTCCTGTAGCTACCTTATCTGCTCCTTTATACCTCAATGCATATGTATTTCTTCTTCCATCTTCCTTTGAATAATCACTAACTACAAGATAGTCGTTTTTTTGTATTTTCATAGAACCCCTTAATACTAGATTATCATTATTATCCCCTAGTATTGCATTTGAACCTCCGCTTGTGTAAAGTATAGGAAATGTCGCTTGATTTCCATCTCCATCTATAAATTCTAAATTATACTGATCAGATCCACTTGTTTTTATCCTATACTTCTCCATCAGCATACTAGAATCTAAACCTTGATACATTATATCCCATGACCCCAAGAAAGCCTGCGGCTCATCCATATACTCTGTTAAGCTATGTCCTGCAGCTACAAAATAATCATCATCTGCTGTCATATTAAGTTCTATCGTATCTATACTAAATGTTCCGTTATCGTCATTCCCAGTTATTATTATGTGTGTATCATCTATCTTTTCACTTCCATATTCTAAATGGGAACTGCTTTTTCTATCCCTGATGTTTGTATCTTTCAAGTAAATTTTTGAAGTTCCTAAAACTATCTCAACATAGTCTGATTTGTTATCTCCATTACTTAATAAAACTTCACTAATTCCTAAAATAGTACCATCTAATAATGTAGCAGTATCTCCCTGCTTTAGAGACCTAAGTAATTCTCCATTTACATCAATTTTTACTGTAATTGGTTCAGAATTAGTAATCACAACAACCCCAATTAAATATTCCTTTCCATTGTATTCATAAACCTTGTTACTTTCTTCTTTCAACAGATCCATTATTGCATCTCCCATTAGAGTTAGTTCAACACTGCTGCCTGCCGAATTTACCCTTCTGGCCTTTAAAATTGTGTAGTCCTTTCCAAGAATCCATAGATTATTTCTTTCATAATCGCCCAAATAAGTACCAATTGGATCATTATCTCCTTCCCTATTTTCAACATCACTTTCAAAAGATGTTTTAAATTCCAAGGAATATCTTGCTATCTGCTCCCCAGCTCTAAAATACAGGAAGTCAGATACTATATCATTATCATCCTCCATAAGCCTTACAAATCCAGAGCCACTAGTGTAAGGTGTTCCTTCGCAGATTGTATCAATTTCCAAATAGAACTTAACCAAATCCTGGGTCACGTCCCCTGCTTCATTGGAAATTATATCTATAATCCTTATTTCTAGGGCATTATCAAGAATCATAGATTCTCCCCCTACCATAGAAGGCGTTACTGCCCCATTAACATTAAATTTCACATATATTGTTCCTACATCGGTAATGGTTGTAACTGTAACCTGATAATCCTTCCCTCCCATCTCATATGTTTTACTCTCCCCTTCACTTAAGATAGCTTCTATTCTACTAACACATGGCCCCTTTCTTTCCCCATTAACCTTATTTTCAAAGTTGATGTATTGGTTATATCTTGCCTCTCCTTTATCATTTGTTATTGAATCGTCTGCCAGTATCCCTAATTCATCCTCATCTATAGAACTTGCTATATCATTAAAGTTCTCCCCATTCCAACTATCAGTACTTTCAGTCATCTCTAATTTCTTTGAAGAAGTACCCACTAACCAAGCTTCAGTTTCTACTTCAGTTGTAGACAAAGCTATAACAGGATTTATGATAACCAAAAGTAATAAAATGGTTAGAACAACAAAAAAGCAATTCATTAGTTTACTCACCTAAAAACACCCCCCAAATATAAACAAATAGAACAAAGTACTATATAAACATTACTTGACTACAGAACATATATCTTTTCAACACCAGAATATAACAAAAGAATCAATTACCACAATCCCCATATACTTCCTGCCCATTGCTCGTATAAGGCTCTACAGGTTCGCTGGAAAGCTCAGCCCCAGCAGTAGACCTCAATGAACTAAAAGTTATCTCAATCCCATTACCATCACAGATAGATAATCTATAGAAACTCCCATAATCAATTATCTGGTAGCCCTCAGGTGTTGTTCCAATAACATCGCCGTTGCAAATCCCGCCATGAAGCTCAAAACCTAATGCATTGAGTCCACAATCTCCATCCCTATCGATAGCAATCCAGCAATTATCTCTTGCATTACATCCCGCGTAATTCCCATTAAGAACGCTGGTTCTGAAGATAACTTCCTCTGGCCCAGGCTCTAGGCTGCATACTCCTTCTAAACAAGATTCAGCAGGAGGACAGTCCTCCATTATCCTATCATAACAACCATCAGAAGGCTGAAGCTCACAGTACCACCTTGTATCACCATCATTACATCCCACAGCTCCCTGGTTGCATTCATCAGAACACGATGGAGGTGGCCCGCCAATGCATTCAGACTCGATTACATCACAGATCACACCACCCTGATAATCATGGAAGATTAACCAAAACTTTAGATGATCGATAGTATCCTGGATAAGCTGGATCCATTGCTCCAGCAAAGTAATCCTTTCCTCAAAGTCTTGATTCTCCAGTGTCTCAAGCCTTTCTACAATCTCTTCATAAGTTGGCATACTCTTTGATTCTATAGCCGATAACCCGTCTACCCGACGATAAACAATTCCAGAATCATCAATCGGCATACCGGATCGTTTGATTATATCTCTAATATCCAAAGGGCTAAGGCTTGAATTAGCCTGCAGCATAAGTGCAGCAACCCCTGCCACATGCGGCGCTGCCATTGACGTGCCAGATAATGCCTTAAAGCCGCTTGGAGAAGCATGTACAATATCTCCTGACATAGGTACTGTAGATATTATAGATGTGCCTGGAGCAAGTATAGTGTTAAAAGAAGCCCTGTTTGAGTTAAGTGCTATGTTGTCCATACCATCAACCCACCCAACAGCAGCCACATTAGAAGCACATGCTGGTGCTGCTATGGCAAAGTTAGATCCATCATTACCAGCAGCCACTGCAGCAAAAATACCATTATCAACTGCAGTATTAAGCGCAATTGCATCCAGTTCATCATCACAAAAACTAGTATATAGTCCCCCTCCTATGCTAAGGGATATGACTGATATATTAAAGACCTCCTTGTTTGCAATACAATAATCAATACCTGAAACTATATCGCTTATCCAACATTCTCCTTCGGTAGAGTTATCACACACCTTGACTGCAACTATCTTTGCATCTGGTGCAACGCCCTTATAAGCATAATTATCAGAAGCCAATATCCCAGCAATATGGGTCCCATGGCCTTGATCATCCATTGGATCATCATCATAATTATAGAAATCAGTCCCGCCAATAACCTTAGGGCATACTCCATTCAGAAAATCCTCAGTACTACAGTTCCCTAGGTCAGGATGCCTATAATCAACTCCAGTATCTATAAGACATATTGTCTGGTCCTTTCCTGTTATATCTTTTTCCCATACCTGATTAGCCCGGATCTGAGGAGCACTATAGCTAAGGCTCAGATATCTAACACCATCCTTATAGACCTCGAAAGAAGGATCTCTCATCAAATCCTGAAATCCCTCTTCAGTCACCTCTCCTGTAAAACCAGAAAGTGCAGAAAACCTATGTTTCACATCAAAATTTTCAACATCAAGATCATCCATCCTGGACATGCTCTTGATTTTACCTTCCTTCTGGATCACAATAACAGGCATCTTCTCAGACACAGCACTAACACTAGAACTTATTAATAAGATTACTACAAAAAATAAAATCACGCGCATTGTCCCACCAAAAAAAGGAAAGAAGGGAGGGTATAAAAAACCTCCTAAAAATCAATCCCAAAGATTAGATCGCCTCTCCCCATATATAAAATCCATCTGTAGATGTAAATGTACCATAGCATGGCTCTGGAAGGTCTAACCTAAAGGTTAGTGTCATTCCTGTGCTTCCTGGATATAGCCAGTTAGCAGCCCAGAACTCTCCTCCTGGTACCCTTGGGTCAGTTATTGGGTTTTCCTGTAGTATCTCTGTTTCGGCAAACATATCCTCGTCAAATCCTCCATTCAGGTTCCTATGTATATTAAGATAGCCTTCATCATCTACATTTCGGACTATAGCGTTATCATAGGCATTGTCGTCTATCTGCCTGTCTCCCCTAGAGTCATAAGCGCCGTTCTCCACATAATAGCTGAATGCTTGTAAGGGCAGCTTATTCAGTAGTGACCCATCCGGCTGCATGCATCGTGCCTGCTCTGCCCCTGCAGAATACCAATCATCTCCAAGGATAAACATATCCAGGATTACTCCTCCCTCTGCAAGATTCTTAACCTGCATGCTGTCATAAGACGATGTACCTGGCATCACCCCAGAAAAGTCCAGGGTCCCTCCTGACAGATCGACTGTTACAAGAGGGTTTAAGAACCAGACTGATGTCTCATCAATCTGAGGCGTCTGAGTCATATCACTATCTTCAGCCTCAACCGTCAGCATATACTCACCATAAGCCGTCGCTGAATCAGGCACCTCGATAGCACAGCTATACATGGCCATTGTCAGTTCATCAAACTGGGTTATCTGCTCTTCATCGATCATAGCATTGCAGTCTGCTAGAGCGAACCAAGAGCACCCTTCTGTTTCTGTATCGCACTTATTCTCATCTGCGATTATCTCGCAAGAGTCAGGTGTACCTTCACAGATAGGTGTTGGTTCAGCTGTACATACTGGGATAGCAAATGCGGTTTCTGCCCAAGGGTCAAAATCAACATCTCCAGCTCCACTCGTCCCAGAACAACCAGGATTACCAGGTCCATCTGCGCATCCCCAATAATCATCTTCTGCAGTTACCGTAAGGCCCAGCACTGTGTTTTGGATACCAACATCATCGTTCAAAAAATTATTCTGGCTTACTTCAACTGTTTCTGCAGAAGGATTATCCTCAAATTGTACAGCAACTGCATCACTTGGAGTCTTATGGTCAACCAGATCATCTATCTCATTGGATCTTACAACCGCACTGGGCGTATCTCCCTCAAGACCTATTGCATGAGCCCATAATCCCTCTAGATCAGTTATATGGTTATTAAGAATCTGTGCACCTATTGTCTGACCTCCAGAATGTCCATGGTTGATCAATATCCCATATGCTCCCTGGCCCTTGGTAGGTGTTGTCCATGGACTTGTATCTGCATCAATGTCGTATATATTGTTGCACTGTATAACCAGGTTAGTGACATCCTCGCTTCCTGATGTCCACCCAACAATAATTCCTGCAGCGCTTGTGCTGCTGCTCGTTGTCCGTAGCCCAGAGGTTATGTCGTAGATTTCATTATTGAGTATATTAACACTATCTACCCCCAAAGAACTGGACACTATCACAATTCCCCTTCCTGTCACATCATCATTGCCATTTCCAAGCTCTTTCACAATATTATTCCTTATAGTAATATCGCTCTGGTCCATCGCATAGATCCCTATTCCTGAAGTTCTGGCATTTGTAACTGTAAAACCGTCAATCACAACACCATCAGCAATAATTGCAATTACAGCTGTCCCGGTTCCATAAACAGTAGTAGAGCCTGCACCTGAGATAGACCGTAGGGTAACCCCAGATGTAACATCGACATTTTCGTTATAGATCCCATCATAGACACATATCCGGTCATCATCAGACGCAGCATTTACCGCATCTTGTATGGTTATATGACATGGAGCATTGCCTTCACAATTCCTTACAGTATCATGGTCAACATAAAGATCACACAATGGATCACAGCCCTGGATTTCAACACATTGGTCAAGATTATAATTTTCACAGGTATCTTCCTCTGGAGTCCCATAACATCCATCTCCATTGCTTCCCCTGCTGGTTGTATCACAGTCCAGAGAGATATTGTCAGCAGAACCCACAAATATTATGTCAACCTCTGCGTCCTCTATATTGTTCTTATCCATTACAAGGACATCAACCTGATAGGTCTCTCCTTCAAAAGCATAGTTGTTATTCCTCTCTATAAGCTCCTCGCCATCACCGCTCAATCTCCATGGGTGGACTGCCTCATCACTCCACAACCTTTCGTCGCACTGCCAGATCTTCATACTAAAATCCTCAACACCAACACTCCCTCCGACGGTGCCTCCGTTCCCTGCACCAAAAGCAGCAGGCATAAACAATAGCACTGCAGCTAAAATAGATAGTATCTTTTTCATATTCTCACCTCGTTTATTTTAAAAAAGATAGAAAAAACTAAGAAAATAATATGGTAGTCTTTCTCACACCTTTTTTTTAACAAATAACTCAACCCCTTTTTACTCTAAAACCGAACAAACTGATTTAAATGCTTTATCAATATGCAAAATCTATAACAAAGACTAGAAATTTTTTTACTACTAATCTCAGATAATTTAAAAAATATGATTAAACAACAAAGAAAGTAGAATCCTCTGCATAGTTCAATGCTTTATCCCTTACCTTTAACGTCACATTATGCGGGCCAAAGCTAAAATATCTGGTGGCAGTGCAATTATTATTCACCAACCTCGTACAAAGCCGATTCCACCTGGGATACCTGGCCTGATAATCATAATACATCACGTCCTTGAAGTTAATATCCTGAACAGGAACTGTCAGCTGCATAAAATTCCCAAACCTCCTAACTACCTGGATCGGACCAGAGATAACAGGAGCCTTAGTATCTACCAATAACCGATAGGCCCTTGAACTCACCGATGTATTCGACCTATCCTCCAGCTCAAACCAATACTTGATATGCGAATCCTGGTAAAATGAAAGATTAACCTCAGTACTACATCTTACAAAAAACCTTTCTGCCATACAGTCACTTAGAAGATCCAAAGACTTATTCTTATACCCTAATAAATCATTTCCATACCCTAGTATCAACGAAGTGGGATTCTTCTCCAAAAACCTCACCTCAAAGCTGCCGTTTGCAAATCCATAGGTGGGCTTAACAGAATAGAACCTGGGGCGTATACTATCTGTAAAGAAGGTGATATTCTCAAGTCCTACCTCATTACCTGCCCTATCCTTTATCATAATATCAATGTTGTGTTCTCCATCTAGAAATCTGATCCTAGAACCGCATTTGCCGTTTACCAGGTATCTGCATAAAGGTTTCCATGTTGAAGCCCCATTATGATCCAGATACTCTGCAGACAGAAAGTTGGTTTCATTTATCTCAATCGCAAAATGGGCATAGGCTCCCTTTACCTCCATCTCAAAATTCAATATCTCTGGTGCCACAGTATCTACTCCCAAGGTTATGTGCCTGCTGTTTGTGCTTGTACCAGCAATATCAATAATCTCAAACCAGTACTCTACCTGGCCAGGATTATAAGCGGATAGATTTACAAAAGTACTACATGTCCACCGAAAACCGAACTTAGTACATTCAGTATCCAGATCAAGGATCTTACTTTCATAACCAACTCCAACATTGCCATAGTGTATAAAAACAAGATCTGGATTGTTTTCCATGAATTGCACCATAAAATTCCCATCAGCAAAACCTCTGAAGGGGATTGTCCTGAATATTCTAGGAGGATAACTATCAACAAAAAAGCCAACCTTATCCTCGCAGACATCACTAAAGAAGGTCAGGTTATGCTCACCATCAGCAAAATCCAAAGCACGTCTGAAGGAATATCCATACTCATCGCAGTTAGTGCACAAGGTCCTGGTGGTCTTCCTTGATTTATATATATCAGTAGACCTAAGAAATTTTGTTTTTCCATCTAAGGTAATATTAACCGGCACACGTCTTGAACTGTACACCTTCGATTCTGGGGAGTATACTTCCATACAGCAATCATCATAACCGTCACAGTCCTGGTCCACCCCATCACATTCGATTTCAGGAGCCCCGGGAAAGTGTGTAGCATTGGTATCGTTGCAGTCTACTGAATTATTAAAACCATCTCCATCAAAATCCATATCGCACGCATCTCCTACACCATCACCATCCCAGTCTTCCTGCAAGGGATTAACAACATCCGGACAATTATCCACATGATCGCGAAAACCGTCTCCATCTGTATCTCCAGTAGAGTATTTGGAAAGAATAAGATAGGAAATAGTAGGATCTGAAAAAGTAATAATATTTTTTGAAATATCACCTAATCCGCCAAAATACCTTCCTGTGTCTGTTATTGTGTGTGTGTTTATATCATAAAACCTGAAAGTATAATTATGATTATAAATAATAATATCCTCTGAAACAGACAGACCGAATCGGAAATAAGATTTGGCCCCAATATCAATCAAGCTTTGTGTTTCTATGTCATAGTACATGAGATTACCATTGCCCACTGCATACTCACTAAAATTCCTATAAGCCAAATTGTTTCCTGAGAGTGCCAAATTTGAATGATCTGGGTGATAGATATAAATTCCAGTATTTTCCAACAATTGAGTATATGGATTATAGTATTTTAATACGTGTTCTCCAACAAAAGCAATGGTATTGTTAGAAAAAACAAAATCCTCAAACCTATCCGGGAGAACACCTATGTCTTTTACCAGATCTGTGGATATGTTATAATACCTTAAAGAATAATTATATTTCTCTGTAGTTTTATAGACAAGGATATTATTTGAAACCGCCAAATTCTTATAATAGGATATATCAATCCCAGTATCGGTTAAGATTTGCGTGTCTAGGTCATAATATTTTAAACGAGTCGGATATCCTTCCCCAATAGCGATGATATTATTTGAGATGTCACCATATCTTAACCTTTTCAGTACAATTCCCGTATCCGTAAGCGTTTGCGCCTCAATATCATAGTATTTTAAGGTATAGCTAGGATAAGTACCCGTTGTAAACACAATAATATTATTCGAAATATTCGATCCATACCCTACTATCCCTGTATCTACAAAGGTATCATTGATTCCGTCTCCATCAATATCTCCAACATCAGTAATATTGACTGTGATATTCGTAACATTCACTAATATGTGTGTTCTAATAGGATAAGCATCCACTTCAAAACTTAAAGTTGTATTCGCCGTATTATTAGAATAGTCAATTGCCTCTGCAGTGAGGGTATAGTTTCCATCCTCTAAATCCTGAATCACAAAAAAAGTTGAATTAACATCATTAAAACTATAGTTATCCTTATCACCTAAAAATACAACTAACAGTCTAACATATTCATCCATTGTTATATTTACAGTTATATTAGAATTATTGTAAGTAGAACCATTTAAAGGGGAATGGATCGTGATGTTAGGGGGAATTAAATCAGGACACCCATTCTTTTGAGAAGGGCCTGGATCGTCTGGACAATCATCCTCATCATCAGGTATGCCATCTCCATCATTATCATTTTTTAACGTAAAACTCCAGTTTGCATCTGCCCAGTCTTCAGTGCCATTTTGTAAGCATTGGACATTCCATATATATGATCCAAGGTCAAATTCATTAATATCAAAAGGATCCTCACTGCCAGCAACAACAGAATTAGTTGTTTGATTTTTACCCCAAATCCCACTTTCATTAGTCCATAAAGTACAGTTATCCATATCTAAACTAACAGTATATACCAAGTCATCAGAATAAAAAACAACAGATCCATTCGGAGGAGAAACCAGACTTATTATTCTAGCCCCATACAATTGCAAAACTTCCTCAGGAGTTAAGGCTCTCTCCCACAAGGCAAACTCATCCATCTTCCCATCAAATTGCTGCCCCCAATCACAACATACATTACCAAGAATATTCTCTGCATTAGAACTTGGAGGTGTATTGCCTATCTTACTATCAACAATAATTCCATTCCTATACAGGGTATAATTAGAGTTTGTTATATCCCATGTAACAACATAATGAACCCATTCGTTTGCAGAAGAGTTTGTATCAATGAGATAGATACCTCCTTGAACAAAACTAAATTTATTTAGAGCAGTAGGATAACTCAATATTGCAGCCGTAGTGTAGTCATCCTTAAAATGATATAACAATCCATATGTGCCTGTGTTTAAAGTATCTGCATTCACCCAAAGTTGAATACTAAAAGCTGTATCGATATTGTCCGTTATAGCCTCATGCGCTAATAACCTGCCTACTCCACCACCTTCAAATCCGTAACAACCTCCTGCTACACACCCATCATTTAAATGATTTACCCCACCTGCTACAAATGCTCCATCATAGTTGTTTACTGAATCAGTCATATCAGTATCCATGGTATAATGTACTTTAGCTTCGTCCAATAGATCAGCACTGGCAAATCCTGCTAAGACTACAAAAATATAGAAAACCAGAAATAATCTTGATTTCATATATAACACCCCTTCTATAAAGAAAGTAATTAGACTATATAAAGGTTATTTCTTTCAAAAATATAGATTGAATGGTATAGTCGGATTTACTTATAACAAAAAAAATAAAAAAGATTATCTAGGCTTAGATAGCTTCTCCGATTATGGTGAAGCCGTCTAGGTTCTGGAAGTTACCATAGCACGGCTCAGGTAAGCTTAACCTAAAAGTCAGGGTCATTCCAGTACTTTGAGGATATAGCAGGTTAGCAACCCAGTACTCCCCACCAGGTACCCTTGGATCCATTATCTCGTTCTCCTGAAGTATCTCTGCCTCAGCAAACATATCCTCATCAAACCCTCCATTAAGGTTCCTATGGATATTAAGATACCCTTCTGCATCAGCATTCCTTGTTATTGCAGCATCGTAGTTATCCAGATCTATCTGCCTGTCGCCTCTGGAGCTATAAGCACCATTCTCCACATAGTACCTGAATGCACTCAATGGTAATTGATTCAATAGATTTCCATCATCTTGCAGACATCTTCCCTGAGCTGGATCGATTGCATCCCAATCCTCTCCTAGGATAAACATGTCTAGGACAACTCCACCTTCTGCAAGGTTCTTAACCTGTACATTGCTGTACTCTGAAGTTCCAGGCCTAACGCCTGAGAAGTCCAATAGGCCAGTTACATCAACAGTTATTAATGGGTTCAAGAACCACATTGAAGTTTCATCAATCTCTGCTGTTTGATTCCCAGTATTATCTGTAGCCTGTACTATTAATTCATATTCACCATAATCCCAATAAGAATCCCTGATCTCTATCATACAAGTATACATTTCCATCAAATCTGCATTCCACTCCACACTTTCTTCATCGATCATAGCATTGCAGGCAGGATTTATAACAAAGTCTTCAGTAATGGTCCAATCCAGTCCGCTATACTCCATTAACACTGGAGGATAATTGCTGCCGCCAGGAACATCAGCTGCTTCCTTGACAATAAAACCAAAACCAAAAGCATGAGCTGGTCCTATTCCATAATGCCCCACAGGCATGTTTAATGAATAACTCTGTGAAAAATCACCATTTGCATCGGTTGTTGCTGCCATATCAAAATTCCAAAATCCCTCTTGCCCGGTTCCACCAGCCCAGGTACCGCATTCCCATGCAAAGGTATAACCAGCAGCTGGAGCATTTGGATTAGCACAATTTGCTCCAAGTTCTGTATTGCCATCATTTCCATCCCTGCCATTAAGGGTAAGTTGGTAATCAGTATTTGGTTTTAATCCAGTCAGTTCAACAGTAATCTCTAATGTTGGTCCAGGTGAAGTATAAACTACGCTTCCAGAAGCATCTGCATAATTAACCTGGTCTGGATTAGGTCCACACTGCCAACCAGTAGAAGCACCTTTATAACATAACGTATCGGTTTTCATTTCACCTGCCCATGGATCAGTAGGTGCACAGTTCAAGCTTATATCCGTACCAGTTGCTGAGTCAAACATTACGTCAACCACTGCTTCATCAATCTTGTTCTTGTCCATCACAAGGACATCCACCTGGTATGTCTCTCCCTCAAACAGGTAGTTATTATTCCTCTCTGCCAAAACATCCCCATCATTGCTTAATCTCCATGGCTGTACTGCCTCATCCTTCACCACCCTGTTCCCGCACTGCCAGATCTTAATCGGAAAATCCTCAACACCGATTGTACCACCGATGGACATATCATCACCAGCAGCAAGAGCAGCAGGTATCAACAATAGCACTGCAACCAAAATTGTACTTATTTTTTTCCCAACGGGAAATTTAAAA